>CAZWFL010000009.1:0-104036 GCA_964633195.1 uncultured Rikenellaceae bacterium | reverse complement strand
TCAGCCTGCGGGTGTTATGCGAATTATACTCCTCGGCTTCGGAGACTTTTGCTTCGCCCTCAGTGAAGAACTTGTTGTAATTGAGATCGCGGGTATCTGCCGGGACCCTGAAGAAATCCCCTTCATCCATTGCCTTGGCCATGTCTTCTCTGTTGACAAGTGTCTCGTAGAGTTTCTCTGCATGACGGGTGCCAATGATCTTCACAGGGACATTTGAATTGTAAAGTTCCTGAATGGCCTGTGCAAGAACACCAATAGTCGTAGCTGGTGATTTCTTTACAAAAAGGTCCCCGTTCTTTCCATTCTGAAAAGCGAAGAGTACCAGCTCTACAGCCTCCTCGAGGGTCATAAGGAACCTTGTCATATTGGGATCCGTAACCGTAATGGGCTGGTTGTTCTTAATCTGATGTACAAAGAGCGGCACGACAGATCCTCTGGATGCCAGGACATTCCCGTAGCGTGTGCCGCAAAAGACTATACCGGATCCGTTGAGGTTTCGCGACTGTGCGATCATTATCTTTTCACTCAGGGCCTTCGACATCCCCATGGCATTGACCGGGTATACGGCCTTATCTGTACTGAGTGTCACGACTCTTTTTACACTATGCTTTTGAGCAGCATTCAGCACGTTTTCACATCCAAGGACATTCGTCCTGACAGCCTCTGCCGGAAAGAATTCACACGATGGCACCTGCTTGAGAGCCGCCGCATGAAAGGCAAAATCAACCCCGTGCATGGCGCTGCTTATACTGTCGAAGTTACGGACATCGCCGATGAAATATTTAATTTTCGGATTCTTATAAAATTGCCGCATATCGTCCTGTTTCTTCTCGTCGCGGCTGAATATCCTTATCTCTCCTATGTCGGTATCCAGGAAGCGTCGCAGGACAGCGTTCCCGAATGACCCGGTGCCTCCGGTAATGAGGAGGCTTTTGTTTGTGAAATCCATGTTATTAATTAGTTAATCGTGTGTACTGTCATTGCGATCCCGACCCTGCACAACGAAGCGTACTTTGACCTCCGACTTCGTCGGACGAAGCCGACTACGTCGGGCGAAGTCCGAAGCTTTAGCGAAGGAGGTAGCGAAGTTGTGGGTCGGGAGAAGCAATCTGTGGCGGTTAATAAAAAGTTTCTCGCAGATTTTCGCAGATTCATTCGCTGAGTCTCGCAGAGTATTTTTTTGCCAACTGCCAACTTCTACTACTTAATTTTTTCTTGCTCTGCGCCCAGCCGTCGCTGTCCTTCGTCCAGCTTTGGCTGGCAAAGCCTGAACTCTGTGCTCTGAGCTTCTTCAAGCGTTCTGAGTTCCTCAAATCTTATAGATCGCTAATTACGGTCTGAAAACTACCCCTACTTTAACGTCTGCAAAAGCATCCCTGTAGACATTATTGCCCATCTGGACGTAAAGGCCGGGGCAAAAAGAGATTTCCAGCTGGTCGTTGATCTTGTAGCTCGCTCCGGCTCCTGCGTTTATAAATACTCTTGTTCCCATATTAAAATCGCTGGTATTGATAAGGAGTCCGCTCCTGGAGAAAACAAAAGGTGATATTCTCTTTTTTTTGCTTGTGAACCTTAAATCGCCATAAAGCGGGAAAAGGGCTCCTCCGTTGTAGAAAAGAATGCCGGCCCCGCCTGATATCGCCAGACTGCTGTTGACCCCAAGCCCATATATATTCAATTCGTAACCATGGGTTGTAGTAAGTCCGTAAAAGTATTTCGAATAGTCGATCTCTGTCTCCCCGAGTCCGTATCCTGAAGTCAGCTCATTATAATTAATGTATCCCGAGTTGGGGTTAAGAGTAACACGCCTCTTATAAGGCTGGGAAAAAACAACCGTAGCTATTGACAATAATATAAGGAGTATGGTTAGTCGTTTCATTGTTAATTTAAAGCTTACAGTGGTCAGCGTTCCGTAATATGGTATTTTACAAAGGGGTACGGTCATTGCGAGCGTAGCGAAGCAATCTGTTGCTTTTACTTTTGTCTTTAACCTTTTGTCTTTTATCTTCCAAACCGGCCACTTCGGGCATGCTTCCGCCCCGTCAGTCCCATCTGCATTTCGACGTATCTTCCTGTAATTATGACTGATAAGGGTGTTTTTTGATAAATTTAAATCAATCAGTTTTCAGGAGTGTAGTATGCAAATTCCGACGAGGTTTTTGAAAAAATTCAAGTGTGAAATTAAGAAAAGAAACTGTGCGCTCCAAACCGCAAACAGGGGCATTGGACAACAAAACGGCACCCCCGGAGACCTGCCACCTAAACAAAATAACCATACACCTAATGAATTACATACTTGACACTTGAAATAGTCCTGTTTGTCAAAACAGTGTAGTTTTTGACAAATGTCTGGTAAAATTTGATCAACACTATGAAAAAATTGCTCTTCGGGGATTCAGGTCTATAAGTCCCCTTTAAAGGATTCAGGGGCATACCTCCCTCAGAGTTTTCAGGAATAAGTCCCCTTTTGGAGATTAAGGGACATGCCAAACCGGATAAAATATTTCCATTCGTGTAACATTATCGACCATTAATCGTTAAAAAAGTATATTTTTATCCGCTCAAAACATATATACGTCAAAAGAGTTTTCATTAATGAGAAACTTACTGATTGCAACTTTCTTATTGATGGGGTGGGTTATTAACGCTCAGACCATCCTGAACATTGAGGGCAGGACTTATACAAATTATGATGATACCTGGACGGGGGTAAATATTTCCCGGAGCAGACTAACAACATTTACCTTTAAAAATAATTCAATCACCTCAGTTAACCGTTATGGCTATATGCTGTGCGCGGGTGATGAATTGCCAGGCAACTATAACAACAACCTGGCGGGGGAGGTGATCACCGGTAACAAATTTACCTGGCGCGGGAGTGACATGACCTCCATAACCCACGGGCTTTTTACAGGACATAATATAAATGCGGTCATTAAATACAATTATCTTGATGGCGTCCCGATGGGAATAATCCGCAAATCAGGCAATAACATGAGTAACACGGCTGGCGGGATTGCTTATAATATAGTTAAAGGCGGTGCTGTTGGTGTGGTTGTAAAAGGTATGAGCAATGTAAAGATCTATAATAATACCTTGTATACTGACAGGACAACCGCACAGACAAAACGCCCCCTGGTACATATTTATACCAACACCGATAACGGAGGTTATTCAGTATCACACGGAACGAAAATTTTCAACAATATCTTCTATACTAAGCATCAGACATATTGTATTACTATTGGCGACAGGGAAAGCCTTACCGGGTTCGAATGTGATTATAATGTATACTGGTGTGAATCAGGCACTCCTGTATTTAATGTGCATGGTACACTAAAGACATTTGCCCAATGGCAGGCCATGGGTTACGATATTCATTCTGTTGTGGTTAATCCGGGATTTATTGATTTTGTCAACTTCATCCCGGCAAAAAGGCCCGACTATGGTAAAGATCTCGGCACAGAATGGAAAGATGGTCTTTCAGTAAATGCCAGATGGGGCACCGTTAACCCTGCTACTACTTCACAAAACGGGACATGGCAGGTTGGATCGGTAATATATGCAGAGATTGCCTCCACACAACCTGTTAATAAACCACCTGTTGTAAGTATCTCTTCCCCAACCAAAAACAATTCATATATAACACCGGCCACGATTATCATAGATGCAACAGCCTCTGATCCGGACGGAACTGTAAGTAAAGTGGAATTCTTTAATGGAAGTGTGAAAATCGGAGAAAAGCTAACCCCTCCCTACTCGATTATCTGGAAAGATGTAACAGCCGGAACTTATACCCTGACTGCCACAGCAAAAGATAATCTTAATGCAAAAACGGTTTCGGCACCTGTAACAGTTACTGTCGAAAATGCCATATCCGCAGTAAATCAGTTCCCGGTGGTCAATATTGCCAATCCCTCACACAACAGCGCTGTAGAAGTCCCGGCAATAATTCTTATCTCAGCAGATGCTTCAGATACTGACGGTTCTGTAAGCAAAGTGGAGTATTACATAGGCGATCAGAAAATAGGAGAAAATCAGACAGCTCCTTTCGAGATACCTTTTGAATTTACAAAAGCGGGAATTTATGAAATTACAGCCATTGCCACTGATAATCAGGGTGCAGTAGCTACTTCATCAATCACCATATATGCAAGGTTGTCTATTGATGATCCTGAATTCATCAACCTATACCCTAATCCAAATGACGGTCGTTTTACTATTAGCCTTTTAACTTCTCCGCTCGCCGAAAAAAACTATATTTCAATTGTTAATATGGCAGGGCATACAATCTTCAAAGACATTCTGTCGAAGGACGAAAATATTAAGCATCTGGATCTGTCTCAAATAATAAAGAAGGGAATCTATTATCTTATAATCGTCAGCGATCAGATAGCCTTTACAAAAAAGTTCATTAAAGAGTAAGAAGTTGGAAGTGTGAAGTGCCTAAAGTGCCTGGAGTTTGATCTCATGCAAAATTGTATTTCAAGCAGAACTTAGTAACATCCGCCGGAGATTGGCTGCGGCGAGCTCCTTATCCTGTCAAAATCGTTCCATATCTGAAATATCCTCGTTCAACATCAGTTTCGGGAAGTTGATCAAAATAGTCTTGCGAATACAGAAAATCCAGACTTATTTTACCTCACCAATGATTTTATATAATACTGTTTTGAATAGAACTAAGGAATAAATAACCCGGAATAAAATGGATAACACAACAAACACAATTCGTACATCTACCTGCAATTCAGCGAAGAAGTATAACGCCAGATCCGGGAGGACAATAAGCAATGTTTTGTTGTTTGTTGCGGTGAGTCTGTTTCTTTCCGGATGCGTAAAGGACCCTGTAATACCGGTTCTCAAAACAATATCTGTCACAGATATAACAATGAACTCGGTGGTGTGCGGTGGTGAGATCATTGATGACGGGGGAGCGCCCGTAACAGCAAAGGGTGTCTGCTGGGGAGTGGATACTGAACCTGTATTTGAGGGTTTTCACACAGATGACGGGACCGGATCCGGCAGCTTCTCAACAGCGATCACAGGTCTTGATCCCAATACCTTATATTATATAAGAGCATTTGCTGTTAACAGTGCAGGTATTGCTTATGGTAACGAAATATCGTTTACCACCAGTGCTGCGGCAGCTGTAATAACAACAAATAATATATCAGACATCTCAGTTAACGGAGCAGTATCGGGTGGAGTCATAACCTACGATGGTAATGCGGAAATAACCGATAAAGGGGTCTGCTGGAGCACCGGGACTCTTCCTGAAATTACTGATTCATTCAAAAGTGCCGGTTCAGGGCCGGGTAGTTTTACCAGCAGCATGACAGGCCTGCTGCCCGGCACCAGATACTATGTGAGGGCTTATGCAGTAAACAGTGCGGGAACTGTATATGGAGAGCAGAAAACATTTAATACAATGCTTTCAGATATTGAAGGCAATACATACCGTACGGTTACCATCGGATCGCAGGTGTGGATGGCTGAAAATCTGCGATCAACAAGGTTCAATGATAATACAGATATCCCTAACATAGAGGAAGATGCAGAATGGATAAGCACGACATCACCTGCCTGGTGCTGGATGCTCAATGATATCAGGTATAAGGAAACCTTCGGAGCCCTGTATAACTGGTACGCTGTTAATTCGGGCAAATTGTGCCCTTCCGGATGGCATATTCCCAGTGATGAAGAGTACAAGACTCTCGAGCTTTTCCTGGGTATGCCGGTTGACCAGGTTGGACTCTGGGACTGGCGCGGTACTGACCAGGGTACACAGATGAAGAGCACAACCGGTTGGGCTGACGGGGAAAATGGTACCAATTCCAGCGGTTTCTCTGCCCTTCCGGGCGGTTACCGTTACGGAGCCACAGGCGCTTTTAACGCGCTTGGCGTGCTGACCTACTGGTGGAGCTCTGAATACAGTGATATTTATGCCGTTTACAGACGTGTCGACGGTAACACCGGTGAAGTTTTCAGAAATGCCACATCAAAAAAGGGAGGTAAGTACGTAAGGTGCGTAAAGGATTAAAGATCTATAAATTGACGGAAATGTAACAAATGCAAAATAGTTTCGTTATACATATATTTGATAATTAACTAGATTTCAATAATTAACATCTTTAAAATCAGTCACAATGAAAAAAGTTCTCAATCTACTGTTAAGTTTATGCTTGCTTTCCGGGGTACTTTTACTCCATAGCTGCAAGAAAGATCCTGAAATACCCGTTGTAACAACAGTTGCAATTTCGGATATAACGACAACCAGTGCTGTATCGGGTGGAAATGTTACCTCTGACGGCGGAGCGGAAGTAGTATCCAGAGGTGTGTGCTGGGGTACTTCAGCAAATCCGACGATAGCCGGCTCCTCAACGACCGACGGAACCGGAACAGGTGCTTTTACCAGCAGTCTGACGGGACTCACTCCCAATACACCCTATTTTGTCAGGGCTTACGCCACGAATAGTGCCGGGACCGCTTACGGTAATGAAGTATCATTCACCACCGGCCAGGTGATAACAGTCGCAACTGTCACTACTGCCGCACCTTCTTCTGTTGAGCTGACAACAGCCGTATCG
The DNA here is from genome assembly GCA_964633195.1 of uncultured Rikenellaceae bacterium. GTDB lineage: Bacteria > Bacteroidota > Bacteroidia > Bacteroidales > VadinHA17 > LD21. The sequence goes on along the minus strand of CAZWFL010000009.1, from coordinate 97,449 downwards.
GGTGGTAACGTTACCTCTGACGGAGGTGGTACGGTAACCGAAAGAGGAGTATGCTGGAATACCGCTGCCAATCCTACGGTTTCCAATTTCAAGGCAGCTACCGGCGCCGGCACAGGCACCTTTGTCAGTAATCTTACAAATCTTGATCCCGGAACCGTTTATTTCGTCAGGGCATATGCAATAAACAGCGCCGGAGTAACCTACGGTGAAGAGTTCAGATTAAACACCAAAATCGACGATGCGGATGGTAATCACTATAGAACAGTTATCATAGGATCACAGATGTGGATGGCAGAAAACCTGAAGACAACTCTTTATAATGACGATACAGAGATTCCACTTGTTACAGACAACACTGAATGGTCAAATCTTTTAACCCCTGCTTATTGCTGGTATGACAATGATGAAGCTACTAATAAGGCATTACATGGTGCATTGTATAATTGGTTTGCAGTTGAAACAGGTAACTTATGTCCTGATGGTTGGCATGTACCCACTGATGCGGATTTTAAAACTTTGGAGCAACATCTTGGAATCGCAGCCGATCAGATTGATATAACTGGTTGGCGTGGAACTGACCAGGGGGCTCAGTTGAAAAACACCAGCGGTTGGAATACTGATGAAAATGGATCAAATACCAGCGGATTTACAGCCCTGCCGAGTGGCTATCGTTTCTATGAAACGGGAGCATTCAATGGGATTGCAACGATCACATACTGGTGGTCTGAAACCAATGAGGGAACAGACCTTGCCTGGTATAGGAGACTTGATGGTGATAATGATGCAGTGTTTAGGAGTGCCGCGTATAAAAAAGCAGGAAAATCCGTCAGATGCGTGAAAGATTAAAATAAGTTCATTTCAGATTTGGCTGGAGGGTGTCTTAAAAGCTTTTGAGACACCCTCTATTTTTTATTATATTTGCACCGAACTGACATGAAAAAACTGTACATTATAATAACTGCCCTGCTTTTAACAGGTTGCGGATCAGACAACGTCAACATGAAGAACATCATTTTCCTGCACCACAGTACCGGATACAACATCTGGTTAGGAAATACAAATAAATACCTGTATAAAATCACCGGCAAGGGTGATGTGGCGAAATACTTTGACAAACACAATATAACACATAGCACAAATTATCAGATCGCTGAACGTATTTTCCCGAAACTATCACCTTACGGCTGGAGAAACTATCCTTATGATTACTATAATATCTGGGTTAAGAATGCCGGAGATGAGCCTTACATGGAAGAACCCACGCTCGAGATCCTCACCAGAGAGTATGAGGTTATCATCTTCAAACATTGTTATCCGGTAAGTAATATAAAAGAGGATACAGGGCACCCGGATATTGACTCGGCGGAGAAAAGAGCTGAGAATTATAAGCTTCAGTACAATGCTCTTAAAGAGAAGATGAAGGAGTTCCCTGAAAATAAATTCATCGTCTGGACGCCTGCTGTGAACACAAGGGCCTTAATGACGGAAGATGAAGCCCGGCGTACAAGAGAGTTTTATGAATGGATGATCAACGAGTGGGATGAAAAGGGAGACAATATTTTCATATGGGATTTCTATAATTATGAGACAGAAGGAGGGCTATGGCTGGCTGATAATAATGCCCTTAGTCCGCATAATTCACATCCCGGACGTGAATTCTCCGCAAGAATGGCTCCATTGTTCGGGAAATTTATTATTGACGTAATGGAATCAGCCGTTGAGTAGTACCTGTAAATTTAATTTTCAGGAATATTATGGATCTAAGGTATATGATAGAGCGCCTTCAGCTGGCCATTCTGGAGAAGACCGGCAGTGAACGACGTATCAGATTCTGGCGGAAACGGGGAATGAAGATCGGGAAGGATTGTTACATCAACAATGTAAATTTCTCAACCGAACCATATCTGATTGAGATAGGCGATCATGTTGCAGTATCTGCAGGAACTGATTTTATTACCCACGACGGGGCGATATGGTGCTTCAGGGGAGAGCTTGAAAATGCGGATGTGTTCGGGAAAATAAAAATCGGGAATAACGTGTTTATTGGAAATAATTGCACGATACTCCCGAATACGGTGGTTGGGGATAACAGTATAATAGGCGCAGGCAGTGTTGTGCGGGGGCAGTTCCCTGAAAACTCGGTTATAATTGGTAATCCGGCAAAAGTTATTCTGAGAATGAGCATGCAGAAGCTGTTGTACCTGCAGCATCCCGGATTTATGAAAACGCAGAACCTGCCTTACAATGAAAAAACCAGGCGAATCAGGGAACATTTCGGGATAGGCAGTGATGATTCCGGAAATAAGAATCTTTAAATCTGACCGGCCTTCTCATCTGTGTCTATAAGCTCTATATTCAATCCGTTTTTTGCGAGCATAAAACCTATGTTGTGGTTGTTGAATGCTTCTCCCGGCTGAGGAGGAACGAGCGTTAGCAGGCCCTTCTCATTCAACTCCTTCATCTTTTCAGATAAATTATTGCATCTGAAACATATATGATGGAACCCTCCTCCCCTGCTGACAAAGTTTATTAGGGACAGGTTCGTTTCAACAGGTTCGATCAGCTTGATCAGAATACTGTTCTCTTTACACATAAATGTCACTTTCACTTTCTGACGGGTATTTTCTATAACCCTTGTCATCTGCCTGTATCCGAACGACCTGCTCCAGTATTCTATCGAATCATCCAGATTTTTTACGGCAAAACAGATGTGATCTATTAACATATCCTTCAAAAGTCGATCATCCATGCTACTTTTTTCTGAATTTCTCCCTGATTACCAGCCAGAAGAATTTAAAGATGCCGATAGTATATCTCGGCCACATCCTCCGGGGTTCCTGGATGAATCTGAATAACCACTCCAGACCTATATTCTGCATCCATTTAGGTGCGCGTTTGGTATAGCCGGCAACGATATCAAAATAACCTCCTACACCAAGTATGTATTTCGCGTTAATATTATTACGGTGTTTATCCACAAAGAGCTCCTTTTTCGATGAAGACATCCCGATAAGCAATATATCAGGATTTGCCCTGTTAATCAATTCAACTACAGAGTTTTCATCCACCGGATCATAATAACCATTCTGGCTGCCTGCTAATATCAGGTGCGGGTATGATCTCTGAAGGTTTTTCCTGCATAAAGACAACACTTCTTCTTTTGACCCGAACAGGAAGACACTGAATTTCTCCTTCTCTGCCATAGCTATAACGTCATCTGCAAGGTCGGGGGTAGCTACGCGCTCCGGGACCTTATACCCGAGAAAACGCAGAGCCCATACAACAGACATCCCGTCAATGCTCACAAGATCAGCGTTACTGACAGACCTGAACATTCTTTCATTTACGACAATTTCGTTAATAGTGGCAGAATTGACACCAAACTGCACTATCTTTTCCCCGTTGGTTAAACCTGACTTTATTAATGAAAGAAATTCAGCTCTCCCTATAGGGTGGATCTTTATATTTAAAAACTCAATTTCTTTCATCTGAAGTACAGGATTGAAAACATAAAATTAACAATTTCTCTCATGTGTTTGATTCTACCTTACAAATTCCGACCAAATCATCTACCCCTCATTGATTCCGGGCAATTATTTTTTCAATTAGTTCAGAATATAATGTTTTAAAAAATATTTCAGACTTACCCTCCTTAGGAGTAAAGGCTCTGTTAGTGGCTGCTTCTGTTAGTTTGTCAGCCAGGTCATCAGCATCCCTCGACCTGAAAAGCAGCGTTCCGGCAGGACGTGTTACCACATCAGAAGCAATTACTTTTTTACCGAGATATATCGCTTCCCGTACTGTGAGAGAATCACCATCGGTATTTGTAGGCCGGAGGACAATATCAGAGTGTTCCATTAACCTTACAAATGAGAGGTTCTCATTTATCAGCAGGAAATTATCCTGCATATCTGATTCACGGATTATTTCTCTATACCTGTTATAGGTCCCCTCATAATCATCAAGTACCGAAACATTAAAAATAAAGCTGAATCCGGTACCGGCCGCTGACAGACTCCTGGCAGCTTCAATACAGAGATCGAGGCCATAGAGATCCTGATTATTAAAAGTCTCGAGCCGGTAAGCATTGGTACATACTATAACCCTGTCATTTTTCTTCCTGACATTGATCCAATCACTTAAATAAGACGGCAGTATGGCTTCCTCTTCAACCAAAGGCGGAATGAATGCATTCATTATTAAGCATTTATTCGAAGGCAAATTGATCCGGCCGGCAATCTCTGAGTTAACGGCAATAATGGTGTCTGCCAGGCGGAAAAACAGTCGATCCGGTTTCCCGGGGAAAACGGGTTTTGTTTTCGGGTAAGCATGAATAGTCAAAATGGTCCTTTTACAAAAGAGCCTGCCGCTTAAAACATGAAAGATTTTCAGAAGGCTGGTGCCGCTGTGTATATATATTAAATCCGAGTTGATTAACTTACGATAGTACCTGAGCAGATTCAGGCTTCTGAGATTAAAAAACTCTTTTTTCACCATCCGGGCTTCATCCACAAAATCAAATTCATATTCATCACTGAGCAACCGGCTAAGGCGTTGCAGGTGAATACTTACTCCCCCGTATGGAGGAGGCATGGGGCCAATAAGAAGTACTCTCTTTCTCACTTAAACCATCTTTTTATAAAGGCCGGCATATTTTTCAATCATCTGATCAATTGAAAAATGATCAATTACTCTTTTTCTTGCATTCAACCCTATACTATCGCGTAGCTGCTTATCATTTATAAGCATCTCCATTCGATCCGACAATTCTCCGGGCTCAGATGGATCTGTCAGGAATCCGGATTCATTATCCGATACCAGCTCACCGGTCCCTCCTCCCCTGGTTGCGATAACTGGTTTTCCCAATGCCATATACTCGAGTATGGAATTCGAAATTCCCTCGGTATAAGTTGCCAAAACGCAGACATCCATTGCATTTATATAAGACTCTGTATCCGAAACTTTTCCCAGCAGTCTGAAGTGCTTTCTGTTTTCCGGATCAATCAGTGCCAGGCATTTATCGGAATCAGTTCCGTTCCCAATTGCCAGGAATACAACATCCTTTCTTTTTTGAAGTACCATTTGCGCTGCCCTGAAATAGGTCGGGTAATCCTTGTATTTTGAGAAAGTAGCAACCATTCCGACCACATTCTCCGAACCGATGTTTAACTGTTTTCTCATAATGCCCGAACCTGTTATGCTTTTGACTCTTCCAAAATCAAACCCGTTGTGAATGACAAAACTTTTATCCCGGGGAGCATTATACGCTTTTAAACCGGCTTCAGAATTTCCTGCTATTGCATCGGAGAGAGGGAATGTCAGTCGTGCCCTTAGCCAGTGCTTGTTAAAGATATTCTGCCTGACAGGGGAGTCAATCACCAATCCGTTTACCAGCTTTATTTTAAGCAATCTGCATGCCGGTGCCAGATAAACTGCACTCATACTGTCCCAGCAATGAACAATATCGGGACGATTATTCCTGCATAATTTATAGAATCTGTAAAAGAGGGCAATATCTTTTCTGATCTTTCTGGTAATAAAACGGATGGGGATGCCAAGCTCAAAAATCTCTTTATAATGTATATCATTGCTCATGACCACAAGCTCAAACTCAAAACCGTTCCACGATTTAAGAGCCTTAAGGAGTTCGGTGAGCCTTCTCTCTTTTCCACCTGAGCCAAGTGTATCTATTATAAAAAGTATTCTCAAGTTAAATAATTTTCACTGTATCATAAACATTTTTACAACCTGTTAATTCCTGAAGAAGAAATCAATAAATGGTGTTGTATAGAGCCTGTAATCAAAGTTTTCTCTAACGGTCCTGAAAGCATTCTCTGCAATCCTTCCGGCATCCTTTGTATAATTCCTGATGATCTCCCTTATCTTATCTGCCATAAGGGTTTCAGATCCGGGAGGAATTATATATCCATTAAAATTATCTTTAATAAAAACACCATTATCACTGACATCTGTAACCAAAACAGGTACTCCTGAAATCAGGTATTCTGACAGCTTTGTCGAAAAGCCATACTTAGTTTGCCTTGACAGAGGGCGGGGAAGAATCAGCAAATGGTATCGGGTAAATTCCTTTATCAGATCGTCAGGATCGATGTTGCCCATATAAAACAGCTTCTCCTTTAAACCATATGTATCAGCAAGCAGTTCCAGAAAATATTTATCCTCATCAGTTAAGATCCCGTACAGATACAATTCCACGATATTTATCTTATTTACATGTCTGAGGGCATTAAACAGTATATCAAATCCCTCTTTCCTGCAATTAATAAATCCTGCAAAGCAGATCCTGAAGACTTTGCCATCATAATGAATTACCTGCAGCCTGCCGGGTATTTTATCAGTATCACAAAGGATCGGTACTCTTATGAATTTCTTAGTGCAGCGTGAAAAGTACTTTTCGAGGTTTGATGATATGACAACGATGCCATCATAGAAAAGAACCTGTATCTCGTTTAACTTGTAAGCAAGGAAGTCCCTGACAGATTTGAGACTGAACAGGATTCCATGCACAATTTTTCGTGGTGGAGTTGCAGTAAAAACATTTGTCGATCTCAATTCATTAATATCGCAGAAGAACTTATACCCCCTGATGTATTTAAAGTAGATCAGGTAGGTCCAATCCTTAAGTGTAAATACTGTAGGATATAAATAAATTACCTTTTCGGCTTCTCTTACTTTCATAAATTCATTCAGGGACTTAAGGAATGCGGATATGGCCGGCTCTTTTCTGCCACTGCTATTCCTGCTTTCCAGATTATATATACCGGGGTATATTTCATTATGCACAATGGATCTGCCGGTGATCTGATTATACGAACAAAGGAACACTGTAACACCTCCGTTTGCCAGAGCTCTGGCGATATTCATCATTCGCCGGGAGCCGGCTGTTCTGCCATTTACTATCTGCCCTGTGGATATAATGAATACTTCTCTCATGAATATGATTAAGCAGCACCTCTTTAGTTCAAATATTTCTCAATCAGTTCCTTTGTCTCCTGAATATGGGCTTTTGATGAGGCTCCGAACAATACTGATTCAATACGGGGGAATCTGCTGAGATACTCAACTGCCTCCCGCGGACGGAGTGCCCCCGCAGCCAGTACCTGCATGGCTATAGGACGAAATCTCTTTTCGTTGAGGTATTTCTCATATATCTCTATGCCACCCGACATCCTGAAACCTATTTTATTTATTGAACTGCTTATAATGGGATTTTCAATTCCAACTGAATCAAGAGCTTCGAAAAGCGCCGGCATGTTCATGGTGATATACCCCGGCTCTGCGTTGTATTTTTTTCTTATATACTTATCATACTCCTTAAAGAAGTCGTAAAATTTCAATCCCAGAATCAGATCTACAACCACATTCTGAATAAAAACAACAGGCGTTTTTATTCCTTTAAACATTTTCATCTCAGCATCAACCAGTATCTCCATCAGCTTTATAAAGTCCCTGCTCAGGTAAGCCATTCCTCCTTTTGTGAATGTGCTCAGGATGTTTCCGGGAACATACTGCTTGACAGTACCAATTATCCCCAGTTCGGTAACTGCATTGGCATATTTATGAGCATACGGCATACATGGAAATATCTGAAATTCACGATACTCATCCGGATTAGCCCGCATGTGGTCACAAACATTTGCTATACGATCGTGTGTAGTGCACATGAAAGTATTAATGCCTGTCTCCCTGGCCTGATCCAACACTCTTATTATCGATGCATCATCCTTGAAACGGATAGCCTGTTCCCGTGATTTTTCGTCAGACAGATGGTTGACGGCAAAAAACTGATTATCACCAAAAAGTACTTTATCCATCATTATTGATTATTTCTTGAATCCTTAATTATTAGATCTATTGCTTTATCAGTAGACAAGGCCTGGGCAAAAGAATTGATCTCAGACTGCTTGTTTTTCAGAACACAATCAACAAAATTGTCAATTTGTGCGCTGTACTCCTCCCCTCTCAGATAAAAGTCCACAGGTATTGCCAGGTCAGTAATATATTTAATTGTCCATCCCTTATCCATATTTTCTTTACTGTCGGCTTCTTTCAGGTAGATCTTAAGTTCAGTGGCATCACATATTATCTTACCTTTTTTTCCCATAACCATCAGCGATGTAGACATCTTCCTGTAGGTCTCATCACTCCAGTTAACGGATAAAATACCGGTCAGTCCGTTTTCAAGTGTCAGTACAGAATATACTGCGTCTTCCACATTTTTTGAGTATATTCTTTTAAGCTGTGATCCGCTTGCTCTGACCGGCTGACCGATTATCTCCTGGACCAGGTTTATGACATGTGAAGCATAATCGAAAAGGCAGCCTCCACCCTCCTGTGGGTCTGAACGCCATGTTGCTCCTTTCTCCTGGGTTACAACCGGACCATAGGCTTCTCCGGTGAAATGTACAAGCTCTCCCAGAATGTTCGCTTTCAGAACTCTTTTCAGTTCACGGAAGGTACCTATGAAATGATTGTGGAAACCCACCTGGTTAACAAGTTTATTGTTTTCTGCCAATCTGACCAGTTCCTCCCCTTCCTTTAATGTAAGAGTAAAAGGCTTTTCACAAAATGTATGAATACCCCTATCAAGGGCATACTTTACCATTTCAAAATGAAATTTTGTCGGAGAAGCCACAATGACAAAGTCAGGTTTTCCGGTATCGATCAACTTCTTATAATCATCATACGTATGGGCTCCGCTGAATTTCCTGAAAGCATCCATTACAATTGATGATGTATCGCAAACTCCTGTCAGTTCAACATCAGGATGGGTGTTTACGATTGCAGCATGGGATAAACCCATTTTACCAAGGCCAATTATTCCTGCTTTAATTTTCATAACCTATTATTAGCTTTTTATAAATATTCGTTGTATCAGAAACAATCTTATCCCAATTGTACTTTTCAGATAAAACTTTACTGAAAGACCTTTTATTTTCTACCGATAACTTTTTTATTATTGCTCTGCTGAGATCCTCTTCATCGCCCACTTTAAAATAATCAGTTTCTTCAAGATCGATCTGGCGATCGGCCGGAATATCACTTGCCAGAACATCCAGATCATAACTCATCGCTTCCAGCAGAACTATGGGTAGTCCCTCTGAAAATGAGGAAATTACATACAGACGCGCAAAAGTAAACAGTTGATTCAGTTTTTCTCCCTTGATAAATCCGGGAAGTATTATATCATTTTCGGCTGCGAGCTTTTTAAGTTTGTCTGAATATTCAGTAGGGTAATCAGTGTCCCCTGCCAGTACCAGCCTGATGTCCTTTATTCCCGTTCTTTTGTAAGCCCTGATCAGGTAATCGAAACCCTTCTCTTCAAGGAACCGGCCTACAGATAAAATATATCTGTATTTTGTCAGCCCCAGTTCTTTCAGGAAATCATCACTTTTCGCCTTTTCAGGTATTTTAATCCCATTGAATATAACTTCCGATATGCCGGAATTCAAACCATATTTTTCGGTCATTTCCGTTCTTATGTACTCCGAGATGAAAATTATGTAGTCAGATCTTTTTATACTTATTTCTTCAGACTTTGCAAGGAATTTCCTTGCAAATCTATTCCATTTTTGCTGGGTATAGCTGACGTTGTGATAAGTAAAAACAACCTTAACCTTTGAGATTTTAACTAAAGGAATAAAAAAGCCAGGGCCTGTATTATGGTAATGGATAATATCATATTTCTGAAATATTGCGTGAAGCGACGCCATAAAGGAATGAAGGAATGTTTCCAGAAACTTGTTGCGCGGGACAAAAAAGTCAATAAACCTGATATTCTTATACTTCACATTTTTGTTACCTGAATTAAGGTATGGCTTACGCCGGTAAACAGTAACACTGTAATCCTCAAATCCGGCCATCCTGGTGTACAATTCCATGCAATGAGTCTCAATACCTCCCTGTATTTCAGGAAATCCGCGTGATCCGATTACTCCTATCTTCATCTGTTTTTATATACTTCTCAGGTAATCTGGTTCTGATTAGTGCTTTTAACAAAACTAATCTTATAAAACTTTATTACATTCGTGGCAAAATGCTGATATGTTTATTTTATTTCAGGTAATGCGATATTCATTCTCACAGGTGATTAAGTTAAAGGTACATAAATACCCGATCGCATTATAAGAATTACCTGACAATGGGACAATATTATCAAAAGATATTAACAACAACACTTTCGCCATTTATCCACTTCACGGGTGTTCAACATATAACGAAACCGGTCTTTTCCGGCAGAGGCCACATTCTTATGATGCACCGTGTTATTCCGGATTCAGGCAGAACCCGGATTCACAACCATCTCAGTCTTGAGATTTCTCCGGAACATCTTGAGAATATTATACTCTATTTTAAGAAGAGGAATTATGAATTTATCTCCCTTGATGTGATATCTGACTGGTTAGTTGAAAACAAAGAAACGGACAAAAGGTTTGTAATTTTCACATTCGATGACGGTTACAGAGACAATCTGGAATATGCCTGGCCGGTACTGAGGAAACATGGTGTCCCATTCACGATATACATAACAAACTCGTTCCCGGAAAAACATGCCTTACTCTGGTGGTATATTCTGGAAGACTTAATTTTAAATGTGACCTGTATCGATTACTCATTTATAACCGGACGGGTTAAACAAAGCTGTTCCGGAATACGGGCAAAAGAGAAGGCTTTTAATGCCGTCAGGAACCATATTTTAAGAATGAACGATGAGAACCTGTCAGTTGATCTGGAGCGTTTTTTTTCAGATTATGGATTTGACGTGAATTACCTGAGTAATGAATTAACCCTGTCGTGGGATAATATCTCAGAACTGGCAAAAGACCCTCTGGTTAGTATCGGATCTCATACGCTTAACCATTATAACCTTATGAATCTCACTGATGAAAAAGCCTGGTCGGAAATTACTGAATCAAAAAGAATTATTGAGTCACAAATCAGCCGCAGAGTCCTTCATTTTTGTTATCCCCTGGGAAAATACGGTAAAAGAGAACAGGAAATGGTAAGAAGAAGTGGTTTCAGGACAGCCACTACCATTAAAACTGCCAATATCTTCACCGATCATTCTGAACATCTTTTTTCTTTGCCACGAATACAGGTTAATGCCCTTACAACGGAAAAAGTTCTGGATCTTCAGGTTAACGGATTCTTTCCGGCAATCCTTAACAGGTTTAAACCTGTGATATACTAATGTGCCCAATTCTATCTAAGGCTTCTTCCCTGATGAATAACAACACAGGGCTTACCGTTCACGGAGGATGTTTTCCAGCAGAGTAATGTATTGTTTTCTGAATCTCTCTTCAGAAAAATCCCTTATCAGCATTTCATGCCCGAGTTTTCCAAAGGAAATCCTGAGTTCATAATCGTGGATAAGAATGCTGAGCTTATCAGCCAGAGATCCGGGTTCACGGGGGGAGACCAGATATCCGCTTTCACCATCCCTTACCAGGTACTTTGCATCACCCACGTCAGTTGAAACAACCGGGAGCGAATAATTAAAAGCCTCCATTATACTGTTAGGCATTCCCTCTGAAATTGAGCTTAATAAAAAAATGTCAGAGTCGACATAGTAGTCGTCAACATTCGCCGGATTGACTATCATGGTAACATTTCCGGGACACATCCTGCTGATCCACTTTTTCATCTTTCTGAGAAGTTCTCCGTCCCCAACAATAATATACTCTATCTTCTCACCCATCCCCCTTTCATTCAGAAGTTCTATTGCCCTTAAAGCAGTTAAATAATCCTTCTGGGCAGTAAACCTTCCAACCGACAAGATCCTCACTTTGTCTCTTTCGGGCCTGATTATTTCATCCCTGACATTATTGATGTAATTGTGGATGACAACAGATCTGCCGGCTGACAAACCCCTTGCAATGAAAAGATCCCTGCCGAAGTGATTATTATAAACCATATAATCGAGGAAGTATTTTTGTGCCACCCGGGTTGCCCATAATTTCATAAAGGGAAGATAGGAGCTTCTTACACCTCCTATGTATTTAATTTTCCGGAAGATTGACACGACTGAAGCCATGGCATTATCGAGTGTCAGAAACCCGATCAGTACTTCTATCTTTTCCTTCTTAATATATACGCAGAGCTGAAAAATCCGGAAAATGAAATTGCCTGATAACTGGATATAGTTTATACCTTCTCTTTTAATAAAATCTATATGCTGCTTCATCTGCGGCTTCTTCTTCTGAACAATATAATGAACGTCATAATAATTGTCCAGAGTCCTGGCCAGAAGAAGACTCTGCTTTTCAGCACCCCCCATATCCAGTGCGTTCATCAGAATAATTATCGGAGTTTTATTTTGCCTGTTCATACAGATATATTAGCCTATCATCATCTTTGAGTATTTCTTCTTTAATATCATTTCCTCAGGATCCGGCAAGAAGATCCCTTTTAAGCTCATTTGACACGAAAATCAAATGATATACGTTTATGAAAAGAGTATACATCGACCATTGTCAGTCCATTATCAAAGTTTATTGTATGCATACCCCTGAGCTTTTTATTCCATGAAGGTTTGATCCTTGTGACTCGTTCCTCGTGATACTCTTTTTCGGTAAGCACTGTTACCAGGTTGAGATTAAGTCCTCTTCCGTATCTCATCGAACAATCCTGTGAAGGGCGATAGATTTTATCATTCTGAATAAAAAGGCTCCCTGCCGGCCTGGCATTCCTGACATCAGAAACAACCGGATTCATCGGATGGCTTTTCCATTCACCAATTAAAACATCATCCGTGTAAAAAAGGAAAAGTTCGGTGCTGGATCCGGAAATATTGTCTGTCTGGTCTATTGAGGTGAATAACCACCATTTACCATTATTATTAAAGAGGGTTGTGTCAGCAGCATTGAGATTCTCCATAATGTTCTTTTCAAACTGCCACTTCCATGGAAACTCTGTACATTTATAAAGCTCGATCGTACTGTTCTGGCAGGTCTCAGGTATCATATAATATGCAGATCCGATGGTGAAGATAAAGGGATATGACATATGATAGGGCCTTTCAATAACTTTACGTGATTCCAGCAGGTTCCCCTGGTAATCTAATTTCAATACGGAGATATGTGCCTTATCCTTCCTGTATATAAACTCTTCTGCAAAAACAAAATAGTTTTCACCATTGTGAACCACGAAAGGATCGGCCCAGAAGAGTTCAGGGGGTGGTGAAATTACCTTATAGTTTTTATTATCAAAGAAGCAGTTTCTGCTTCTGTTGATATTATAGAATAATTCCCAGCTAAAAGCATTGGTATAGTATAATTTCCCTAAAGATAAGCGGATAACCCTTATAAAATACCTGGTTATATTCTTTGCAACCTTCAGAAATGCCGGTACTTCCATGCCCGGATCAAATTCAGGTCTTAACCTGTGGAATCTATGTTTCAGCCGTTCAAGGTAATTATCCTGGTATTTGTAAAGACCATATAATATCCGTGGGAGAAAAAGCGCTGTCCTCCAGTTGATTCTGTTCCTGTTAACATTTATTGAGAAGGGACATGTAGATTCCCAGGTCTCAAAGATTACATTATTATGAACAGGGTTTTCATTCTGGATCTCAAGTGATGAATAAGTAACTGGTCTGTAATTAATAACTTCCCTGAGTCCCGGCTCAGTTATTCCAAATGTCTTTTTACCATCTGCAGAATAACCCCAGACACCATACCCTGGTAATCTCAGGATCTCCCCGGAAAGGTTATGCTGTCCGAATTTAATAACTATATCCGGATTATGCATTCTGAGGTTTTCAATTGACTCTTTTCCGGTTATGGGTTCATGATCCAGTACGGGCAAATCCTTTACGAGAGCTGATATATCCTTAATGGCATTATAATCATTCCCGGTCCTGAAAATCAGCCTGTCCATTACTTCAACCGATCTTATTAACAGGGAGGTTAACACATGCTTTCCCTTTCCTTTTGCTGCTTCCGGAACCGGACTTACAATGACACAAACGATCTCAGCGTACTCAGATTCATGTATCTGATCAATAATCCGGTATTTCCATGCAGGGATTTTATACCCGTTAACCAGTAATCCAATCCTTAGCTTACTTTTCAAGATTAATCTGATTTAAGTTTCGGTCTATCATTTCACTGTTATGCCGACCGAAGACGGAAGACGGAAGACCGAAGAAAGACAATAGAAATAGTTGGCAGTTGGCAAACATTCTTGCTCTGAGCCCTGAGCCACAATTACCATGAACCTAGTGCCTGCTTCTAACATACTCGTCAATTGACCTGGCAAATTCATCCTCGAGAATCGAAGTCCCTTCATATCTCACCCATTTTCCGTCGTGGTATTCATGCCAGAATTTTGATCGCTGTAGAGCAGAAGGGCCGAGGTGTATCATCTGAAACTCTATCAAATGATATGTCTTCCCGTCAAATCCGATATCCATTCCGAGGATGGGGAAATCAATTTCCAGGGTAAGCTTGCGTGCAAAGTTCAGAATCCCTTCATGCTCTTCTTCAGGTACCGCATGAAACCGGCCGCTGCCGCTTGCCCTGAAATCATTGTCGCGGTTCTTCCTGTACATACAATAGAATTTTTTACCGAATACAAGCACCTTGTAATCGCCGCTCAGACCCGGTATAAAATTTTGAATTACAAGCGGACTGCTTACCGGAGTAGTATTATATGTGAAGTACCTCGATTTTTCAGGTTGAATGAATTTTATAACTTTCTTGGTGAAGTTTTTGACATAGTTTACAAAAACTCCGGTCAGCCCGGAAGCAATCAGTATTTTTCCGGCTTTTCTTATTTTCCTCTTATACTCTCTTTCATTTCTTGCCAGGAAAACCCCTTCCCCACCCGAACCTGCAGATTGTTTAATAACTACCGGAAATTCCGGGTTATAGTTTTTTGCTTCCATCCAGGATCCGTAGCAGGTACTTTTTATTGTTTTAAGGGAACTGTCAGTGAAATTCATTCTTAATAATTCCATAAAGACTTTGTCTTCATGTGCTTTCAGGTATGTATAAGCGGGAAGCAAAATAGCGCCCTGGTTCTCAAGAAACAAGACAATATCCTCAATATATCTCTTATAAAATGAACCGGGAAGCTCGGATGTCTGATACAAAAAAATTACATTCATGTAATTCAGCCTCAGGTCAAGCTCTCTGAACTTACAGACTTCCACAGTGTAATTATGATTGAGGAACCAGTTCCTGATCCTTTCAACATCCATCGTAGTGAAATTCTTAAAATCGGCTCTGGATACCAGGAATTCGGAATCCTCATCTGTCAGGATAATCACTCTTTTCATTTCTTTCTCTTCTTTTCCAGTATCCTGAGATATTTCAGGATCAGTTCCCGGTGGGCTTCACACTGAATATTATTCCGAAGAACATCCAGTTTTTTTCTTGTATATATAAACCTGGTAAATAAGCCGTTAAGAAGCTTGTCAATCCTGCGGAGCGTCTTACCGAATCCGGCACAGGTGGCCATAAAGTACTGGCCGTTCCCGATGCAGTGTTTTACATATTGCTCTTCAACAAAGCCGGGGATGGAAATTTGCTTCGAGCGATTGATAAAACCTTCCATGATGAATCCGGCCATTTCAGGAGAAGCCATTTCAACACCAGCACCTTTCTTACTTAAAGGTATAAAATCGACCATCAGCTCTTTCCCCAGTTTAACCTCAACAAGCAGACTACTGTTGCGGAATTCATTATCCTTCCCGTCAAAAAGAAAGTTTCCCTGCCCGTAAACAATAACAGTGTTCTCATACTTTTCGTATGATCCGATGCAATGGCTGTGCTGGCACAGAATCAGGTCTGCTCCTTTTTCAGCCATTTTTCTGCATACTTTCCGCAGTTCCGGCGATGGATAGCGGTAATACTCCCTTCCGCCATGATAAAGAACAATAACATAATCACATTCTGATTTAAGCCTGGCTATGTGATCAGGACTTTCAAGCGGATCAAACGGGTTTGCACCGGCCCGTCCCTCTTCTGCGATAGAAAACTCATGTTCCGTACAGGCATAAATACCTGTCTTTATACCATTACGGTCAATAATTATGGGTTTTGCGGCATGTTCCGGATCCCTTCCCGCTCCTGTAAAAAGTATTTCATTCTCCGTAAGGATATTCATTGTATCAAAGAGGCCCTGCTCTCCCTGATCCATAATATGGTTGTTTGCAAGGCCCAGAATTGACGGGTCAAGCTGTTTTATTCCCCTTATTGATGATGCCGGGGCTGCAAGGCCAGGCCCGTCTTTGCTTATTGGCGATAGATTATCTGTTAAGGGTGATTCGAGATTGAAGATCCTGTAATCTGCAGACCTGAGCCGTGTGAGCAGTTTCTCACTAACCAGCTGATCTATAAGACCCTCCGAGAATAGTGTATAATTTGTTTTCCTGGGTGCCAGATCTGCACCGATGAGGATAGTAACCTGCTTTGTTAAAGAATCTGATCCTTTCATATAGTTATTGTCTGCCCCTGGTTAAAATTTCTTGAGCTATTGCTCTTATTCGGAAGCAACAGAACAGAGCAGATCGTATAATAATTTACCATTTATTTCCGGTGAAAAGTATTTTCTGTATTTTTTCATTCCGTTCAAACCAGTCATTTTTGCTTTTTCCGGATTAGTAACAATATCAGAAAGAGCTCTGCTTATCTGCTGAGGAGAGTTGAAATCAATCAGATAGGCATCATCTGATGTAAGATAATCACTGATATCACTGGCTTTTGTTGAAATTACCGGATTTCCGGTTGCAAGGTATTCCCCAAGTTTAAACGGGAATCCGGCGTTTGCAAATCCCGAGTTTGTTCTGCACATGCACATTACATCTGCATCCCTTAGCAAGGCATAAAATTCATCATCAGGCACATACCCTTTAAAAACAATATTCGGGTATTGCCTGAAGGCTTCTTTATATGATTTTTGTTGGTCACTTTTACCTGCCAGAATCAATCTGGCGTTCTGAAAAGAACTATTGAACATATTAAACCCTTGTATGATATCATTGACGCCATCCTTTAGATCAAAAGTGCCGGCATATATCACTCTCAAAGGATTATTAGAAAGTTTCTTCTCCGGGTTGTGATTTTCCTGTGCAGTAACCGGTATCAATAAAATTTTCCTTTTATTACCCATATTGCGTTTCTGGTACTTATTTCTTAAATGCGTTGATACTACCGTTATGGCGCTGGCAAACCGGAAAGTGATAATATCAAGTTTCCTTATTGTCCGGATCTTGAATCGTGAAGAAGCTTTTACCTGATCCTCAAAACATGAATAATCTTCATTAATGTCAAAAACAAGTTTATACCTCAGTAATTTTGCCCACGACACAAACAGGAAGTTTTCAATATTCACCGGGCCAATGCAGTACAGGATATTTTTTTTATCTGCCTTTTTCCTTTTTGATATCAGGTTTAATCCCTTAACATAATATAAGATGATCCTGAGAAAATTTGACAATTTCAGATCATTTCCAATACTTATAAATGGTATGATGTTATCACTGTGATCATTCGCCGGTTGCCTGAATTTGCTTCTGCAGGAAATAATAAAAATGTCTTTATTTATTGAAATTAAACGGGTCAACAGATTATGGATTTTCTTGGTAACTGCCAGCCCAACAGGGTAATCCCGAATTAAAACAAGAAGATTAAACTCTTTCCTCTCCATATTATCTGTTATTGGATTTGTGTTTATGTTTCATCTCATCCATCACTTTTTTGAATCTGATATTAGCCAGATATCCTCCCTCTGACAGATCATTGCCTGTCAGGCCATAATCTGAATTTCCTTCAATCAGAACCGGGCCCGATTCTCCGATTGCCACATCCCAGCCGATTAAGCGTAACTCAGGAGTATAACAGGCAGATTTTATCACCAAATCTTTAACCTGTGAAAAGAATGGAATAGTGAAGTCCTCAAATTTAACCCTTGTTACAGGATGTTCATAAAGCAGTTTCACCCCGTGGGTTCTAATATTCGGGAATCCGACATTTTTCAGTTTGCCGGTCTGAACGTCTATCCCAACCATACAGCCACCGGCGCTGATATTATCAATATGAAGATCATTTAAACTCATTCTTAAAAATCCTGAAATTACTTCAATTTTACCTTCCTGATCAAGAAATGTGTCTATTCTTATTGTATTCAGGCATGAGGAATTAAGCTCATCCAGTTTATGGTGTTGTTTTATTGCTACCTGAAATAGAAATTCCGATTTTATTATTTCAGAATATATCCTGTCGATTATTTCCGGAGCTTCTTTAAACTGATTCCTGCTTAGTTTAAATATATTACTGCCGCCTGAACTGGCATAGTTCTTTTTTATGAAAATTGAATTATGTAAGGGATTCTTATCGAATACAACATCTAAGAGTCCGGTAAAATCATTTAAACTGTTTACTTCATAACGATCAGTGCCGACAATAAATACATTTTTGTGATTGTACATCAGGATCTCAGGCATTCTGATATTAAACTGCCTGTAATACAGATCGAAGTATAATTTATTATCCAGTACCTCTTTAAACTTTTTATCATTAAAAAATGGCACTATTTTTTCTGAAAACCTGTTGGGCAGGAATTCCCTGATATTTGTGGTATTTTTTTTAAATAAGTATCTGCCGAAATAATGAGTCGGCAGTTCCCTGTAAATACAACACAAGAAAAATAATTCATAAATTATCCTGAATAAAGATTTCCTCTCAGGATCCTTTATAATTTCTACAAACAAATTCCTTCTGTCTCCTTTATTTTTTTTTGCCATATAATAGACCTTAAGACTTGACCCAGCTTTTTACTAATTTATTACTCATCAGGAAGATATTATTTATCAATCCATTTTCGAAATTTCTTTTAATGAGTTTTGAAATTCTGAACGCACTCTGGTTGCATCGAATAAGCGTTTTGCCAGTTTAAAAGCAGTATTACGTAATTTTTCTCTGTTTTCTTTATCGTTAATAATATGTTGAAGTTCTATTTCAAGTTTGTTTTTATTCTGTTCGTTAACACAATATCCGCATTCGTTTGATGAAATGAACTTAGAAATTGCCGTTTCCCCGGGAGCATAGACGAGAACCGGTGTGCCGGAGATCATATATTCAGAAGCTTTTGTTGGAATTGAGTACCGGGCATATCTTAATCCATCTTTTGTAAAATCAAGAGGCAATAACAGCAGATCAAATTCTTTCAGAAGAGAAGGTACTTCCTCATAATGTACTGCGGGATTAATTTTTATGTTTTTTAATCCGGAAATCTTTTTTATGAACCGATTATCTGTATCCGAAGTAAAAATATCAAGTGTAATTATAAATTGATCTGTTTTCAGGTCAGATATCACTTTTGAAAATGAATGAATGGATTTTTTATTTGCCACTCCTATTCTACCAAGATAGAGGACCCTTAGAATTTTATCATTTGTTGCCGTCTCTCTTTTGATCCCGATAAACCTGTCAATTTCAATAGGATTATGAAAAGGTTTAAATGCTTTGTTGTATCGCCTGAGATATTCTTCAGACATTGCATGACTTATGCTCAGGCAAAGATCAGTTTTCGACAACAGATGCCTGAATTCCCTGTCGATTTTCTTTCTCCAGTACTCCCTGAATAAACCTCTTCTACTGATTGTTGAGGGCCAGTCATCCATTACATGAATGGCAGAAGGAATTCTTAAAGAATCAATAAGTGTTTCGGCAAATAACAGAGAATCTCTGGTTGACACCTGAAAATAGAGAATCTCCGGACTGAATTGAGTCAGCCATGTTTTGAACCGGGAGGACATTTTAATTTTTGAGATGCAATGGAACAAACCGGACCATTCAAGAACCGGATAAAAAATATGATTTACAAGAAAATATCGTAAACCAAATTTGTTTTGTTTATTTCCCGGCTCTTTATTTGAATCAAATGATAATTTCCCGGATCTGAATTTTCTCTGGAGAAGGCTGAAGGGGAATATCCATCTGAACTCCTCTATTCCCAACTGATAATAGTTATCGCAAACATCGGTTGTAACGCCATACATTAAATGACCTGTTGCTGCCACAGCAATTCTATCCTTATCCCATCCTTTAAAAAGATTGGTCACAGTTATACCACCTCCGTATTTATCGTTAAAAGGCTGTCCGAAAATTAAAACTCTGGGTAAAGACATATTATTACTTCTTTTAAATGCTAATATCAGTCATGTCAGATTGATGTCATCGATATATCCGGTCGTGACCTGCTAATTCATCTCGTTTAATACCTTTCTAAAAACCGGATTAGCCATATATCCGCCATACATCATATCATTGGAGTTGATCCCGTAATCTGAATTCCCTTCAATAAGTACAGGACCCGATTCTCCTATTCCGACATCCCAGCCGATAAGCCTGAGTCCCGGCATTAGTCCGGCTGTTTTAATAACAAGTTCTTTCACCTCACGAAAGAAAGGAATTTCATGATTCTCAAACCTGGTTTTCGTAACCGGATGTTCTTCAAGTACTTTAACACCGGCTACTCTAAGTTTTGACCAGCCATATTTTTTCATCCTGCCCGTTTGCAGATCAATCCCTACACCGCAACCTCCAAAAACAGTATTGTCAACATGGCTGCCGATGCTCAGTTTAATAAATGCTGACATAATATCAATAGTGCCGTCACTGTTCAAGAATGTATCAATCCTGATTGTATTCAGGCATGCAGGATTGAGTTTGTCCAGCTCAGGATGCTGAATTACTGTTTTCTGAAATAAATATTCGGAACCAATTACTTCGGACCAGATAATTCTTAACATTTCCGGATCATTGTTGACCATCTCCCTGTTAAACTTATAGGTATACCTGCCGCTTGAGCTTGAATATGTTTTTTTTATAAACAGCGAACCTACAGAAGGATTTTGTTCAAACAGCCTCTTAATCAGGTCCCAAAAAGCATCAAAATCATTCACCTCATGGAGAGTGTCGCCTGTAACGAACTTATGTTTATGATTATACATCAGAATTTCCGGAAGGCTGATCCCGAACTGCCTGTAAAAAAGATCGAAATATAACTTATTGTCTATTACTTCTTTAACTCTTCCATCATTGAAGAAGGGAGCAATTCCTGATGCCATTTTGTTGGGAACATAATCCCTGATACTGACTATATTCTTTTTGAATAAATACCTGCTGAAATAATGGACCGGCAATTCCTTATATATAAAAGTGAGATACGACAACTCCGAAATCATTTTGCCAATTGACTTCCGTTCAGGATCATTCAGGATCTCTTTCAATGTGCTTAGTCTGCTTTGTTTGATTATTATCTGAATCATATTATTTAAATTGTGGTCTGTTATGCGGGTGGAAACCCGGGCTATACACCAGATTAACTGTTATTAATAACTTTTATTGAAACATCAGGCAATTATAATCAACAATTATCCGCAACAGATGGTCAGTCTGCTTTTTTTATTGAATGACGGCACAGGTTTATTAACAATTGCTGAAATTCACTGCGTACTTTGTCAGCGTCAAAAAGTGTTTTAGCGATCCTCACAGCATTATCTGTTATTCTTTCCCGGTATTTATCATCTCTGATCAACAGATGTAGAGCATCTGAAATATGCTTTTCGTTCATTTCGGTGACACATAATCCGCAATCATTTTCACTACAGAATTTTGAGATCGCTGTCTCCCGGGGTGCAAATACCATGACAGGGGTTCCCGATATCAAATACTCTGATGCTTTTGTCGGAACAGAAAACCTGGCAAATCTTAATCCTTCTTCTGAAAAATCAAGTGGCAATAACAGCAAATCATATTCTTTAAGCAAAGCCGGAACGGTATCATGTTTTATTGGTTGTTTTAGCCCGATATTCTCAATATTATTCATTATCTTCAGATCCGGATCATTAATATCTTTAGAGAAGATATCGAGTTCTATCCCCGTTCCGTCAATTGTTAACCCCGAAATAAATCGGGCAAAAAACAGGATTGTCTGTTTATTTGCAGTACCTATCCGCCCTATATATAATATCTTAAACCTGTTTCCCTGAAAAGTTTTCTTTTCATCTTGCATTGTGAACAATTTGATATCCACAGGATTATGGAACGCCATAAAAGTTTTCTTATAACGCCTGTAATACTCCGCTGACATTGCGTTACTGATACTCAAATGAATATTAACCTTATCCAGCAATTGTCTGAATTCTTTGTCAATTTTTGTTCTCCAGTATTTCGCCAGTGGTCCGCCGGTACTTATTGTTGAAGGCCAGTCATCCATCATATGGATTACCGAAGGTATTTGCAGATAATTGATTAATCTCAGGGCAAATATTATAGTCTCCCGGGTAGAAACCTGTAGATAAAGAATTTCAGGTTCAAACTCTGCTAACCATTTTTTAAGTTTCGCTGACATATTAACACTGGAAATACAGTGTATAATCCCAGACCACCTGACGAATGGCTCCAGAATGCTTTCTGATAAAAAGTGTTTTATAACTGGCCTTTTACCGGGTATCTTACCTTGAGATCTTATTCTGCTTTTAATAAGCCCTGAAGGATATTCTTTTTTAATTAGATTAAATGGAAATGCCCATCGATACTCATCAGAGCCAATCTGATAATAATTTGAGCAAATTTCTGTAGAATAATCTTTAAAATAATATGGATATGAAATAGCAGCTATATTTATCCCGGGCCATTCTTTAAATAGATTAGTCAGCGTTATGCCACCACCAGAAAACTTATTGAAAGTCTGACCAAGAATTAAAATCTTAGGGTAGAAATTACTCATGCTAAAATAGTGAGAATTATTTTAAAGCAATCCGAATATGCACTAAAGCAATAATATAAGCGGTCAATTGTCAATTTTTTGTTGATCTCTGGGCAAAGAAGAATCTAAAACCATTCTATAGATACTAGTCATTTCTTCCACAATTTTAACAGGATTATGTCGCTTAAGTGCCTTTTTTTTCGCATTTTCCGAGAATAATTTCATGTCTGCAGGGGATTCTAGTAATTCCAAAATTGCCCCTGACAAGGCATATGGATCTCCGTCTTGAACTAGTATTCCCTCACTTCTGTCCTTAACTATACTTGGAATTCCACCTGCATATGTAGCAATGATAGGAAGACCAATAATCATGGCCTCACACACACTATTAGGACTATTCTCAATATGGGACGGATGCACATAACAACTTGAATTTAAGAGTGTCTCAGCTAATCTATTAGCATCCATAGAACCTTTGAACTTTACATTGGTATCTTTGAACTTCATTCTTTTTGATCTCTCAATTATTTTTATTAGCTCTTCACTACCCTTCACTCCTGCAATTTGCCACTCAAAATCGATCTTTTTTGTTTCTTTTAGCAGACTTGCTGCCATCAGAACCACTTCTAAACCCTTGTAGGCAATAGGACTGAGCGTTGAAATAATGATAGTTTTATTATTTTTTTGATATTCCCATCTCTTATTGTAAAACTCTTCCCGAATTAATTCATCACAATAATAGTAAATGCTTTGTGGTGCAAAGATTTTTGTTATTCTCCGGTCCCAGTCTGTTCTTCCTATTATAAATTTACATTCCTTTAAAATCTTCTGCTCTCTTATAGATCTTTTTCTTAAAAGATAGTACTCATGAAAAATACTATAGCCGAGTAATAGATTCATTTTATCTGAATATCTTAGCATTTGTGACAGAGAAATTCCTGTGGTCCATTTCATAGAACATATAGTCAGATTTCCCTGTATTTGAAGGATAACTGGTACTCCACATCTTTTCACTATTAAACCAAAAGATCTTTCACTGCCAAAAATATGAATAATATCGGGTCTAAACTGTTCAATAATTGAAAGATAGTACTCGATTTCATCCTCAGGTTCTATTGCAAATTTCCACTTATCAATAATTCTACCTATTCTCGATCTGGTTCTGGAATAAGGAAAAGGATAATAGCAGGTATTCTCTATAGAGAAAGATCCCTGGTGGCTAAACCCAAAAGGAAAAGCCACTCCAAGGTCGATCTCTTTTGATTTTGCCATCTGCTTTTCCAGCGATGATATCCACCCTCCCAGATTTGGATCGCTTCCAAGCTTCTTGAAAGCTAAAGATGGTGTATTACTAAACCAAAGAACTCGCATACTTAAAGGTTAAATGATGGATTGTAAACTCCAGGCTCTGACATTATTTCTCGTGATAATCTACTTTGTTATTTTAAACTAATTACCTGAAAAGTCAATCCTCTTCATCAGGGTTTAACTTCAAATTAGTAAATGCTAAAGCTAACCCCATTAAGATCCAGATCAGATAATGATAATTATAAACTCTTAAAGAATTGATTTTTATTTGATTAAATAAAAAGAATACAAACAGGAATGAAAAAGCAAAATTAATGCCGCTTAATGGGCTGTCAGAGGTCATATAGTATCTTTTAAATGATAAAAATAAAATGTATATTATTAACATAAGGTAAGTTATACTTCCTATCCAGCCGTATATCATTGGTATACTAAGGTATAAACTATGAAAATCCCTAATACTCCTGCCTTGTACCTCAGCTTTGCTAAACCATGCTAAATCATTTGATGATGATAAACCAAAACCATAGCCCAATACCCAGTTTTCTTCGCTAATTCTCTCGTATCCCTCAGCATACACAATTTCCCTGTTGATTTGCTCTCCCGATACAATACTATTTAGACTAAAATATCTGCTATCAATTTCCTGGAAGCGATCTATAATCAGATCAAATCCTATAAGACCTCCAAATTGAAATAGAAGCGGGATAAATAGTATCAGGACGATTATTAATCCGAAGATCCTTTTAGTAAAAAAAATGTCTAGTCGTAGTATGAAAAACAAAAATATGAAAACAAACATCAACAAGAATCCTGACCTTGTACCTGTAATAAGAATATTCGCAAAACTTAAAATCAGAAGCAATAATGGTATTTGCCCAAGTTTAAAATATTCTACTGATTTTTTTTCAACAAAGAGAGAGAAAGAAAAAATGAACATTAAAAGGGCAAACTCCGAAAATAATTCATAATCAGCAAATAAGGAAGGATATCGACCTTCGTAAGCTAAGCCCACACTGCTTACGCTTCTATATCCGCCAAATGCACCTAATAGAGGCATAGTTGAGTCTATAAAAACATATTTTTGATTCAACGCAGTCAGAAGAAGCAGACCTGAAAGAAATGTTAAAATACTTAATAAAGTTTTGATTTGTATTCTAGTGAACTTAAAATTCTGAACAAAGATGAAAGTTAAAATAATTGAGGTGAAGATAACTGCCGATTGGATTATATCACTTAAACCTCCTTGATTTTTAACTATATATCCTAAGTAGGTAGTAGTTACAAGAATAAACAAGCAGGTTCTGACAAACCTGTCTTTTATATATAATTGACCTTTAAAGAAAATATAACTGATAATAATAAGGAAGGGAGCCAGGGTAACCCCTCCAAGTACATCGACGGTAAATATAATGCATTGAGAAATAATGCTGATTATGAATAGAAATTGATCTTTTAAAATATAAAAGACGAAAAAAGAAAAAAATATCAGAAAGGCTAATCCAATGATTTTAATCTGTGCTGATTCATATGACAAGAATTGAGTGAAGAAAAGAACTATAAGTATAATAAAAAAATAACCGTTTTTTCTCATAGCTTATTTATCAGGAGTTTTCAGTTTTATTCATTCATTTACATATTTTTGTAAAAAGTCTAATAATTACAGCTGTTCCTTATATTATCTAATAAATAATCTGACACATTCATTAATAGATTTCTATTTAATCCAAATTCCCCGTCTATCTTTATTGATTATCATATGGTACTGTAAAGGGGCAATAAGGAATGCGTTAAAATTAGCAATAATGGATGCAATGAAAAGAGAATATACTCCGGACTGATAAAATCTGATCAGAATTAATGCTGCAGCAATGTATAAAAACGGACTTATCAGGCTGGATATGAATTGCAACCGCAATGCATTAATACCATTCAGAAAACTTACGTATTTCGAACCGTAAATAATCACATTGAAATACAAGAATCCCCATAATGAAAGAGAGAAAGGAATGTTTACCTTTCCCTCTCCCAGCCAGAAACGGTATATGACTCCTGAAAAAATCAACATTAAAATACCAGCGCCAATCAGTAGAAGATTCAGCAAATTATACTTCTTAATTCCATTTTTGATCCACTCTATATCTTTCTTCAAAAAAGCTTCAGTTGAAGCTGACCAGAACGGGGTAACGAAGATAACCGTTAACATGTTAAGAACACCAAAGTACCTGTAAACAACATTATATGATGTAACATCTGCAGTACCAAAGCTTCTTGCAATTATTATATTGGCTGTCTGGAATTGAATTATTGCGGCAACCTGTATTACGAAAAATATAATTCCCAGATTCAACAGATCCCTTCCGTATGAAAATTTAATATCCGTAAAACGGGGCCTGAATCTTTCATACCTTCCCTTATAGAAAAACAGATTTGCTCCTATTAAGATTACCAGAGGTGAAATGCACAGTGCCAGACCCAACTTTATAAGCGAACCCTCAGTTGTTTTCACAAGGATAAAAATAATCAGCAGACATAACAATTGCCCCAGAAGATCCAGTAACGATGATAGAGCTGGTCGCTGGTCAGCAATCAGTATTGTGGCTATTATCCTGAAAACAAATTGCATACAGAAATACGTAAAGACTACCAGAGCAAGGATCGTAACTTCACCCTTCATTTCAGACGGCACTTTTAATATTGCTGACCAGTCGAGCCACTGGTTAACAACCATGAAAATCACCCACAGAGAAAAGAATGTTATACCCAGTATCGCATAAGTCGTACTTACATAAACCCGGGCAAGGGAATCATCATTCTTTGCTTTGGCTTCAGCAAATTTGTTACGTAATCCCTGGGTAAGGCCAATGTCGAAAAAACTGAACCACGCCACTATTGAACTTAAAGTAAGCCATATACCATACTGGGATGCATTAACATAGCTTAATGTTAGTGGCAGCATTATTAAGCTTATCAAAATGCTGAAACCTTTGATAAAAATAGAACTCAGAATGTTCTGTTTGGCTCTTATACTTCGCTCATGACCTTTTGTAAAAAGGTTAAAGATATAAGTAGCAGGTTTTGAATCCGGAAAATTCATGGAAATGCTTCTTTTGTATTAAGGCTTAATAATTATAATTGAATAAAGTTAGAATCTACAAAAATGCAATAAATATTTCTGCCCTATTAGAAGGAAATGAAAAAAAATTTTATAATATTGTTGCTGACTTTTACAGGCGGCAAAAGGTATAACCCTTTTTCAGATTTTTTACTTTTATTTATTAACATTTGAGGGATGATTCTCCTGAATGGTTCTATATTTGTCCCCTTGAAATTTATTCCCCGAATAAATCATGCCGGTTTAATTATTTTTTTTATTAACAAAGAAAATGTTAATGTAACAAAACAACAAGTTTGTCGTTAAAATATGCATGTTAGTCAATTATTATCGTTCATTTGTCAAAACAGACCCTGCCTATGAATAAAGCCCTTTCGGCGTTATGTATATTACTTTTGTTTAATACAATAGCCTCCGCAACTGATTATTATGTAAGCTCATCCGGAAACGACACCAACAATGGCCTCTCCACCTCCTCTCCATGGAGGACAATACAGAAGGTCAATTCCGTATTTTCAACTCTGAAACCGGGTGATAAAATTCTTTTCAGGCGCGGGGATACATTTTACGGAACAATAAATATTACAAAATCAGGAGTATCAGGCAGTCCGATCACACTCGGCTCATACGGAACCGGCGACAAGCCTGTTATTACAGGTTTCACAACCCTTTCCGGCTGGACAAATGAAGGAGGCGGGATCTTTTCGAAATCTGTCAGTTCAGAGGAACAGATCAACATGGTTACCGTTAACGGTGTGCAGGTGGCAAAGGGACGGTATCCCGATGCCGGTACCAATCTGACTTTTGAATCCTATACATCAAGTCCAAGAACGATTACCGACAATGGGCTCGGAGATGCAATTAACTGGACCGGGGCTGAGGCAGTGATCAATATTAATGACTGGGTTCTCGACAGATGTCTTATTACCGCTCACAATGGAGATGTATTAACATATTCCAACCTTGGCAGCGGCGATATTCCCTATCAAACCGGAAGATATTATTTTATACAGAATGATATCAGATGCGTTACAAAAGAGAATGAATGGCACCATTCTGTTAAAGACGGTAAATTTTACATTTATGGAGATCCTTCGGCAAAAACAGTTAGAATTTCAACAATAAACAATTTAATCTATTGCTACGGTCATGATTACATAACAATCGATGGACTAGAACTCAAAGGCGCAAATCGTTTCGCTATATTTTTCGTCTACGGTAATGCCAACTGCATTGTCAGAAATTGTAACATCAGTTTCATCGGAGAAAACGGAATTAATACCGACATAGGAAGTTCTCACACATATACTAATAATGACATTAGTCAAGTAAATAGAAGTGGCATATTTGTAATTGCGACAAATAATTGTAAAATATTAGATAATACTATTCAAGACATTGGCATATTGCCAGGAACAGCATTCAGAGCCACTCAGAGTAACGGTATTTATATTTATAACGGCAATGATGCTTTAATTCAATATAATAGTATAATAAATACAGCATATAACGGAATATATTTTTCTGGCAATAATGCTGCGGTCAGAAATAACTATATTAATTATCCTTGCATGCTTTTAGATGATGGTGCAGGAATTTACACTAATGTTGCAGGATATACTGGTCGAATTATTAGTGATAATATAATCCTGAATTCCGGAGTCGGAAATACTAATGCAAAACTTGCAGAGGGAATCTATCTGGATGTTTTTGCTTCAAATGTTACTTTGAGAAATAATACTATTGCGAATTGCAGATATGCCGGTATTAAAGTTCACAAAGGCTCTAATAATATAATAACCGGTAATACAGTATTCAATAACTATACTGGAATTTATTATCAAAATTCAAGCACCTCCAACACCATGACCGGTCATGTGATGAATAACAATATCTTCTTTGCAAGAACTGATAGTCAATTCAGCCTGAGGTTCCACAGTGTAGCAAACGGAATAACCAGCTTTGGAACAGCAGATAATAATGTTTATGCCCGGCCTGTTGATGATAATATTGTTTTTTATACCTACGAACCGGCAACAGGTGCCAAATATAGAGATCTTGCGGGATGGCGCTCCTATACAGGCCAGGATCTGAACTCAAAAAAATCTCCCATAACCCTGACAGATCCTTCGGCCATAGTGTTCCATTACAATGCAACCAAGTCAGACCGGGTCATTTCCCTGTCAAAACCAATGATTGATGCAAAAGGGACCAAATATTCCACCTCTGTCACCCTGAAACCATACACTTCGGTCATTCTGATGCCTGACCCAAATCCTTCTCAACCTGCAATACCTGTTTATTCAAGCTCCGTAATCGAAAATTCTGCTCCCACTGCACTGACAATGACCTATAACCTCAGTCTGGCCAATGTTGTTCCTTCTGCCTCGGCATTTACTGTAAGAGTCAATTCATCTGCAAGAACTGTTTCATCAGTAGCCATTGTATCAGGTAAGGTCCGGTTAACTCTTTCAAGTCCTGTTTCTTTTGGCGACGTGGTTACTGTTGCTTATACAAAACCTTCTACAAATCCCTTACAGACCTCATCGGGAGGTCAGGCTGAGTCACTCAGTGCAAAAAGTGTAACAAATAACTGCGCTCCTCCTGTCCCGGTCTTTCAGAGTGCTGTTGTTCAGAATGCTGCACCTTCCATTATTGAGATGACCTATAGCCTGAGTCTTGCCAACATAGTACCATCAGCTTCAGCATTCACAGTCCGGGTTAATTCATCCGCGAGAACAGTTTCTTCAGTGGCAATCGCGTCAGGAAAGGTCCGGTTAACACTGGCAAGTCCTGTTGTTTACGGCAACAATGTTACTGTTGCATACACAAAACCATCCGCCAATCCTTTGCAAACTTCTGAGGGCGGACAGGCTGCATCTCTTACAACACAGACAGTAACAAACAATTGTGTGGCTCCGCCAGCTCAGCCAGATCCACCTGTTGTAACAAATCAGCCTCCTTCAGTTTCAATTTCAAACCCGGTAAAGGGATTTAAGTATACAGCACCTGCAACTGTTACGATTGATGCTGTTGCATCTGATCCCGATGGCAGAATAACAAAAGTTGAGTTCTTCAATGGCACCGTCAAGCTTGCTGAGTTAACCACTGCTCCATATTCCTTTACATGGAAAGATGTTGAGGCGGGAAGTTATCATATAACAGCAGTCGCTACTGATAACATGAATGCATCTACCACGTCATCCGTTATTGATATTCAGGTCGAAGCCGGCATTATATATGATCCCAACGCTGAGATTTTCAACCTTTATCCTAACCCGAACAATGGTCATTTCACTATTGAGTTTATTGATCCTATGCAAATTGATAACAGCAGGGTTACAATATTGTCATCAGGAGGACAGGCGGTTTATACAGGCACCATCAGCCGGGAAGAGATCTTAAAAGAGTTTGACCTGTCGTATCTTAAGCCGGGGATTTATGTTATCATGCTAACCGGAAGTGAGATAATTGTTACCAAGAAGTTTATAAGGGAATGACTTCTGGGTACTGGGTACTGCCTGCCCGACTGACTGCGTCAGCGGTCAGGCGGGGGTACTGGGTACTCACAATTGTTGTTTTTCAACTCCACACTCCGAATTCCACACTCCGAACTCATCTTATAACAACAAGTTTCTGAATGAACGGGACTTTAGTTTCAGCGCCAACCATTACAATGTAGACACCGGGATTCAGTATCTCCCTGATCTCCAGATCTCTTATTCCCTGAATTACAAAATCAGAGAAAGCAAGTCTGCCTGCCAGATCAAAAATATCAATCCTGTGCAGTGTCAGTAACGGATCAGTGACAGTTACATTAAAACTACCTTTTGTAGGATTTGGATATATTATAAGATCTTTCTTTAATTCGTTTGTATCCGGATTTACTGTATTATCTTCATAAATCCTGGCTCCGACCTGCCACTTTCCTGCCTGGTTAATTGTCTCAGGATCTGTTGAACTCCAGACAGCATTAACAGAAAGAGCTTCCACCAGAGACTCCCCAAGGTCTGTACCATAATCTAGTCTGCTGCGGGGGATAAAATCGTTTGAATCTGCAAAATCAGGATTGATTACTACGGAATGCAGATCGTAACCCATGGCCTGCCACTGAGTAAAAGTTCTTGTTACACCTGCGACCTCAAATAGTGGTTCTCCGCTTTCGCACCAGAAAAGATTATAGTCACTTTCAAAACCTTCAAGACATTCCGTTTCATAGATCTTAATGTTAAACACTCTGTTTGCAGTATAGAAAATATTGTTGAATACTTTCACTCCGGTCGAATTTCCGTTTAATCCATTATCCGTATTCTTATGAATATCTATCAAGCCCCGGTTTGTTTCGGAAATGGTCCTCCTGCTGAAAAGAGTATTATTAAAGATCCTTACCCCGTTCATTCCCTTGACAACAATACCTACAATGGGATTATTTATAATGTTATAGGCAATTACACCGGTTACGTCAGTCATACCATCAGATTTCCTCTGAATGCCGTTTGGCGTATTCAGCAGATAGTTGTATTTAATAACTGCATTTAAGTTATATCCTGTGAAGACAGCATGTGTTGTAGCAGACGGGTTAGTACCATTCCAGATAAATCTGTTGCCGGTTATTACCTCCCCGTCAAGATTATTTGTATACAGGCCCCTGCTTTCGTCACCAGCCTGAAGCATATAACCATAAGCATTTACCGATGTTATGGAGTTATTCCGATAAGTTAAAATAGTTGGGGAACTCCTTGGTATGTTTACCCCGCCGGAAGTTCCTGTTATTGTATCAACAACCACTGTTCCTTCAATTGTAAGAACGACCTGGGAACATAAAGGAGACAGCTTAACTGACAGGAATATTATAAGAAAGAAAACCGTTCTTTGCATAAATCAGCACAATATTATAAAACGACAGGCTGCTCGCCTGTCTTCGGTAAAGATACGATATTTAATTATTTATTCAGGTTCAGGCTGCAAGCCAGGATAGCCCCTGATATCCGGTCATTTGGTAATTATACGGAAATCTACCCTCCTGTTAAGTCTTCTTCCGGCATCCAGAATATTTGATGCAATAGGTTTTGTTCCTCCAAAACCTCTCTGAATAAGTCTTTTTGCATTTATACCCCTGTTAACAAGGTAATTAGCCATAACCTGAGCCCTTATCTGGGAAATCCTCAGACTATTTGCCGCAGTTCCTGTATTATCAGTATGTACTCCAATCTCAAGAATTATCTCCGGGTTTCGGTTCATCAAAATAACTACCTGGTCAAGAAGTAAATATGCTCCTGCCCTGATCCTGTTATTAGCATCAAAATATCCATCCGATTGAAGCCCGTAGTTCTTTTTTATGATATATAGCTCTCTTTCTGCCGCATCGCTTATCACATTTATTTTTACCTGCGCGTCTTTGAAGCCGAGTCCGGCAAGCTCCCTGAATGAGGGCCAGGCATCCATCAGATTCATGAAATATTCAGCTGTATAGCTGTAAATGCGGGATACTGAATCATAAACCTCCCTCAGATTATATTTCACAGGAAGGTTTTTTAACACTGGAGTGTTAATATCCGCCCTGGTTTTGGAGGAATAGAGTTCGATAGTATAGTAAGCTTCTTTTTTAGCCTGTTCTTCTGCTGAATATTGAGTTATGACATGTGCATTTTCATATTCCCTGATATCCGGTAAAGTGGGTTTTACACCTGACTTCTTCGCCAGCCATGATGCTCTCTCCGGTATCGAGCCCAGAACCACTATCTTCTTTGATACACCGGTTTTATGCACAACACCTGTAGTTTTTGATCTTAATGTAACTCCAAGGTTTACATCATAGTCTCCCGGTCTGTTAAATATATGACTAACACTCTCTCCCTGCAGCCTTGTTCCCTCTCCAAACTCCCATGAATAACTAAGGATCTCGTATCCCGGAAGAAATGAGTTAAGGGCATCAAACTGGATTGATTCTCCGGTAATCGCAACATCGGGTGACTTGATAAAAGGCTGTTCATAATCGCGGAGTTCAATTCTGTTGACAAGCTTTGTAAAATAGACCCCGCCAGTTAACCTGTCAATAATATCCAGTTTTACAATATAGTCCCCGGGGCCGGGGAAACAATGCTGAACAACCGGTCCGTATGCCTTTTGTCCATCCCCGAAATCCCACCGGTACCTGAGATTCAAGGTATCTGCCTCGATGCCACCTTCATCTGAAAAAATGAAGCAATACTGATTTCCTCTCTGAATGTCTGTATAAAATATTTGTGGAAAGATGGTTTCAAATTTGAAAATATCAATTGAACCATCTCTGTTCGATGAGAAATAACCGTTACTGAAGAGTGAATCTGTTATTATTCCGAAATCATCGTATTCGGAATTAACAGGAGGGTCAAGCCTGACAGGAGGTAACCATTGATTTCCCTGCGGTCTAGAGAAAAATATATCCTTCCCTCCAAATCCCGGATGGCCATCGGAGGCGAATAGCAGTTCACCTGCGGCGTTAACAAAAGGATATGATTCGTTACCCGGAGTGTTTATTACAGGACCAAGATTTACCGGATCGGTCCAGTAACCTCCTTTCCACTCGCAGTAATAAAGATCAGAGCCCCCGTAACCATCGGGTTTATCAGAAGCAAAATACAACCTGCTTCCGTCAGGGGCAAGCCATGGAGTTGTGATATTATACCATTCGTTGTTAAACCTCAGCTCGGTTATTCTGGTCCATTTATCCCCTTCAAGCACAGCCATGAATATGCCCAGTCTGTTTCTCGGAGATGAAAGAACCGACAGGCTCCCTTCAACATATAGGTTTCTTGAGAAATAAATAGTATCTCCAGTAGTGTTGAAGGTTACAGGTCCGTCGTTGAAAGGTGTTCTAAGACTTTTGGAAAAGACCTGTGCTTTCCGCCAGGTTATTGTTCCTGTTGTATCAATATAATTGACATTTACCGTTGGATTGCCGAACGATGATGAATAATCAATCAGTGAGCCGGCTTTCCGGGTTGTTGTAAATACTATTCCATTCCCGTACCAGACCGGACTGAATTCATCGTATTTATCAGAGCTGAAAGGGGCACGGGTAACGGAATAGGATGGTTCCTGGCAAAGTAATGGCAGAGTAAGGAGAATAAGAAGCAGGGTTGTTACTATTCTTTGATTCATATTAATGAGTGCCTAGAGTTCGAAGTGCCTAGAGTTATTTGAGTGTTAAAGTTAGGAAAGTTTTTGAAATTATTTCAATTTTTATAACCTGCCAGTTCGTTTGTCCCCCTGCTTATTGTTTGCCCCCCTGCCCCCCTAAAGGGGGGTATGTTCTGTGCCACTAATTTGCCCCCCTTCAGGGGGGTTGGGGGGCGGTTACTCTTAAGGAGTGGTTAGTGGGTGCTTAAAAAATCAGCGGATTAACCACCTCTACCCTGTAGCGGAACTCATACCTGAGCATGATCTCATGTGATCCGCTCGTGTAGGTGCGGAGATCGCCAAAATCAAAATCGTATGAATATGCTGCTTTAACCTGATTATTGATGGAAAACTGCAGCAATCCGGTTACGGAACGCTCGCTTCTGTAAGATGCACCAACCCACAACCTGTCGAACAGATTGAAATGTGCGTTAACCTCATACAGAAGCCTGTCACCCGGAGAATAACTTAACAGTGCTGATGGGAAAAATTTCGTTTTCTGCGACAGAGTGAAGATATAACCCGTATTGAACAGATAATAGTATTGTCCGGGATCAACGCTCAGAGTATATTTATTCTCAGGGTAATCGAATCCATACCCGAGTAATTTTGGAATTGATAGTCCGGCAAAATAGTTACGGTACGAATAGTATACTCCAAAGCTGAAATCAGGGACATAATATGCCCGTGAATCGGAAAGGTATATTTCATCACCGGGGTCAAGTACCACCAGGTCGGACCAGGCAGTATTGGTGGTTATCAGCCCTGCTCCCAGTCCGAATGATAACAAACCGTCACCCATACTTATTCTGTAAGCATAGTTTGAGCTGAATTGTGTAGCCCTGGTTACACCTATCTTGTCATTGACAACGATAAGTCCCAGACCCAGCTTGCCGTCAAGTACAGGCGCATCCATTGCCAGAGTCATTGTTTCCGGAGCACCAGGTATCCCGACCCACTGCTTCCTGTAGAAAGCGGCAATGTTCAATGCACCCCTGTTCCCTGCATAAGCAGGATTGATGCTAAGCGGATTGAGAATATACTGGTTCGTCACCGGCGGCTGCTGTCCCGCCAGGCTCAGTGGCACCAGCAGAAAAATTAGAATTCTAAATAACTTCTTCATTATTATGGTAAAATTTGTTTCTTATATGTCCATATTTATCTCTCAAAGCCTCTGTTACCGATTACTGAATACCGATCACCCCCGCCTGACCGATGTCAGTCGGGCAGGGATTACCGGTCTGCAACAGAACCCCTGAAACCGGATATCTATCTTCTTATAACGATGTACCCGCTCACCGACCTGCCATTTGCGCCTCTGAGAACATAGAAATAGGTATCGTCAGGTAACGCATTGTCATTATAATCATTTCCGTACCAGTCGTTGTCATAGTCGCTGTTCTTATATACCTGCAATCCCCGCCGGTCGAAGATGATAATTTCTGTTCTGCCGAGAGTTTCGAGGCCTCTCACTACAAAGAAATCATTTCTTCCGTCCATGTTTGGGGTAATCAGTGTGGGTATTGTCAGGTCGTTGACTGTGATGACAACCTGGTCAGATACTGACGGGCAGACACCACTGGTGACCGTCCATACAAGAATATTCGCACCCGGAGCAAGGTTGGAAACAACAGTTCCCGGGTCAGTGACACTTGTAAAATTACCTTCACCGGACAATACTGACCATATTCCTGTTTCGTGGCTTAAGAGTGATGCCTCCAGGGTTGTTCTGAAAACATATTCAAGCGTCTGATCAGGTCCGGCATCCGGCACTGGCATAAGATCAACAGTTACATTAACGGGCTGAATATTAAAGAATCCCGAAACAGTAGTGCCTTTAATATAGTATGTTCCTGTTGTTGCTGTTTGCGGTGTGGGATATTCATTTGTAGCCTCCGGATCGGTCCAGTAAGTATAGATCAGACCCGGTGTTGAACCCTCTGTAACAGCCGGATTGGTCAGGTCCACTATTGCTGGTGTACAGACTGCCGGCGGATCCGTAATTATAAGTGTCGGACTTCCGGGAGTGGATATTGTAACCGGATTTGACTGGGGAGATATACATCCAAACGTATTGGTAACAGTGAAAGTAAATACTCCGCCCGGCAGTCCGGATATTGTTGTACTTGTTCCGGTTCCGGTTGTTGTTACCTCACCCGGATAGCGTGTTATGATCCAGCCTCCTGAAGGCAAACCGCTAAGGACCACGCTTCCTGTAGGTACGGAATATGTTGGTTGTGTTATGGTCCCGATAACAGGAGTTGTTGGTGTCGGGGGCTGGGCCGGAATTACCACATTAGCCGATGCAAGGGATGTGCAACCAAAATCGTTTGTGACAGTATAATTGTATGTTCCCGTCGGAAGTTCTGTTATTGTTGTACTTGTTCCGGTACCGGTAGTTGTAATAGTACCCGGGTATCTTGTTAACGTCCATGTCCCGGAAGATGGCAGACCAAGAAGGATGACACTTCCGGTTGCAACAGTACATGTTGGTGGTGTTATAGTACCAACTGACGGAGGCGATGGTGTCGGAGGCTGGGTATTTATTACCACTTCATCTGAAGGTGCTGATATGCATCCGAATGAGTTAGTTACTGTAAAAGTATAAGAACCGGGTAAGATGGAAGTTATCGTCACTGATGTACCTGTGCCCGTTCTGGTTACTCCTCCCGGATTTCTGGTTACTGTCCAGGTTCCTGTCGCTGGCAAGCCGGTAAGAATCACGCTACCCGTTGAAACCGCACATGTCGGCTGGGTTATTGTTCCAATAACGGGAGGTGTTGGCGTTGGAGGCTGTTCATTGATAACCACATTGGCGGATGAGGGTGATGTGCAACCGGCTTCGCTGGTTACAGTGAATGAATAAGTTCCTGGGGTCAATCCTGAGATTGTTGTACTTGTTCCTGTCCCTGTTGTAGTCACTCCTCCGGGACTCCGGGTCAGTGTCCATGTACCTGTCGGGGGTAAGCCGTTAAGTATAACACTTCCGATGGGAACTGTGCATGAGGGTTGGGTTCGTGTTCCGATTGAAGGTGCTGCAGGTATGGCATTAACTGTCAGAGTATAAGTGGCTGAGGCTGCATTACAGGGAGATCCCAAAGGATTATTTGTTGTAACTGTTATAGTTACAACTCTTCCTGCGTCTGCTGCTGCCGGGGTATAAATGAATGAAAAAGGAGTTGTACTGGTTGACAGTGGGATCAGAGTACCGTACCCGTTTTCTGCTAATGTGACGCTTGTCGCGCTCCCGCCGAAGGTATTATTGGTTACAGTTACCGGTTCAGTCCCGCATGTACTGCCACTTGTACTGCTGAGGGTCAGGGTAGGAGGATTGGCACATCCGCAGGATACAGAAAATACCGGGCCGGTTGTTGTGCATCCGGAAGAATTTATTACGGTGATTGTATGACTTCCGTTAGCCACACCTGTGAATATATTACTGCTCTGGTAAGGCCCGGCATCAATTCTGTATTCCAGACCGGTGCCGGTCGGGCTTGTTACTGTCACTACTGCATTGCCTGCTCCCAGAGTACAATCGACTGTCTGAGAAGGAGGCGCCGGAGAGGGAGGCTGAGCATTAATCACAGCTTGCGTTGACGGAGAAGAGGTACAACCAAATGAATTTGTTACGGTAAAGGTATAGGTTCCTGCAGGTATACCTGTTATCAGAGCTGTTGTACCTGATCCGGAGGTTGTAACGCCTCCCGGGTTTCGGGTTACAGTCCATGTTCCGCTTGAAGGTAATCCGCTCAGTGCAACACTCCCCGTAGCAACCGTGCATGTTGGCTGGGTAACTGTGCCGACTACCGGAGGTGTGGGTGTTGGCGGCTGTGTATTTATTAGCACGCTGGCCGAAGGTGCAGAGGTACAGCCAAACTGATTTGATACCCTGAAAGTATGTGTTCCCGGAGGTACTCCTGTTATTGTTGCGGAAGGTCCTGAACCGCCTATCTCCGAGGCACTGTAAGAAGGCAAAATTGACCAGGAGCCTGAAGGTAAACCGTTCAGTACCACACTTCCTGTTGCAACAGCACAGGTTGGTTGTGTGATTGTGCCTATCTGCGGAGCTCCGGGTGTTGGTGGCTGTTCTGGTATTACTACATCTGCCGAAGGCAGTGAAGTACATCCGTACTGATTGGTGACAGTATAATTGTATGCTCCGGCAGGCAGGCCCGAGATGACAGTGCTTGCACCGGTACCTTTTGTTTGTGCTGCCCCGGGATAACGGGTAAGTGTCCATTCTCCTGTTGAAGGAAGCCCGCTCAGTGCAACACTGCCAGTGGAGAGTGTGCAGGTAGGTGGAGTAATTGTCCCGACCACCGGTGGTGTCGGTGTGGGAGGCTGGGAAGGAATTACAACACTACCTGACGGAGGTGATGTGCAACCGGTAATAAGTTCAACAGTAAATGTATATGTTCCCTCAGGCAGATTAGCAATAGTTGTACTGGTGCCCGTGCCTGTATATGTTGTCCCGCCCGGTGTTCTTCTAATGGTCCATGTCCCTGATGATGGTAAACCACTGAGAACAACGCTACCTGTTGAAACAGTACAGGTTGGCGGCGTAATGGTCCCTATTACTGGTGCTGAAGGCGGTGCCAGAACAGTCACTGTTGTTGAGGCTGATGGCGATGGACCTCCGCATCCGCTTGCTGTAACACTTATCGTAGCCACACCGGTAAATGAAGGTGACCATGTTACAGTTCCTGTAGTACCTGTTCCGGAGATTGAATTGCCGGAGCCTGTTACCGACCAGTTATAACTGGTTGCATTTACTGCAGAGGTAGTATAGCTTGTATTCGGACTACCCCTACAGATAGTGGTAAATGATGGCACAGGAACAGAAGGTGTGCCTACATTCGGTGTGACAATTACGGTACCCTCTGCACAATCTGTTGTATTGCATGTTCCCGATGCACGTACGTAATAAACTGTACTGGTCCCGGCAGGTGGATTAACTACTATACTTGATCCTGTACCTGCAGCTGTTCCTCCACATGTTCCGGTGAACCATTGCCATGTTGCACCGGTACCCAGGCTCCCTCCCTGAACCGTCAGGGTCTTATTTGTTCCATAGCATGTATTGTTGTTGGTTATTGTAATCCCGGTTGGAGCTTCTGAAAGACTCTGAACAGTGAGTGTTGCAGAATTGGAGGTGGCATTATCGGTATTATCGCAATTATTGGTAACATAACACCTGTACTGATAACTTCCGGCTGCAGTAATCCCTGCAATTCCCAGAACATTAGTTGTCGGATTTGAATAAGATGCCCCTGCAGGGGTTCCGTTAGTTACACTCACCCACGCAGATCCGTTGTAATATTGCCATTGGTAAAGTGGTTCAGTTCCGTCTGCGGTGATGGTAAACGATGCTGTACCGGTGCCGGCACACATGCTGGTGCTGACAGGTTGGGTTGTTACCGCAACAGGATCGCAGATATGAAATAATAACGGAGACGCTTCACTCCCTCTGATCATATTATTCTGAAATTCAACTGTTTCGATAACATCATAAAATAATCCGTTATAGTAACGGAAAGTAAGCGTTTCACCGCTCTCGACATTACTGTAACATGTCAATAAAAAAACATATTGTCCGGCAACCACCGCAGAAGGGGATGCATTTACAAATCCGCGACAGGTACTTCCGACAAATGCTCCGAGCGTTCCCGCTGTTACTTCATTACTGCCAAGAAAAACCACGGCAGTCACACTGCCATTATACGCATAATCGGCCGGATTAACGGTCCAGCCGTGCTGTCCTGCCAGATTATACGAACCGGTCAAAATGGATAATACAAAGAGTATCCTTCCTAAAGATTTTATCATGATATTCTTAATTTTCAATTAGTTATCGTCTATTTTATAAAAATGACTTTCTTTATCTTCTGCCGTGGCCCGGCTTCCAGTTTTATCATGTATATGCCGGATGATACCTCAGGTGAGTCCCATAGAACTGAATAATCACCAGGCTGGAGGACCTGGTCAACAATAAGACTAACCATCTGTCCGGAAATATTCAGAACCGACAATTTTACACGGCCTGCTTCATTTATCCTGTATTTTATGTTAAGATTTCCGGTTGATGGATTCGGATAAAGATGAAGTTCATGAATTTCGGTTTCGGGTTCACTTATCTCCTCACTGCCGGTATCGATATTGATCCTGAACGATTCAAAGGCATCTGCAACAATCATGTCGTTTCTGAAAATAATTGTCTGGCTGCATTTATAATATTTGTTATTCTCACCATCAAGGAATCTGAATTCAATAACCTCTCCCCGGCTGGTATTGCTGTGTACCATCAGAGTAAAAAGCCACTTATCAAGAGGTTTAAACCAGAATGGTGATGACACGCCCCGTATCTGACCATCCACCAGGGCATATAAAAGGTCTTTGTCAGAACATGCAGGGGCTCCATCGAGTGAGACACTCACAGTAACCGATCCGTTGAACTCAAAAGGTGAAGGGTCAAACAATAAATCAATATTACTACCCTGTTGAATCCTTCCTTTCTTTGTGTCTTCGCCCGGGTAGATCAGAGTTCCCGGTCTGGCAAGCTTTATCATGTATCCCTCAGTGGGTGTCATGTATTCAAGAGTTCCAACCCAGCCTGTTCCCTCATAGTAAGTTGCAGAAGCAGTCTGATTCTTGATATAATCGAGGTTCGAAAATGACATTGAAGAGAGGGCTTCGCTCAGCGGTAACTGATCACAAGGCAGATAACCCAGCCAGTTCCAGCCGGTGACCAGATTAATGGGATAAGCTTCCGGATCAATGGGTTCGCCCGTGAAAGCAGCTTCACAGCTATTCTGAAGCCTCGTTTTATAGAAAGTAGCCGGATTAAGATCATCCATTGTGCCATGCCAGCCAAATCCTTCATAAAAAACAGTAAAACCAGTCTGATCCTTAATATAGTCTTCTGGTGATGAGCAGGTCGAAAGAATATTCCCCGGCGTCATATCATTATGAAGAGCATTAACAGAGAACCAGCTCCATCCTGAAGGAAGTGTGACCTTGAAGTCAACCGGCGGGATCTCATCAATTGTTACAAGAGTTGCCGGAGATATATTACCACAATCATTTGTAACCGTAAATTCATATGATCCAGGTGCGAGGTCTTCCACAGTATAGCTGGTCCCGTTTCCGGCAATGGCTCCCGGATTGATTACCCAGCTTCCTGGGGGAAGGTCTGTTAATTCTACACTTCCTGTCGGATGACCCACTGAAGGTTGTTGTATCGTACCCAAAACCGGTGCATCCGGAGTGGGATTAACAGTTATATCAACAGATCTGTAACAACCGGTACTCAATGTATAGTATATAGTTGCAGTCCCTGTCGCAATTCCTCTTACCTGACCGCTTACTGATTGTACAGTAGCTATCTCCGGAGATACGCTGCTCCAGGTACCGTCTGATGTATTGTTATCCAGTTTGATGTTCTGATCGAGGCAAACATATGTACTGCCGGTAATGGGTGCCGGTAACGGATTGACCGTCACTGTTGTACTTGCGCTGGCCGTATTACCGCTAATATCACTGATCATAACCGTAAAGACTTCCCCGTCGATAACATTTACAGCCACAGGATTTTGCAGGGTATCATTAACGATTTCCGCCGAACCGCTGCTGCTCCAATTCCATTTTACTGCATCGCCGCCGGTCTCGAACAAATTAACAGTATCACCGTCGCACACCGGACCTGAATTTGAGGCTGTTGCTATCTGGGCAATACTCTCTTTGGGGATCATCAGGAACAAAATACCTGAAACCAGAAATCCCATGATTTTCCGATCAACTGA
Organism: uncultured Rikenellaceae bacterium; assembly: GCA_964633195.1. GTDB lineage: Bacteria > Bacteroidota > Bacteroidia > Bacteroidales > VadinHA17 > LD21. The sequence goes on along the minus strand of CAZWFL010000009.1, from coordinate 55,326 downwards.
GGATCTGCATAAAACACGAAACAAGGTTTTCATAACTGATCATACTTAAAAATTTCGTGATTCTATTTTTGCCGATTGATCCTACAATTTACGAAAAATCTTTTAAGTGAAATGTTAAATTTAGTATTTAAGTAATCTCAATTAGTATTTCAACGGTACAGAGGTATAGCGGTACAGCGGTATAGCAGTACAGCGGCATATTAGCGTTCAGTGATATAGTATTTTATTTTTAGTACTGTCATTGCGAGCGCAGCGAAGCAATCTCTAACTATTATTGTGTCGTATTTCTTTTGTCTTTCCCGCCTGCGGCGGGACATGCTTCCGCCCCGTCAGTCACATGGTTTTGGACCAACATCCGGGGGTAGAAAAACATCAGCAGAGTGTTATAACAAGTTTAATAACAACAGCTTATAATTAGGATGCAAAAATCAAAAACGTCCTTTTTTGTGTGAAATTTACTGTGTTAAAATAGCGTGTCAAATTCTGCATGATTTTGTTTTCGAAGAGCTAAGGTATATAATAAAAAAATGCGGTCATTTTTTATTTGACCAAGGGGGGAAAAGCGGTGATAAACGCCAGAAAAAAGTAGTGAGCGATGAGTGATGAGTGATGAGTGGTGAGTCATTCGGCCGTCATATTGAGTGACCATTGAATGTCGGAGCGTCAGCGGAGATCCCGCCCTGGCGGGAACTATTGAATGACAATTGAATGACTATCGAATGACTATTGAATGACCATTGAATGACCATTGAATGACTATTGAATGACCCGCCTCCGCTAAAGCTACAGCGGGCAAAGCTATCGAATGACTATTAAAAGTAAGTCTTTATCCCGTTCTGCCTAGAGTTTTGCTATAATGGCATTAAAGAGCGCCAGCTGTTCCTTCATGGCGACTATGGTATCGTCGTGGGGAGCAGTGGCTTCGAGCAGGATCCATCCATTGTATTTGATGCCGGCAAACAAACGGAAAAGTTCTTCGTACGGGTAATCAACGATCTTAATTCCTCTGATATGAGTTGTATCTCCGATCCATTTGCTGACCATGTTGAAATTGGCTTCGAGTCCGGGTGGCAATAGATCAGCATCATTGCCGTTCCAGCAGATCCTGACGTTTGGCTCGGTGACCTGATCGAAAATAAGCTTCATGTTTGGCAATTGCTGGGTAAGTGTCCCGTGAACCTCCACCCGTATCATCTGGCCATAATCACGTGCAAACTTCCCGACTTCATTAAGTGATGCGGCAATCTGGGCTATCGTTTTTTCCGGCGGAACCTCTTTGGGAAGATTGTTGGGTTTAACCTTTAGTCCTGTCGCTCCTATATCATAGCAGAGTTTCACATACTCCTTTGTTCCTTCAATGTTTTTCCTCAATATCGCCGGATCGGGACTGTGATATTCATAGTTAGAGCCGTATCCCACACAGGTGACCGGACTGTTGGCAAACCTTTGCTTAACTAATGCACGTTGTCCGGGTGTTAGCGATGCCTCCACCCCGTGAGCGTGTTCGGTTCGCACTTCCACGCCTGCATAACCTGCCTTTTCACAGTTGGTGATCAGGGTCGGCAGATCCCAGTCTTTGCCCCACAGGTAGGTAACAAGGCCAAATTTCATGTTGTGGGTGGCGGGAATGACAACGCACTCCTGAAGTTGCTTCATGGCTGCCAATCCAAAGCCTGCTACGAAGCTTCTGTTTACGAATTGTCTTCTGGTTAGTTTGTTTTTCATGCTTATTATTATTTCTTACTAATCTCTTTGTTGTCCATATCTTTCAACTTTAGGCACTTCGAACTTTAGGCACTTCGAACTTTCTTCCTCTCAATATTTATTCGAAAACTCTCCCGCCAAGCCATCTATCTCACTATCTGAAAGATGTTCCCCTGATCCAACTATCACACGGTATCGGAATGTCACTGATTTTTCTGCAGGTATTGAGAAATTCAGTACATCTTTCCCTCCGGTAAAGTCGCTCCAACCGAGCGGATTGGCAGAAAACAATCCATAGCCCCTTGCATGCCAGTATGTTGGATAAGCCGGGTTTTTCGGATGATCACAGACAACAAGTGAAATCTTCTCTTCACCTATAGCCCCATACAATAGCATCCATTTTGCACGTGTGCTCCAGACTGCCTCTCCTGTGACACCCTCACTACTGCGATAGTTGCCGGTAATCTCCTCATTGTTAACCACTTTATTCGGAGATGGTTTGCCTTCCCGGTCAAGAAGTATCAGTGCATCCTTTGAGGGGAGTTCAAGCTGACGGGCAACACGGATTCCGAACATACCCTCCTTGGTGTCTTTCATTTCTACCGTTTTATCTCCGGCTGTAAGAGTGGTTATCCTGTCAATTATCCGTAGCGATCCTTTTGCAATAAAATGATATTCTGTCTTTTCAGACAGAAGGGTTTTCCCTTCCGGATCGAGCCAGGCGGCAGTTGCGGCCAGAATCCCCTCCCCTGCCCCGCCGGACAGCTTCTCAATTGACAAGTGCTTCACTTCACCACCATTGGGTTCTTTAACTCCCCTGTGACCGTTTCCCCAGAAATCCAATCCGTTGACATTGCCGTAGTTAAGCCAGATCCCAACCTGATGGATATGATCGTTGCGTTCTCCTTCCCGGGGATTGAGCGGGAAGCCGCGGGTTACCTCCGTCCCTGCAGATGTCCGGACAGGGTATAGTATCGGCTTATACACATTTCCGGGCCAGCAGTAAGAGGTGAATTGCTTCCCGTCAACCAGCACATCAACCCTTCTTTCCGCATCGTACCTGACAAAATCGACAAATGGCACTTTCTGAGCCTGGGCTGTCAGAACCAGTGATAAGGCACTACTAAAGAAAGTCGCAAGGAAAATAATCCTGAGAAAAAATCTTACTATCATAAAAAACCAAATTAATTCAAATGTTTATCAACCCTCAAACTCTGAAATTTCAGAACTTTGAAACTATGAAACCCTGGAACTCTGAAACCTGTACCTTATTCTTGCCCCCTGCCCCCTAAAGGGGGTTTGTTAAAAATCAGACTTTTTCGGGAACAATATATGGTTTTCGGTAATCCCTGGTAAGCATTCTGTCTGCTTCAGGATCATTCACAAACCTTTCGGTCTTTCCGTTAAATTTAAGTTCTCTGCCCAGACGGTACGAGATATTTGCCAGAATGGGCAGTGATGAAGAGAGGAATCCCTCCTGTATATCACAGTGAAGATCTTCATTTTTGCCTGATCTTATTGCTTCAATGAAATTGGTCGGGTGATTTGATACGTTCTCCTCACGGGTTGAAGTAACATCCACTGTCTGTCCTTCTCCTGATCCTGCGAATGGCTCTTTTTCCCTCTTTCGGAACGCTTTCCATGTGTTGCCGTTCAGCTCGAGATATCCGTCCGTTCCATAGAACATATTGCCAATAAGGATATTAAGGCTTGATTCTCCGTGGGTATAGCGTCCTCTGGTCTCAAATTCCAGTACCTTACCGTCACCATATTTAAACAATGATGTTTGCGTGTTTGGTGTCTCCTGGGCACACTCCTTCGGATCGATCCCGTATATACCTCCCATTGAAAAGACCGAACCCGGATGCTCGTTCTTGTTGAGCCCCCAGCGTGCAATATCGAACTGATGGGGACCCTGGTTACCCGTATCTCCGTTGCCTGTATCCCAGAACCAGTGCCAGTTGTAATGTACTCTCTTCTCATTGTAGGGACGGAATGGTGCCGGACCCAGCCACATATCATAATGAAGCGATGATGGTGGTTCCCCGTCGGGTGCTATGCCGAATGAATCGCGGGGTTTGTAGCAAAGGCCCCTTGCCCAGTAAACATCGCCAATACCTCCATCGTGAAGGAATTTCATGGCGGCAATCACATTCCTCGATGAACGGTTCTGAAACCCGGTCTGAACACGAACATTGTATTTTCTTGCCGCTTCAATCATCTTCCTTCCCTCGAATACATTATGGCAACAAGGCTTCTCTATATAAACATGTTTGCCGGCCTGACATGCCCATATTGTTCCCAGTGCATGCCAGTGGTTGGGTGTGGCAAATGACACGGCATCTATCTCCTTGTCGTCAAATATCTTCCGCATATCCCATTCAGTAACGGGAGTCTCTCCTGTCCTGTCAACGATTGTCTTGGCACGCTGGGCAAAATATTGCTCATCGGTATCACAGATAGTCTTCAGCCTTACGTTCTGGCTATCCTTCATGGCACAGAAGTTGTTTATATGTCCGCCCCCCTGACCACGAATACCGATAACCGCAACGGTAATCCGGTCGTTGGCTCCCTGGACGGAAGAATAGGTTTTTGCACTCAGACCGACTCCGCCAATGGCGATGCCGGCCGTTCCGAGTACACTCTTCTTGATAAAATCTCTTCGTTTTGTCATATTTATATAATTATCAGGTTAGTAATAAGATTATTGGTGCTTAACCAATTATAAATTTAAAAAAAAATTTCATTAGTGTCCGAATAAGATTAAAAGATTCTTCGCTTTGCTCAGAATGACAATTAATTAATGAGTGTTATGGGAAGGAGGGAGGTGAGTACGTGAATTCATCATACTAAAATGGTCAAATCACTGGTAACGCTTTTCGTGCTTCCCTGTCGGGATCGTTCAATGCCTCGCTTTCATCATCCAGCACCATCACTTCACCGTTCTCAGCAGTATATCGCGGCCAGGCTGGCAATCCTCCGCCATTGGGATCGCCGCTCCTCATAAACTGAAGCAGTGCGCCGGCCATCTTCTCCGATAGCTTTCTGGGTCTTGCTCCTCCCCCGGTATGAGTCAGCATCAGATCGGTATTATAATACCAGAAGCATATATCACTGCAATGGAAAGCCCTCATCCTGTTATCGAACAATGGAGGCTGCCAGCAGAACCATGCAACATAAACGGGGGGATCCTGCTTTGATTTTGCATCAGCAAGGGTTACAACACCCTGACGGTTACTGCTCACCATCGACCAAATCTCTATTGGTTTCTTATCAGGGAAAACTCTTGCATAAGCATCCACCACCTCGGAAGCTTTATCTCCGAATCCGGCCCCGAATCCTGCTCTTGCCCTAACATACTCCTTCACCTGGTCGAATGTCACATTCTCAAGCTCAGCATTTGTCCTGCTGGGTGCCTGTTCATTCATGGTGGAGCAGATCAGCATCGGAACATTTGCTGCTTCGGGTGTGGGTTCAGGATGATATGGATGCTGTGGAAGCCAGATTCCGTCAACTACAGGATTAAATCCGCGTCTCATACCTCCGGTTGCCGGACCCGACTCTTTTGCCAGCTTTGCTGAAGCCCTGCTGGCCAGCTGTATATATTCCAGCCAGCGCATTTCGTGCAGTTTATCTATCTGCCCGGGAGTAAGTCCGGCCTCCTGAAGGACATAAGCCCCGAGCTTTTCTGAATACTCTTTATCTCCCGATCTGGTACCGGCACCGCTCAGCACAACGGCTTTATGAATGAGCCCTTTTGCTGAAGGCATCGCAGTAAGAGTGGTTACTTTGGCTCCTCCTCCCGATTGTCCCATTATCGTCACATTATCCGGATCTCCCCCGAAGGCGGCAATATTATCCCTTACCCACTCAAGAGCCATTACACAATCAATCATACCAACATTACCCGAGGCAGAATACTTTTCTCCTCCCACACCGGCAAGATTGGTGAATCCGATCGGTCCGAGGCGGTGGTTAATTGAGCAGAAGACCACATCGCCAAACCGGCAGAAATTCTCACCGTTATAGCCATCCTGTTCAATACCGTTGCCGTTGGTAAAGCCACCCCCGTGCAGCCAGAACATGACAGGCCGTTTTTTGCCGTCGTTGATTGCGGGTGTGAAAACATTGATGCTGAGGCAATTTTCGCTTACATCATCATAATTCCAGTGATCTGCAAACGACGAATATCTGTTGGCATATCTTCCTTCCATTATCTGTGGCGCTGAATTGCCCCACCAGACTGCGGGAAAAACATCATCCCACGGTTTGGGTTTCTGAGGAAGCATAAACCTGTTCGGACCTGAGATATCAGCCCCGTAGGGTATGCCGAGAAAGTAGTAGATCCCCCTGAGCTGATAACCCTTTACTTTTCCGTATTGAGTATCGGCAACTGCAATATTATCTCCGATAAAGAGAATCTGTTCGTCCTCTTCAGTCTTTGATGACACTGTGGTGCACGAGGCTAATGAAAGAGCGGAGCCACCGAGTGTGAATCCGGTTGCACCTGCTCCCATTGTTTTGAGGAAACTTCTTCTGCCTGGTTTCATTCTGTTCACTTTTAATTTCTTATTACAGGTTAGCTTTAACGATCTTTTCTGCCAATATCATGGCCTGAGTCATAACATCTTGTATTTGAACGACTTTACCTCCTGATAATTTACTCTCCTCGGCTGCTGTCATAAAGGCAAAGATCTCAATGGTCTCCTCCCTGGTTACCGGTACAATACCTGAATTGAAGAATTTCACGATTTCAATCAGAAGGGGATTATATCCGGAATATTTATCCAGGTAACTGATGCCTTTCTCACAGAAGGCAATTCCTCCGTATCCTGATCTGCCTGACCGGATTCCCCGGAAGGTCCCTATGCGGTCATCGTTCCATATACCTACTACTTTTTCCGTGTTATCCGTAAAAGTACGCGCAACACTTTTACAACCAGTGCCCATCAGGGTGAAGAGGGTTTCTGCGCCGTGCACACCATACCAGAATAGATCAGGATGTGTTTTCTCTAGGGTCGCCGGACTGTAGGTATCGGCTCCAAGAACCTTTCCCAGGGATCCTTCAGCGATCTCCCCTGCACCGGTGATATATCTCAGTGAGGAAGAAGAAAAGAGAGGCAAATTGAAATGCTTTGCAAGTTCAAATATTGCAATGGTATCTTCGAGAGATGCTGCTATGGGTTTATCTATGAACATTCTTTTCCCTGCTTTCATTACAGGAACAGCCTGTTCCAGATGACGGCGTCCGTCATTTGTCTCAAGAAGAACCACATCAACTCTTTCAAGAAGTTCATCTATTGAGTTTACAATTTCAACGCCCAGCTTCTTCACATCTTCGGTATAGCCGGGAATTCTGTCGGCACTCGATTTAATATCAAGGCTTCCCTGCGGATAAGCCGCAACAATTTTGTATCCTCCGAACTCCGGTCCTGCCGACGGATCGTTCAGCACCCTGGTGAAGGCCGTACTGTGAGAAGTGTCAAGCCCTATTATGCCCACCCTGAGGCCTTTTTGAACTTCCCGGATTTCTTCCCGGAGCAGGTAAGGCGAAAGGGTTACAGTTGCTGCTCCCGCAGCGGCGTTCTTTATGAAATCGCGGCGCCTGATGGTTTTATTCATAAACAATGTTATTGAATTTAAATTGATTCAGCCTATAGTGTTTAATTATTCTCTTATGATTACCCGAATTGAATAATCTGCTTCCACTGATTTTCTTCGTTTACCCCTTACCTAAAGGGTGCGAAGAAAATCAATTACTCCAGTTAGGGTCGGGGCAAATAATTGATTTTATGATACATACTTATTCTATATTATTAATATTCGATAGTCATATTATGCTTTAAATGTAATGATTTTATTGCATAGCATCGGGTTTCAGGCGAGGGCCAAGAGCAATGGCCAGGTCGGGCAGGTCATACTCCCTGAGGGCTCCGGGAACAGCCAACAGAACCAGATGAGGATTATAGAACCTATTCATTACCAGATCACTGTAAGTAGTGTATTGTTCCGGGAGAATAATTTTGCCGATATCTTCGCAGAATGCTGCTGCATGCAGTAACACAGAAGCCATCTCCTTTACGGCAAAACCGGTAATTTCAGTATTACCTGCCATTTTTTTCAGGATCATTGCCAGTCTGACAACATCCCCTGCAAGAATTCCTGTTATGGAGCGCCCTGTGAGTATTGATGCGTACCACAGATTATGAGATGCCCCGTCGAAATATGCATCACCTTTCAGGGTTCCCTGAGACATTTCTCCTGAAATTGCCAGGTCGGGGGCCAGAACGGTAAAGCCCTGATTTACAAATTTTTCTATCTCGCCTCCCACTCCAGCCTCTGCAGATTTGCCCTCCGGGTGAAGATAAATCATTGATTTGCCATTGTGCTCCTCAGGTCTGAAAAACAGATAAGGAATTACATAATCACCTTCTCCCCTGACAAAATATTTTTCGATTGAATAATTCTCTCTCTGCAAACGTCCCGTAAAAACCTGTTCATCAACACCATCCGGATGTCTATACCCGGAAAGCTTTCTGGCGGCAATGATCACACCCGGGAGAAACTCCCCGGGATTCTTTCTCAGATGATACAGATTTTCTTCGAGCAACTCAGCAGATCTCCTGTTGACAGAGAATACCGTCTCCCCTTTCAGTGATGTGGAAACCTGGCCTGTAATGGTAACGCGCAATTCTTCCGCAGTAAGAAGCTGTGTATCTTCGTCTTGGGGATTACCAGGATTTTTTAAATGATTCTGGAAGAAAGCGTACATTGCTTCCCTGTTCTTCAATGTTGAAGCGTGGCCTGCATCATCCTCTACCCGTAAAAAATTATCATCCGCACCTAACGCATTATATATCCGTGACACCTCTCTTTCTGTCTCGATGGCTCCCTGTATGCTGAACATATCTCCTGATGTCGTTATCATAAGGCAGGGCTTCGGTGCTCTGACAATAAGGAAATCAGGATGATCGAGTCCGTGCCTTATGATATTGAAGAGGTTCTGTTCCGCATCCTGCGGGCCTATTGACTGGAGGAGTCTGGTATAGTTGGTAATGTAGTTCTCCGGAGCCGAGGCACTGATCCGTTCATCAAATGCAGCAATATATGCCGATTGTGTCCCGCCGCCCGAGCGTCCTGTTATACCTATTCTTGAAGGATCCACCTCCTTTCTGGACAAAAGGTAATCGACGGCCCTTATACCGTCCCATATCATGAAACGGGCTTGCGAACTACCGGTTATGAAAGCCTGTGCACCCGGATATGAATGTTCGCGGGTCGGACCTCCTACAGTTGATCTGCCGGTCTCCGGATCGAAATATTCAAGTCTCTCTCCCTGCCCGACCGGATCAAAAGCAAATACAATGAATCCTTTCTTTACAAGATTCAGGATAACATGCTGATATACGGCACTTCTGTAGCCCTCGGCAGAGTGTCCGCTGCAGTAGATAACTGCAGGAAGCCGGGTATTCCGCTTCATGCCTGCAGGGATGAAAAGAGAGGATGTCACAAAAAATCCCGGTTGTGATTCGAAGATTACGTGTTCTATCCTGTAGCTATCCTTGTTAATTGTACTTACCACCCTGGCATTAAGAGGTGTTTTCTCAGGGAAGGGTCCGACAATGTTCATCAGTGTTTCGCGGATGAAGTTTTGACGTTGCTGCCAGTCATCGGGTGTTTTAAGCTTTCCTGTCTCTTCTGAGCGTTTATCGAGCAGATCGTAAGCCTGACCGGACAGATGATTATAAAAAGAATTTCCGGCATCGGTGTGCATCAGCCATCCTCTGATCACATCGGTTTCATTTTGTGCCAGGGCTGAACCTAAGGAAGCTGTGGATATTAAGATGAAAAATGAAATTATCCTCATTATTTTTCTTTCACATGCAAATCCGTTCATCTGTCTTTCCCCGTCATCCTGGTGATCACTATCACGCCGTTTGAACCTCTGGTTCCGTAAGCGGTTGCTGCCGGTCCCTTCAGTACTTCTATTGATTTAACGTTTTGGGGAGAAATTTCATCGATGCTCTTAACGATTACGCCGTCGACAACAAAAAGAGGCTCAGTGCTTACATTAAGTGATGATGCTCCGGTAATTCTTATGCTTTTTCCTGAGACCTCCACGCCGGGAAACCGTCCCCTTATCATATCGTAGATCGTCTGGTAGGATGCAAATGAAGGGTCCCGGGTATCGATCTTTTGGGACTGTGTGGTCATATCTTTTTTCTGAATTGTGCCATAACCAACATTAACAGCCTCGTCATCAGCGATTTTAGCTCTGTCACCAGATGCATCTGCATCATTGCTGAGGATAAAATCTATTGATCTGCGTCCTTTGATCTCCTGTTCGGCCACGCCGTTAAAAAGTGTAAAGACAAGAATCTCTTCTGCATCAGAATTCACTCTTATACGATAGAAGCCTCGCTGGTCTGTTTTCACGTCGGTTTTGACATTATCGACAAAGATAACGGCACCAGGAATTGGATTTTTGTTTACATCCGATACGGTACCGGTTATTGTGATTCTCTTTGGATTTTTTTGTCCTTCAAGTAGCGTAAAGGGGCAGATGAGAACCAGGAACAGGAGTAATGATTTGCAGTTCATTTATTCTATCTCTTTCCGTATCACAAGAACCTGATCAGATATTGTAATAGCTCTCCCATCCTTTCCGCGGAGGCCTGTCTGCCAGCATCGCATTCGCAAACGGATCATTGATGATCTCCTTCGTCTCACGATTGAAGATCAGCTTTTTGTTGCGGCGTATCGCAATAATACCCAGTGAAAATAGCTGTGACAACGGCGCAAAGACCGGGAATGGTGAACGCGGCTTCTCCTGACCCAGACACGATCTCAGGAAATTCACATAGTGGTTCGACGGACTCTCCGGTACAGCCGGAAGCTTAGGAGCAATCTCCCTGGCCTTCGCCTCAGGTATTATGAAAAGAGGCGCTGAATGTGTGCCACCCTTGAAGGTCAGCTCCTTGCTGTAAATGATCTTGCCCGATGCCGGCCTTCTTGGCTGAGCAGCCTTTGCCGGCACACCCCCGGGAGGCGGTATGTTGGGATCAACCGTGGCACTTACAGAATCATATCCTTCGGGAAAGGGAGGAAGATTCTCAACACCATCATACCAGGTGATATCAAGAGGTGGCATGTCTCCCCGGCTCGGGAAACGGAACAGAATGGTTGACTCAAGCGGGAAGAAGAAATCATTCAGGTTCTTAACATGCACCGGATCAATTTCATAAGGCAATCCTAACTCAAGAAACTCATGTATCGTGTCAAGGATATGAGCTCCCCAGTCGCCCAGAGCCCCGAGGCCGAAATCATACCATCCTCTCCAGTTACCCGGGTGATACTTCTCGTTAAAGTCGTGATATGCTGCTGTGGTGAGCCATGTATCCCAGTCTTTATCTGTCATACCCGGCGGTAAGGGCTGTGCTTCGGGGAACCTGGTTATGTTGGGGTCGTAGGGATGCCATCTGCGGGATCCGTTCATATGAGCTGTTACGGCCGTCACATCCTTAATTATTCCGGCATTTTTCCAGGCAATGAACTGAAAGTAATTCTCTCCCGAGTGCCCCTGGTTGCCAACCTGCGTTACGAGCTTTGGATTCTTCTCAGCCATCCTTGCCATTATCTCTGCCTCAAGAAATGTACGGGTCATCGGCTTCTCAACAAAAACATGCTTACCAAGTTGCATTGCAGCCATGCAAACCGGGAAATGGGCAAAATCGGGTATAGCTACCTGTACAGCCTCGATATCACCGGCCATCTGGTCGAACATAACCCTGAAATCCCTGAACTGCTTTGCCTTAGGGGCCAGCTTGATGGTATCCTGACACCCCTTGGCATCAAGGTCCACATCACATACGGCAACCACATTGGCAAGTCCTGAGTTTATAAACTGCCTGGCAATACCGGCTCCCTGATTCGCTATTCCGATCAGGGCCATATTTACCTTGCGTCCCGTCCCCTGAACTGCTTCCGGAGGTATGATTTCAGGACGAACGACATTTGCTGAGGCCTTTCCGCCAAGCACAACACCCGTTGTTGCAAGACCGGCCGTCTTTAAGAAATCAAGTCTTGATACTTTCATTGCCATGATATTTGCTATTATGTCAGGTTAAATAAATCTTAAAAACATGTAAAACAGTTCTGTCATCACTCCAGAATATTCCGCATGTACTCGATGCATTTTGCAGTCTCCCTGGCTGCATCTGAGCCTTCAGGGATACGGTACTCAAGTTCAATATCCACATTGATCGGCCATTTTTCTTTCTTCAGCAACAGCAGAATGTCGGCAATGGGTGTTTCTCCCTCTCCAAAAGGCATGTTGGCATTTGCCGGTGTACTCTTTGGACCGGTTTTATCTTTTATATGAATGCTTGACATCTTGTCATGATACTTTTCAATAATAGTATTCGGATGAATACCGGTAGCTCCGAAATAGTGCCCCGCATCAAAATTGAGCCTGTTGGCAGGCGAATAGGCCAGGAACTTATCGAATGAAAAGCCTGGTTCTGCAGGCTGTGCGTGGTTGTGAAATATTGCAAGGCTGTTATGCTTTTCGGCAAACTTACCCATTCGCTGGCAGGCTTCCTCGCCTATCTCATCTGTTATCCCGTAAGCGCCAAGCACTTTCGTTGCCCTGTAGGCATAGTCAATCTCCTCATCGCTCCATGCAGCAGGCGCAAACTTAGCTATATGGATATTTATACCTGCATTGTTGAACTTCCTGCGCATATCTTCATACCTCGACATAGGAAGTGAAAGACGCCACTGGCGCTGGGCTTCCCTTGCAGCAGCAGCTGCTTTTGCAGCCTCAGCCTTCTCCTGCTCGGTCATATCCGCTCTCGGCCGTCCCCCTCCTGCCGAAGGAATACCAAGGTCCTCTTCAGCAACACTCCTTAGCTCAATGGAGTTGATGCCGGCAAGAAGGAGATACTGGATAACATCGTCAACTTTCATCGACATGCTGCGATAACTGTAGGTTGTGCAGCCAAGTTGAACACCTCCGACCTTTGAATCGGGTTTCTTTGTCTGGGTGCCGACAGCAAATGAATAATTGACAGGCAATACCGTAACTGCTGCAGCTGCAGCTGCAGTACCCAGAAATCTGCGTCTCGAAATGGATAGTCTCTTCATATCTTTGGGATTTAGGGCAATAGTGAATGAATTGAATAAGATTATAACATCTACTAAAGGTATGTATAATCGAAGAGATTACAAACTCTTTAACTACATTTAACAATTAATGGAAAGCGATTTATAATACTCAGTCCGGATCACTCTGTCAGACGCAAAAAAGAAATGAAACCTCATATATTTAATAACGAATTGATTTATCTTTAGATTAATATCGGTTATGAATAATAGAAATAATATAATGCGTGAAAATCAATTATTTGTCCTAACCCTACTTTGCTTCGCTGAAGCTACGCGAAAGCGAAGAAGGGAATAATTGATTCCAGATACTCATATACCTTTATCGGATCATAAAATAAATTAAGCGTAAAGAGAAATGAATAAAAGCAGACGAACATTTATCAGGAAAACTGTAATGGGAACAGCCGGTGCATTTACCCTGCCTTATATTATACCTTCATATGTAACTGGTAAAGCTGCTCCGTCGAACAGGATCAATGTTGCGGTTATTGGCCTCGGAAGGCAGACTGTTAATCCAAACATACCTCAATTCCTGAAGTCGGATCATGCGCAGATTGTTGCAGTATGCGATGTTGATGCATGGAGGCTTGAGAACGGAAGAAAACAGGTAAATGATTTTTACTCTGAACAGAAAGGATCCGTTTACAAAGGGTGTGATGCCCTTGGCGATTTCCGGGAAGTTCTTCTCAGGAAGGATGTGGATGCGGTGATGATCGCCACTCCCGATCACTGGCATGTACCAATGACTGTTGAGGCAGCCCGTGCAGGGAAACATGTTTCGCTGGAAAAACCAATTTCAACCTGCATCGTACATGGGCAGAAACTCGTGGAAGCAGTCAAAAAGTACAAGATCGTTACCCGTAACGACAGCGAGTTCAGGCCATTGCCTGCCTTCAGCAGGGCTATTGAGATTGTACGCAACGGAAGAATAGGAAAGATCGGGAGGATTTTTGTTGCAGTACCCGCTGAATTGTCGGGGTCGGCTCTCTCACCCGAACCCACAATGCCTGTCCCTGCCGGACTCAATTACGATATGTGGCTGGGGCCGGCATGGGAGGCACCCTATACGGAAAAGAGAGTACACGCCATCAAAGCATACGGACGTCCCGGATGGATGCGTGTGGACTCTTATTGCAACGGCATGATTTCCAACTGGGGAGCCCACCTGATGGGTATCGTCCAATGGGGCAACAATACAGAATATACAGGTCCTGTGAGTATTGAGGGAGAGGGAGAATTCGACAAAGGCCTCTGGAATACTCTTAACAGGTTTGATATCAGGTACCTGTTCGCAAACGGCGTGGAGGTATTTTATAAAATAGAACGCCCATACGTCAGATTTGAAGGAACCGGAGGCTGGGTTGAGGTTGAGTACCCCGATAAAATCACGGCAAGCTCTCAGGAAATGATCGATACACCACCGGGTAAAGGAGAGGTTTCATACAGCAACCTGCTGACGGACAAGGAAGACTTTCTTACTGCAATCAGGGAAGGAAGAGAGTCAATTGAACCTCTCGAGACTGCACACAGAACAATATCTATGTGTCAGCTCGGACTGATTGCCATTAAAACAGGGTCAAAACTGACATGGAACCCGGAGACAGAAGAGATCATTGGTGACAATGCAGCCTCGGCCATGCTGGATATACCGGTACGGGAGAAGTATTTTAAATGGTAACAGGGCACAGGCTTTGTCAGCCATAGTCCCGATTTATCGGGACGACGGCTGGGCACGGTGCGCAGGGCACAGGGCAGGGCAAACGAACCAGGCCACAGAGTTCTTTTTGCCCTGAGCTCTGAGCTCTGAGCTCTGAGCACTGACCTTTGAGCTATTCATTCAAAGGGAAAAATATAACATATTAACAATCAATACTATGATATTAAACAGACGCACTTTTATCCGGACGACCGGGGCAGGGATTGTTGCTGCCGGTCTGCCGTTTATTGACAGTAGTCCGCTTCAGGCAGCTTCAGCCGGCGCCGATATGCCATCCAGCCTGGCAATAGCCGGCTATTCATTTGCAAAGATCCCTCTTAACCAGTCACTGGAAATGATGAAAAGGGTTGGGGTGAAATACCTTGGGGTCAAGGATTTTCATCTGCCGCTCAACAGCACACAGGAGGTCATTGATCAGACACTCGTAAAAATGAGATCATTCGGCGTGGAGCCATATGGGGTCGGACCTGTCTATATGCGCAGCCGGGAGGCTGTGGATCAGGCTTTTGCCTATGCCCGCAGGGTTGGTGTCAGCCTGATGGTAGGGGTTCCCGATGTTCCTCTTCTGCCTTATGTCGAAAGAAAGGTGAAGGAATATGACATGCGGCTCGCTATACATAACCACGGTCCCGACCTGCCGCTTTATCCGGGTGCCGGCGATGTCTGGAAGGAGATAAAAGACCTTGACCCCCGGATAGGATTTTGTCTCGACATTGCACACTCTGTAAGACTGGGCGAAGACCCCTTTGAAGACACATTAAAATACCGGGACCGGATATACGATTTTCATATCTGGGATGTTGACAAGCCGGAGAAGGCAGGGTGGTGTGTGGAGGCCGGACGGGGTATCATCGACTTTCCGGAGTTTTTCAGAATGTTGCGCGATATAAAATACAGTGGCACATGCAGTCTTGAATATGGCAAGGACATGAACGATCCGCTTGCAGGAATAGCAGAATCGATAGGGTATTTTCGTGGCGTAATGGCAGGCTTGAATGGATAGGAAAAATATGACCAATTTTCGCTGGGTAATCCTGGGCCTGATCTTCATTGCGACAACCATTCTTTACATCGACCGGTCAGCTCTCGGCATCCTTGCTCCGTACCTTCAGGATGAGATAGGCTGGAATGAGGAGCAATACGGGATGATCAACAGCGCCTTTATGATCGCATACGCTGTATGTTTTCTTCTGATGGGAACCATAATCGACCGGATAGGAACACGTAAAGGATATATTCTGGCAATAGGAATATGGAGCCTGGCCACGCTGGCTCACACTCTGGCCCGCACATGGGTCGGATTTGCCATTGCCCGTTTTAACCTGGCAATCGGTCAGTCCGGTAATTTTCCTGCTGCAATCAAAGTGGTTGCAGAGTGGTTCCCGAAGAAAGAGAGAGCTCTTGCAGTGGGAATATTTAATGGAGGCACAAATGTGGGAACCATTCTTTCTCCATTAATCATACCGGCCCTGGTCCTTACTGTTGACAGCTGGAAAGCCGGTTTCCTGTGGACCTTTCCGCTCTCACTGGTCTGGATGGTAATATGGCTCAGATACTACAGTCAGCCGGAAAAACACAAGAAAGTCTCCCCTCCAGAACTGGAATATATCAACAGCGACAGTGGCACGGAAAATATCACGGAAAAAGTAAGGTGGAAAGATATCCTGCCGCACCGTGGAGCATGGGCAATTGCCATCGCTAAGTTCATGGCCGATCCGATCTGGTGGTTCTACCTTTTCTGGGGAGCCAAATTCCTTTACAGTAAATTTGATGTTAATCTGAAGGACATAGGAGTGCCTTTTTTTACTATTTACCTGGTTTCATGGGCACTGGGAATCTTCCTGGGATGGCTCTCGTCAAAATTCCTGAAAATGGGCTTTGGGTTGAATAAAGGACGGAAACTTGGGATGCTTGCGTGCGGACTCTTTGCAATTCCGGTTATAATGGTTCCCCATACGGAGAATTTATGGCTGGCAGTCGGATTAATAGCCATTGCTGCCGGGGGCCATTGCGGCTGGTCTGCAAATATTTTCAGCCTTATGTCGGATATCTTTCCAAAAAAGGCCACTGCTACTGTTGCCGGATTCGGAGGTTTCTCAGGAGCCGTCGGGGGAGTGATAGCCACATACGGAGTCGGAAAGATACTGCAGAATACAGGTGTTGACGGGTATGTAATCCCTTTCGCAATAGCAGGCTTCGGGTACCTCATCGCCCTGCTGATAATACACCTGCTGGTCCCAAAGATCAGCCCGGTTGAAATATGAAATATTAAGGCTGTATTAAAAGATTAAAACCATAAACCACAAAGAACGCCAGGATAAACGCTAAGGACGCAAAGATTTAGCAGTTTGTCTGCCAGCTTTGCGTCCTTTGCGTCAATCCTGCCCGCCGAAGTCCGGATTTATCGGGACGAAGGAGGGCTTTGCAGCCTTTGCGGTTATAAGTACCTTTTAATACAGCCTCAATAAACAATTCTTTACCTCAGAATCCTTCTAGTACTCCGGATTCTGTGTTATTACAGCATCAATATTCAAATCGATCTGGCTCAGAGGAATAGGCCAGAGCACATGATAATCCTGTATATTTAGTCCCGGGTTCTTCGGGTTATCATTCAGAGCTCTTACTCTCTGAACGAGCAACCCGACCCTTCGAAGGGTAATGTGCCTCCACTCCTCTCCGTACAGCTCCCTTGCTCTCTCATCGAGGATATACTCAATTGTGACATCATCCTCCTCAACCGGTGTTGCCTGGGCTCTGTTCCTGACAAGATTTATATCTGCAGCCGCCAGATCCTTCTGTCCCAGTCCCAGATAAGCTTCCGCCCGCAGAAGTATGGTCTCAGCCAGACGTATCACGTAAACGTCCTTATGGCTGTATCCTCCTCCCGACTGGTGGGCCCGGTCAAAATGGTTACATGGATCTGCGAACTTCATGAAATAGGGGAATATATACTGGCAGGAATCCCTGACCGGATCCCTTGTGCCTGCGGCATAATTTGCAGCAAACTGGCTGAATTCAAGCTTCTGCTTGTCCCACACCGATGCCGGATTGTCATAATAGAAATCCCTTTTTATACTATGCTTCGCGTTACGGATATCCGTGTCCCAGTTGTCTGCCCATATGTGGTGTGTTACATATGTGGTAGGCCGCACCCATGAAACAGGACGTCCCAGTGTATCAGAATACCCGGTATATACACCATTAACAAATTCGCCGCGGAATGCTTTTACACCATCAGGGGTATTGCCCCATCTGAAATAAGCGGGGCCCATTCCTCTTTCACCCTGCCAGGCGCCTCCTCCTTCAATAAGCGGTTCAAACTGGACTGACCAGATGTTCTCGGTATTTTCTGCAAGGTTCTGGTTTCCGTACCTGAAAAGGTCATAGTAAGCATCGGCTGTTCCGAAAACATCAATCTGGGCACCGAAACGGTCTGTCATGAGTGCATATCCGGCCCCTGTTATTACCGAAGTTGCTGCATCAACTGCCAGCTGGTATTTACCCTGCTCAAGATAAATCTCACTGAGGACCGTAAGGGCCGCCGCTTTGGTGATTCTTCCCGGAGCCTCCTCCTGCAGACGGCCCGGAAGGTTTGCGCCTGCATATATCAGATCATCCTCTATCTGCTTGTATACATCAGCTTTAGGCGCTCTGACAAAATCTGTTTTGGCTGAATTGATAACTTCTGTTACCAGGGGCACATCGCCAAAATATGATACCAGGATACGGTATGCATAAGCCCTGAAGAACATGGCTTCAGCCTTGAAAGCATTTTTTTGTGCTTCGCTGGCCCACATTGCAGGATCAGAGTTATCTATCCTGTCAACCAGCACATTAGCCCTCTGGATCAGTTCATAATTCCTGGTCCAGTATTGCAGGACATAGTTGGAGGCCGGGATAAGGTAGTTAACATAGTTGCAAAGGAATCTTGTGCTGTTCGGGTCCTCACCGTGAAATGCCACATCGGTCCCGACACCCCTCCACATGCTACCCTGGTCCTGATCGCCCCAGAACCAGTAATTGCGGAATGTATAGTGCAGTCCGGTGATACCCTGCCTTACACCCGCCACAGTAGTATAGGCGTTCTCCGGGGCAAGGAAGTCAAGAGGCACCTCATCGAGGACACTTTCGTCGCACGAAGAAAACATTAGCAGCAGAGTACCCGCTATTAACAGACTCTTTTTGCTGAGAATATCGAAATATTTTTTCATCTTATATAATTTTTCTGGTTTCATAATCATTCATTTTTCTTTCTCTGACTGATCTTTTAGAACGTAAGTCTGAAACCTGCGGTTATGTTTCTCATCAAGGGGCTGTTGCTGGTGCCTGTTTCAGGATCCCAGCCTGACCACTTGGTCCATACATATGGGTTCTTGCTGGCAACATAGAACTGCGCAGCCTCCACATTCAGTAAGTTGAGAACTGCCGGACCAAGCCGGTATGTAAGAGATACATCCTGCAGCCTGACAAAACTCCTGCTTTCGTAAATACCGCTCGACACAGCCGGTGAGTTATAAACTCCTGTCGCATTATCAACCCCATTGTCGGGCCTCCAGTAAGGACGGACTGCAGAAGCATTTATCCTGAGAACGTTATCGGAACGCCAATCGACGTTGACAACCGATGCATTGTTTGCCAGGTAATACTTCTTGCCACCCTGAACGGCATTAAAAAAGAAGGAGAAGGTGAAATTCCTGTAGTCAAAACTGTTATTAATACTGAACCTGTGGCTCGGCGTTGTGTATCCGATTATCTTCCTGTCGTTTGTCGGTTCTATAACACCGTCACCATTCTGGTCAACATATTTATACTGACCGGGGTACCAGTTATTATATGTCTGTCCTGCATACAGTTCGGCTTCAGTCCAGAGCCCTCCGGCCATCTCATAATCGTAGATGGCACTGATTGGTTCTCCTACAAACCATGAGTTTCCGATGTCCCTGTCGTTCTCGTCACCATAAAGCTTTGTGATCTTATCCCTGTTGAGAGAGAAGATGAAGTCTGTCTGCCAGCCAAGCTGACCGGTAAGATTGACCGATCTCAGTTCCAGCTCAAATCCTTTGTTTTCAATCGCACCTATGTTTGTCCAGACGCTTGCATACCCGCTTGTGGGAGGAAGTGCACGGCTTACAAGCACATCGGTGGTAGTGGCCTTGTAAAGATCCAATGATCCTGATATTCTCCTGTTGAACAGTCCAAAGTCTATCCCGACGTTGAATGATGACGTTGCTTCCCAGCTAAGGCTGGCATTTCCCAGTGTGCTGGGATAAACACCGATAAAGGTAGCAGGTCCGTAAACATACGGCTCGGCAGTCATTCGCGAGAAGCTTGAATAACGTCCTATCCCCTGGTTGCCATTCTTCCCGTATGAGGTTCTCAGCTTCAGGTATAGCCATCTCACATCTCTCAGGAATGACTCTTCAGATGCGACCCATCCGACTGATACAGAAGGGAAGGTTGCGAACTTATTGGTGGCGCCAAATCCCGAAAAGCCATCGCGGCGTACAGTTGCTGTGAGCAGATAGCGGCTCTTGAAAGAATAATTGGCGCGGGCCATGTATGAAAGGCTGTTCTCTTCCCATGCTGATGAAGAAACGGTACTAAGTGTACCAAGACCCATATTATTATAACCCAGCACCTCGTTTTCAAAACCTGTCGCCGTAAGCGTTGAGCTCTGTGCATTACGGCTCTCGCGGCTGTAAAGAAGTGTTGCATTTATCTGGTGATCGCCGAAACTACGCAGATAGGTTACAATGTTGTTATATATCCAGTTCCGCTCCTCCGAGGGATTTTTCACAGCCTGACCCTTGTTGGTTACCCCGCCGGGTGTTGTAACAGGGTAGAAGGTGAAATTGTTCCTGTTTGAATAGGTGTTAGAGTAGTTGAATTCATAAGTGAGTCCCTGTATCCACGGAACAGTGATCTTTGCATTACCGACAAGGAACAGGTTATTCCTGATATCCTTATTATTAATAAACAAATAAACAAGAGGGTATGTCATATAGACCTCGCCTGTTAGATACATGTCGTAATCGGGCTGGCCTATCTTGTTATCTGCCAGCGGGCTGCACGACCTTGCATTTCCAAGACTGGCTTCAATACCCGAATAGTCCCTGAATGAATAGGAAGAGATTAAACCCACGGTGAGCCAGTCGGTCACTTTACTTTCGAGATTGGTGTGAAGGGTTATCCTGCTGAACTGGTCATTAAGCTGAATTCCTTCCTCGTCTGTGTATGATCCTGAGAAATAGTAACTCGATCTTGCGGATCTGCCGGAGACGTTAAGGTTATAGTTCTGTATAGGTGCTATCTGCAGAACTTCCTTTACCCAGTCGATCTCATTACCGGCAATATAATTATCTCTTTCTTCCTGAGACCTCAGCCTGGCGGCAACAACCTCACGGTTTGTAACATCCGGCCTTACAGGTTTTCCGGCATCGCTGGTCGGCATTGTTTTGTACCATGTATACAGATCCTGCTGATAGTAATAATCTGTCAGCCTGATGGCATACTCCTCGGCATTCATAACCCTCATCGGGTTGTTGGTCATATCCTGATATCCGTAATACATGTTGAATGATATCACCGGCTTTTCCGATTGTCCTTTTTTAGTGGTGATAATCATAACCCCGTTGGCAGATCTTGAACCATAAACTGCTGCTGCGCTGGCATCTTTCAGGATATCTATCGATTCCACATCATTAATGTTGATGTCAGCTATTGCACCATTGTAGATTATACCATCGAGGACTATGAGCGGCCTGTCGCTTGCCGACAATGAGGTACGGCCACGGATTGCAAGGCTCGGTTCGCTTCCCGCAAGACCGGATGCCTGTACATTAACTCCGGCAGATGCTCCCGACAGAGCCTGGGAAAGGTTGACGTTTGCCAGGGTTGCCTTCTGATCCATTGTCACCCTTACAACAGATCCGGTAAGGTCGCTTTTTTTCTGTGTTCCGTAACCTGTAACAATCACCTCGTCGAGGGCGGTTGTGGTGGAAGTGAGAGTGACATTAATTGTCGTCCTTCCGGCAATAAGCTCCTCCCTGGTATCGTACCCGATGAACGAAAACACGAGTGTGGCATCGCGGTCGGGGACAGTAAGTGTATATCTCCCGTCACCCAGTGTAAGAGCTCCCAGTGTGGTTCCCTTAATAATAACGTTGACTCCGGGCATCGGATCACCTGTTGATGCATCGGTCACCATACCTGATACGGTAACCTGTTGCTGATCCGTACCTGAAGCACCTGAGACATTCATGGCTCCGCTCACAATCAGAAAGATTGCGATCATAAGCCCTGAAAGCATTTTCATGAGGCGCTCCGAGACATGCGCCTCCTTTGCAAGTTTCTCTTTCATACTTTAGTTAGGTTAATTAAATTAAAAACGAAAATGATAAATTACAGTAAATGTGTTAATTACTGTTTCGATTTAATTAATGGGAAATATTCATAGGCAGAACGGTTTAGGTTAGTCTGCAGGGTAATCAAAGATTGTGAATAAAAATATAAACAATAATCAATATTTACAAGGGAAAATAGATCTTTTGATTTATAAATCACAATTTCTTCAGTGAGGCTGTATCAAAAGCCCGATTCCTTTAAGTCGCCCCTAAATCCCTGCCTGCGCTGACGCTACGGCAGGCAGGCCCTAAAGGGGACTTACTCATTATCTGATGTTTGATGACCCCCTTCTTCGCCTTCGCGTAGCCGCTACGGCGAAGCAAGGCAGGGGGTAGGGGGCTATTAAGAGGCTTTTGATACAGCCTCACTGTCATTCTTCAATTCGTTCTCCTCAAATAAATAAAAAACCCCGCCATTAACGCCAGCGAAATGATAATCCCGGCAGGATATGCAATTGAGCCGGGAAGTGCAAAGCCTTCAGGTGCAAAAAGGAGATACGTGCTCGTTACTGCGGTCATAAAAACAGCAGGGATTAGAGTGATCCAGTAGAATTTACGTTCCTGAACAAGGAACACGGTTATTGACCAGAGTACAACAGTTGCAAGTGTCTGGTTTGACCATGCAAAGTATCTCCATATTATGCTGAAATCTATCCTTGTAATCAAAAATCCTATGGCAAACAACGGGATACTTACGAACAGCCTGTTTTTTACCGGTCCCTGTTTATAATTCAGGAAATCAGCAACTATCAGTCTGGCACTCCGGAAAGCAGTATCGCCCGATGTAATTGGTGCTGCCACAACTCCAAGCAAAGCCAGGAAACCACCGAATTTTCCCAGCAGTGAGTTGGAAATCTCGTTTACTATAACCGCAGCATTACCCCCCTGTGCAGTCATAATATCATTGAGCTCCCGTATGCCTCCGTAAAAGCTCATGCCTATTGCTGCCCATATCATCGCAACAATACCTTCAGATATCATGGCCCCGTAGAATACACGCCGTCCCAGCCTCTCGTTTGTGAGGCAGCGGGCCATAAGAGGTGACTGGGTTGAATGGAATCCCGAAATTGCTCCACATGCAATCGTAATGAACATCATAGGGAATACAGGGAACCTATCGGCATTAACATGAAAATTCCTGAAGTTTTCAGGAGTCAGCTCAGGGATATGATATCCTTTTACAAAAAGGGCGGAAATAAGTCCGACAGCCATGAAGAGGAGAGCAAAGCCAAAGAGCGGGTATATTCTTCCTATGATCTTGTCAATGGGCAGCATCGTTGCAAGTATATAATAGAATAAAACAATCCATACCCAGAAAGTCATCGTGGCATAATCGGGAGTAAGCCCTGCAAGAATACCTGCCGGTCCCATTATAAAAACCGCTCCCACCAGAACCATAAGAATTACCGTGAATCCCCGCATGAACTGTTTTGTTCCCCGGCCAAGATAAATACCCACTATCTCTGTGATGCTTAATCCATTATGCCTGACCGACAGCATCCCCGAGAAATAATCGTGAACCGCACCCGCAAAAACCGATCCCAGAACAATCCACAGAAAGGCTACCGGACCCCACATAGCCCCGGCAATGGCCCCGAAGATAGGACCCAGACCGGCAATGTTCAGGAACTGAATCAGAAAGATCCTCCACCACGGCATTGGTACATAATCCACTCCGTCTCTTAGCCTGACAGCCGGGGTCTCTCTTCCAGGATCAGCCCCCGCAATCTTCTCAACAAACTTCGAATAGAACAGATAACCAAGAATCAGGATCAGTATCGAGATGATAAAAGTTACCATAGATCAAAAGAATCTCCCTGCAATTTATGTAATATTTTTTCGAATTGAAATGAAAAATATTTGAATATGAATCAGAACACTAATTCCTGAATTCAATTTTGAATCCGACAACTTCCCATGAGGGAATCTCAGAAGGTTTGACTATCACAAGGGCATCCTCTTCCTGTTTCCATGAAGGTTTACCATCGCTTCCCAGCGCCGTAACAGATTTCACTTTTTTGGCGGATAGTTCGGAATTCTTTCCAAGCGAAAATATTCTTATATCCTCAGCCGGTGAAACCATGCAAAAGGCATAAAGCGTTTCTCCCTTTGCCGTAAACCTGATATCTCCCTGCTCGTACGGCCTTACATCCCTGACACCTCCGAATGTACCTTTTTCCTGTTTTTGCATCGAGGGCCCTTCACCAAACACTTTCCATGGGCGCGTACCATAAATACCCTCACCGTTTACAGGTATCCATTCTGCAATCTCTTCAAGGATTTCAAGGACATCCGGCTCAAGGTCACCCTCTGGTGTCTGCACAACATTAAGCAGAAGGTTGCCATTTTTACTTACAATATCCACGAGCATCTGAATAACTTCGGTCCCCGTCATATATTTTTGTCCGGTCCGGTAGTACCAGTCCCCTATCGAGGTATCAGTCTGCCAGGGATCGACGCTGATCGAATCCATGGCACCCCGTTCGATATCCCTTACCCATCTGCCTTCCGAAATAAGGTGCTTGCATGTATATACTGCTTCAAGCTTTCCTCCGTTCTTCAATATATCCTGGTTATAATAATGAGCCAGCATGGTTCTTCCCACTTCACCAAAAGGCAGTTCACCGTCGGAATAGAGAAGGTCGGGCTGGTACATATCAATGAGTTCTGTTATGCTTACCAGCCAGTTCTGCTGGTTTGCAGAATCTTTTGTCAGCCATTGGAAGTCGTCAGGTGCTGTTTTCCTGTGATAAAGGTCCTGATACTCAGGATTGGCACCATCGTATGGAACACCCTTCATCGGTCCGGTTTTATCCGCCCCATGACTTGGCTGAAACCAGGTATAGCTTGCACCAAGATGTTCTGATACCCCAAAACGGAGACCCTCCTTTTTTGCAGCCTGCTGCCAGAGTCCGACAACATCTTTCATGGGTCCCATGTCCACCGAATTCCACCTGTGTATCTTTGAGTCCCAGAGGAAGAAATTATCGTGATGGGTTGCCATACTCACAAAATATTTTGCTCCAACCCTTTTGTAAAGTGCCATCAACTTGTCCGGATCCCATCGTTCAGCTTTCCAGAGAGGGATTATATCCTTATACCCGAACTCAGAAGGATGTCCATACTGTTCCAGGTGGTAGAGGTATTCCCTGCTGGATTTTCCGGTAGGTTCGTTGGTTCTTCTGTTGACGATATCTGATTCATACATCTTCCGGGCGTACCAGTCGCCCTGCCGGGGTACAGCCTGCGGCCCCCAGTGTGCCCATATACCGAATTTGGCATCACGGAACCAATCGGGATACCTGTACTGCTCAAACGATTTTAGCTCAGGTTCAAATGAGGCAGTAAATGTTATTTCTTCCTGTCCGGCCTGTCTGGTTTTACAGGCAGTAATAGCTGCTGACAGAACCATAGCTATCACAAATAAATTGCTAATTCTCAGGGTTTTCATTTATCCTGTTTTTATATTGGTTGTCTGTTGAATAATTTATCCTGCCAATCTATGGTGAAGGTTTGCATCATTCCCGGGGTGAGTACAATATAAAGTTAATATAAAAAGTCATTGAGTGAACGATAATCTCCATATTTTAAAAATGGAAACCGGCAAGAAATGAAACGTATCAAACTCCTCTCCCGCTCTGCGGGATTTTCTCGCTTTGCTCAACAAAATCCGCAATCCGCAATAAATATTAAATTCGCACTAAAGTAATTCTTCAAATTATGATACACGTAGAGAAACCAACCGAAGAGAAGCTTCAGAAGCTCAATGTCAGATCATGGCCTGTCTGGGAGAAAGAGGCCTCAGAGTTCCCGTGGGAATATGACGAAGCCGAGACCTGCTATATCCTTGAAGGTGATGTGGTTGTAACGCCTGATAACGGATCTCCTGTCACGTTTGGAAAGGGAGATCTTGTGGTTTTCCCTTCAGGACTCAAATGCCGGTGGAAAATAAACAAAGCTGTCAGGAAACACTACAAATTCGGCTAGAAATATTCGTTGTTTCTCATTTAATAAATGACAACCACGCTTTTGCCATCAGCTGGGCTCCGGCAAGCGAGGCATGGACACCGTCACCGGTCCAGTAAACACCGGGAGCACGTTTCTGCGCCTCATCATAGATTCGCTGGTATGGTATGAAAATAGCTCCGAAGGAGTCAGCTATTTCTCTTGCGGCACGCTGAAACTCATAAAACTCAGGGTACCATTTCTCATCCACTGCCTTAACCCCCGGAACAGCAAAGGGTTCTCCAATTATTACTTTAACATCGGGCAGGGCCTTCCTTGTCCGCTCCATAAGAGTAAAAAAGTCTTTCCTGTATGTTTCAACTGTTCCGTCATAATTGCCGTCGAGCTTATGCCAGAAGTCATTCACTCCTATAAGTATGCTGAGGACATCCGGCTTAATATCCAGGCAATCCTGCTCCCATCTTGCAGCAAGTTCGAAGACCTTATTGCCTGATATACCCTTATTATATATCTTAAGATTAAGTGGTGCATACTTCTCCAAAAGAGCGGCTGCTGCAAGCAGTGCATATCCCGTGCCGAGAGCCCGGGGATTATTAAATCCCTTATCCTCCCTGTTTCTTCCTGCATCGGTTATTGAATCGCCCTGGAAAAGGATGATATTATCTTTTTCAAGTTTTATTTTCCTTATTTTTCCTGCAGGCATCGAGGCTGCAATTATTTGAGGGATACCTGATATAGCCACCGCGCTGAATGCCGCTTTCTTTAGAAAATTACGCCTGTTCTCCATGAATTCAGTTATCTGAAAGATTAGATCTTAAATATACTGCTTTTTGAAATAAGATAAATCTTTGCTACCTTAACAATTATTAATCACTGACAGGTAAATGCTTTGTCAGGCCTTATTGCCTGATCTTATATAATATAGATTATAAATTAAAGCCAAGATAATATGAATCGCAGAGTGTTTTCCAGAAATGTTCTTCTGTCAGGGCTGGCGTTACCTGTCATGGATATGAAACTGGCATCAATCACAGGTGGTAACGATATATCCGCTGAGGACATAAAAAGATTACCCGCCAGGGATTTCGATGTTGTGGTAGCCGGAGGAGGGACCGCCGGAGCTGTGGCAGCAATAGCTTCTGCAAGGCTAGGTGCAAAAACTGCCTTGATCGAGGCTAAGGGATACCCCGGAGGCACCGTGGTTGAAGGGGGGACTGCCCTGCACAGCTATTTCAATCTCTGGAGGGCATTCCCCGGTGTGGAGAAACGCCAGGTCGTAAAAGGGATTGCCCAGGAATTAATTGATCGTCTGTTGCTTGTCGGAGGCACAACCGGCCATGGTGAGATGGTGACAAGATATGATTACGACTCAGTCTGCACCGCTATTGATACTGAATTATATAAACTGGTTGTTTTTGAAATGCTTGCCGATTCGGGAGTTAGTATTTTCTCCAATACTCTTGTGGCAGGTGCGTTCAAAAAAGGCAGGACAATAGAAGGGGTAATTACTCAGAGCAGAGCCGGCAGGGAGTATTTCAAAGCCCGTTGTTTTATAGACTCTACTGCCTACGGAGATCTCTCTGCATACGCCGGTGCGGAATATACAGAACTGAACGACCATGCCGTCTGCAACAGCATGGGATTAGGCAACGTCAATATTGAAAAGCTGTTTACTTACCTCACAAGGCAGAATGCGGTGGGAGATCTTGCATTTGGGCACAGAAGCGGCAAAGAAGACCAGATCATAAGAATAGGAAGTGAAAGTGGTTATGTGATAAGGAACAAGCTCCCCGATGAATTCGTTGACGGTATTGTAAAGCTCGGGTCAGGACTTATTACCACAACCGTTCATGATAACTATCTCATGTTCATTAAAGTAAACTACAGGATGCCTGTTAGTCCGACCAACAGGGATGAGGTTACAAAAGCTGAGCTGATTATCAGACGCAACCAGTTTAAAACGCTTGAGCTGTTCAGAAAACATCTGCCGGGTTGCGAGAATGCTTTTATTGCCCGTACCAGTCCGACGTTAAATATAAGGAGAGGACGAACTATAACCTGCGATTATGATATCACACTCGCCGATGTTATTGAAGCAAGACATTTCGATGATGATATAATGGTATACGGATTCCATGATTCGGCACCAAGATACCAGATCAAAAACGGAGGCACCTACGGAGTTCCCTATAAAGCATTGAGGGTGAAAGGAATTGACAACCTCCTCGCGGCAGGTATGCTTATAACATCAGATTTTCAGGCACATATGTCGACAAGGAATACAGTCTGCTGTATGGGGCAGGGTGAGGCCGCAGGAACAGCAGCAGCGTTATGCTCCGCAAAAAAATGCCACACCCGCGATCTGCCATACAGCGCTCTCAGAGATGCTTTGGTAAAGAACAATGTATATTTAGAAGCCTGATAAAGCTGCGTCTCTTTATTCGTCACTTTCATTACCCTCAGCGTCTTCCTTTAACCTGGTGCGGGCTTCATTGGAAAGCCTTTCGCTTTCGGCCAGAAGATCCTCCATCAGTATCTGCTTTGCCCTTTTTTCCTGGGGGGGATTAAGCTTTTCAGCTTTCTCAAACTCCTGCACCGATTTATAAATATCAGGAGGGAGGTCAACTCCGCATTTTGCCAGAATGTCAAGAAACTGATACGAGAAAAAGTAGTCTATCTGTATCTTCCTCTTTGCTGTGTGCGAGAACTTTCCGATGATACGGCAGATATTTTCGCGCTCATCCGGTGTAAGTTGCTCGGCAAACTCATACTGCTCTATCTTCTTGAGAGATAATATTATCGGCTCAAGCGAATCAGTCGTAATGATATAAACATAATAATCTCCCATATTGTGGGAATACTGGGTAATAACATCAAGAGTATTTGCCGGCACAACCAGGAAAATATCCTTCTTGACATTATCCTGTTTGATGTATTTTCTTACCGATTCAGTCTGGATTTTAAGGTATTTCGGGAAATTTTCAAGATCGTCGCCGGCAGGGCTCTTTGCATCAAATATCACATATTCGCCGGCTATCATTACAGTATTATCAGGATTACCCTTGAACGGAACATTTTCCACGTATTCTATCAGGTGTGCTTTGCAGATGTTTCGAATGACTGATTTAACAGCCTCCTCGTGATTCCGCCATGTTTGTTTTATCCTCTCAAATTCCTCCTCTTTCTCCCTTATCCTATCCTCATTAAGCCTGTTCCTTTCGTTCTCGAGACTTGCACGTATGGCGTTCACCCCCGATACATTCTTCTGGAACTCCTCGCTCCTGCCCTGTTCTGCCTGCTCAAACCTGGCTATTCTGTTTGAGAGCTCTGCCTTTTCCCTGTTCAGCCGTGATATTTCATTCTCAAGTATACTCACCTTATTTTCAAGCTTCTGAGAAGCGGAAACAAGATCAGAGATCCTTGCAATGGTAATCTCACTGTTCTTTCCCATTTCCCTTATCCCGGCCTCTTTCCGGATTATCGTTTCATTCAGGTCCTTAATGTTCTCAAGCAGATCTGAAAACTCATCATAAGCATCATAGCTGAGAGTTCTTATCTGTCTCCAGCCAAAAATCCTCCGCCAGAAGCCCAGCGACTTAATCTTCTCAAAGAATGTTCTCAGATTATCAAAACCAGAATCCATAGTTACTTTTTTTCAGTATAATAACCCCCTTCCAGGGGGTGTCCCGCTTTTACACAACGAAGCCTTGGCGTAGTTGTGAAGCGGGACGGGGGTCATGTTTCATATACTTAACTTATACCACTTAATCGCATTTTTACTGTATATTTTATCCACAACCTCCTTTGGCAGCTTCAGCCCCCTGAAAGTACCCTGAAAACTGCCCGATGTCATCTCCTCATCAGTCACAAAATATTTCCAGTCATCTGTCCATGTCTTGTGCATCCTGGTCCTGAATCCCTCCGGATTGGATGTCCCGCTCTCACCCACATCGGTACCATATAATAACCTGTCCTGGTATTTTATGCAGAAGTCCCTGACTCTTTCCCTGTCCTCAACTGTCTGGTATTGCAGATGAGATATCCTCGCCGACATATCAACCGCCATATTGGGGAACCTGTCGAGACGTTTTGCAAGTGAATCGACATTCCATTCGAGGCTGCCCAGGTGGCATCCGATAAATGTCAGGTCGGGATTTTTTGCCAGCATATTGTCCCTGGCATTGATCTGATCCTCATAAGATGGGTATTCAGGATGGAGATACATGTGATACTGCGGATTACGTGCAAAATAGCTGCTGTCGCCCCTGACTGTCATTTCATCAAGAGGAAGCCAGCAGTTGCGGGGTTCGCCAAGATGCCCGGTTATCGGGAGATTTTTGCTCTTTATAAAGTTTATCACCGGTTCGAGACCCGGATCGTCAACCATAATGAACCTTCCTGTTCTGTCGCGCACCGTCATTCCTATATTTTTCCAGATCTTAACGGTTATTACACCTGGATGTGATAAATCAGTGCTCAGGCTGCTGATTACTTTCTTGCTCCAGTCTTCACTACCCCATCCGGCCGTGTCGAACAAAAAAGTAGGTCCTTGAAAAACTGTACCAGGATATTTCTCTGCCGAAAGCCGCGCAAAATGATGCTGTTCAGCAATATCTGCTGAGTCTCCGTGGTCGACACCCAGGCTAATAAGCACAAAATTATCCTCCTTCGCCAGTTCCTCAAAGGTACCCTTGTCGCTCCTTATATGGACATGGGAATCTATTTTGCGAACCGAAGGATAGTCAGCTTCTGTATAGTATCTGTTCCTGCAGCAGGTCAGGCCAAAGCAAATAATAACAAGCGCAATAATTCTGATCTTCATAATAATGGTATTTTGAATGAAATAAAAGTAGTTAAATTTTTCATAGATGATATTTTCCCCATGAATGATTTAAGGTTGTACTTTTTATTAAATTGTGACCTTATTAATAACCACGACTTGAATATGAAAGCACTGGTCCTTGAAGAATACAACAGGCTTGTTTACCGCGACTGGCCCGATCCTGTTGTTGCTCCCGGCGAAGTTCTTGTTCAGATAAAGGCAGCCGGCATATGCGGAAGTGATGTACACGGTATGGATGGAAGTACCGGAAGGCGTATCCCTCCCATTATTATGGGACATGAGGCCGCGGGAGTGATAATTGAAACAGGATCGGATGTAAAAGACTGGAAAACAGGCGACAGGGTCACTTTTGACTCGACCATATATCCTTTGAACGACTGGTTTACATTAAAAGGGATGTACAACCTCAGTGATAACCGTATGGTGCTGGGAGTCTCTCCCGGTGAGTATCGCCGTCACGGGGCATTTGCAGAATTTGTTAATATCCCGCAGCACATCCTTTACAGAATCCCGGACCAGGTAACCTTCACTCAGGCTGCCATGGTTGAACCTGTGGCTGTTGCCGCTCATGCCGTGAGACTGGTTTCCCCGTCGTGGAACGATAGTGCGGTGGTTGTCGGGACCGGGATGATAGGCCTTTTTGTTATTCAGATCCTTCGTTCAGCAGGCTGCGGTAATATTATTGCGATTGACACCGACCAGTCTAAACTGGAGATAGCGGAAAATCTGGGAGCCGACCATGCCTTTAATCCCGTCACGGATAATGTGATTGAGAGAGTTTTTCACCTCACATCCGGACGGGGTGCTGATCTCTCCTTTGAGGCCGCAGGTGTAAGAGAATCAGTATTAACAGCCATTGAATCAGTCAGGAAAGGCGGTACAGTAACACTTATAGGTAATTTATCCCCAAGTGTTGACCTGCCATTACAGAGTGTGGTAACCCGCCAGATCAGGCTGCAGGGAAGCTGTGCAATCTGCGGTGAATACCCTGCAGTACTTGATATGATTGGCCGAAAGGAGATCAATACGGACATACTGCTTTCTGCCGAGGCTCCGTTGTCCGAAGGAGCACACTGGTTCAGCAGATTATACAGAAAGGAACCAGGGCTTGTAAAGGTTGTATTGTTACCCTGAGAATTCACTAATCCAGTTCAAGTCCATTAAAAAATCATTTCTATGAAAAAAGCAGCAACGATAATTGCATTTGTTTGTCTTGTTATACTAAAATGTCCGTCACTGCCGGCACAATACCCTGTATTCAAAGGGTGCCCTGCAACAGTTGATTTCTCAAAAACCCTGAGGGAGTGGGACGGCTTCGGTTTCAATTATGTTGAGACTGCACAGACCATTGATTACAACATCGATGCGAAGGATTACGGCGGATTCAGCATCATGACCGGAAAGAGCCGCGAAGAGATCATCGATTTGGTGTTCGGGGAAAACGGACTGAAAGTTGGGCTGGTAAAGATGTTCCTCGATCCTTTTCACCAGAGTGAACCGGGAGGGAAATATAATCATGAAACCTCCACGGCCAATATGCGGATGTTTGTAAGGATGGGGCTCGGGAAGACCCGTTCGCGTGGCGGTGATCTGCAGATCATTACTACTTTGTATGGCCCGCCTGCATACATGACCCTTCAAAAGGTCATGCGCGGGAGGGATCTCGACCCGGCACATAAATCAGATCTCGCCAACTACCTGATAGACTGGGCAAAGTTCCTGAAAGAGAAAGAAAAATTGCCGGTAAAATATATCTCGCTTCATAATGAGGGCGAGGACTGGGAACGATGGCCATGGGACGGTAAAGAAGGCAATATAGGTAAAGGTCACGATTATAATATGTTCTGGCCTCCTTCACAGGTAACTGATTTTCTTTCATTTATGCAACCCATGCTTGACAAGGCAGGTCTCAGGGATGTGTCAGTAACCAACGGTGAACCAACCAACTGGTACCGTTTCAGCTTCTGGGGATTACCCGAGGCAATAGCTGCCGATGATCAGGCCATGCGTAACATTGGTCTGATTACCTCGCATGGTTTTTATGTCGGAGGGTATGATAACAGATGGTACGGTAGTCATACCGGACATGGAATAAAATACCTGCAGTCTGTTCGTCCCGGGCTTCATGCATGGGTAACATCAACATCGTGGAGCAGGATGGATTCAAGGTTCATCAAGGAGATATGGGGTAATATCTACGAAGCCGGTATTAACGGCCTGATCCCCTGGGCGGGCATGCAGCGACCCCCTCTCTGGGTGGGAGGCGATCCCAATCCGGGGTGTGCGATCAGGGTAAGCGAAGATGGTTCATACGAGATACAGCCAGGTTATTATTTCTACAAGCAGGTGTCCCGTGCCGGACAACCGGGCATGAAGGTCGCATGGACAATGTCGATGGACAGTGAGCTGCCGGTCATAGCTTTTTCTTCGGACGGAACAAAAAATCCTGACGCATTTGTTGTAACAAATACGAACCTGACACGGGAAAAACCGATTGAAATAACTTTAAAAGGTATTAAAACAAACAGGCTGAAAGCCTTCCGGACAAGCGGGAAGGATGAAATGTACAAAGATGTAGGGGAGTTCAGAATAAATGACGGAAAGCTGTTATTTGTTGCTCCGCCCAATTCAGTAACGACATTTTTCGGTACCGAATAAAAAACCGGTTACCGCCTTTATGTGCAGTAACCGGTCTTCTATTTGAAAGTTTCAGGGGATTTCCCGGTAATGCTTACTGGAGAAACCTTCAGATAATGAAATGAGCCAGATTGAATTACGGTAATAAATCATCAGTCAGATAAAATAAAAGTGGTCCGGCTTCAAACACCAGACCACTTTTTAAGCAATCTATCAGTACCTTCCCTTAAGAGAAGTTATTCCGGCATTACAACAAATTCTGCAGCATTAAGCCATTCAAGGCTCTTCTGGCAGCTGGTAAACACGTCGAAATTATATTTTTCAACTTCCACAATTCCATATTTCATCCCTGAAATATCCCTGGCAGCCCATATCGATTCAAAATCCATCATGCCGCTTGCACCTATTTCTTCCTTATCCTTTATGTGCCATAACTCAAAACGGCCAGGATATTTGTTGAAATAATCAACCGGATCCTTACCACCTACAACACACCAGTAAAGATCGAGCTGGAACATCACTTTGGCCGGATCGGTATTCTCGAGCATAAAATCGTACATTATAACACCATCGTGTACGGTGGTAAATTCTCTGTCGTGGTTGTGATATCCAAATCTTATCCCTTTGGCGTTGCACTTCTCACCTACCTCGTTGAAATAATCACACCATTGTTTAAGGCTCTCAAGACTATCATACGCTGAACGCCCCATCGATGGCTGTACTATGTATTTTGCTCCGGCGGCAACATGAGCATCAATACACTGATCCCACCATGCCATAGTCTCTTCATAATTGGTTGAGTCATAAACGTTCCGTCCGGTGTGCGAGCTGAGGATCGGAAGATTACTGGCATCACAAAGAGACTTAAAATCAGCAGGTTCCATATTATAGAATTTGCCGTCGCGGTAACCTGCCGGCTCGACAAATTTATAGCCCATTGCAGCAACTTTCTCAATGGCTCCCGGAACATCGTTTCTTATAGAATCACGTACCGAATAGAGCTGCAATCCTATGTATTTCTGCTTCGGCTTGCATGAGTCAAAAAGTGTAATAGCCATACCCGAGATGGCAATGATCAGAATAAGTGAAAGGAGTTTTGTTTTTTTCATAACTTTCAGGATTTTAAGATTCGGGACAAAGGTAAAAGAAAAAGAGACAAGAAAAAAGGAAACAAGGAGAAAAACGACGCAGTTCCGCGTTAGCCTGAAAAGTTAAAGTGATGGCTCCTGGAATATACATTTACCAAAATTTTCTGCCTTAAAACCAGGGTGAAACCCTTGCAATAGTTAAAAAAACTTAACCGTGAAATAAATTGATATCATGAACAGTCTATTGAGTAATAATTATCAAAACAGGCTTTAATGAGATTCTGCGGTTTCTTCTTTGCTTTTCTGACTATCAGCATTTTGGTCAGACCGCAGGCGTATTTGAAGCCATCGCCAATGGGGGGATATGAGCAGAGGATAACTGAATATATTGACACTCTGAGAATTGTAGACACTCATGAACATTTCACCAGTCCAGGCCTGTTGAAAAAGAGTTATTTCCTGGACTTTATGCTGCTGCTTTACAATTACAATTACAATGATCTTCTTTCAGCCGGCCTTCCTGATTCGCTTTTCAGTCCGCTTTTCAATCAACCGCTTTCTCCCCGTCAGAAATGGAGACTGATAGAGCCTTACTGGAAACTGTCATTTAACACCGCGGCAAACAGGGTTTCTCTTATTGCTGCACGTGAGCTTTATGGGATATATGATATTAATGAAATGACTGTTGATGAACTCTCAGCAAAGATAAAGAAGAATTACAGTAACGACTGGTTCAATAAAGTACTAAGGGAGTACTGCAGAATAGATTATGTGATTCAGGACGGCAACGACCCCGATATAAATGAAGATTATATAAAACATGTTAAAAGGTTCTCAAGCTGGCTGACGGTAAGAACCAAATTTTCAATTGACTCTCTTGCAATTAAACAAACTGATCCCATTTATACCCTGGATGATTTTGTAAGATCTATGAGAAATGAATTCGTTAATGCATTAAAAGATGGTATGGTTGCCGTTAAGATAAATACAGCATACAACAGGTCGCTAAGTTTTGAAAGAGTCCAGACAGAAACCGCCAGAAAGATCTTCAGGACGCTCGTAAACGGAAATGAGAAATTCTCAATGACATATCAGGCTGCCAGGCCTCTTCAGGATTATATGTTTTTTGCTCTTATGGATCTGGCAAGGTTGCATAAAATTCCTGTAGTATTCCACACAGGCCTTCAGGCCGGAAAAGGAAACTATATAACAAATTCCAACCCCGTACTTCTTTCAAATGTTTTTCTCGCATACCCCGATGTGAAGTTTGCACTCTTCCATGGTAGTTATCCGTACGGAGGTGAACTTTCAACGCTGGCCAAGAACTTCAGAAACGTTTATATCGATATGAACTGGACATATGCCATATCGCCATCCTACGCAGAAAGATACCTTTATGAATGGCTGGAGGCTGTGCCTGCAGGGAAAATCATGGCGTTCGGCGGAGACTATACATGTGTTGAAAATGTTTACGGAGAACTCGTGATTGCCAGGAAAGTAATCTCCAATGTTCTTGTTAATAAAGTCAAAGATGGATATCTCACCGAGCCCGAGGCAAAAAACGTCGCAAGGCTTATTCTCCGTGACAACGCAATCCGCTTCTATAATCTTGAATAATTAACACCTCATAACTTTAGGCACTCCAAACTTTAGGCACTCCAAACTTTTTATCTCACCCTCACCGGTCGCTGATTCTCCCTCTTCATATCATAGGGTAAAACCCATACTTTGGAGCACTTCTCATTGGTGAAATAGAGTCGTGAGCGGGACATCTTATCAGCATCACCGTCGGCCCAGAAGGCATAGAAGTCCCTGTGTGCAGCTACCGGGCGCCTGACGTAAGAATTGTTAACGGGGCTGTTTCTTGTCACATCACGTTCCTTTGTCCATGTCAGACCCTCATCCATGCTCACCCAGAGGCCTATTTCACCTCCGGTCCCGTATTTTGAGGGACCCGGTTCAGTGGGCCCGATAACACACCACCCGTCATCCCTTAAATAAAATACGCCGCCGTCATAATTATGTGTTGACTCACACACTTTATTGAAATTCCACCTGTTATTCTTCCAGTTAATCACCATCCATTCCCTGGGATCTCCTTCAGGACCCGGCCTGAAGCTGTTACTGATAATTGCCAGAATTACAGGATTTCCTTCCCTGTCGAAAGAGAGATCGATCAAATAGACCCTCTTGTTCTCTTTCCGAAAATCCCGTATAAGCGCTTCATTCTGAACATCAGTGAGTGGTGTCTTTATTACTTTGTCGTCAACTGTTTTCCAAGTTTCACCCATATCGTCGGTTTGTATCAGATAAAGGTTTGTCCGGCCGTCAAGGTTACCTTCCGGATGGAAATTGAATACCACGAAAAGCCTGTTGCCGTGTATCCCCGTGGCATGAAAATTGCCTCCCATACTTGCCAGCCTCTTGACATTTCCCCATTCTCTTCCATCAGGGCTAATAGCCAGATAAAGCTCAGGCGCCAACCTCACCCGGATAAAAACCATCATAAGGTTGCTATTCAGGCACCATGACTGGGGGAAAGTCATTTCCATGGTTGTAACCTGCTCAAAACTCTCTATCGAGTAAGGACGATGGCTTCTGAATATTAATCCGGGCCTTGTTCTCAGTCTGCCACTTACAAAGATCCAGATATATCCATCCTCATCAATCGCCATTGAAGCATTATCATGAGGTTCACTGACCCCCTGCTTGTCATAAACAATTACCGGTTTTGGAACGGTGCGGGTCCTGTGGTCAAAATAGGAAACCATTATCTGAAGATGTCTCTCCTTATCTGATGTAGTGCCTCCGTATACAAAGAATGTTTTTCCGGCTTCCGGGCTGTATATTGCCAGGGGTCTGTGCTGTGGTGAGTAGGTACCCAGTCCTCC
This sequence comes from uncultured Rikenellaceae bacterium, assembly GCA_964633195.1. Classification (GTDB taxonomy): domain Bacteria; phylum Bacteroidota; class Bacteroidia; order Bacteroidales; family VadinHA17; genus LD21. The sequence goes on along the minus strand of CAZWFL010000009.1, from coordinate 17,911 downwards.
CGAGAATTTGTAACCGTATTCAAATTTCTCATCGAAACTGAACCAGATCCCTTTATAACCGTCAGCCTTAAGATTTTGCGGAAAGGTATCGCAGGTGAATGCCGTAACCGACACCAGAACAAGAGTTAACAATGCTTTCCTGAACATTACCTCTTTATCTGTTATTAAATGACTAAAAGCCACCTTTTGCGGAACAAAGTAATAAATATATACATATGTAAGGTATAGTTTCTTTGCATATTTTTAAAAAAACTGCAATTCTTTCATCCGTTTGTAAGCAGTCTTAGAGTCTCATTTCATCATCTGAGCGATTCAATAGCCTTTTTGATTGCATCCGCTCCCTTTACTGTGTGATCCGGCAATTTTCCCTCTTTTCCGAATACGAGCTGGGCTTCATAATCTTCAATTTTAACTCCCGATTCATCTATGTTGCCTGATTTATCTTTTATAGCGTTGATATTCAAGCCCAGGTGACGAGCCATAAATTTATACATAGCAATCCTTTTTGAGAATCCGTAATCGTGTCCCTCGTCGGCAAGATGTACGTTTTCAACATTGCCTGCCGCTCCATAGAGAGTGTATACTTTTTTAAGATATGGAAATTCAATTTCGGGAACATGTCGTGTCCAGTCGTTGCCGTCGGAGATAACCATCATTGGTCTTGGAGATGCCATTGCTGCTATCTCAGCATTATTGGTTCCCTGGCTGCTGCATGAATGTATCGGCAATCCGCTTTCGCACGGGCATCCTCCGAAGAAATAAGATGAAACCATTACTACGGGAACGCTTACCGTAATACGGTCATCAAGGGCAGTTAGAAGAAATGCCTGGGTTCCTCCCCCCGACTCGCCCGTGACACCAATTCTGCCGGGATCAACAAATGGCAGTGAACTGATGAAATCGAGCGCTCTTATCGAGTTTATTGTCTGTACCGTCAGAGAGAGCCCTGTTCTGTGATCCTCAGCATTAACCTGGAGAAGTGATTCTCCGTAAGCGAACATCTCATAACTGAATACTACAGCCCCCATCTTTGCAAGCATGGCACACCTGTATTGCTGATCGGGCCTGTAACGGCCAACCTGGTTAAGGTCGCTGCTGGTAAAATGCCCGTGAGGTGAAAGAACCGCAGGGAACGGTCCTCTGCCTCTTGCCGGCCTGTAGAGTGAGCCGCAGAGGTAAACGCCCGGTAATGTCTCTATCCCGACATTCTGAACTGTGTATCCGTCATACTTCCTGACGGGTGTATAAACAGGATTAAGCGGGCTGTTTACAGGCAATGGCGGGAGTCCGGCCTGTTCGGAAATACATTTCCTCAGCTCACTCTTCCTTTCTTCCCATGACCTCAGGTCGGGGTAAAGTGAAAGAAGCCGCTCAAGATGCTTTCTCCCCTCTTCAACGGGCCTCTGATGATAACTGAACCTGCTTATCTGCCATGTGTTATCACCACTCTTTTCAAATACAAGACCAAGAGGAAGAAGGATATTACTGAGAGTGGGTTCAATTTCAGCACGATAGCGCCAGACCGCATATTCGACATTAACACCTTTCACAAGCGATTCGGAGTAAACAAGCTTTATATCATACCTCTTCCCGATATCAACAAGCACCTCCCTGAGAGGCTTCCGGTATATATCCTGCGGTGTCTGGGAAAAAGTGCCGGCAGAGATACCGGAAAGAATAATTAAAATTAATAATCTGGATCTCATTTCATTAAAGATATATCATTAAGTGTATAGTTACCTGCATCCGCCTCAATGAAGCTAAGATAAACAAATTGATGGTACCACATCAAAAAATGAAACATGGTTTAAAAAATTTTCATATATTCACTTATAAAAAAAATTGCTATGAAGAAAATTCTCATTTCCCTTTTTGCATTCGTCGTTATGGCCTTCGGGATCTACGGCCAGAAGACACCGACGGGTAATCCGAAAGACTTTAAAGTGAAGACCTGCCTGCATTCCGTCAGCTATATGGGAGTATGGCGGGGTCAGGCTGTTCTTTCTGTTGACGAGTTTCTTGTTAAAGCAAAAGAGCTTGGATTTGACGGTATTATGCTGGCCGCAAAACGGCCCCATGTCTCTCTTATCGATTACAATGATGCTGAACGTCAAAAGCTAAGGGCAAGAATTAAAGAGCTGGGGCTCGAGCTGGTATGCCTGGCAGGCTACACAGATTTCACAGCGGGTGTCGATAAGGCGGGCATACCAAATGTTGAAATACAGGCTGTTTATGTGGGCGAACTTGCAAGACTTGCCCGCGATCTCGGGACAAACATGGTTCGTGTCTTCACAGGTTATGAGCGTCCCGGCATACCTTACGACAGGCAATATGCCATGGTGGTTGAAGGACTTCAGATGGCCGGAAGAATAGCTGCCGGATACGGGGTGACCCTTGCCGTTCAGAACCATCACGACATCGGTATTCACCACGATGCAATGAAATGGATCCTGGATGAGGTGAACCTGCCCAACGTCAGGGCAGCTTTCGACTGCTGGTCGCCAACTCTCGAAGGACTGACACCTGAAGAGATACGGCAGGCAATTTTAAAGCTGCAGCCTTTTATAGTACATACCACCACGGCTGATTATACAGAACAGCCCCGTTACAGGTATGAACCGAACCATACCAATTACATCAGGATGGAATCACAAATGAGGGCTGTGCCGATTGGTGAGGGTTTTCTCGATTACAGGAGCTTCATCAATACACTGAGGGATATCGGTTATCAGGGGTATATTGCATACGAGATGTGTGAGGTGCTTGAAGGAGGTGGCTCGGTTGAGAATCTCGATAAAGCGGCAAAAAAGTTCCTGGAGTATATGAAGCAGTGGAAGTAGGCTGACCCCCTTACGCGAAACACTGATAGCTGATAGCTGATAGCTGATAGCTGATAGCTAACCAGTCACAAATTACAATAAAATGAAACAAGCTATGCGAACACTAAAAACAAATAAATAAACGTATGAAACAAGCATTAAAAAAATCATAATTTTTAAACAAACAAGAATGATTATTTTTTTAGTGTGGTTCTCCCGCTTTGCAGGACAAGCTATACGACCATTAAAAATAAAAAATGAGTATCGGTTAAGATTAATAAAACATACTAAGTGCTTAAAATTCAACTCTATGAATTCATGTACTCACCCCCTTCCTTCACTTCGTTCAGGCTTTCCCCCTCTCTACTTCGTAAAGAGGGGGAAATATCTGATATGCAATTAAATACACTCCCCCTTCTTTATGAAATAGAGAAGGGGGCAGGCTTTGCAGGCCGAAGCTTATGCGAAGGCTTGGGGGATGAGTACATGTAGAATAGAAACAAATATTAAATGAATATTATTGATTCCGGATACTCATAAAACAAATAAATAAACGTATGAAAAGAATAATAATCGTTTTCGCAGCATTGGCATTCCTTGGGCAGCCAATTTTAGCACAGGAGACCCTTACCAGAGACGAGCGAATGGAGTGGTGGCGTGAAGCCCGTTTCGGGATGTTCATTCACTGGGGAGTTTATGCTGTACCGGCAGGTGAATGGAATGGTATCAGGATAGGAGGCATAGGCGAATGGATAATGAACCGGGGGAAGATACCCGTTACTGAATACCAGGAATTTGCAAAAGAATTCAACCCGGTCAGATATGACCCGGATTCTTGGGTAAAGATGGCAAAAGATGCAGGGATGAAATATATTGTAATAACCTCCAAGCATCACGACGGTTTTGCTCTCTTTGAAACAAAAGCCAGTGAATGGAACGTTGTTGATGCCACACCCTACGGTAAGGATCTGCTCAAACCGCTTGCCGAGGCATGCAGAAAACACGGGATCAGGCTTGGTTTTTACTACTCACAGGCCCAGGACTGGTGCAATTCCGGAGGTTCAGCTGCAAGAAGGCCCGCCAGGGAAGGCTGGGAAAACCCCGACTCGGCACGGATTGACGAATACACCAGGGCTAACAGGGGTCATTGGGATCCTGCACAGACGACAAAGAGCTTCGAACAGTATATCGACGATGTGGCAGTTCCGCAGGTAAGAGAAATACTGACAGGTTATGGCGATGTGGCAGTATTATGGTGGGATACACCCACCGACATGACTGATGAAGCTGCCGGGAAGTTACAGTCCCTTCTTGCCCTTCAGCCGTCCATTATAACCAACGACCGCCTTAAACGGCCCAATTTCCCTGGTGATCACAAGACGCCAGAGCAGAGAATACCTAATCTTGCCGATCTCGACGGAACCGACTGGGAAACCTGTATGACAATGAACGGAACATGGGGGTACAAGCACTACGACAAAAACTATAAAACTCCCGAAACGCTCATCCGCAATCTTCTGGATATCGCATCGAAAGGCGGTAACTTCCTGCTGAATGTCGGGCCTACAGCAGAAGGGGAGTTTCCGCCGGAAAGCATCTTCATCCTTGAGGAAATGGGAAGGTGGATGAAGCAGAACGGAGAAGCTGTTTACGGAACAACAGCCAGTCCTTGGGGTCTCTTTCCGTGGGGACGGTGCACAAAAAAGGAGGGAAAAAAGGGAACAACCCTCTATTTTTCTGTATTTGACTGGCCTGCCGGGGGTAAGCTTGACATCCCCGGAATCAGCAACAGTCTGGTTTCCGCGAAGATGCTGGCTGACGGTACGATACTTAAAGCAACCGTTTCGAAAAACGGAGTTCTTTCCATAAGCCTCCCTCCCGTTGCACCTGATCCGGCAGCTTCAGTAATTAAAGTAGAACTGAAAGGAAAAATCGGTGCGCAGATCGTTCCTGAATAAGTCCCGATTGGTGGTGGTTATGTGATAAGATTATTTCCGGATTTGAATTATTTTGACTATTTTTGTCAAAATGATCTGTTCAAAATGGAAAACTTCCCCGATAGGATAAAAAGATTGCGGAAAGAGAAAAGTGTTCCGCTAAGGATCGTGGCAGCCTTTCTTGATATCGATCAGGCAATTTTGAGTAAGATCGAAAACGGAAAAAAGTATGCATCAAAGGCTTTGGTTGTTAAACTGGCTGAATATTACAATGTTGAAGAGAACGAGCTTTTGGTTTCCTGGCTCTCCGATAAAATGTTGAATGAAGTGGAAGATTCCGAAATTGCCCTTGAGGCAATAAAGGTTGCAGAGAGAAAAATTGCATACAGAAAAACACCTTATTTTACCAGGGAAAAGATCATTGAAATAATTCGTGATTTCCTTCAAAAGGACGGCAGGGTGGAAAAAGCATGGATCTTCGGATCTTTTGCCAGCGGGGAGAATAATCCATTCAGTGATATTGATCTTATGTTGAGGTATAAGAACAGTAAGGAAATGAGCCTTTTTGATCATGCTGACATAGCATTTATGCTTGAAGAAAAGCTCAAAATTAAAATTGATCTGGTGGAAGAGGGGTTCCTGCGTCCCTTTGCTTTGAATACTGCAAAATACGACTTAAAACAAATTTATGGATAAACCAACTCCAAAGGAAAGACTGGTACATATAAGATCCGCGATAAACAAAATAATATCATTTGTCCGGGACCAGTCTGTTGATGAATTTATTGCTGACCCTCTAAGACAGGATGCTGTTTTATTTCAATTTATAATAATCGGGGAAGCAATTCGTCATGTCGATAAGAAAATTCTGGATAAGTATCCATACACCTGGCACATACCGATGTCATTTCGGAATTTCATTACCCATGAATATCACAAAATAAGTATGGTAAGAGTTTACAATGCTGCACATAATCTGAATGAACTTATGAATATTATTGAAATTATACTGGAAAAAGAGTTTAATACTGACATTGAACTATCACTGTAACTGCCTTTAGGTAAGAAAACTCATAATCTTTTGACAGAGAGCATTTAAGATTAATCCGCAATCTTGCTTTTATGGGTGATGTGAAATAAATATTTAAAAAAATCAATTATTTGTTTGATTTATTAAAAAAATAAATACATTTGTCGCTCAAATTATTACGAAAACTTGATGAAAACTATATTACATATTATTGCCCTCGCTCTTATTATTTGCAACAGCAGATGATCCGGGAATAAAATGTAGTATTGAAGATATACAGAAGCTTTCCGGATCGATCCGGGAAGCTTTTTTTTTAATACATGTTTTTAAGAAATGGGAAAACCTCTGAGAAGTCTCAAGACCATTGCCGGAAGGAACATGGCCGGGGCAAGAAGCCTGTGGCGGGCTAACGGCATGAAGGAAGAACATTTCGGCAAGCCTGTTATCGCTATTGTAAACTCATTTTCACAGTTTGTTCCCGGGCATGTACACCTTCACACAATCGGACAGTTCGTTAAGAAAGAGATTGAAAAACACGGACTATTTGGAGCCGAATTCAATACAATAGCTATAGACGATGGTATTGCAATGGGTCACGATGGAATGCTTTACTCACTTCCCTCAAGGGAACTGATAGCCGACAGCGTCGAGTACGTAGTTAACGCTCACCAGGCGGATGCAATGATATGCATCACCAACTGTGATAAAATCACTCCCGGAATGCTGATGGCTGCAATGAGGCTTAATATCCCTGCGGTATTCATCTCCGGCGGCCCGATGGAAGCCGGTAAATATGGCGAAAGGTATGTCGATCTGATCGATGCCATGGTTGCTGCTGCCGACAGTTCCGTAACTGACACCCGGCTCAGCGAAATTGAGGCAGCCGCATGCCCGACATGCGGATCATGTTCCGGTATGTTCACGGCCAATTCAATGAACTGCCTGACCGAGGCACTGGGTTTGGCCCTTCCTGGTAACGGTACTCTGGTTGCCACACATAGCAACCGGATCAGACTATTCGAAAAAGCGGCCGGTCTGATAACCGGGCTGGCAACCAGATATTATGACGAGGGTGATGAAAGTGTTCTGCCCCGTTCAATAGCAACAAGAAAAGCATTCCTGAATGCAATGGCTCTCGATATTGCCATGGGAGGATCAACCAATACCGTCCTCCACCTACTGGCAATTGCCCGCGAGGCAGAGGTTGATTTCACAATGAAAGAAATTGATGACCTTTCCAGAAGAATTCCCAATATATGTAAAGTATCCCCGAGTTCTGAATATCATATTCAGGATGTCAACAGGGCGGGCGGCATTTTCGCCATACTGGGAGAACTCGAACGAAATAACCTGATAGACAGCTCGGTAAATAGAGTGGATTATCCGTCACTACGTGCTGCCCTGGCTGACTGGGATATATCCGGAGGCAGAGCTGTTCCGGAGGCTTTCAGATTTTTCCGGAGCGCACCCGGCATGAAGAAAAGTATCGAAATGGGATCACAGGATAATTACTATGAAAATAATGATACCGACCGCGTCAAAGGATGCATCAGAAGCGTAGGCAATGCGTATAGCAGGGATGGCGGTCTTGCGGTACTCTATGGTAACATTGCGAAAAACGGATCCATAGTTAAAACGGCCGGGGTTGATCCGGTACTTTTTACATTCAGGGGCCCTGCAGTAATATTCGAATCGCAGGAGGAAGCTGTGGAGGGTATCCTTAACGGCAGGGTGCATGAAGGCGATGCGGTTGTAATCCGTTATGAGGGCCCGAAAGGCGGACCAGGAATGCAGGAGATGCTCTACCCGACATCGTACCTTAAATCGAAGGGGTTTGATAAAAAGTGTGCCCTGCTCACTGACGGCCGCTTCTCGGGAGGAACCTCCGGGCTGTCAGTCGGACATGTATCACCTGAGGCTGCTGCAGGCGGAGAGATTGCTCTTTTACGTACAGGAGACATAATAGAGATTGATGTCACAAACCGCAGAATTAATGTATTATTATCTGATGATGAGCTCAATACACGGCGTGATGAGGAACTCGGAAAAGGAGATGAAGGCTTCACGCCAGCCGGCCGTGCACGGATCATCCCTGCTTCACTGAAAGTTTACGCAGCAACCGTAAGCTCAGCTGATAAAGGGGCGGTAAGGATTGTAAGTAATCAGAGGCTGTATCAAAAACCTTTTTATTGCCCCCTACCCCCTAAAGGGGGTGATTAAACATCAGATAATGAGCAAGTTTCGCCTTGGCGGAACTTAAGGGCGACTTAAAGGAAGCGGGCTTTTGATACAGCCTCTAAGACAAAAGTATTTGAATCAAGATGTTAAGTACTATATTATGAAAGCAGAGAAAAAGAATAATAACGGAAACGGAAAACATAATAATTCAACAGAGATTTCGGGTGCCGAAGCGCTGCTGAGATCACTCATGGAGGAGGGTGTTGATACTATATTCGGCTATCCGGGTGGTGCTATAATGCCGGTTTACGACAAGCTGCTTGATTTTGAGGACAAGCTGCGCCATATACTTACACGTCATGAGCAGGGAGCTGCCCATGCAGCACAGGCCTATGCAATGGTAACAGGGAAACCGGGGGTCTGCTTTGCCACCTCAGGACCGGGCGCCACAAACCTGGTAACAGGAATAGCCAACGCATTCCTCGATTCTGTGCCTGTGGTTTTTATTACTGCCCAGGTAGTTTCGGGTCTGATAGGCACAGACGCTTTCCAGGAAACCGACATTCTTGGTGTTTCCATGCCTGTTACCAAATGGAATGCACAGGTCAAGAAACCGGAAGATATTCCCGGCGCAATAGCACGCGCTTTCTATATTGCCAGGACCGGACGACCCGGACCGGTTCTGATAGATATCGCCAAAGACGCCCAGGTCGGGACATTTAACTTCAGATACGAGAAATGTACTTACATAAGAAGTTATAATCCTAATATTCCTCTGCATTCCAGGGAAGTTGAATCGGCTGCCATTATGATAAACCATGCCGAGAAACCACTAATTCTTGCAGGTCATGGAGTTCTCCTGTCAGGAGCCCAGCAGGAACTAAGGGAGTTTGCCGAGAAAACCGGAATACCAGTGGCCATGACACTGCTTGGCCTTTCAGCCTTCCCTGCAGGACACAGGCTTTATACAGGAATGCTCGGGATGCATGGCAATTACGGCCCTAATGTTCTGACCAACGAGGCAGACCTCATAATAGCAGTTGGAATGCGGTTCGACGACAGAGTAACAGGAAATCTTAAAAAATATGCCAGAAACGCAAAAATAATTCATATTGAAATAGACAAGGCTGAAATTAACAAGAACGTGCAGGTCGATATCGAAATAAATAACGATGCCAAAGAAGTTCTTCGGGCGCTGATACCTCTCGTGAAAGAGAACTCGTTCGAAAAATGGATCAGGGAGTTCCGCATTTGCGACCGTACAGAGTATGAAAAGGTAATTAAACCGGAAACGTCACCCGGAACGGGAGAGCTGAGGATGGGAGAAGTAGTAAAAGAGATCTCGGAACAGACAAAGGGAGATGCGATCATCGTAACAGACGTGGGCCAGAACCAGATGTCTGCCGCCCGCTACTTCAGTTTTACCGAACCAAACACCCTCGTAACCTCAGGGGGTATGGGTACTATGGGTTTTGGCCTGCCGGCATCAATAGGAGCAAAAATCGGCAAACCGGATAAACAGGTAGTGGTTTTTGTGGGTGACGGCGGCTTACAGATGACGATTCAGGAACTCGGTACCATTCTCCATTACGGGATACCGGTCAAGATAGTCCTGCTTAACAATAACTTCCTGGGTATGGTAAGACAATGGCAAGCTATGTTCTTTAACAAAAGATATGCATCAACCGAGCTCATAAATCCCGATTTCATCAGGATAGCGGAAGCTTACGGAATACCTGCACAGATGATCACTGAGAGGGCAAATCTGAGTAATGGTGTTGCAGAAATGCTTTCAGCCAGGGGGCCATATCTGCTTGAGGTGGCTATCAGCAAGGAAGCAAATGTCCTGCCAATGATCGAACCAGGCTCATCAGTGAGTGAGGTGAGGCTGGTGTAAAAAATTGATAATATATTAATTACACAGAGAAACACGAAGAATTGCACAGAGGATCACAGAGAGAAGAAAAACAGTTAAACCATGACACAGGAATATACAATTTCGCTTTTTTCCGAGAATCATATAGGGATTCTCAATCAGATAACGATAATACTGACAAGGAGGCAGATAAACATCGAAAGCATAACAGCTTCTGAATCTGCCGTCAAGGGAGTACAGATGCTTACCCTTGTCGTAAGAACGACTCCCGGGATGGTCAACAAAGTGGCCCGACAGATGGAAAAGCTGATTGATGTTCTGAAAGTATTCGTTCATACCTCAGATGAGATAGTCTACCAGGAGATTGCTCTCTTCAAGGTGACCACCAAAGGATTGATGTCGGGAAATGTTATCGACAGCGTGGTGCGCAATCATCACGCCCGGATACTGGAAGTTTCACCGGAATATATGGTACTTGAAAAGACAGGGCACAAGTCTGAAATAACTGATCTTTTAAATATGCTTCAGCCCTACGGTGTGCTCCAGTTCGTCAGATCAGGCCGTGTGGCTGTAACACGACAGGTAAAAGAACTATTCACATACCTTAAGGAAATGGATGAAGCGCACAGATACAATCCGGACAGTGTTGAAACACTTAATTAATATGACAGGAGATAGAAAAAACAAAAAATTAACATAAACAGAGTACAATCATGGCAAAAATCGATTTCGGCGGAATAATTGAGGATGTAATAACCAGAGAAGAGTTCCCTCTTTCACGGGCACGCGAAGTTCTTAAAAATGAACTTGTTGCAGTGGTAGGTTATGGAGTTCAGGGGCCTGCCCAGGCCCTTAATATGAAGGATAACGGCATCAATGTCATTGTCGGCCAGGCTCCTGAGTTTAAATCAGACTGGGATAAGGCCGTCGCGGATGGTTTTGTGCCGGGTGTTACCCTGTTTCCGGTTGCGGAGGCTGCCAGTCGGGGAACCATTGTGCAATACCTTGTATCAGATGCGGCGCAGCGGGCTCTCTGGGAGGAGCTGAAGCCATGCCTCAACCCGGGAGATGCCCTCTATTTCTCACATGGATTCTCAATAACCTATAAGGAGCACACAGGAGTGATCCCCCCTTCCGATATTGATGTAATATTATGCGCTCCTAAAGGATCCGGAACCAGTGTCCGGCGAAATTTCCTTGCAGGAGCAGGCATCAATTCAAGCTTTTCTGTATTTCAGGACTATACAGGCAGAGCCGAAGAGCGTGCTCTTGCTCTCGGGATAGCGATAGGATCGGGATACCTTTTCCCCACAACCTTTGAGAAAGAGGTTTTCAGCGACCTTACCGGGGAGCGTGGTGTACTGATGGGAGCCCTTGCGGGAATAATGGATGCACAGTATCAGGTTTTGCGCGAAAACGGTCACTCCCCTTCCGAAGCTTTCAACGAAACAGTTGAGGAGCTTACCCAGAGCCTGATAAGACTTGTCGATGAGAAAGGGATGGACTGGATGTATGCCAACTGTAGTGCAACAGCCCAGCGGGGCGCCCTCGACTGGAGACCCAAATTCAAAACAGCCACACTGCCGGTCTTCGAAGAACTCTATCAAAGAGTCAAATCGGGGGAAGAGTGCATACGGGTACTTAAATCAACCGGCGCACCCGATTATAAGAAACAGCTCGAAGCGGAACTATCGGAAATGGGTAACTCTGAGATGTGGAGAGCAGGTACGGCAGTGAGAAAACTGCGCCCTATTAACAGTTAACAGTTAAAACCAAACATAATGAGCGATAACAACAATGTAATTATTTTCGATACTACCCTCAGGGATGGCGAACAGGTGCCCGGATGCCAGCTGAATACCATTGAGAAAATTCAGGTCGCACAGGCTCTTGAAGCCCTTGGTGTCGATGTTATTGAGGCAGGATTCCCGGTTTCCAGTCCGGGTGATTTCACTTCGGTCGTGGAAATATCGAAGGCCATCTCAAAGCCGGTTATCTGCGCCCTGACAAGAGCTGTAAAAAAGGATATTGAAGTGGCCGCAGATGCCCTTCAGCATGCTCAGAGGAAAAGGATCCATACAGGAATAGGCGTTTCATCATATCATATTCAGCATAAGATCCGAACAACACCGGAAGAGATCATCCGGAGGGCAGTTGATGCGGTGAAGTATGCCAGGAAATTCGTGGATGATGTGGAATTCTATGCGGAAGATGCCGGACGGAGTGAGAATGAATACCTGGCAAAAGTGATTGAGGCAGTGATAAAAGCAGGGGCTACAGTTGTAAACATCCCCGACACGACTGGATACTGCCTGCCTGAAAAGTACGGTGAAAAAATAAAGTTCCTGACCGAGAATGTGCCCAATATACATAAAGCAGTAATATCAACACATTGCCATAACGACCTTGGTATGGCCACAGCCAATACCATCATGGGAGTAATAAATGGCGCCAGGCAGGTGGAGGTTACAATAAACGGAATCGGTGAGAGGGCCGGCAATACATCACTCGAAGAGGTTGCAATGATAATAAAGAGCCATCACGACCTCAACCTGACCACCGGCATCAATTCAAAACTTATCTACAGCACCAGCAGGCTTGTATCAACACTGATGAGTATGCCTGTTCAGGCCAATAAAGCTATTGTCGGGCGAAATGCATTTGCCCACTCTTCAGGCATCCACCAGGATGGCGTACTTAAACACAGGGAAAACTACGAAATAATTGATCCTCAGGAGGTGGGTATAAAGGAATCATCAATAATACTTACTGCCCGAAGCGGAAGGGCCGCGCTTAACCACCGGCTGGAAATGCTTGGACTCAGGTTCGGCAAGGAAGAACTTGACGATATATATCACAGATTCCTGTTGCTGGCCGATAAGAAAAAGGAGATTAATGATGAGGATATCAGGATATTGTCAGGAGAGGTCTTTAAGGGAGAGAAATCACTTAAGCTGGAACTCCTGCAGGTAACATGTGGAAAATCATCCATCCCGGTAGCAACGGTTGGCATAATGATAAATGGAGAAGTACATACTTCAACAGCCTCGGGTAACGGACCGATAGATGCATCCTTTACAGCTGTCAAACAGCTGATTAAGAAAACCGTTCACCTCGAGGAGTTCCTGATCCAGGCAATCACTAAAGGAAGCGATGATCTGGGTAAGGTGCATATCCAGATAGAACATGAAGGTAAAACATACTATGGATTCTCTGCAAACACCGATATTATAACGGCCTCGGTTGAGGCATTTATTGATTCAATAGCAAAGATTAAATAGCCCCCCGACCCCCCTGAAGGGGGGTATTACAACAAGATAAGAGTAGCAATGCAGGCAAAAACACTTTTTGACAGGATCTGGGATGAACACGTGGTTCATTCAATAGAGGACGGACCCGACGTACTCTATATTGATCAGCACTATATCCATGAGGTCACCAGTCCGCAGGCTTTTAACGGACTAAGGGACAGGGGTATTCCAGTATTCAGGCCCGGCAAAACACTTGCCACGGCCGATCACAATATCCCGACTATCGATCAGGAGCTACCAATAAAGGACGAGACCTCAAGAAAACAGGTTGAGGAGCTGGCAGAGAACTGCAAAAGATACGGGATCAGATATCTCGGTCTTAACCACCCCGAAAATGGTATTGTACACGTTGCCGGTCCGGAACTGGGGTATACACTACCGGGGATGACAATAGTCTGCGGCGACAGCCACACTTCAACTCACGGAGCCTTCGGAACCATAGCCTTCGGAATAGGTACGAGCGAGGTTGAGATGGTCCTGGCAACACAGTGCTTATTGCAGTCAAAGCCCAAAAGGATGAGGATAACCGTTTATGGTAACCTTAAAAAAGGTGTCACATCAAAAGATGTGATTATGTATATCATCTCAAGGTTATCAACCGGCGGGGCTACCGGCTTCTTTATAGAATATTCCGGGAGTGCTGTAAGCGGTATGAGCATGGAGGCAAGGATGACTGTCTGCAACATGAGCATTGAGATGGGGGCAAGAGGAGGCCTGATAGCTCCCGATGAAAAAACTTTTGACTACATCGAAAGAGCATGGCAGCTATACCGCGGAAATGGATCCTTCACTATACCCGAAGAATGGAAAGGATTCCGGAGCGCTCCTGATGCAGAATTTGACAGGGAACATGTATTCGATTCAGAGGCCATTAAACCCATGATAACCTACGGGACAAATCCCGGTATGGCAATGGCAATTGATGAGACAATCCCCCCGGTAGACAGTCTCGAGGGAGAATCAGCATCCTCATGGCTTAAATCCCTTGAATACATGGGTTTTAAGCCGGAGATGAAACTGGTGGGCCAAAAAATTGATTATGTGTTTCTTGGAAGCTGTACCAACGGAAGGATAGAAGACCTGCGGGCGTTTGCAGGAATGGTAAGGGGCAGAAGAAGAGCCTCCAATGTTACCGCACTGATAGTGCCGGGTTCAAAAATGGTCGGGAAACAGGCGATTGATGAAGGTCTCGACGTAATACTGCGCAATGCGGGATTTGAGCTTAGACAACCGGGCTGCTCTTCATGCCTTGCCATGAATGAAGATAAAATACCGGCCGGCAAATATGCAGTCTCGACTTCTAACAGAAACTTCGAGGGGAGGCAGGGTCCGGGTTCACGAACCCTGCTGGCCAGTCCTCTAACCGCAGCTGCTGCCGCCGTCACGGGAAGAATAACCGATCCGCGTGAGCTGTTAAGATAACAGGAAAAAATTAAAGATATGTCCAAATCAAAATTTACCGTACTGGAATCAACCTGTGTGCCAGTCCCTTACGAAAATATAGATACCGACCAGATAATACCTGCAAGGTTTCTCACGGCAACATCACGTGAAGGATTCGGTGAAAACCTGTTCCGCGACTGGCGGTACGATAAGAGCGGGGCAAAAAATAGCGATTGCATCCTTAATGACCTGCAGTACAGGGGAGAGATACTGGTAGCCGGCAAGAATTTCGGATGCGGATCAAGCCGCGAACATGCCGTATGGGCCGTTCAGGACCACGGATTCAGAGCCGTCGTATCCAGCTTCTTTGCAGACATTTTTAAAAACAATGCCCTCAATAACGGGCTTCTTCCGGTAGTCATACCTCCTAAAATACTCGATGAGCTTATGAGCCTTGTTCTGGCGGAACCGGATACACGTCTGAGAATTGACCTGAGGGAACAACTGCTGACAATAATCCCTGCCGATCTTGCCGTGAGATTTGAGATCAACCCCTACAGAAAGGAGTGTCTCCTCAACGGCCTGGATGATATTGAATACCTGCTTGGTTTAAAGGATCTTATAACAGATTTTGAAAACAGGAAAAAAGTGGTCGTATGAAAATAGAGATAATTGATACCACGCTGAGGGATGGTGAACAGATGCAGGGTGTATCATACTCGCCTCTCGAAAAGTTGCATATAGCAAAGATACTTCTCAGGGATGTAAAGGTAGACCGTGTGGAGGTTTCCTCAGCCCGTGTCTCCTCCGGAGAGTTTGAGGCAACAAAAAGGATAACCGAATGGGCTGCCCTGAACGGATTTCAAGGAAAGATAGAGGTACTGGGGTTTGTAGATGGCGAAATCTCACTTAACTGGATCAATGATGCAGGCTGTAAAGTTGTGAATCTGCTCTGCAAAGGATCATTACGCCATCTGGAGAAACAGCTCCGGAAAACCCCTGAACAACATGTCAACGATATCCGTGGAATTATTAACAAGGCCGGATCACTTGATATGCAGGTCAATATCTATTTCGAGGACTGGTCAAACGGCATGTTACACTCGGAAGATTATGTCATGTACATGATGGATTCGCTTAAGGATGAAAATATTACAAGATTCATGCTGCCCGACACCCTGGGAATACTGAACCAGGATCAGGCTTATGAGTTCTGTAAAAAGATGGTTGACAGATATCCAACACTCCATTTTGACTTTCATGCCCATAATGACTATGACCTGGCAGTGGCAAATGTCTTTTCTGCCGTAAAGGCCGGGATAAAAGGTATCCATACCACTGTTAACGGCCTTGGCGAAAGAGCCGGCAATACTCCCCTCTCAAGTGTGATAGGAGTCTTGCGTGACCAGATGGGCGCTGAAACCGGGGTTAATGAATACGAGATCACGAAGGTCAGCAAGATTGTGGAAACATTCAGCGGGGTAAGGATACCTGTAAATAAACCTATAGTAGGGGAAAATGTATTCACCCAGACCTCCGGCATTCATGCCGACGGTGACAACAAAGATCAGCTTTATTATAACAACCTCCTCCCCGAGCGTTTCGGCAGAAAGAGAAAATACGCAATGGGCAAGCAGTCGGGTAAAGCCTCAATACAGAAGAATCTGGAGGAGTACGGCCTTTTCCTGAGCCCTGAATCACTCAACAAGGTTACACAGAGGGTCATCGAACTGGGTGACAAGAAGGAGAATGTTACAACAGAGGACCTGCCGTTCATAATTGCGGATGTCCTTGGGAGTGACAGAACGGAATTCAAAATATTTATCAAGAATTACTCCCTCTCCCTCTCCTATGGACTCAAACCCTTTGCCAGCGTACAGATTGAGATCGACGGGAACCTTTATCAGGAGACTTCATCGGGAGACGGCCAATATGATGCCTTCATGAAAGCGCTCAGAATAATATATGACAGGCTCGGTAAGGAATATCCGGTACTTACTGATTACCAGGTATCTATTCCTCCGGGCGGCAAAACCGATGCACTTGTTGAAACAATCATCACATGGAACTTCAGGGAAAAGGAGTTCAGGACAAAAGGGCTTGATGCAGACCAGACAGAGTCAGCCATTAAAGCCACCGAAAAGATGCTCAATATAATAGAGGGATTGAGAGAAAAGGAACAAATTGCATTTTCCATTTAATATATTACAGGGATGTCAAAATCATACAATATTGCGGTTATTCCGGGCGACGGAACCGGTCCTGAGGTTATCAGGGAAGGAATTAAAGTGCTTAATGCAGCAGCATCACGATACGGATTTAAACTTAGTTTCGACGAGTTTGATTTTGGTGGTGAACGTTACCTGAAGACAGGTGAAGTGCTGCCTGACTCGGCACCTGACGATCTCAGACAGTACGACACCATTCTCCTGGGAGCCATAGGCCATCCCGATGTCAGACCGGGTATACTTGAGAAAGGGATACTGCTCAGGCTGAGGTTTGAACTGGATCAGTATATTAACCTGCGCCCCGTCAAACTATACCCGGGAGTGGATACACCTCTTAAAAACAAAGGACCTGAACATATTGACTACGTTGTTGTAAGAGAGAATTCAGGTGATGTTTACACCGGTTCAGGCGGGGTTACAATGAAAGGAACCCCGCACGAGGTGGCTATACAGAACATGGTATATAACCGGATGCAGGTTGACCGCTGTCTGAGATATGCTTTCGAATACACCAGAAAAAGAAACCGGAGGAAGACTCTGGCATTATGCGGCAAGACTAATGTGCTGACATACGTTTTCGATCTCTGGGAAAGAGCTTTCCATGAGATGGGCGCCTCTGATTATCCTGATATCACCCGCGAATATTATCATGTTGATGCAACATGTATGTGGATGGTCAAGAATCCGGAATGGTTCGATGTAATAGTAACCACCAACATGTTCGGTGATATAATAACTGATCTTGGTGCCATAACCCAGGGCGGTATGGGCATTGCGGCCGGAGGCAATATCAATCCCCGGGGCGTATCGATGTTTGAGCCCATAGGCGGTTCAGCCCCAAAATATACCGGAATGAATATCATCAATCCCCTTGCTGCAATAGCATGCGGGGCAATGATGCTCGAACATCTCGGTGAAGCAGAAGCAGCCACAGCCGTCGAAAAGGCAATAATGGATGTAACTGCAAACAAGCTGAAAGATCTGGGTGCGGGAAAAATGGGATATTCAACCACTGAAGTGGGCGACCTGGTGGCAGACCGGATTTAATGATGTCTTAAAAGCTGCCTTTATAAAGTATGCCCCTAAATTCACTTAGGGGACTGCCCCTAAATCCCTGCCTGCACTGACGTTACGGCAGGCAGGCCCTAA
>CAZWFL010000008.1:60467-119603 GCA_964633195.1 uncultured Rikenellaceae bacterium | reverse complement strand
AAAGATTTTTGAATAAGATCAATATCATTGTCGATGGTTTTTGGGATACCTGCAACGGCTATCTTAAGATTTCTCTTATGAATCTCTTCGTGTATGGCATGAGCCCCGCGGAGAGTACCGTCTCCTCCGATGCAGAAAAGGACATTTATGCTCAGGATCTCAAGTGTATCCACCATCCTGCCAACATCCTGTTCGCCCCTTGATGTTCCGAGAAATGTACCTCCCGAAAGGTGAATATTGCTTACCATTGAAGGAGTGAGGTCAACAACCGGGTGATTATAATCAGGTATCAGACCTTCGTATCCGTATTTGATCCCGAGTATCCTGTTGATGCCATACCTGTAATAAAGCTGATTGACAAGACTGCGGATCACGTTGTTAAGGCCGGGGCATAATCCTCCGCATGTGACAATCCCGACTTTAGTCTTTGCAGGCTCGAAAAAGATATGCTCTTTTGGTCCTGCTTTCTCAAAAGATACCGGAGTTTCACCTGAATCCCTGGTTTTGAAAAAACCATCAACAGATACATCATAAAGAATTCTCTCATCATCGTTCACAAACTTATAAACGGGACTATCGGCCCTCTGGGCCGTCTTAAGCGGAGTGACAAGGTTCCCTTTCCCAAGATTCGGTACTATAAGATCCTCGTATTTCATATTTAACCGGATTTAAATAATGATTTACTGTATGGAAAAAATCCCGCACAAAAGTAGCAAAAATAATCAGAGCGGTAATAACGAAGATTCAGAGCATCAGATGATCTCCTTTATTCTTCCTATCAAGCCGTTCTCGAGTCTGACTTTTATTCCGTGTGGATGTACAGGTGAAGTTGTAAGAACTTCTTTGACCCTGCCGCCGGTTAGTCTTCCGGTACGTTTATGCTCAACCAGCTCAACCATTACTGAAATACCCGGTTTTACATCCGCTCTTCTTTTCCCTTCCATTCGCGATTGAGTTAATAACAGGGTGCAATAATAAAGATATTTTTTTCAGATAGAAAAAAAAATTCAGGTTGTTTTGACTAAAGTTGAAAAATAGGTGATCAATATGCACCCCTGACTCTCGTCCTGATTCGATAAAGTCCTTTGCTTGCAGTTATATAGAGACTCTTTCGGTTCCTGTCACCGAAGCACACATTGGCGGTCCAGTTCTCCGGAACTGCAATGTTGCCGATTTGTGTGCCATTTTTATCGAAGATGGTAACTCCCTTGCCTGTAAGATAAACGTTTCCTTTGGTGTCGATGGTCATACCGTCAGAACCCATTTCGCAAAAAAGCTTTTTCCCGCTAAGTGTGCCGTCGCTGTTGATCTTATACGACCAGGTCTTTTTGGCGCCTATATCCGCTACATACAAAGTTGTCCCGTCAGGCGTTCCTATGATCCCGTTAGGCTGCGTAAGCTCTTCCTCAACACGCCTAAGTGTCTGACGATCAGCACTGAGATAATAAACACATTGCATGTCCTGAGGCCTGGAGGTATGATTCCACCAGTTTCTTCTATAGAACGGATCTGTAAAATAGACGCCACCGTCGGGCGCTATCCACAAATCGTTAGGACCATTAAGAAGCTTACCGTCATATTCATCAAGAATTACCTCAACCTCCCTGTCAGGGCTTATTTTCCACAGCTCATTCTTCTCATCGGCACAGGCCCACAGATAGCCCTGCCGGTCAAAGAAGAGACCGTTAGACCTGCCGGAGGGCTGCATAAATGTTTTCAGTTCTCCCTTTGAGGTCCATATCATTATCCTGTCATTAGGCTGATCAGTGAAGTACACATCTCCTTTTTTGTCGGGAGCCGGCCCTTCGGTGAACTGAAAATCGCCGGAAAGCTTTTCAATTTCTGCCCCGGATTTTAGTATTTGAGTTAACCCGCCCGATTGCGGAATAACGGTAACAAAATGGATGAATATTAATCCAAAGAGGGACACAAAATATTTCATCATATAATAATTTGTTTTATTGTTTTTCAAGACAATAATCCGGATCAGGCAATGGTCACATTCCTGAATCTTCCGATGTAATTATCAACCTGTTCCGGCTGTTCAAATCCTATGATTACCATATCAACGGTGCCCAGCCCGAGAACAAATTTCAAGGCTTCATCGATCCTTGCTGAGTCGTCCCTGTAATTGCCGTTTCCGATTAGCTTCATGCCTATGATTCCTTTGCCGGCTTTGTGCATCTTTTCTATAACCGGAACCACCTGAGCAGGGTCCTTTGAGTCCATTGAAATTCCGAAAGGATTGATGCGAACATGTATCACATCGACCCACGGGCTGTCGGCTGCAGCCTGAAGAGCCTGGAAGGAATGAACGGAAACCCCGTGTGCCTTTATTATCCCTTTTGCCTTAAGATTATCGAGTATTTCCATCTGGCGCTTCTGCTCGTCGGTCCAGGTTCCTGTCATCATGCAATGAAGCTGGACTATATCAATGTAATCGGTATTCAGCTCCTTACGAAAACGGTCCACAACAATGTCTGCATCAGGGCGTTCCGGCTCGGGGATTCCACCTCTTAAAACCCACATCTTTGTGCCCACAACGAACGATTCGCGTGGATAGCTCTTCAGGGCATCACGGGTAAATGGATGAGTGCCGTAGCTGTCGGCGCAGTCAAAATATCGTATGCCTTTTTCGTATGCTGTTCTGATAAGAGACTCCGCAACTCCGGCCCTTGTGATGTTGGAGGAACGGTTGCCTCCGGTAAAGCCTGTGCCCATACCCAGCAGTGTGCTTTTGATACCGGTCTTACCGAGGGTAACGATCCTGAACGGATCAGCGGTCTGAGGTGCAGAGGTGGCGGAATATGCCAGTGCATGCCTGCCCAGAAGGATCGTGCCGGCCCCGGTTGTAAGAGCAGTCATGAATTTTCTGCGGCTTATTCTGTTTTTTTGCATGAGTATTTTTTATTTTCTGTTTATGATGAGGATAAAGATATCAAATTATTTCAGAACATTGACTTTAATGTGGGACTGATGTCTTCAAATAAGACAGCCTCATTCAGATCCCCAGTATGGAAACAATATTTCCAGGAGAAACCGGTCTGCCGTTGCGGGTAGCCACTCCTGTAACCTCTGCCTCAGCAATGAGTTTCTCATCGGGAAGCCTGAAAACAGCCTGTTCAAAAACCAGCCTGAGATGACCTTCCCTTCTCAGATTAAGTTTAACGACAAACCTGTCGCGGCTTCGCAGAGGATATTTATAATTGATTTCTATCCGTGTTACGACAAGATCTGTTCCCTCTTCGTGGAGACTGGCAAAACTAATACCTCTTGATATAAGAAACTCATGCCTTGCATGCTCCAGATAGTGCTGGTAATTCGCATTATTGACAACACCCTGAATGTCACATTCGTAATCCCTTACCTTGAACTCAAGTGAGAAGATATAATCTTTGCGGCTTATTTTCATGCTGATTGCCCGAATTACAAATATCCGGCCGGAAATCTATCGGGGGAGCCTTCCGAAAAATTTCAGAATCACCCGGTGAAACTTATGAATGCTGTGTGGCTTATAATACATCAGAATACACTCCTTAGTGATCAGGTTAATGCCTGTTCCCTCAAGTTCTTTGACGACATCTTTATTATCAGACATCTGCTGTATCCAGATCTGTTTAATACCTTTCTGCCGGGCTTCGTTGACAACACCGGCAGTCTGATCTTTCTTTGTCATAATTATAAGTGCCTTTACCTCCTGAGGGAGGCTGCTGACATCCCGGTAGACCCTTGAGCCAAGTATTTCGTCCGCGTACGGATTAATGGGAATTATATTCATCCCTTTCTCTTTCAGCTCTTTAAACGCAGCGTATCCGAATTTTCTCGGATTGCGCGACACTCCTGCCAGAGCGATTGGCTCTGATCCAAGGAACTCTTCAATCTGTCTTAAGCTTACCATATTATCTGTTATTGATTAGGATATCAAAATTACAAATGACATCTCTATTTCTGCAATTAAAACAGACAAAATATTTTGAGAAATAAAAAATTAATTATATTGTCCGCCGGTAACCCTGAAATTAGACGATCGTAAAATCTCCAAAAAAATCCCCGCCATGAGTATCCGGATTATTCTTATGCTGGCCTTCTTTATCCTTATGCCGGTTCTGATAATTTATCTTGAAGGGAAACACAAAACAGTGAAGAAAGCCGGAGGAGTTCTGATTTGTTATGTTCTGGGCGCATTTGTGGGTAATGTCGGGCTTTTGCCCGAGGAAGCCTACAGGTACCAGGATCTGCTGTCTCAGCTAACCGTTCCGCTTGCGCTTCCCCTGATACTTTTTTCCATGGATGTGAAGAAATGGCTGAAGATGGCTGGTTCTGCCATATCATCGCTTCTTCTCGGTCTTTTTACAGTTGTTCTCATGATCTTTGTCGGATACTGGATCTTTAAGGATAGCATTCCTGAGATATGGAAAGTATCGGGCATGCTTACCGGTATCTATACCGGAGGAACCCCCAATATGGCTGCCATTAAGACGGCTTTAAATGTTGAGACGGAGGTATACCTTATGACTCACACCTATGAGGTTGCTCTGGGCGCAATCTACCTGATATTTGTACTTTCAGTGGGACAGAGAGTATTCCTTCTGTGGCTTCGGCCTTTCAAATCACCGGAAACAGGTAATCTGACGGGTGATAATATCAACCTTGAGGAGCAGTATGAATCATACACGGGGTTCTTTAAAAGAAAAACCTTTCTTCCGGTACTCGCTGCTTTTGGTTTATCCATACTGATATTCGGGTCAAGTTACGGACTGAGCATGCTTTTCCCTGATGATTTTTCCACAGCAGCAATCATCTTGCTGATAACAACTTTCGGGATTATCTTCTCATTTGTTCCAAAGGTTAAGAATATTGAAAAAACCTTTCAGGCCGGAATGTATATTATACTCATTTTCTGTTTGGTTGTATCGTCAATGGCTGATATAAGAAAGCTGGCAAATATCTCCTTTAACCTTTTCTGGTATGTTGGTCTGGCAATGTTCGGATCGCACGTTCTTCATGCTTTTCTGGCAAGGTTTTTCAAGATAGATGCCGATACTGTGATAATTTCAGGGAGCGCTCTGATCTGCTCACCGCCATTTGTGCCCGTGGTTGCGGGCGCACTCAGAAACAGGGAGGTTATACTGACCGGACTGATAGTGGGGATTGCCGGTTATGCAATAGGTAATTATCTCGGTGTTCTGATTGCTTATATACTCAGATAGGGAGCTAAAAAAAAGCATCATTCAGCCAGGTTTTTCATCAGGTCCGCTTCCCGATGCAATATTTACCTGTTCCTTGATATGGTGTAGTTTATAAACTCTTTAAGGGAGTTCTTAACTTCAGAATCGGGATAGAAATCCAGTATCGCCTGCGCTTTGTCGCAAAACTGATTCATTTTCAGTTCGGCATATTCCATGCCTCCATGCTCCGAAACAAATCCGATTACTTCTCTTATTTCAGATTTTGATTTTTTCCTGCTCCTGACAATTGAAAGGATGCGTCTTCTTCCTGAATTACCTGTTTGTCCCAGGGCATAAATAAGCGGAAGAGTTATCTTTCTTTCTTTGATATCATTGCCCGGAGCCTTGCCTGTAAGTCCATTCCCTTCGTAATCAAGAAGGTCGTCGCGGATCTGAAATGCGATGCCGATATTTTCCCCGAATTCCTTCATCATTTGAATTATTTCCGGGTCATCGGTTACCGATCTTGCTCCGCAGGCAGTACAGGCAGCTATGAGGGCCGCCGTTTTACTTGAAATTATCCTGAAATAATCCTCTTCCTTAATATTGAGTTTTCTTGCCTTCTGCAGCTGAAGAAGTTCCCCTTCGCTCATGGATTTGACAGCTTCGGCAACTATCTCAAGCATATCAAACCTGCTCTTTTCAATGCTTATCAGCAGTCCTCTCGACAACATGTAATCCCCGACCAGCACCGCGATTTTTGAATTCCATAGCGCATTTATGGAGAGTGCCCCTCTTCTCTCCCTGGCATCGTCAACGACATCATCATGTACAAGGGATGCCGTGTGGAGCAGTTCAATAAATGTTGCGGCCACGTATGTTGCTTCGCTGATTTCACCGTTCAGCTTTGCCGAGAGAAAAACGAGCAGGGGCCGCATCTGCTTTCCTTTTCTGCGGAAGATGTAATTAAGTATTATTTTCAGCAAGGGAATCTCACTCTGCATGGTCCTGCCGAAATAGGACTCAAACTGAGCCATCTCCTTTTTAACGGGCTTTTTAATATCTGCCAGGTCAGACATTTTCAGGAAAGATCCTTGAACATTTTATTCTGAAATATAAGGATAGCAAACACTCCGCATGTAATCGCCGAATCGGCTATATTAAACACCGGCCTGAAGAAGATAAATGATTCGCCGGGACGGAAAGGAGACCAGTCTGGCCAGGTGGTATTTATTACCGGGAAATAGAACATGTCCACCACTCTTCCATGAAGGAAAGAGGAGTAACCGCCTTCCGGAGGTAAAAATGTGGCTGGCTGATAATAACTCTCGCTGAAGATCATACCGTAGAATGCACTGTCGATGATATTTCCTATTGCGCCGGCCATTATGGCACTTACGGCGAGGATCAAACCAGTGTTGGCTTTCTTCGCGATAAGGCGGACGAGAAACCAGCCTATACCTGCTATTGCAATGATCCTGAAAATGCTGAGGATAAACTTGCCGGGTCTTCCTCCCATTTCCATTCCGAATGCCATTCCGTTGTTCTCAACAAAATGAAGCATTCCCCAGCTTCCGAACAAAGGGATCTCGTCCCCAAGTGCCATGGTGGTCTTTACCCAGATCTTCAGCACCTGGTCGGCCACCAGTATAATGATTATAAGCAATAACGCCTTTTTTCCGGTTGACATATAACCTGTTTGTTATTAAGGCGGGCAAAATAACAAAAATTTGTGATTAATAACGAGGAAGTGAGATTTATGGATTTAATCTTATGAATAGAGCCCTTTCCTTATCTGGCGTCAGCATTCCACGTTATTATAATTTCCGTCCCAGCAATACCAGTCTTCATTCCCGAACCAAACCGGTGATTTAACCCTTCCATTCTTGCCCGAAGTACTCCATTCAACCTCGACGGAAACAAACTGCTGCAGAGTAAAATTATAATAGTTGATCTCGTAATAGGCATTTAGTGTATTGCTCGTGAGACCGTATTCAATGTAGCTGTTTTTAAATGGATCAGTCTCACGGTTGTCGTTGAGTGTACGGATATATGTATATTTCACCGATCCCATTAAAGCTCCGCTCTTTGTCCAGTCAATCTGCAGTACAGGTTCCTGATA
The DNA here is from genome assembly GCA_964633195.1 of uncultured Rikenellaceae bacterium. Taxonomy (GTDB): domain Bacteria; phylum Bacteroidota; class Bacteroidia; order Bacteroidales; family VadinHA17; genus LD21. Next base: position 112,313 of record CAZWFL010000008.1, on the reverse strand, counting down.
CTGTGCGCTGTGGTTTACTATCCACTGTCCGCCGGTACCGTCAATCTTTGAAGTTCCGCTAAACCATAGAAACTCGGGGAAAGGATTCGTACCCTCTTTTGAGATATACATCTCCCAGACGACATTGTTGGTCTGTATATGACCGGTCAGCCTTGCTTTATAGGTCATGCTTATCTGGTTCAATGTAATAGTTACGTCATAACTCCATTGCCATTTCCCCTTTTCGAGATATACGGGGGTTTTTGTGATGGCTGTCTGGTAGGCTGTGACCGGAACGGCAAGTGTTGCTACAAGAACACCTTTCCATATCATAGCGACACCTGCGGCAAAAAGCCAGGTGCTGTTCTCTGACCCTTTGAATTCAGGAACAGGAATATCAGATTTTCCCGACGTTTCAAAATTACTGAAATCGATTGCCATCGATTCAACAGGGGGCAACACAGGGGGATCTCCTTTATCTTTCTTGCAGCTGGTAAACATACCTGCAGGAATGAAAATCAATAACATAAAAACAACTAACTTTTTCATACGTTTATTTTTTTATTTTTAATGGCCGTATAGCTTGTCCCGCAAAGCGGGAGAACAGCATTAAAAAAATAATCATTCTTGTTTGTGTAAAAAATGATTTTTTTTATGCTTGTTTCATGGCATAATTTTTAACGAATCATACTCCGATAACGTCAAAGTTAAACCAATATTATTAAAAATTATAACTTAAATTTGAATATCATCCGGCCTGGATTTCATTTTAATGAACAAAACCGTTTAATCTGTGTTTAACTAAAAACCTTCTGATCATGAAAAACAAAAAATTATTAATTACACTGATTCTGGGTTCTGCATTAGCTTCATTTACGTTTAATTATTGTGCTGATGCCCCGGGTAAACCAAAAAACACAGCTATGGAAACATTTGACATTCATGAATTTCCGGCATTACCATATGCCTACGATGCACTTGAGCCGTACATTGATGCAAGAACAATGGAGATCCATTATGACAGGCATCACAGGGCCTATTTCAACAACTTCATTGCCGCCATCAAGGGAACGGAAATGGAGAAAAGTACCATTTATGAAATTTTTGCGGGCATCTCAAAAGCGAGTGATGCTGTAAGGAACAATGGCGGAGGGTTCTACAACCATGTCATTTTCTGGAAAAATCTTGGCACCGGATCATCAGGCCCCTCTCAGGAACTGACGGAAGCCATAAATAAAGAATTTGGTTCTTTTGAGAATTTTAAGGAGCAGTTCAGCAATGCAGCCAAAACACGTTTCGGAAGCGGCTGGGCCTGGCTTGTCCTTACTGCTGAAGGTAAGCTGGCTATCGGCAGTACTCCAAACCAGGATAATCCGTTAATGGATGTGTCGCCTTTTAAGGGAATTCCGCTGTTAACGATAGATGTCTGGGAACATGCATATTATCTCAAGTACCAGAACAGGAGACCCGATTATGTGGAGGCTTTCTGGAGTGTTGTAAACTGGGACGAGGTAAGCAGGAGATATACCCAGGCGTTGGGTCAGGTATAAAGAAACCTCTTGATCTTCGCTGTGGCAGTCTTCTGAAAAGGAACAGGCTGGAGTTTCACAGAATGTATCCTGCTGAACTTATTAACATGTGAATTAACATAATCCCTCAGTTCAAGAAGCAGACTATCTGTTTTATCCTCCAGTATCTCCTGTATCTCACTCTTCTTCTCGTCTATCTTATCCTGCATTTCCTGTTTCAGAATGTTATATTTCTTTTCCAGTTCCTCCATGTTGAGATGCACAAGAGCAACCAGCCTGCCTTTCTGTTGAACGACAAGTGACTCGGCCACAAAGCGGAAGTTGTTGATAACTGATTCAATCTCTTCGGGGTAAATATTTTCTCCGCTGGCTCCCACAATCATATTCTTGAGCCTTCCCTTGATAAAAAGGTTGCCGTTACTGTCAAAGAAGCCAAGATCACCTGTCCTGAACCAACCGTCAGCGGTTAGTACTTCGGCTGTCATTTCCGGATCTTTGTAATAACCTTTCATGACATTTGCACCTCTTGCCCATATTTCCCCTTCTCCTGTTCCGGGATTTGGGTCATTTATCTTTAATTCAATATCCTCGATGGCCGGTCCTGTTGATTCATAAACAGATTTTTTCGGATTGGCGCCTGCCAGCAGGGGAGCAGTTTCTGTCAGACCGTAGCCTATTGCGTATGGAAATTTTGCTTCAATCAGGAATTTCTCCACCGTACGGTTAAGTTTAGCACCCCCGATACCGAAAAATTTCAGGTTCCCGCCAAATGTCTTAAAAAGCTTCTTTCCGGCCACACCATTGAGTTTTTTTCTTATAACCGGAATTTTATAAAGCAGCCTGAGTATCAGTTTGTCATTGAAAGTGGGAACTATTTTGTTGTAGTATATCTTCTCGATTATCAGGGGAACAGTAAGCATCACACTGGGCTTTATTTCTGCCAGTGCCGGTAAAAGTACACCCGGGGTGGGGGGCTTTCTCAGGTAATAAACGCATGATCCGCAAAGCATTGGCAAAATTAGTCCCAGAGTATTCTCATAAGTATGCGACAGGGGAAGCACCGAAAGAAACCGGTCATTCTCATCCAGGGGCTGGATTTTTTTGCCTTTTAATGCGTTAAAACAGATATTTTTATGAGTAAGCATCACACCTTTGGAACGACCGGTTGTACCGGATGTGTAAATTATTGATGCCAGATCCTCTTCTCCCGGATTGTAGCTGCCCGTGGGCACCGCTAAAGGATCGTATTTAAGGTTTGAGCCATCCGATGAATATTGAATGGAAAAATCCTCCATAAAAATGATTGCAGAGAGGGTTTCGGATTTGTAATCCTCAATCTTTGGAAGCAGGTTCCTTGATATGATAATAACCTTTGCTTCGGAATGAGACAATACGTTGGCTGCCTCGGTATTGGAAAAATCAGGCAGTATCGGAACAGCAACCGCACCCATAAATGTAACGGCATAATATGAAATACCCCAGTTTGGCATATTGTTACCCAGTATTGCCACCCGGTCACCGGGCCTGATCCCGGTCTTTTCGAGATGAGCAATCATGGCCGTAACGGCAATGCTTACCGATTCATAACTCATGGGTTTCTCGCCGGCAAATGCCAAGGCATCACTCTTCCCAAACCTTCTTACTGTTTCCGTGAACAGAGCCGGAAACGTAAGTTTAGTATCATTCTCTTTCATATGTGCCGCCTGTTTAATTAAGTCGTGCAAATGTAGGCAAAATTTGATTATCTTTCTGACAATATGCTTTTTATTATATCAGTATCTCCTCTGAAACCGGTTTGTAAGCTGTTTTTTAACATCGATTGCTTAACTTTACGATGAATTTTAAATAAGGAATATGAGTCCGAAAATCAGAATAACCAGGGAATTTACATTTGAAATGGCCCATGTGCTCTGGAATTACGATGGACCCTGCAGGAATCTCCACGGACATTCATACAGACTGTATGTGACCCTGGAGGGAAGACCTGTCGATGATCCTGATAATCCTAAGAATGGTATGGTGATCGACTTCAGTGATCTGGAAAGCATCGTAAACAGTGAAATTATCGATGTTTTCGATCATTCTGTCGTGGCAGGGACATATATGAATGCGGAGAAGATCCGATTACTCGGGCAAATGTTCAGTAATATAGTACCTGTCGGGTACCAGCCCACCTGTGAAAACCTTGTTGCTGATTTTGCCGCCCGTCTGATTAACAGGCTGCCACCGGAGGCAGGACTACATTCTGTTAAACTTTACGAAACGGCTAATTCTTACGCTGAATGGCATGCTTCGGATAATGAATAAAAACTATGCCTCAAAACAATCCCAAAAAACTGTTTCTCCTTGATGCGTATGCGCTTATATTCAGATCGTACTATGCATTTATAAAGAACCCGCGGATTACTTCCGGAGGGCTGAATACTTCTGCTGTCTTTGGATTTCTTCTTACTCTCGAAGAGGTACTGCAAAAGCAAAAGCCATCACATATAGCCATAGTCTTTGATCCGCCCGGGCCTACTTTCCGGCATGAAATGTACCCGGAATACAAGGCTCACCGCGATGAAACACCCGAGGACATTAAAAAGGCAGTTCCCTATATTAAGAGGCTGGCTGAGGCCTACAGGATACCTGTGATTGAATATCCGGGATATGAAGCTGATGATGTTATAGGAACTCTGGCCAGTGAAGCTTCGAAACAAGGATTTGAGACCTATATGATGACTCCCGACAAGGATTTTGCACAGCTCGTAAGCGAAACAGTCTTTATGTTCAAGCCTTCAAGAAGTGGAAGTGAGGCTGCCGTATGGGGTGTCGATGAGATAAGAAAAGAGTTCATGGTCGAAAAGCCCGAGCAGGTAATTGATATACTGGCTCTTATGGGCGATTCGGCGGATAATATCCCGGGAGCACCCGGTGTGGGTCCAAAAACAGCCATGAAGCTTATTTCGGAATTCGGCAGCACGGAAGAGCTATTCAGGAATACTTTCAGATTGAAGGGAAAACTTAAAGAGATAATAGAACAGAACAGAGAACAGATTGAACTTTCGAAAAAACTTGCCAGGATAGAACTGAATGTGCCGGTTGAATTTAAGGAGAGTGAGCTGACCGCCGAAAAACCGGACACAGAAAAGCTAAAAAAATTGTTTGAGGAACTGGAGTTCAGGACCATCGCATCAAAAATACTGGCAGAGGCAGTAACTGTAATAAAACCGGATGAACAAATGCTGATATTTGACAAACCTGCCGGGTCGGTTCAGGGAACACTTTTCGGAGCAGTTGACGAGAATCGCACATCTACGAAGAGGAAGATAGAAGATGTTGAGCATCAATACATTCTGATTGATAATCAATCGGAACTCAAGGCTCTCGCCGATAAGCTCCTCTCTCTGAAAGAGGTTTGTTTCGACACTGAAACAACAAGCCTTAACCCCCTGGAATCAGAACTTGTTGCAATAGCATTTTCATGGGAGAAGGGGACCGGATACCTTGTTTATTTTCCTGATTCGCGCAGTGAGACTGAAAGATATCTGGAGATTCTTAAACCATTCTTCCTGAATCCCGGGATAACCAAAACTGGTCAGAACCTGAAATTTGACATTCAGGTACTGGCTAATTACGGGATCGGGGTCAAAGGCCCTCTTTTTGATACAATGATAGCCCACTACCTGCTTGAGCCCGATATGCGGCATAATATGAACATGCTTGCCGAAACTTACCTTGCATACACTCCTGTACCTATAGAATCGCTGATCGGGGAGAAAGGGATAAACCAGAAGAACATGCGGGCTGTCCCTGTTGAAGTTCTTAAAGAGTATGCTGTTGAAGATGCTGATGTAACCCTTCGGCTGAAAGAGATATTTGAACCACGCCTGAGGAAGGAGGGACTCCGGGACCTCTCCGCTGAAATTGAGATGCCGCTGATAAGAGTGCTGGCAACCATGGAAAGAAACGGGGTCAGACTGAACCATGAAGATCTGAAACTCATCGCCGGGGATCTGAGAAGTGATATTTTGTCGCTTGAAAATGAGATATATAAGCTGGCAGGCACGGAATTCAATATTTCTTCACCGAAACAACTTGGAGATATTCTGTTCCTGAGGCTTAAGCTGGATGACCGGGCAAGGCTGACCAAAACAAAGCAGTTCGTTACAAACGAGGAGATCTTACAAAGGCTTACCGGAAAGCATCCGGTAATAAACAAGGTTCTTGAATACAGGGGACTCAAAAAGCTTCTCTCGACCTACGTCGAAGCACTGCCAAAGCTTGTCAGCAAGAGAACCGGAAGGATCCATACCTCATTTAACCAGGCTGTCGCAGCTACTGGCAGGCTCAGTTCAAATAACCCGAATCTGCAGAATATACCTGTCAGGGATGAGCGGGGCAGAGAGATAAGAAAAGCTTTTATCCCCGGGGACGGATACATCTTCCTGTCGGCTGACTACTCACAGATAGAACTGAGACTGATAGCCCATCTGAGCAGGGACAGCAGCATGATCGCCGACTTTCTTTCGGGTAACGATATTCATGCAGCAACAGCTTCCAAGATATTCGGCGTGGATATAGCTGAGGTTACAAGGGAAATGCGAAGCAGGGCAAAAACGGCAAATTTCGGGATCATTTACGGTATTTCATCATACGGCCTTTCCGAGAGGCTTACAATCGGACGTAAAGAAGCAAAAGAGCTTATTGATGGCTATTTTAACTCCTATCCGGGTGTAAAGCAGTATATGGACGAGAGTATAAGAAAAGCAAGGGAAAAGGGATTTGTCACCACAATGTTTGGAAGACGCAGGTATATACGCGACATTAATTCCCGGAATCAGGTTGTAAGGGGAAATGCGGAACGCAATGCCATAAATGCACCTATTCAGGGAAGTGCTGCAGATATAATAAAAATTGCAATGGTGAAAATCCATGAAAGGCTGATGAAAGAAAATTTCACAGCCAGAATGATACTTCAGGTGCATGATGAACTTATATTTGAGGTTACTGAAAAAGAACTTGAAAGACTAAGGGAAATGGTGATTGAAGAAATGAGCGGGGCGGCCCATCTGGATGTCCCTCTCAAAGTTGACTGGGGTACCGGGAAAAACTGGCTCGAAGCACATTAATGAGTTCCCTGAGGGTGGCTTATTATAAGTGGTTACTGACAGATCTGACACTATAGGATAAGGAAACATGGATATTGAAGTTTTATTCTTCGGGGTGCTTGCAGATGTTACAGGAACAGGCAGGAAACATTACAATTATGTTACTTCATTCGGCGATCTGAAACACAGGATTGAGGATGAGTTTCCGGAAATTGTTCATTACTCTTTCCGCATAGCCGTCAATAACGAAATTGTTAACGAAGAACCAGTGCTGAGAGGGGGTGATGAAGTGGCATATCTGCCTCCCTTCGCAGGTGGGTGATTTTCATGTAATGAAGCATAATACCTATATATGAAATCTTGTTTAACCCAAGGTCCTGTGAGGATTAGCGATATTTCGAATCTTCTTGCGAAGGGGGCCGGTTATGTAGATCGGGGAGGGCATTCGTTGTTTATAGGACAGGTCAGGGCTGATGTGTCTGACAATAAGCGTATTACAGCTATAGAATACTCGGTTTACGAGGATTTAGCCTCAGCTGAAATTGAAAAAATTAAAACAAGGTTATTTTCTGAGTTCACCGATATTAAAAACATTGAGATAATACATTCTGCAGGGATTGTGAAAGCAGGAGAGATCGCTATGGCAGTAATGGTATCTGCAGGTCATCGTCAACAGGCACAGCAGGCATGTAGTATGGTTGTTGAGCTCATCAAGGAGAGATTTCCGGCCTGGAAAAAGGAGATATTTGAGGATGGAAGTTTCAGATGGAAAAGCGCAGAATAATTTATCAGATCATCATCTGATCCGGAACGTTAAGATCAGCCGATAAACCATTGGACGACATGCTCTGTTCCAGGCTGAAAAGAAAAGGAGAGGATTTACCCTGAAGTATTGAATTATATACAGTGGGATTTTTAAGAACTTCGATGGCCCTTAGCACCTGGGGATCTTTTTTTACCGACCATGCAATAGCTCCCTCCTCATAGAAATAGCGGCTTATTATTTCATCTTCGAGCAGCTCGGTTATTTCATCCCTGAAGATCCGGAGGTCATGATCGAGACTGTGTGAGATCTGGGTCTCGAGCTGTGAAAACAGATCTTTATGGATGTCGTAATATTTCTCACGTTTGGCAGTGTTGATAAGCTCTTTAAGGGAAGTCTCGGTAAGGGTCTCATACTTAAAGGAGCGTTTGATCAGAAAATCTCTGAAGTCGGAATAATCTCCGTCTGAGAAGCTGAAGTCGTCGGGTGATTTCAGATACGGTTTTGACCAGTAGTAGTGTGTTGCAAAATCAAAAATAAGATTTCTCAAAAAAAGTTCCGAAGCGACCTGGCTGAGTGGTTCCGGAACAATCTCAACATCGGGCGTGATTCCGCCACCATCTTTTACCAGGCGTCCGTTTTTTGTTCTGAATTCAGATATCAGCGAATCGGGTATAATGCCCACACTGCCGTCTTCGTTCGGATTAGAAAAATCGAGTGCCTGAATGCATCGGCCGCTCGGTATATAATATTTTGCAGTCGTCACCTTCAGCTGTGTGTTATAGCTCAGTGGGCGGGTAATCTGTACAAGCCCCTTTCCGTATGATCTTTGACCGACGATTATTCCCCTGTCAAGATCCTGAATGGCTCCGGCAACAATTTCTGCTGCGGAGGCAGATGCCCGGTTTATTATGACAGCGAGTGAAATCTTTTCATCGACGGGAGCCTTATTTGTACGGAACTCCTCATCAAACTGGCTTACTTTACCCTTAGTGGAGACAACCTCATTACCGGGGGAGACAAAAAGATTAACGATCTCAACTGCTTCGGTAAGAAGACCTCCCGGGTTTCCTCTCAGATCGAGAACAATTTGTCTCGGCCGGGCAGATTTAAGATCAACAAGGGCATTCCTGACATCGTCAACACAATTCTGGGTGAAGTTTGTGAACCGTATATAACCGGTTGATTCATCTATCATTCCATAGTACGGAACCGGAGGGATGCCTATACGTTCCCTCTTTACCGTAAAGTCAATCTCCTTTTCGTTACGTTCAACGGTTATGGTAATGCTGGTGCCGGGATTACCTTTTAACTTTTCGCTTACTTCGCTGGTAGTCATACCCTTCAGCGAAACGCCATTTACTTTCTTTATCAGATCACCTGCCTTTATCCCTGCAACATCAGCAGGAAATCCTTTATAAACAACTGATATTACAGTATAATCGCCTCCTCCTCTCACAAGTGATCCTATGCCTCCATACTTCCCCGTGGTCATGAAACTGAAATCATCGGCTTCCGATTCTGAGTAATATACAGTATATGGATCAAGGCTTCTGAGCATATTGTCAATGCCTGTTTTTATGATCCTTTCAGGATCGATTTCATCTACGTAGAAGGTATTGAGTTCCCTGAAAAGGGAAAAGAATATGTCAAGATTCCTGGCTATTTTGAAATCCCGCGATTCCTGCCTGAAGAAGAATGAGAAGCTGACACCGGCAACAATAAAAACGGAGAGTATTATTGTTAATCTGTACCTGCTGATCTTTTTCATTTTATGGTGATTTTCTTAATGAACGGCGAAAATAATAAGAAATTTCGGTAAGCGACCTGGCAAAGAAATATTTAAAGTAACTTTAACATTTAACTGACAGCTCCCTGACACGGACGATGAGCCGGTCCCTCATATCAATAACCGATCTTTCAATCTCGCTGTAATCCGGAACTTCATTTCTTCTGAATATGATCAGTAAGGCAATCTGAATATTTTCACGTTCAAGGAATTCATAAAGGGGCTGTTTGTGTTTCCTGTAAGCCTCCCTTATCCTTCTTTTGATAAGGTTCCTTTTGACTGCGAGTCTGAATGTGTTTTTTGTGACACTGAAAGCAACCTGTACCGGGAAACCGGAATTAAGAGCACACTCAGACCAGAGAACTTTAAAGGTGCCGGTATAAAAAGAGTTCCCCTTGTCAATAAGTCCGGAAATTATTTTCCTGCTGCAGAGTCTCTCACTTTTATGGAAGGTATTTCTGGCCCTGATTGTACGTCCTGATACTTTTTCATTATCAGACTCCGGGAGTGGATCTTTTATCTGCAATTCCTGTTGTGCTCTTTGAGATATTCATCCAGTGCCATTGTCATCGAAGGCGAGCCTGGGTTGGGGGCATTAATGTCGAGCCTGAGTCCTTCCTGTTCGACAGCACAGGCAGTTGTGGGCCCGAAAGCCGCAATCTTGATATCGCCCTGTACAAAACCGGGAAAATTCTCCTTGAGTGATTTTATGCCCACAGGACTGTAAAATACAAGAATATCATAATCAAAATCCTTAATACCCCTGAAGTTTGAACTGATTGTCCGGTAAAGGGTCCCTATGGCATATTTTATGCCGTTTCCGTCGAGCAGCTCGGGGATCTCTGCATTGTGAGGCTCGGAGAGCGGAACAAAATAAATATCATCACGGTGCTTTATGATCACATCAATAAGATCCTGAAATTTAGCTTTTCCGTGAAAAATCTTACGTTTCCTGTAAACAATATACTTCTGAAGATAGAATGCGACATTCTCCGTAATGCAGAAATATTTCATTGAGTCAGGAACTGTTATCCTGAGCTCGTTGCAGATCCTGAAAAAATGATCAATGCCTGTTTTACTGGTAAAAATTACAGCTGAGAAATCAAGAATATTGATTTTCTGTTGCCTGAAATCCTTGCATGATACACCCTCAATCTGAATAAAAGGTTTGAAATCTATTCTGAGATTGTACTTCTTTGCCAGCTCATAGTATGGGGACTTCGGATTCGGTGGTTCTGGCTGCGATACTAAGATCTTTCTGATTTTCAACTCCTTGCCGTTTAAGTTTTACTTCACAAGTAACACTCGCCACTTATACTGGGCCTGTAAGATATCTCAATGAAATCAAAACAGGCAAGATTTCCAGGGCACAAAGATACAAAATCAAATAGAAAACTGAAATATCCTGTTTCAGAAAAATCAGCAGAAGCCTTGTGACCCTGAAAAGATAAATAATTGCAAGGAAAATTACTCCTGTCATGAAATAAACGGGAGGAGGTAAAAACACCGTATAAACGATAAGCACAACAAGGATGAAAAGAATATAGGAGCTGAAGCGGTACGACCTGTATACGTTCAGAATATACTCATTGAAAAGGTCTCTTCTTCCGCTCAGGCTACCTGTGATGGCACAGACGAGATGTCGCATTGTTACAGAGATTATGACCGCCCCGAAGCAGATGAACCAGAAGAGGATTTCGGGTATCCCTTTTGGCACAAAATCATACCAGGCTGCGGCGCAAAACAGAAAAAGGCTTATTATCAGGAATGATATCAGATTCAGTATTGTTGACTGCCAGTTGAATAAAAGGTTCATATCACGTGATCCGGGATCATTAATTCCCCGGAAATAGAAAAACCTGGTAAGTTCGGGCCTCATGCTCTTTGAGGTACTCTTGAGAAGTGAATAAAGGTAGGCGCATACAAGTACGATTCCTATGATCCAGTCGTAATGGACCTGCCTTGCCGGTAATTCCCCGCCTTCTTTCAGGTCCCTGATAAGGGCAGAGAGTGTTGTGTTATACAACTCGTTGTTTTTTTCAATGAATTTACCGGGGAATCCCTCGTTTACACCGAAATCATCCTTAAGAATGAATGAGCCGGAATTATAGAAGGTCACACCGGCAAAGCTTCCTTTAGGGCATACTGAGGTTGTATCGGGATCCTTTGATCTTATTGCAACAGCCTGCCGTGTGGCCGCGGGAGGAGTAGAATTAAAGGAGGATGCATCTTTTTTCTGATCCAGCCGGAGGAATACAGAGTCATTAATGAGTTTCAGATTATCAACCCTGATAACTATTTTTGGTCTTACACTATCCTGGACATTACTGCCTTGAACGATCATCTCCGGAGGTGATAAAAAGGCAAAAATAGTGATAAATGAATGAAAAAACCCCGATCCGACGGTATTGGAGGTTTAAAAGTATTCACTACATGTTCCTGAGATTTCTGCAAGTACGTTATTGGCCAGCCTGCTGGCTCCGATACGAAAGAGGTTATTGCCAAGCCACTCTTCTCCGAGGCAGTATTTTACTATGTGCAGGTAAGTAACTGCATCGGAGGGTTCCACTATGCCCCCGGCTGCTTTAAAACCTACTTTAATACCCGTCTCCGAGTAGAAATCCGAAATAGCCCTGCACATTACAAAGGCTGTCTCAGGAGTAGCCGAAACAGGTGTTTTGCCTGTGGATGTTTTAATGAAATCTGCTCCTGCATCCATCGCTATCATCGATGCTTTGAAAATATTTTCATAATTGCCGAGCAGACCCGATTCAACTATCACTTTTAAGGTTTTATCACCTGTAGCCTCTCTGATTTCCCTGATCTCGTCTGCCATAACTGCAAAATCATTCCCCAGAAATGCTCCTACGGAGATCACAATATCCACCTCATCAGCTCCGGCCTCAATTGCCATTTTACATTCTGCAAGCTTAATACTCCTGAATGTTTGCGATGAAGGAAATCCACCAGCCACCGAGGCTGTCTTTACATTCCTTGCTGTCAGTTTCTCTTTCACTACCGACACAAAATTAGGATAAACGCAAATAGCAGCTACATTTGGAATATGTGTAAACCTTCCTGAAAAACTATTAACTTTTCCGGTAATATGCAAAATGTGGCTCTTATGGTCGGTGGTGTTGAGCGTGGTCAGATCGATTGAGTTTAAAACTTTCATTAACAGATGTTTATCAGAATTGACCGGAATCGAGGAAGCGATCTTCTTTAACTCCTTCCTTATCTCGTTTTCTGAAGGGCACTGCTTAATAAGTTTCTGGTAAAGCTTTGTCATGTAAAGGCATATTTTAATTAACAGACACCAATTCCTTTTAGAAAAAGAACGGGTTCAATATAATGCTTTTTCTTTTCATACACGAAAAGATTCGTTTGAGTTCAGACAAATTTAAACATTCAGGGAAATCAATTACAAAATGACCTACAACCGATCATTCATTTCGTTTATTTTGCAGAATTATTTTCAAAACATAAGGGGCAGATGAAGATGAAAAAAGCAATGATCTTTTATAAATCGAGAACAGGAATCACAAGGCAACTGGCCACAAATATTCAAAAGCACCTTGGGGAGCAGGGCGTTCTGGCGGGAGTTAAGAGCATAGAAGAGTATGTGGAGTCAGATATCGAAGGAATTGATTTTCTTTTTCTTGGATGCTGGACAGGCGGTCTGATGGTGGTATTTCAGGGGCCCGAAAGAACCTGGGTGGAGTTTGCCGGGAGACTTCCCCGCCTCGACGGAACCCGTACTTACCTGTTCACAACCTACAAGCTGCTTACGGGCAGTATGTTCAAAAACATGCAGAAGCACCTGAAATTCAGTAATGCGATCGGCCAGCTACAGGTAATAAAGTCCAGAAATGGGAATCTTACAGAAGAGGGCAGAGAATTATTGAATGAAATAGCGGCTGATCAGGAATCCTGATATCATTACCGCAGTCGTGTCGATACTTATCATCATGAAATCAGGCTGCTGCAATGCGCCAGATTATTCCGGCCAATGAAGCAATGAAACCCAGGGTTGCAAGCCTGTGGAGCCACAGGGAAAGGATAAGGTATCTCTCAAGACTCAGGAATAGGCCTGTAAAAGTCAGAATGAGAAGGGAAATGGCTCCACCGGTTATCAGAGCGGTGAGGCCTGAAGCCGGATCAATGTATTTGAAAAGCTGTAACAGAATAATTATAATGTAACCAGTAAGCACTACTGTTGCCACTATGTGGGCTGTAAAGAGCCCTGCCAGGTAAGGCCTGCCTGTAGTGTGAAGTACTCTGCCGCATGCCAGTATTAAAAGCATGAGGCCTGCACTTATCCCGGTTTTGAGAGCAATGCCTGCCAGTATCATAGGTAAATTTTTTAAGTGCAAATATAGGGAAAAGAATATTCCGTTACAGGGATACACAAAACAATGAGAGATTTTGGACATCCCTGACCTGCCAGGAGTCAATACATTTTGTCCAGTACATCCAGAACAACATCGTGAACATTCTTCCGGTTGTCGACGGAAGCGGTTATCCCGTACATTGCCGCTCCCATACCGTGTCTGCCCTTATCTTTGCCTTCGGTCAGGCCCGCTGCAGCAGATGAGATTTTCCGGAACCATTTTTCGGGAAGCACTCTTGACATCTCTCTGACGAAGGAAACCAGAAAATGTGTTGAGGCACCTGAGATCCTTTTCTTTTTCACCTTAGTAACAGCCTGCCGCAGAGCGGCAAGTAGTTCTTCCGTCTGGCTTGTATTATGTTTTGCCACTGTTACGTGAAGAGCATTCGGGAACTGTATCCTGTCGAGGAACCATCCCTGTTTCGAAAGTGCATCTCCTATTTCAAAAATATCGGAATCGGAAGATGTAAATGCGAAGATGGTCAGATCGGGATTACTTATAACACTGAGACCCGGAATGCTATTTATTCCTGACTGAAGCTCCCCTGATGCCTCCATTGCCTCTCTGGTCATTTGAACATAACCGGGCCGGCCGAGATGCATAAACAGGGCCCAGGCCGCAGCTACAGGACCTCCCCCTCTTGTTCCCAGCATCGAAGGTGAACCGTAGAGTCCACCCGACCAGTCGGTGTGTACAAAAAACTGGTGTTTTCGCAACGACCTGTCGGCGTAAATTATGACGGAGGCTCCCTTCGGTGAATAGCCATATTTATGTATATCTGCCGATACTGAGGTAACTCCGGGCACCCGGAAGTCAAATAAAGGCACAGTGTACCCGGCTTCTTCAGCAAAGGGAATCAGCATCCCTCCCATACATGCATCAACATGAAAAAGAATTTCACGGTCAATCGCAAGTTTTGCTATTTCTACAATGGGATCAATAACCCCGTGGGGAAAACAGGGAGCCGAGCCTGCCAACATTATGGTTTCCGGCGAGAGAGCCATTCTCATGGAATCGACATCAGCCCTCTTATCCGACCCGACAGGTGTCAGAACAACCTTTACCCCCAGGTAATGTGCTGCTTTATGAAAAGCCGGATGAACCGATGCCGGAACAACTATCTCGGGACTGACAATACCGGGACGATTTGCGCGTGCCCAGTCTCTTGCACTTTTGACAGCCATCAGGATACTTTCAGTACCGCCGGAGGTAAAAGTGCCTGCTGCCTCAGGACCACCGTGGAACAGACTGATCATCATCTGGACTATTTCATTCTCGAATTTTTTCAGTGATGCGAAGAGAGAGGGATTAAGGGCATTCTCTGTCCGGAAAATATTATATGCTTCTTCGGCAACTCCTGCCACCTCATCTCCCGGATAATAGACATAGCCAAACATTCTTCCGCCCCTCCAGGGAGCATCATACGACTTGATCTTATGCATTTCAGGGATCAACAGAGAAGCCTCAACTCCTTTTTCAGGAAAAGATTTTCGGGTTTTTTTCATGCTGGAAAATTTTAATTACCAGGGAACAGCGGATAGGTTAAACAGGCCTCATGCAACCAGCATAGGGTAACTTGTCCTGGTATCTAAATTACACTGAAAAACCACAAAAGTCAATTATCTCTCTATTATTTTTTAATTCCCCCCCCCGCTCCCTGCTCCCCGCTCCCCGCCCCCTGCCCCCTGCTATTCGGGTTTATATGATTGTCAATTCACGCTAAATTGTTTTCTTTGTGATAAACCTTCTAAAAAACTTCTGATGAAACCTCCAGGTATTTTTATACGCAAACACAATAGTATAATAATTAACTACATGGAGGTTCTCACGATAAATCGGGACGACTTGTCCCGACTCAGGCGGGAGGCTATCATACCATTAAAATAAATTATTATATGATGAAAAACAGACTATTTGTAATTACCATTGCTTTTGCACTTGCAATGATCTGCCAGGTTGATTCCCTTGCACAGAGAAAGGATGTAAAAACGCCGGAGGCAGCTGCCCTGAGCAAAACAATTGTCCCGGTCATTGTTGACGGAGAAGCTCAGAAGATCCCCGCATTTGAGAACCAGGATGAGTGGATAAGGCACGATCTGTGGGTTGAAACTGAGTTTGACACTGACGGCGACGGTAAACGTGACAGGGTTCATGTTGCTGTCACCCGACCAAAACAGACTGATACTGAAGGACTCAGACTTCCCGTTGTTTATGAATCGAGTCCTTATTTCGCAGGCACCGGTTCCACCCGCAGAGAATATTTCTGGGATGTGCGACATGA
Source organism: uncultured Rikenellaceae bacterium (assembly GCA_964633195.1). Classification (GTDB taxonomy): domain Bacteria; phylum Bacteroidota; class Bacteroidia; order Bacteroidales; family VadinHA17; genus LD21. The sequence goes on along the minus strand of CAZWFL010000008.1, from coordinate 96,488 downwards.
GCTTAACACCACTCCTCCGGCTCGCAATGAGATGCCGGCTATAAATAGGAGAGGTCAGCGCCCCGTAATTTCGAATTCACAGATAAGGAACTGGGTCCCTTACGGATTTATAGTGGTTCATTCATCAGCCCCGGGCACAGGTCTTTCCCAGGGCTGTCCGACAATTGGAGGAGATCCTGAGAGACTTGCACCCAAAGCTGTTATCGACTGGCTGAACGGAAGGGCAAAAGGGTATACGGCACCCGACGGGAATGAAGAGGTGAATGCTTACTGGACAACCGGCAGGGTGGGTATGATTGGCACCTCCTATAACGGAACAATCCCGTTTGCCGCAGCAACCACAGGTGTTGAAGGACTCGAAGCAATAATCCCTGTTGCGCCCAACACATCCTATTACCATTATTACCGTTCCAACGGACTGGTGAGGAGCCCGGGCGGATATCTGGGCGAGGATGCAGATGTTCTGTATGATTTTGTACATTCCAATCCCGACAACCGTGATTATTGTAACTGCAATATAAGGGATAAGGAGATGGCCGACGGGATGGACCGGATTACCGGCGACCTCAATGATTTCTGGGCAAAACGCGACCTGATGAATTACATGAAGCCTTTCAGGGCAGCTGTTCTGATGGCACATGCCTTTAATGACTGGAACGTAATGCCAAGCCATAGCTACCGTTTTATTGATGAATTGAAGAAAATGGGTCTTCCACTTCAGATTTACTATCATCAGGGTGGACATGGCGGGGAGCCTCCTTTTAAAATGATGAACAGATGGTTCACAAGATACCTGTTCGGTGTACAGAATGGTGTGGAGAACGATCCGAAAGCATGGGTGGTCCGCGAGAATGATGACAGGCTCAACCCCACTCCTTACGACGACTATCCGAATCCTTCAGCCAGGCCTGTCACATTTTTCCTGAAGGCAGGGGCTCCGACAGCAGGAACACTTACCCTGACAAGAAATGCGGGGCAGGGAATGGAGACCCTGACTGACAATTTCTCATTCAGCGGTTCTGCTCTCGCACAGGCAGAATGGACAGACCACAGGTTGCTTTATCTGACCCCGGTGCTAAAGGAACCTGTCCATATCTCGGGAGTGCCAAAAATTGTCATAAGGGCAGCAAGCAGCAAGCCGGCAGTTAACATCTCAGTATGGCTTGTTTCTCTTCCCTGGTCGAATGCAAAGGACGCAAAGATCACCGACAACATTATAAACAGGGGCTGGGCCGACCTGCAGAATCACAAATCGCTTACGGAAAGTACCCCTCTGGTCCCGGGAGAGTTTTATGAAATGAGCTTCGATCTCGAACCCGACGATCAGATCATTCCGGCAGGACAGCAAATAGGGCTTATGATATTTGCAAGCGACCGGGAATTCACCCTGTGGCCCGATCCTGGAACAAAGCTGACAATAGACCTTGACAGAACCTTCATTACGATACCGGTAACCGGAGGGGATGTAAACTATTGATCTGAAGAGGGGAAGAGGAGAATGGGAGACAAGGAGCAAAGCGGAAAGGGGAGATGATTAACTCTGGTTGCGGGGAGATGTTAGTTTGCCGTTGCGTGCAAGGGAAGCAAAAATTCCCAGGATACAGAGCCCCGAGAATATTATGAACCCGGTACGCATTCCCGTCAGAAACCTGGGGTAAGTTGCAGGCGTGATGGCCTGCTGACCTATGAACAAAGCCAGTATCATCATGGCAATTCCCATGCTGAGCATCTGTCCGACCATTCGCATGGTCCCCACCACGCCGGATGCAATACCATAATGCTTCTTATCAACAGAGCTCATTATTGCATTTGAGTTGGGAGAGGAGAAGAGGGCAAAACCAACCCCCATCATTGCAAGGAGGAGAACGATCATCAATACTGACGTCTCCCCGTTTACAAAACAGAGTAAAATCAGTCCGGTTGCTGTAAGCCCCATGCCCGTTGAAGCGATTATGCCCGGGTTATATCTGTCGGACAAACGTCCGGCGAGCGGTGATAAGAGTGCCATCAGAACGGGCTGGGAGATCATTATGAATCCTGCAGTTTGTGCATCAAAACCTTTAAGGTACTGAAGATAGAGGCTTATGAAAAAACCGGTTGCCGATGTGGCTGAATAATGGATTAGGGCCGCTATTCCGGAAAATGCAAACACCCTGTTTCGAAGCATCAGGCGAATATCGAATACAGGATTAGATATACCCTTCTCAAAGAAAATGAACAGAAGACCCAGCAATATGCCTGAGACAAGAAAGATCCATCCCGATGTCGAGGGCAGTTTCGAGAAACCGTACATAAATGTTGCCAGCGAGACCCCATATATTACCGATCCCCGCCAGTCAAATTTCTCACCTTTTGCATCGGCCCATTCTGTGCGGATCTTTTTAAAAATTAGCCAGAGTGATATTATACCAATCGGGACCAGGAAGGCAAAAATACTCCTCCATCCGAAATATTGGGTGAGCAGGCCACCTATTACAGGACCACCGGAAAGGCCTGTATAAACGGCTGTTATGTTAATACCCATAGCCCTTCCCCTCTCTCCGGGACCAAATACCGAGGTAAGAATAGCCAGGCTGGTTCCGAATATCATTGCGCTTGATATTCCCTGCAGTATCCTGAGGAGAATGAGCGATCTTATATCCCATGAGAAGATGATCAGGAAAGTAGAAATGGTAAAAAGCATTATGCCATAAGTGAAAATCTTCTTTCTTCCCATTATGTCAGCCAATCTTCCGAAGGGGAGCAGGAAAATTGCCGAGGAGAGTATGAAACTGCCCGGTATCCAGCCAAGTTCAATGGCGCTGGCGTTAAAATCCCTTCCTATGGCAGGCAGGGCAAGATTGATGGCAGATCCGAGGAATGGAGTAAGAAAAGCAGCAAACACCGAAACGAGCAGGACCGATCTTTTAAGGACCCTTTCGTCATCTACCTGCATTTTATCCGGCATAAGCTTCTATTCTTTATTTTTTGTGTCAATAAGAATGGTTACAGGACCATCATTATGTATCTCAACAAGCATCATGGCTCCAAATTCCCCGGTACCGACCGGCTTCTCAATAAGTTCATTCAGCCTGCTGATAAAACATTCATACAGGGGGATCGCCTTATCGGGTGCGGCGGCACTGATATAAGAGGGCCTGTTTCCCTTCTTTGTCCTGGCATGCAGGGTGAACTGACTTACAACAATAATCTCCCCGTTTATCTCTGCAACGGAAAGGTTCATTACGCCGTTGCTGTCGTTGAATACTCTCAGTTGGGCAATCTTTTTGCTGAGCCATTCGGCATCCTCTTCATTGTCAGCCTCTTCAATGCCAAGCAACACAACAAGTCCTGTACCTATCTCTGACAGGATCGCCCCGGCTTTACTGACGGATGCCCGGCTCACTCTCTGTATTACAGCTCTCATGACGGAAAAAGGGTTTCAGTCGCTAAAGATATTCAAACGTATCGAATGGTCAGAGGGTGGTTACAACAATATGAAGCTTTTCACCGGCCCTGATCCTTACAGGTACTCCTTTGGTCAGCTCTTCCCCACTGAACCTTTTTGTTTTCCCTTCAGGATAAAATGTAACTGAATAGGTCTTATCCTTCCAGGGAATATACCATTGCTGGAACTGGTTAATCCTGGGATAATCAACCGGCATATTCATTCTGTCGGAGTGCCGGGGGGTGTTGAACCTGATTTTTCCATTCCATCCATCCTCACAACTGACAGCTATTCTCAGATCAGTACCATCGGATGATGCCCCGAGGCAAAGCTTCTCATGCCAGTTGTCAGGCAGAAGTCCCTCTGTTTTCCAGAGGCAGTACATTATTGTTGTACGTGCAAAATTACCATCCCCGTGCCAACCTTCAATGATACCGTCGGGCTTCTGGTAATTCCACATGATCCTTGTCTCACTGTCGAGCCACTCCCTTAATGAGGGAACAGGTTCTCTGTTATAAAGGTTAAGAGCACCTTCGATAGCGTCGGCATACCCGTCGCAGCTCCCGTTCTCCCAGTCGTAATTGCGATATCTGTCGTTCAGTGCTGATAATGCTTTCAATACTGCTTCCCTGTATTCAGGGATTGAATCGATCATACCAACGAAATAATAAGCATTCAGAGTGTAGCCGAAATTATCGGCTATACCCGCCGATATTATGTCACCTGTTACAGGATTGATCTCGTTATAAAATAATCCATCCTCATTTCTGCCGGTTTCAAGTATTCTGTCAAGCATCTGATGAATGTAATCCTTCCATGCTGTTCTTTTTTCCGGCCAGGCATAATATGCGGCAAGGTATACTTCGCAAAGGCCGGAGATTATTTCGCAACCATGGTCGCGTATGCGCAGATTGCCTGAATTTACGGGAAGGTTTTGATCATTAAGGTAATAATCAGCTATTTCTCCTGCCCTTTCAAGATATTCCCGCTTTCCCGTAAACCAGAACATACGCGATAGCACCTGTAACAGGTCGCCGTTAACCTCCACAACAGAATTTCTGCCGAATGAACTTCCCCTCAGCTCTGTCACGACCATTCCTGTCACCAGGGGAAGATCATCCAGTATATCAAGCATCCGGTCACTCCAGGGACTCTCACCCAGCCATTCCGTCAGAGGTATGAGTCCGTCTTTCATATATTCTGCCGATCCGAAAATTATCTGACCGGTATCGATCACTTCATTCCTGAACCCTTTTTCCGTGAAAGAGTATGTATCGGGCAGATTACCGATACGCGATGTAAGCCTCTTTTCCGTTTCAAGCATTTCAAGGGCCGTGGTCCTGAAAAAGTCCGGCATAAGTATTGACGAAGTGAGCACCATAAAAGGATAATTATCGGCTCCGGCATCCCAGGCATTCCAGTAATCACGGCTATTGGTAATGTTACGGGGAATTAAACCGGTAACTGAGTCTGCATGGTTCATCCAGCCGTTTACGTAAGCAATGCAGCGGTTAAATCCCTCATTAACAAGCAAACCATTTGATTCGGCTTCATAAAAGAGGGCCGAATCATATTTGCCGGCATCGTTACAGGCCGGAAGCATCAGAAGGATTAACAAAATTAAGGCAATTCGTGACATGTTTATTGGGGTTAATTACACAAACATATATAATCCGAAGGGGGTCAAATTATTCAAATATACAACTAACTGACCTTCCGGGAAAATTGATTTATGTTATATTTGGGCAATTTTTCCGGCTGATGGACTTCGTTACAATCTTTGCAATAGCAATTAGCCTCTCATTCGACACGTTTGCCGTATCCCTTTCATACGGAGTTGTTAAAAACAGGATCCTTTTCAGGCAGGCAGTAAGAATAGCTTTCGTGCTTGCGTTTTTTCAGGCCGGACTGATGGTGACCGGGTATTTCCTGGGATCCCTCATCAGCGATATTTTCAGGGCGGCCGACCACTGGATTGCCCTGGCCCTCCTCTCATTTCTGGGCATAAGGATGATAGTTGAGGGTATAAGGAGAAAAGAGGGCGAGGAAATAAGGGATTACGGCAGAATAATTTCGCTGCTGACCATTGCCGTTGGCACCAGCATTGATGCTTTTGCAGTGGGTATCAGTTTTGCCCTTCTGGATATCCGGATCTGGTATTCGGCACTGATTGTCGGAGCAGTTACTTTTCTGGCTTCCATGATTGCCATCAGGATAGGGAAGTCAGCCGGCCCCCGTCTGGGAAACAGGGTTGAAATAATCGGAGGCCTTATCCTGATAGCAATAGGCATAAAGATTTTCCTGGAACATACCCTTGCAGCATAGCGCCACAGGGCTGTCGGGCTCATAATTGAGAAAGATTAGAATTTGAAAGTATCAATCAATCACTTTAAAATGGAATCAGTTCTCTTTTCCTGTTTTTAAAAACAGCCATTTCCCTGAAACCGGCCTTTCTGATAATTTCGTAAGCTTCATCAAAATACTGACCCACCCTTTCAGGCATATGTGCATCGGAGTTGATACACACACTGACATTCTCTTCACTGAAGATATGAAGGAACCGCCTGTCGGGGTAAAAATCGCCAATAGGTTTGTTCCTGCCGTTTGTATTCACCTCAAACACCACATCATTTTCCCTGAGGATTTTTGCGAGTCTCCTGTAAAGAGGTTCCTGATTGTCAGTTGCAAGGAATCCGAAGATCCTTATCAGGTCAAGATGTGCAATAATATCAAAGAGTCCCGAAGAAACCGCAGATGCGATCACATCAAAGTATGCCCTGAAAAGCATGTCACGCTCCCTGCCATTGTAAAAATCAGGACTCTCATCGACACCACCCCCATCGAGATAATGGACCGAACCGATAACATAATCGAGTTCCATACCACTCAGCAGGTCACGTATTTCATCCTCCTTTCCCGGAAAATAATCAACCTCGAGCCCGGTTCTTACTTTTATATCACTGACTCTACTCTTCAGTTTGTTAATGTGATCGAGATATTTAATTGATTCCGGGTGACCCATGGTGGGTTCATGCTCCTGCCTGATCAGATTAAAATGGTCGGAAAATCCGATTTCCTGAAGACCTGCCTTAATGGCAGGATCAATATAATCCCCCGGGGCTGATTTCCCATCGCTGAAAGAAGTATGAATATGATAATCCGTTTTATAAATCATATGAATCCTGATTATTCAGGCTTTTTAAAATAGGCTCAAATTTGGGAATAAAACAAATTGAATCTTGATTTTGAGAACATAAATAATAAATTTGTGAAAAACTTACTCCCGTGAAAGATTTTGATCCGGATTGCTTATGTATCACTTGTGAATTCAGGGAAATAGCTTTTTCCTATCTGAACGACGAGGTGATACAGGAGTTATGCCGGCATAAGAAGGAAAGAACCTATAGAAGGGGAGAGGTTATCCACCGTGGAGGAGACCTTATAACTGAATTCAAGTATTTGAAATCAGGACTGGTAAAACTTTTCAGAAGCTCAAAGAACGGAGATGAACAGATTGTTACAATCACAAAGCCCTTCGAGTTTGTCAGCAATATGAGCATTTTTTCTGAGGAGAGATATCCCTATTCGGTAGCTGCTCTGGAGGAATCAGCGGTATGCTGTATAGACCTTGAATATATAAAGAGACTGGTCATCGAGAACGGTGGATTTGCAATGGGCCTTCTCACCAAGATCTCAAAGGCAAACGAAAAGATAATCTCGCTTACACTTGACCTGCGACAGAAAAACCTTGCCGGAAGGGTCGCCTATGTCCTTCTGTATCTGTCGCGGGAAATATATAATTCAAATATTTTCGATATTCCTGTCTCGCGGAGGGAGATAGCAGACTTTATAGGGATGAGCATGGCCAACGTTATAAGGACACTGTCCGATTTTAAAAAGGAAGGGATACTTACTTTCCACGGAAAAACGCTGGAAATTACTGACAGAAAAAAGCTGGAACTCGTTTCATTAATGGGTTAATTAAACCAGTCGGAATATATAACGGGCAGGGATAGTCCGTTAAAGATTTTTAATTTAATTTCATTTCAATGAAGAGGACAATATCTTTCCTGATGGGTTTTATGATCTTCGCCGTTACTTACAGCCAGCCTGTTGAGCGTCAGGGAGAACGGCAGGAGAGCAGTGACAGGATATACACCCTGAGCGGTTTCAGGCACGGTGTAAATTTTTTCCCGAAAGTAAGGCTATCGCATGTTCAGTACGAAGCGGGCGAGGCTCTCGACTTCAGCCTTTACCATTCAGCCGATGTAATATATACATGGCTGGAGCGCTGGGCTGAGCAATACCCGTCGATTGTCGACCTGTATGAAGTGGGCCGCAGTTTTGAGGGAAGACCTATACTTCAGATAACTGTAACCAACAAAGAGTCAGGCAAAGATACCGACAAGCCGGCAGCATTCTTTGAGGGAGGAAGACACAGCGGTGAAGTGTCCGGCTGTGAATCGGTGTTATGGCTGGCTAACCATCTGATTACAAATTACGGTAAAGATCCTGACATAACTCGTCTCGTCGACACCAAAGCATTTTATCTCAGGCCGATAAATAATCCCGACGGGCATGAACTATACATGAACACGGCGCAAAGTAACAGAAGCACGACCAGGCCCTTTGATAACGACGGAGACGGTCTGCTCGACGAGGATGCCCCGGATGATATTGACGGGAATGGCATAATACTTACAATGCGTTGGAAGGATGAAAAACGGGGTAATATGATACCGCATCCGATGGATTCCACGGGGAGGATCATGCAGAGGGTGCCTGCCGGCGAGGGTATTTACCTGTCGGGCTCCGAGGGGATCGACAACGACGGTGACGGAAGGATAAACGAAGATGGGATTGGAGGTCTTGATCTTCACCGTAACTATCCCGAAAACTGGAGACCTCTAACCGAAGAGACAGGCAGGGGATTTACCCAGGGCGGAGCGGGCGAGTATCCCCTCAGCGAAACGGAAACACGTTCTGTTGTGTCATTCCTTCTTACACACCCCAATATTTCAGTTGTCAATTCAATGGACACCAGTGTGCCGATGCACCTCAGGCCTCCTTCAACTTCTCCTTCCGAGGAGAGAATGTATCCCGAGGACCTTAAATGGTACAGGCATTTTGATGAGGTCGGTAAAAGCATAACCGGTTACGAAAGGGCCGGAGATGTCTATAATGATTATGGAAGAGGAAATCCGCTTTTCGGGCATGGCCCTGATTTCGGATACTGGTATTATGGAGCTATCTGGTATGGTGATGAGATATGGAACGGGGGCAGGTATAAGGATTATAACAACGATGGAGTAAAAGATCAGCTTGATATGCTTGTCTGGGATGATGAAGAGAACGATGGCAACGGATTCTTTGAGTGGAAACCCTTCAAACACCCTCAGCATGGCGACATTGAGATTGGAGGATTTGATCCGAAATTCTTTTCTCAGAACCCCCCGGCGAAACACATGGAGCCCTGGGTCGCAAACCAGGCCCTCTTCAACCTCGAAATGGCAAAGGCGCTGCCTTACCTGGAATGGGATGATATTGAAGTAAAGAGGATCAGGTCCTACAGAAACGATTCGGCTGATTACCAGGTAAACGTCAGGTTCAGGAATGCCGGTATGTTGCCCACCGCACTGAAACAGGCACAACTGGTTAAGATAGTAAGGGATGACAGGGTTATTATCGAGATTGATTCGGTGGCCCTGATTGATGAAAAACCCGCCTATAAGTTTATCAATATCGAAGATACACGTCGGCGAAGAGATCAGCAACTGGTTGCGGAAGGGCTCTATCTTGAAAATCCCGTCTATGGAAGGCCGGCGGTAAAGTTTGTGCCTGCCACACAGGGTGGCTCAGCAACAAATGCAAGTTATGTAATCAGGATTTATAAAGGAGCCGCACTGAGCGGGAAAGCCACGGTTTTATCAACACGTGGCGGGGTACTCAGGGAGAGAGAATTCCTGGTACAATAAAATATTTATTGACATAAACCGATTTAATTACAGGAACGGATAAAACAGGATAAACAAAATTAGTTGATATGAGTAACGAAAAACATTATGTAAGGGACATTCCCCGGAGGAGGTTTATCGAGATGGGGATGAAGGGAGGGCTTCTGATAGCCGCAACCCCTGCCCTGCTGTCCCAGATTGTTTCATGCAGCGGAGGAGGGAAGGTCTCTCCCGGACTTGATATGGATAAGGAGACCCTTTCGGGGATCATAGCAAAAGCCCTTGAAAAAGGAGGTGATTTTGCCGATGTGTATCTCGAGAACAGGATCTCAAGGCAGATAGTTATGGAAGAGTCGAAGTTTAAAAGCGGACTCTTCGGTATCAGCCAGGGGGCCGGCGTAAGGGTTATATCCGGGAATAAAACAGGCTATGCATATACCGATGAGATAACCACTGACAAGCTGCTGAGGGCAGCAGAAGTGGCTTCTTACGTTGCTGCCGGAGGCAGAGGCCACGGCCCTGTCAATATAACCGGGGCGGACAGACCCTCATTTGTAACTGTTCTCCAGCCTCTCGGGGAGATTGCCGATGAGAAGAGAATAGAGGTGATCAGAAGAGCAGATCAGGCTGCCAGGGATTATGATCCCCGTATAAAAATGACGATGATCGATTATTACGACGAGATAAGGGGCAGGGTAATTGCAAACAGTGAAGGCCTTTTCCTGAGGGATGAACTGCCTCTTCTATTCTTTATCGTGCAGGCTATGAGTGAGGAGGGCAGTGCCAGGCACATGGCAAGAGAAAGGCTGAGCCAGCATTCGGGATTTGAAATGTTTGAGCATGTAACCCCCGAGACAGTGGCCAGGAATGCTGCCAGAGAGGCCATAGCAATGCTGAAGGCCGAAGATGCTCCGGCAGGTATCATGGATGTTGTTATGCAGAACGGGTGGGGTGGTGTGCTGGTCCACGAAGCGGTCGGTCACCCGCTCGAGGCAGATAATATTGCGAAGGGAATAGGCGCTTTTACGGGGAAGCTGGAACAGAAAGTGGCGAGTGAATGCTTTACTATGATAGACGACGGGACAATTCCCAACTTCAGGGGTACGATTAACTTCGACGACGAGGGAACACCTGCACAGAGGAATGTGCTGATAGAAAATGGCGTGCTGAGAGGTTATATGACAGATATTCTGAGTGCACGACAGCTCTCGATGGAGCGGACCGGCAACGGCAGAAGGGAATCTTTCAGGTATATTCCTATACCGAGAATGACCAATACTTATATCGAAACGGGAAAGGATAAACCCGAGGATATCCTCGCCTCAACGAAAAAGGGGATCTATGTTCAGAGCCTCAGCGGTGGAAGTGTAAACCCTGTAACCGGTGTCTTTAATTTCACATGCCGTGAGGCATATCTTATCGAGAACGGCAAAAAGACCCGTCCCGTAAAAGGTGCAACCCTCATAGGGTCATGCATGGATGTGATATCGAATATCGACGCGGTAGGTAATGATCTTGACTTTGGCCCCGGCATATGTGGCAAAGGCCAATCAGCCGAAGTGACTGCCGGTCAGCCTACCGTGAGGATCAGAGGTATTAATGTGGGAGGGAGCAGGGCGTAGTAAAATCCTAAAAATATAATCATAATGGACTATATATCATTAGCAGAAAAACTTGTGAAAAAGTGTCTCGCACTGGGTGCGGATGATGCTGAGGTTTACATTCAGTCAGGAAGAAATCTGTCAGTAAGAGTGCTGAATGACGAACTTGAAACCGTTCAGGAAGCCGCTTCGAGAGGCGTGGGGTTCCGGGTATTCACAGGCAGCAGAATGGGGTTCAGCCATTGCAACGACTTTAGCGACAGGGCGCTGGGCGATACCATTGAACGGGCAATAACATTCGCAAAACTCTCTTCACCCGATGAGAATAATGTGTTGCCCGATGACCCGGGGGTTACAGAAATTGCCGGTCTATACGATCCGGCAACCATAACCGTACCTATGGACCAAAAGATTAACATGGCCATGGAACTTGAAAGAACAGCCCTGGGAATAAAAGGAATATCAAAGAGCTCAGGGGCACGCTACAGTGAGGGAGAATCAGAAATCTTTATCGCAAACTCTAAAGGGATCTCCAAGAGTTCGCGATCATCAGGCTGTTCACTCGGCGTGAGTGTCGTGGCCGAGAAGGGTGACCAGAGGAACACCGGAGGCGAGTCATGCTCAAGGGTCTTCTTCTCCGACCTGATGCCCGCTGAGGAGATTGCGGCAAAAGCATCGGGGAAGGCACTGGGACTGATCGACCCGGTAATGATCAGAACACAGCGTGCATCCGTCATTTTTGATCCGGATGTTGCCCGCTCACTCATAGGAGGTATCATTACCGCCATAAACGGCGAAAGGGTGCTCCAGGGAGCAAGCTTCCTGAGAGACTATTTAAACAAACAGTTTGCAACCCCCCTTCTCACTATAATTGACGACGGCACGCGAAGCAAGAGCACAGGTAGCGCTCCATTCGATGGCGAGGGAGTCCCGACAAGAAGAAATATACTTGTGGAAAAGGGTGTTCTTAAAAGCTTTATTTTTAATACAGCCGCAGCAAAAAGAGCCGGAGCAAAGAGCACCGGTAATGCCTCGCGGGGGGGCTATACAAGCATGCCCGGTATAGGTGTGTTCAATGTAAGTATCGAACCTGGTAACCATAACCCTTCAGAGATAATAGCCGCTACATCAAGAGGCCTTCTGCTTAAGGAAGTCACGGGCTATGGGATTGATCCGGTGAGTGGTAATTTCAGCGGAGGCGCGGCAGGATTATGGATAGAAGGAGGAAAGGTGATCCACCCCGTCAGGGGAGTTACAATCGCAGGCAGAGCATTCGATATCCTTAACGGAATAGATATGATGGGCAACGATATTGATCTTAACAGATCATTCTCTGCTCCTACCTTCAGAGTTGCGGAAATGCAGATCGGGGGAAGGTGATCTCAGCAGTCAGAATTAACGTATAATATCAGAAAGTGCCTCATCAAGGTTGGGGAAGAGGAAACTGTACCCTGCCCTGATGATACGATCGGGCGATACCCTGCTTCCGTTAAGGATGACAGATGACATTTCACCCAGCAAAACTCGCATAATAATATCGGGGAGACGTGGCAGAAATACCGGACTGCCGGCGACTGCCGCAACCGTTCTCATAAAACCATCATGATCGGTATGATGAGGCGATACAGCATTATATGCCCCTGACATGCTTTCCTCTTCAATTGCTTTAATATAGATATTACACAGGTCGGTAATATGGATCCATGGCATATACTGTCTGCCGCTTCCCGCACGGATCACGATGCCAAACCTTGCAGATCTGATCAGACCGGAAAGGCCGCCCCCCTTTTTTGCCAGAACAGGCGCCGTTCTGATCATGACGGTGCGTATCCCCTTTGAGGCAAAGAGCCCCGCAGCTGCTTCCCATTCCCTGCATGTTTCCGCAAGAAAATCATTTCCGGGAGGAGACTCCTCAGTATATATTGCTTCAGTAGTTCCGGATCCGTAATAGCCTGTTCCCGAGGCAGAAATGAAAGCTTCAGGTTTCAGACACTCCCCGGAAACAACCGAATAAAGAAATTTCGCGGTATCTACCCTGCTGCTGAATATTAACCGCTTCCTTTTTTTGGTCCACCGGGCTGATCCCAGATTCGCACCCGCAAGATGAACGATGATCTTGTTGCCGGCCAGGGCGCTCTTCTCAATCTTCCCTTTTTCAGGCATCCATTCATATATCTTTACATTGCCCCGTAAACCACCTTTTCTGGATAGATGGGATACGCTGTATCCTTTTGAGAGCAGTGTGGAGGTGAGATAACCTCCGATGAAACCTCTTCCTCCGGTTATAATGATCTCTGGTTTGCCATCTCCTCTGTCGCTGGTGTCGGAAATCATATTATATTGATTTTGTTCGGGGAATTTAGTTATTTGTAATGATTAAATAAAATAGATTGAATTATTTGGCGATCTTTCAGGTTAAAGGCCTTTATGGCTGTTAAAGAATTATTTTTTACGAAAAAAGCTTACTTTTGAGGGCAAAAAATTAATAAAGATGGTTTCTAATAAAAAGCAGAAGAAAATGGCAAATATCAAATCAACAAAAGGTATTATCGCTATCCTTACAGGAGGAGGTGATGTGCCCGGACTGAATCCGGCTATAAGGGCGGTGACAATTCGTGCCAACCGCGAAGGGTATAAGGTGATCGGACTGAGAAGGGGATGGGCCGGCATTACAGAGCTTATCAGGGATAACAAGGCAGATAACAGCAACTGCTATCAGATCCTCACTGATGATATAGTTAACAAAGCCGGCCGTACAGGTGGCACTTTCCTTCATACATCCCGTACCAGACCGAGCCACATGAGCAAGGTGACTGTTCCGGAACACCTTCAGGATACTTACAGCGAAGACATGAACGATCTGACACCGGAGGTTATCAAGAATCTTGAATGGCTGGGAGTGGATTATCTTATCCCGATAGGAGGGGACGATACACTCAGCTATGGCGTCCACCTCTACAAGAAAGGTGTAAATGTTGTTGCCATCCCCAAAACCATGGACAATGATGTGCCGGGAACTGATTACTGCATAGGTTTCAGTACCTGCGTAACCCGTACCATACAAATGACCAACAGCCTGAGAACTTCGGCCGGGTCGCATGAGAGGTTCCTTGTGCTGGAAGTGTTCGGAAGATATGCCGGGTTTACCGCAATGCTGCCTACAATGGCCGGAGCGTCCAACAGATGCGTAATACCGGAATATGAGTTTGATATAGAACATCTGACCAGATTGCTGGTTGAGGACAGAAACCATAACCCAAGCAAATATTCTGTTGTGCTTGTTTCTGAAGGCGCTATGTTCAAGGGCGGACAAATGGTCTTTTCCGACAGCGAAAAAGATGCATACGGTCATGCCAAGCTCGGAGGTATAGGCGATCTGGTCTCCGCAAAGCTGAAAGATCTTTCACCCAGGTATAACAGCGGGAAGACCGTTAACGTTATTAACCAGAAGCTTGGTTATATGGTTCGTGGTGGTGATCCCGATGCCCTCGATTCAATAGTGCCGATGGCCTACGGAAACCTTGCGCTCGATCTGATTCTTAAGGGCGTTCACGGCAGAATAGTGGTACTAAAGAACGGACGATATGATAACGTGCCCATTGATGTTGTAACATCATCAAAGAAAGTGGTAAAGGTGTCGGAGTATTATAATACCGAGAGACTGAGACCATATTACCACAGTTTTGAAATGAAACCATTTCTTCTGATGGCATCCGATAACTGGTAGAAATACTTTTATGTTTCTTAACCCCTCCCTTACCCTCCCCTTAAACGATAAGGGGAGGGGATATATGCCTGGTTAACAAGGCATTACACCCTCTCCATTTTTTCACCAGTTACATTTTAATAGATATTTTCAGAATCGTGTATTAATTGGAAAGAGGAATTGTCATAAAGTCCACAGGCAGCCGCTACAGGGTCCTCACACCTGATGATAATCTGGTTGAGTGTACTATCAAGGGTAAATTCAGAGTGAGGGAAGTGCGGACAACAAACCCTGTTGCTGTTGGTGATAATGTTTTGTTTATTCGGGGCAGGAGCCCCTCTACAGGAGTGATTACCGAAGTGCTTGACCGCCGTAATTACATTCTCAGAAAAGCCTCTAACCTTTCCAGGGAATCACAGATAATAGCCGCGAATATTGATCAGGCATTCCTGTTCATTACAATAATACATCCTGAAACACCGGTGGAGTTCATCGACAGATTCCTCATCACATGTGAGGCGTACAGAATTCCGGCAGTTATTATCATCAATAAAACAGACCTTTACGGAGAGGAGGAGACAGAGAAAATGGAATATATTGCCTCACTCTATGGCAGGATAGGTTACGATTGCATAAGGCTCTCGTTGACTGAAGCAACTAATCTCGAAAGAGTCAGGGAGCTGATGGCCGGAAAAATCACTCTTATCTCTGGTAACTCGGGAGTTGGAAAAACCTCCCTGCTGAACCTCCTTGACCCTGGCCTTGACCTGAAAACAGCAGAGATTTCCGATTATCATAAGCAGGGAAAACATATCACAACATTCCCCGAGATGCACCGGCTCCCGTTCGGCGGTTTTGCCATAGATACTCCGGGTATAAGGGGATTCGGATTAGCCGGCATGGACAAGAACGAGATATATCATTTTTTTCCCGAATTATTCAGCACGGCCAGAGATTGCCGCTACTATAATTGCCTCCATCTGAATGAACCCGGCTGTGCAGTAATTAAAGCGGTGGAGGAGGGCAAAATAGATTTTCTCAGGTACAGAAGTTATGTAAGCATAATGGAAGATGATGATTCCAAATACAGGTAATATTGAAGATTTAACCAATTCTTTATTTCTTTGCCGATATTAATTCTCTGAAATGAAAAGAATCCTGATCATTGCCTACTCGGCGCTGATAATTCTGCTCCTGATAAATGTGATCTATTCTATGAGCCTTTACAGGAAACAAATAAACTATATGACTGAATTGCTCGACCGGCAAACCCAGCTGGTGGGCCTCTCTGTCGATAATGTAAACAACGGGTTCCTAAGCGATCTTAACCAGATCATCTTCTCGGAAGATTTTTCACTTTTCTTTGAGGATAAAGAAATACAGAACGCCACGCGGGAAAGAATGAAGCTGTTTTACTCAAAATACAGCGATCTTATTTCGGGCATTAAATTTTTTGATAACAAAAGAAATGAATTTACAATCAAGCAGGATGAAAACAACTGGCTCGAACAAACCTTTATCCTTCATGTCCAGGGAGAGATATTCAATATGGAAAGACTCTCTTATGAAAACAGGAAGTATGATTATTACCTGCCTGTGATAAGGAATAACCAGCCAATCGGCAATCTGGTCGTAACAATCGATTACCAGAAGTATTTTGATGAGATTTTTGCGGCATTCGACCTGAAGAATTACCAGTGGGAGTGGATACTCGACGAATCGGGAGAAATAATCTACACAAACACCGATAAAGAAACAGAGTATACAGGTATCGAAAAAATAGCAGGCCTGCTGGCAGAAGGCGCGGCCGGGAATGTCATTCACTCAGCAAAAGTAAACGGCAGGATGCAAACGATCATTTCATCATATTACTCCACCCGTCTTATGCAGCGGGATCTTGGCCTTCTTTTCTCTGCTCCCACTAATGTTTTTCAGAAATATATCACCCGTAACGCTGCTATAATAATAATAGCAACCTTTCTTATAGTACAGGCAATCATCTGGGTCTTCCGCAGGCACCTTAAGATGCAGGCAGCAAATATTAAAGAGCTGGATTCTTCTGAGAAGATGCTATTTAAAATGATCGATGAGATGCCCGTAGGAATAATTATACACAATAAAAACCGGGAGATAATGAAGGCTAACAGAGTTGCTGCTGAGCAGTTTTCCTGGAGTGACGAGAGGAATATGGCCGGAAAGATCTATCCCGAACCATCCTCAATAAATGATTCCGATTATTTCTCAAAACATCTTGGAGCCAATTTCCGGCCTGACCAGTTCGTGATATTGAAAAAGGAAATAGGGGAGATGATACTCTTCAGGAACAGCATCCCCGTGCGCTTCAGAGGCGAAGAGGCCAATATGGAGATACTGATCGACGTAACCCTGCTTGAAAGTGCGCGCAAACAGGAAGCCATGGCAAACGTGGCTAAATCGGAATTCCTTGCAAGAATGAATTACGAAATACGAACTCCCCTCAACGGGATTATCGGTATGACGGATGTTCTTAAACGCTTTAACCTTTCAGAAGAGGTCAGGGAAATAACAGGCCTGCTCCATAATTCGGCCGAGGTTCTGCTTAGCATAATTAATGACATACTTGATTTCTCTAAAATCGAATCGGGAAAAATGATCCTCGACGAAATACCGGTTGACCTTAGGGAGGAACTGAAATATTGCATCAGACTTGCTGAAAATGAGATAGAAGAAAAAGATATTATAATAAAATGCCGTATAGATGAGAGCGTTCCGGAAAGCATTATAGGCGATCCTTACCGGATAAGGCAGGTCGTGAACAGCCTGCTGAGCAATTCAATTTATAACACCTCCGAAGGAGAGATCAGGCTTGAATGTACCAAACATGACGAAAAGAACGGAAACCTGACGCTTCGCTTTGAACTTCTCGATACCGGCAACAGCTATGACAAGGCAACGCTGAAAAAAATCTTCGGCGATTATGTCAACATAGAATCCAAAAATCACAAAGGGAGCGATGAATCGGGATTTGGAACGGTCCTTGCACGGCAGCTCATTGAGCTGATGGGCGGAGAATTAAATGCGGTGAGCCCTTCGGGAATTGACGGTGATCGGGGTATTAAGGTTGTCTTTACAATAGAGGCCTGCAGGGACGAAAAAATTGTGAAGAGCGTTCCCGTTGACAAGATCACCTCCTTCGGAATGATCAACACACTCATCATTACAGGAGAACAAAACCGCGATGAGGAGATTCTGGGGATATGCCATAATCTGGGACTTTCCATAACAGTAACAACTTTCCAGAAGTCAACCCTGGGGCAGATAAAGGCCAACCTTAATTATGAGGAAAAAAGATACCATATCATAGCGATAATCGACGAAAAAGAGTTTGATGGTTTTGAGGCTGCAAAAATGCTTCATGAGAATAACCTGTCGGACAAATTTGTCATATTCATTATCAGCTCAAACGACAGAAAGGGTAATTATCTCAGATCCATAACATCGGGTGTGGATAATTATCTTGTGAAACCCCTTGAGGTAACTGACCTTGAAGCGAGGATCAGGGACGTTTTTCCTGCCATTGAAGTAACCGGAACAGGGCAGGAACAGAATGAATTCAGAACGGGGCTAAAAATACTGATAGTGGAAGATAACAAGATGAACCAGAAAGTTATTTCAACCCTCCTCTCCCGGCTTGGGTGTTCTGCTGATGTTGCAGACGACGGTTATAAGGGTTATCTGCAAGCAAAGACACATAAGTATGATATCATTTTCATGGATCTGATAATGCCTGAAATGGACGGATATGAGTCGGCCAGGAAGATACTCGGATTCGATAGCAGTATACTTATTGCCGCTTTTACGGCAGACAGCCTGCCGGAATCCAGGAGGAAAGCTGAACTGTCCGGTATACGGGAATTCATACCTAAACCTGTAAGAATAGATGATCTGAGAAACCTTTTCAACAGGTATTTCCCCATATAGTGAAAAAGAGCATAATATCCGTTCTGTTATGTATGATCCGGCCAGAGGCAAAACAGAAATCAAAAAATTCCTGAAGCTATCGGCACAGTTGCCGGTAATTGATGTAAGGTCCCCTGCCGAATTTGAAAGGGGCCACATTCCCGGAGCAGTGAACATACCTCTTTTTACCGATAAGGAGAGAGAAGAGGTGGGTATAACATTCAGGAAATCGGGAAGATTAAAAGCAGTACTTAAAGGAATGGAGCTTATCGGCCCTCAGGCTGTTTCAAAGCTGGTTTATGCACTTACCCTGGCTGAGGGCCGGAAGATGCTTGTCTATTGCTGGAGAGGAGGGATGAGATCAGAAGCCATGGCCTGGCTCTTCTCGACAGGAGGCATAGCCACCGAAGTGCTTCATGGCGGCTACAAGGCATATCGTACACACATTCTTCAGAGCTTTTCGGAAAGAAGAAAAATGGTTATTCTTGGTGGTTTTACAGGAAGCGGTAAAACCGATATCCTTAAATACCTGGGCACTGGCGGGGAGACGGTTATTGATCTGGAAAGGCTTGCTAACCACCGGGGATCGGCTTTTGGTTCAATCGGTCAGGAGCGCCAGCCTTCGTCCGAGCATTTTGCAAACCTTCTTTATGCCGAATGGCAGAAAGCAGAAGGCAGAGAGCCCATGTGGTTAGAAGATGAGAGCAGGAGCATCGGATCGGTGTTCATGCCTGATAATTTCTATTCCTCTATTCAGCTAAACCCCGTGATTGTTTTACTGATGCCGCCTGAAGTACGGATACCCAACCTGGTAAGAGAGTATGCAACCTTTCCGGCAGAGGACCTTAAAGCATCGGTAATGAAGATTCACCGCAGGCTGGGGGGAGAAAGAACAAAAGAGACCCTGAAAGCAATAGATGAGGGTAATTTCTCAAGAGCTGCTGAATTAGTTCTCGAATACTACGACAGTGCTTACCTGTACGGCCTCAGGAACAAACCCGGAGAGCTGGTTTATTATGTGCAGACCGATACCGCTGATGTCAGAACCAATGCTCATAAGGTACTTGAAGTAAAAGCTAAGATAAAATCTATTTGATCCTATGGTTAATTTAATTATCCCTGTCGGCCTCGACCCATTTGTAAAGCTTGTCGGAGCGTCGGAGGATCAGGTCTGTTTTTATTGAACAGAGTTCTCCTTTAAGAGCTTTGTCAGCAGGAGCAAGGTCGACCCTTATCTCTCCGGCAGTAAATTCGACAACTCCTGTGGTAGGACCGGTGACAAGAACCGTGTCACCTTTTGACAGATCACCGTTTTCAAGTTTTATTTCGGCCACCATTATCCTGGCGAAGTAATTTGTTACTTTTCCAATATAAAGCTTTCTTTTTGTTGCGGACGATCCGTACCTGTTGTTCCATTCACCTGTTTTCCGGCCGAGGTAGTATCCATCCCAGAAACCCCTGTTGAAAACGGCAGACAATCTACTCATCCAAATCTCTTTCTTTTCGTCATTGTAGTCTCCGCCGGCCACCGCCCTTACAGCTTCATCATAGCATGATACGACCGTTCTGACATATTCAGGCGACCGGGCTCTCCCTTCGATCTTGAACACTCTCACACCTGCAGCGATAATCCTGTCGATGAATCCTATCGTGCAAAGATCTTTCGGAGACATTATGTACTCATTATCTATTTCGAGCTGGTACCCCGTTTCTTTTTCTGTCACGATATATGATTTTCTGCATGTCTGGTAGCACTTTCCGCGGTTGGCAGAGTTGTTATTCTCATGAAGGCTTAGGTAACATTTGCCCGAGAGTGCCATACAGAGGGCTCCATGCACGAAGAGCTCTATCTTAACCGGTTTTCCGCCAGGTCCTGTTATGTTCTGGTCCCTTACCGCCTCCGAAATATATCTGATCTGTTTCAGGTCGAGCTCTCTGGCCAGTACGGCCACATCAGCCCAGCGCGAATAGAACTTCAGGGTTTCGATATTAGAAATGTTCAGCTGTGTTGAGAGATGCACCTCCAAACCTTTTGACGAGGCATAATCAATAATTGAGTGATCCGATGCAATTATCGCCGAAATGCCGCTTTCCGCCGCCATATCTGTTATCCTCCTGGCGAGAGGTATTTCATTGTCATAGACAATAACGTTAAGGGTAAGGTAACTTCTCACACCATTCTCGCGGCAGATGCCTGTAATATTTTCAAGATCGTCAGGCGTAAAATTGACTGCAGATCCGGCCCTCATGTTAAGTTCTCCGATACCGAAATAAACAGAATCGGCGCCACCCTGGATAGCCGCCATAAGCGATTCATACGATCCGGCCGGAGCCATAATCTCTATGTCCTCCCTACTGATCGGCATAGGCGCCATTTTTACGCATGACTATTCTTATGCACGATCCCTTGCCGATCTCCGAGTACCTTACAAATATTTTTCCGTTGTGGTAATCTTCCACGATCCTTTTGGCAAGAGAAAGCCCAAGGCCCCAGCCCCTTGCTTTTGTTGTGAAACCGGGACTGAATATCTTTCTGTATGAGGTTTTGGGAATACCCTTGCCGGTGTCAGAGATATCAATAAAAGCAAACCTGTCATTTTCAGTGATCCTGACCGTTATCTGTCCTTCTCCTTCCATAGCATCAATGGCATTTTTGCAAATATTCTCCACTACCCATTCAAAAAGATGAACATTTACAGGAATGGTAACCTCATCATTAGTGTCGAACTCGAGGTTGAAAATTACTTTTGACGAGGAGCGTGACTTGAGGTATTCAATTGTACTCCGGATAAGGTCGTTAATGTTTTCGGGAGACAAAGAAGGTTTTGAGCCTATTCCCGAAAAGCGTTCAGTTACCTTTACGAGCCGCTCCACGTCGAGGGCAAGTTCCTTGTTGAACGGGATCTCGGGATAACGGCTCTGGAGTATTTCAATCCAGCCGGCGAGTGACGAGGTGGGAGTGCCAAGCTGATGCGCCGTCTCCTTTGACATTCCGACCCATACCTGATTCTGATCCGCTTTGCGTGAAGAGCTCAGGGCAATATATGAAACCACGATAAAGAGTATAATCAGACCGAGCTGCACAAAAGGATAATAGATAAGCTGGGCAAGGATCACGCTGTCTTTGTAGTAAATATGGTTCACAAAACCTTTCCCCACGTCTATCACTATCGGAGTGCTCTTCTTCATTATCCTTTCGAGTCTTGTCTGAATATAGCCCGGATCGCTGCTGCGTACAGGATTAAAGTTCCTTGCGGCAATAATGTTATTATGCCCGTCGGTAAGTATTACCGGAACGGTGGTGTTGTCTTCAATGATCGTTGTAAGAAATTCCAGATTCTGAGTCGAATCAGACTGACTGATAAGCCAGGTGGCCTCTGCCCATAGTTCAACCTTCTTCCTCTCTTCAGCTTCAAGCCTCCTGACAAGAATGCGGGTATAGAAGAGCGAACTGACACCTATCAGGACAGCAAAAAGGAAAAGATATAATTTCCAGGGACTTCTGTTTGAAATATTATTCAAGCTTTTTATAATTCAGGTATTTAATTTTTTTTTCTGAAAATGTTTCTTAACACATTTTGCCTGCTTTCTTTTTCTTCTTCACTCTCACTCTTTACTATCTCTCCTTCTTCCCAGGAGATCCTGAAACGGGGTTTCTGCGCACTTCCGGGTTCCGGAACAGAATCGTCTCCGTACCTGTTATACTCCTGACTCATGATCGTCTTCAGGTTTTCTCTCTCATTCCTGATGTCATTTTTTATTTGTGCCGTTACCGCTTTGACATCGTAGCTTACTTTTGTTGCATCGCCCTGGCTTTCTACCAGCAGAAGCAATGATGTGCGCCCAAGCCCGTCATCCTCAATGACGCCGAATTCAGTCACCGGCGACCTCTTCTTTACAGCTTTCTTGCTGAGCAATTCCGAAAGCTGAACCCTGACGTGATACTCATACCGGTTGTCAAATCCATGCTTGCCGTTTACGGAGATATTGGCAGCAGATGATCGTACATCCATCTGCGGAACATAGAAATAACTTTCACTGATGAAGAAATCATTCTCAAGCTGATGAAAATTTATATTTTCAAGTTCTGATAACTCAATGAAATTCGAGAGCTGTTTTACAGGCTCAAAATTTTTCAGAGCACCATTCCGGAGAATATACTTACCTTCTGCAACTACCGAGTTAACATCGGGCTTTAGCATAGAGTCCAGAGGCATCAGCAGCGATAATGAACCCGAAAGAGAGCCTGCCAGATTCTCAGCCGTTATAAAATCCTGACCAAAGTTACGGAAAGTTATAAAAGCTTCATTCACATTAATGTCACTCATTACAAAACTTCCTCTGCCTGTAACAGATTTGCCGGGATTCTGGGCAAATAAACCATTACCTGAGATAGCACCACCCTGTGATTTAATATTAAATGATTTAAAATTTGCCATTTTGGGTTTATAGCTAAATTGCCCCGAGATATCTGTGCCTGTGAAAGATTTATATCTGAATGTGTCAATTCTAAAGTCAACATCAGCCACAATATTTCCGGGAAAACTAATGAGAGCCTTTTGAGGCTCATCAGTTATATTATCATTTCTGCCGAACGATTCAGGGCTGAAGCTTCCGGAGTAAATATTGCCTTTAACAGCCATCATCACGGGATTTCCGGCAAACCACCCCGGGAAATTGGTCACTTCCCCGTCAAATCTTATTCGCTGACCATTCAAAATAAGATTCATCTCTTTAATCAAACTCTTCCTGCTGATAAGCAGGCTCCCGTTTACATCTTCAAACCACAGATTATCCTCAATAAATCCTATGCTGAAAGAATTGAACACAATTTCTGATGCAGAACTCAGACTGAGGAAATCTGAAAAGGTATATTTCTCTTTTTTATTGAGTCTGCCGGAAAATACGAGATTCAGGTTAGCCGATCCAGCTGCCCGGCCTATATGCTTAAGATTAAAAAACTCCATTAATTCTGCAGGGTATACTCTCCCGGATAGCTTTATCTCTGCAGAGGGTCTGCTGAAATCAGAGATATTCAGAGAACCTTTGTAGAGTGCCGATCCCAGCCTGCCTGTCAAATTCTGTATTATAAATGAACCGTTCGCAGTACCGGTCCCGGGACCTGTGGCAAAAGTACCGTCAAATGAGAAGTTGTCAACGGCAAGACGCGATTTTGCATTCTTAACATTTGCATTTTCGAGTGAAAATGAGAAATTCAAATCGGGACTGAGATTGCCTGCATAGGGGCCAGTTATTGTTCCGCTTATCTCAAGCAACCCCGAAGACCGGTAATCAGACAGGGCCTGCTGATATTCGGGAGGGAAAAAGTTGCTGATCTTTGAGAGTTCAATATTATTGCCTGTTATCTCAAGATCAATGTACTTTTCAGAGGACACAAATCCGGCAAGGAGAAAATCCCACTCCTCGATCCGGATGATACCTTTGCTGAACTTAACACCACTATCGGTTTTTTGCAGGTTAAGGTCAACATCTGCCTTGAAGCTTCTGCCTATGTTCAGATTATCAAGCCGGAAGAAGTCTATCCCGAGCTGTGTGTCAGCATGGAAATCAATATTATTTCCCGAGAACCTGCTTTTAAGCTGGCCCTCATTGATAACACCGTCTATGATCAGGCTTGAAGAAAGGTCATTATAAAGAGTCCTGACGCCCGTAAGGTAAATCCTGTCAAGATTAAGATCCATTCCGCCCTCAGGGTCTTTCTCTGTTGATTCTTTCCAGTAGATATCATAGTTTATTTTACCGGTTTTATCAGTCAGAAGGTTTAGACGCCCTGATTTAATACGTA
This sequence comes from uncultured Rikenellaceae bacterium, assembly GCA_964633195.1. Taxonomy (GTDB): domain Bacteria; phylum Bacteroidota; class Bacteroidia; order Bacteroidales; family VadinHA17; genus LD21. Next base: position 72,055 of record CAZWFL010000008.1, on the reverse strand, counting down.
TCCTGTTTACGGTATAATGCCCTAATATCAGATCAGTCATGCTGAAGACGACTGATACGTTACGGGCGCTGAGAAGGGTATCGGTGCTGGCGTCAGCGAATGACATGACATCGAATCCGGGTGATGAGTGTACAAACACATCCTTCAACTCCAGAGAAGCCCTGGGAAATTTCCTGAGAAGTGAAATCCTGACTGAACCTGTTTCAATTTTTGTAGAAATATTATTATTGACAGCATTAAGAATTACATCAGCTTTACTTTGCAGAACAACTGAAAGCATAAAGAGGATAATTATTACCACACCGGTTACCACGGCGGCTGTCCGGAGGATCTTGATTCTCAGCTTCATCTCTCCTTTAAGGATCTTGTTGCGTTAAATGATAAGTGAAAAATCATCATCATTTCCAAGTTCTGCAGGGGCCATCCCCTTCTTAAAAATTCTTACCTTGCGGGGACCAAGCAGCCCGATTTTGCCATTTTCGATCAGGAACATTGTGCCTTCCCTTAAGCCGGCAACAGTTACACCCGGATTAATCTCTATAAACTCTTCGATCCTTTGTTCCCTCGTCTCTCCTGCGTGCCCTTCCGGATTGGCATCGAGGTAGTGAGGGTTTATCTGGAATGGAATAAATTCGAATGCTGCGAATGATGAGGGCTCAACAACAGGCATATCGTTCGTTGTCATGATTGTGGGGCATGCAACATTTGCTCCTGCGCTCCATCCGATATAAGGAGTACCTGTAAGGACCTTTTCGCGTACAGGTTGAATAAGCCCGTGGTCCTGGATCATCCTGATAAGCTTCCAGGTATTTCCTCCGCCGACCACTATGGCAGATGCCTCCCTCACTGCAGCAACAGGGTCGCCGAAATGGTGTATCGACACAACATCGTGGCCTATTTCACGGAACCGTTCCGAGACTTTTTCCTCGTAAGCATCATAAGAAAAGGTTACTGCAGCATATGGAATAAAAAGGGCTTTCACCGGCTTTTCTCCAAGGAACTGCCTGATCTGAAATTTGGGATGATCGAGATAAGGTTCTCCCTGATTGGTTGAATTACTGATAAGTAATAGTCTCATAGACAAATATATATAATTTTAATTATTATCCCCCAATGGCCTGATAATATGATTCGCAGGCATGTTGTTAACCTTAATAACGGTAAAATTGCAATCGTAAGTATTGAATAACAAAACTTTCCCGGAAAGAACTTCCCCTGTCCCGGTGATGATTTTAAGCACCTCGCCGGCCATAAGTGTGCCGGCTAAACCGGCCAGTACACCAGTTATGCCGGTTTCATCAGCCGAAGGGTCTTTTGACCCTGATCCCTTCAGAGACGGATTGTAGCATCTGTATGTTGGACCTCCATTATAGTTGAAGACTGAGACCTGTGCCTCGTACTTGTATAAAGAACCATGGACCATTGGCTTACCGAGCAATACGCAGGCATCATTGATAACATATCTGGTCCTGTAATTATCTGTAGCATCAACAACTACATCGTAATTCTCAAATATCTTCAGGGCATTCTTCTCATTTACAGGCAGGTTGAGAATTTTGATCTTTACCATTGAGTTGAGATGTTCGAGGCGCTCCCTGGCAATAATGGCTTTGAGCTTACCCACGTCACCTGAGCCGTAAAGCACCTGTCTCTGAAGGTTCTCCTCATCGACGATGTCGAACTCCGCGATTCCTATCCTTCCCACTCCTGCCGCGGCAAGGTATTGAAGAACCGGAGAGCCCAGTCCTCCGGCACCCACGACAATAACAGCTGCCTGCTTTAATTTCTCCTGACCGGCAATCCCAATACCCGGCAGCATTATCTGCCTTCTGTATCTGCGTATTTCCCTGGGGGTCAAAATCGTATTTGCCATTAATTCGCTGATTTATGCAAATATAATGGTGTTCGCCGGAACATGCAAAATAAACGCAGAGACGCCCAATTTGGGCGTCTCTGCTAAGACAAATTAAAAGGGAGATTAATTGTTGAATGTGAAAGCGATCCCTATTTCAAAGGGTTCGGGATTATAGCCGTTGGGGCCCTTAAGCTCTCTGAACCAGGGTGTGGCATAATATGTACCGAAGAGCATGAAGTTTTCGTATCCGACTCGTGCCGTCAACCCTGCCCTGAACAGATTGAGATTGAAATCACCGTTTGTCTTTAAGACCTCCTTGTCCTGAAAAACTATTCTTGTTGCAGCATTTAGCTTAATGCCGCCTATCACTCCGGCAGCAATGTTAAGCCGGTTGCTGTATCCGGCGGGGATCTGAAGTTCGATGAGAGCAGGTACATTTAAGTAGAGGGTTGAGAATTTTGATTTCTTTACGGAACTTCCATCAGGCGGTACAAGTTCGGTAATTACCCTGTCGGGCCCTACCGTAATGCTGTTGTTCCCTTCGAACCTGTAACAGTTCCAGTTCAGTCCAATGCCGGTAACTAACCCGAAATGTCTTGTCAGACCCATACTCAGCTGGGATATGTTGAAGTTAAAGGTGTGTGATTTGCCGGTTATAAGAGACATATAAGAAATGTCATCGGGCAGATCCATGCTCCTGAGATATGTATAATTACCGAGCCCGAATTCCAGTCCCGACCAATGCCCCCTGAAACTCCTTGCACCTCTGCTCCCTGGTTTTTTATCGTAATCCTGATATCTGCGTGTACTTTCGTAATCCGACTGCACAGGAGCATCGAATTTCTCGATTTTTACCCGCGGCCCCTCAAGCGACTCAAGTATGCTTACACCTCTGTTTCGCACCATGATCTTAAGTGATGAATCAGAATCTTCTACCGTTATAAGATCTTTTCCAATAATTACTTTAATATTATCACCTTTCGCAGAAGTTGAACCCTTCTCTCCTGCCTCTTTTTCGGTGACCGTGGTTCCCTGAGCATATGCCTGGCAGATAAATGCCGCCGCGATAATTAAAATTCCAATCTTTTTCATGACTTTTTGTTTTTGAATTCTTTTCAAATGTGTGACGAAGACCTTGTCATAAAAGTTACTGGTAAGTTTCCGTTTTTCTTACAGGAGCATTGAATTTCAATAAACGTGAACTGAAATAGACGGATGTTACTTTTCCGTCGGGGTCGGTATTTTTCTGAAGGGCCAGTTCGGCTCCGAATAATTTGTTAAAACCGGCAATTCCTGCTCCGGCTATGTCATACGCTCTGACAGGCCTGTCACCGGCTGTTGTGTCTCTCATTATTTTTTCATGGAACATTCGTGCAAGGAACCTGTTCATATTACTTCTTCCGTCATCAGAGAATGGCCCTTTTATCTCCGGATTATATGCAATGAGACTGGTATTTTTAAAATAATTCCTTTCAATAACAACTGTTAAGTCCAGTGGCACAGGATCAAGGGTGACGCGGGAAATCTCAACCGGTTCCTCATGTGTCAGTTCATTTGTTTCATTAGCATCAAATAACATTGCTGCCTTTGCTATATAAGCTGTCTCAATGGCGGTCTCGGAAATTGCAGGAGATGTTGATACAACTTCCTGTACATTTCCCGTTGATGCGTCGGTATCAGCCGGTGGTACTTCAGGTGTATCGGCGATAGTTTCAGTTGTTGCCGTTAATGAGCCGTTTAACGGTAATTCAGATCTCTGCGGAGTGTAAGAAATCATAAAAACCGCTATTGTTGCCGCAGCGCTCAGACCGATAATTGAATAACGGACTGCTTTTTGAAATGGCGTGATTCTCTTAAGACGTGACTTGTATTTAAACCTGATATCAGGAGGAGTCAACCTTAAACGGTGAATACGATCGTATTCCATTTTCCTTGAGGGATCACCTGCTATTGCTTCCTCAAGGTCACGGACCCCTTCAGATGCAAGATCGTTCTCGAGATTTGCAATGCAGAGATAATCAAACTGTGAAGGATTGAGATCAGCCGGCTTCCTGAGCAGATTTTCCTTGCCTGAAAAGATGATGTTTTGTGCCTTAAGGGTAACTGACGAGAGGGCCGTGAGCTCCTCCCGCAGGTCAGGATTCCTCTCCAGGAAATCCCGGAGCTCCTCCTCCTGCTGATCGGTTAGCCTTCCATCAATCCAGTCGATGAACCATATTTCGTAATTTGATCTGTCAGGTAACATTATTATAGCACCGTTTCAATTTTCCCGATATAATTCTTCAGGGCCATCCGTCCCCTGTAAATATTGATCTTTACCTGGGCTTCCGTCTGTCCCGTTATTTCTCCGATCTCCTTATAGCTGTATCCCTCATAGTCACGCAGAAGCACCGGTGTTTTCTGGTGTTCGGGAAGACGTTCAAGAGCTTCGTGTAATATTTCATTAAGATCGCTGTACTGCGAATCGGAAACAAAGCTCATTTCATCGTATGACTCCATTGTGGTAAGTCTTTTTTCTTTCCGGATCACATCTATCATGGTATGATAGGCCGTTGAGAAGAGCCATGAGCGGACAACGGAATAATCTATTTCAGCAACACTTCTCCAGAGTTTCTCATAACTGTCCTGCACAATATCATTCGCTCTCTCTTCATCCCTGATATTTGCACGGATGAAACGAAAGACCGAATCGGCATACTCCTCAACAGATCTGTTGTATTCTTTGACTGTCATAATCCGGATTACAACCTAAAGACGGATAAAAAACCAAATAGTTACAATTTGGAGTCGCCCCTCTGCCCCCTTCTGAAAGATTGCTCCACTGCCCCATGGAGGATCGCCCCCCTACCCCCTAAAGGGGGAGTTGTTTTAGCTTCTGAATTAAGTCCCCTTTAGGGCCTGCCTGCCGTAGCGTCAGCGCAGGCAGGGATTTAGGGGCAAATTATTTATATTGATAGACCCTTACCCAGTCGACATCCATGGTGGTCATGCCGTTGATGGGTTTTTCGAGGCCTCCGGCAAGGAGGACATACATGGGATCGTGGGGGATGTCGGATGTCTGTCGCAAAACCTCAACACCGTTAACTTTCCAGACAATTCTGTCGGCCGTCCATTCAAGGGTATAAATATAAAAGCCATTGGCATATTTTGATCCGACTGATGATTTTGCTTTCCTGCCGGGAACCGGTGAGAAATCGAACCAAACCTTATTGTCTGAGGTGCGGCATATATCGATATGAGGTGTGATCTTGTCTGCAAGCATCCAGAATGCATTTCTTGCGGCAGGATTACCGAGCCTGATCTTGGCGGAGAAGATCCCGTATTTCTGCCTGAAACTGTTACCTGAGTTTACAAGTCCCGAAGTATAATCAAAATCCTTTGTCTTGAATCCGAAGCCTGCCGACCATACTTTGCCGTTGATCTTCTGCGGCCGGGTATGGATCTTAAGAAGGCTGTTACGAACCTCGAAATTATCCTTTTCAGTATATGCCTGAAGGTCGGGCTCAACAGAATATCTGTCCTTCAGCAGCTTCTCCCCCCAGTAATAATTGGTAAGCCATTTAAGTGTATCGAGCCTGTCGCCATCAAATTCATCGGCAAAGGTCAGTTCACGCTTTTTGAGTATATCAAACTTATCGGAGTCCTTTACTTTGAAATACCATACAATTTCAGGGTGTTTCTTCAGGTTCTCAAACTCCTGAAGATCCTTGTACATATCAGTTTTTTCAAATCTTTTCTTATCAAGCAGGTAACTTTTCTTCTCTTTGAATTCCGCGGTTGCGACATACTCTTTCAGCTCATTGTACCTTGAAAGCCTTGCCGAACCATCTGTATTGAGAAAGTTTGCATACTCTTTTGAATCCCTGAATTTATAGTATTCCTTAATTTCAGCACTCCCTTTAAGCCGCTTGTATTCAAGAAGTTTCTTGTACTCTTCAGTATCTTTGAAAGTTACCGGCTTCATTCTTTTCTTTGCCAGGAATTCGGAGCTTCTGATGAAGGCACCCAGCTCCTCAAACCTCAGAACGGCTTTGGTTTTGGTTACTTCACCTTTTTTAAGCGCTTTATTATAATATTTAATCTCGGGATCAGATTTCAGGGCTTTGTATTCAAGGTACTTCCTGTACTCATCGCTATCCTTGAATGTTATCGGCTTCATCTTCTGCTTCTGCTTGAATTCGTAGGAGTTGATGAGGCTCTCCAGCTCTTCATAATCCTTTATTTTCTGAGAGCCGTCCATCTCTTTGAACCTTTTAAGAAGAGTTCCTGAAATGGTTTTGAAGTAAAGAACAATATCTTTTGCTTTCTGCAGTGCCAGATACTCCTTCTCCTTTGCATATTCCTCCGAGTTCCTGTACTGCAGCGATTCGATCTCCTTTTTCTTTTGTATGAAATCAGATGAGCTGACAAGATCGTTAAGCCTGTTATACTTTGCCAGAAGATCTGATTTTAGGAAAGCCCCCAGTTTCTCGTACTCATCAACCAGTGCCTTCTCTGCCTGCTCAATCTTTGAAGTTGCCGGGATCATTCCCAGTAAAAATCTGAGACCTGCCATTATAGATGTTTTTTAAGTAAGACTTGTTAAAGATAGATATTCTTTTCCTAATAAATAAAGACCGGAAATCCTCTGCTGTTTATCGGGAATAACGGATTTACCCGTCAAATGTTGTAAGTTACTGAATATTTGTGCTGAGCCGGAAGAAGTTCACCAAGGGGCAATAGCTTCTGTACATCTGCACGGTGAAGGAGCACAGGTGGCATGTCCTGACGAACGGCTCAGACCGGAGAATGAACAGATCAGGAGTACCAAAAGAATCTTACAACCAGGATGATTTTAAATATGGTTACTATGTCTGTTTGTCAAGGATAAAAGTTTACCCTTGTGCTATGTGCTAACAGTGGGCTTTAATTCTTGATACAGCGTACCGAATAACCCTTCCCGAATTTCTCCCTGTTTCTGCTTATGTCAGATTCATAGGCAGACAAGCCTCTATCCCAGGCCGATGTGGCATCAGCTTCCGTTGAGGTCCACCAGTCACCTCCGCCTCCTACACCACCAAAGGATCCGGTCGTTTCATCACGATACCCTCCGGGAAGTGCTGTGAACCCATGCTTATTTGTAGCTCCTTCATTCGGATTATCCCAGTGATCAAGTCCGCTTTCCTTTAGCTCACCACCTTCTGTTGTTCCCCTGTCGTCACCTTCAATATCTGCTTCCGACTGGCTCATTCCTATTTGTTTTTCCAGTTGTTTCCATTCACTATCTGTAGGTACATGCCAACCTGCAGGACATAGTTTTCCGGTTTTCACAGCATGGAAGTTATAGAGTGCCCCGAAAATGTTTTTATACTGTGCTTCATTGTTACTATTCCAGCAGTAACCCGGTGTTATCAATCCGGACCATGTCTGATTGTTCTCAACCAATTGAATGTTTGTGCCGTCATTCAACTTCGTTACTTTGAGATTAGTCTTTATCCAAACCTGGTTACCTATTTTAACAGTGTTATAGACATTACCGTCAATGTCCGTCACAGTTATCTGATCATCATTTTCTTTTTTGCAGCCGCTTGCCAGAAAGAAGAATAAAACACTTAATACTGATAAGTGTATCAGAATCAATGGCCTCTTTTTCATGGAATTAAGGGATTTAAGTTTAATGGAAGAATAGATTTGTTTCTGTTAATTTACTCTAAAAACAAAACTAACTGCAATATAATAAAAAACTACAAAACGAATGCAATAAAAAATGAATATGAAGCAAGGTAACAGGTCAGGTCCGGACAACTGCAAGTCAATCTCTTCGGAATTGCCGGCTATAGTTAAAGAAAAGAGACTTTCGGGACTCAAATTAAAAAGATTGGATGAAGTTACCATAATATTGACTTGTATTTCTTTATTTCTTAACTTGAACAACGTAAATATCCCTGGAGTTTTTTAAGCTCTAAGTAACCTGGCACACTATCAGCATCTGCTGAGTATAATTGACATAAATTCAGCAACTTCTATTCTCCGGCGCAAAAAAGCCTGAGTGCCGGCGTGAAGCACATCATAATCATCAGATTTAGTTAGCAAACCTGCTTATTATTTTAATATCATGGAACGAAAGAAGAAAATTCTATCGCTTTTATTGCTGGGACTATTCTGTGCTACACAGGTCACAGCCCAGCAAACCATTCCTGCCACGGGCGGAAATGGCACGGGCAGCGGAGGCACTGTAAGCTTTACAGTCGGCCAGATCACCTATGAAACACTACCGGGTACCAACGGCACTGTCGCCCAGGGTGTTCAGCAACCATACGAAATATCCGTTGTGACAGCCATAGAAAATACAACGGGCATAATCCTGGAGTACTCTCTCTATCCAAATCCGACACGGGACCTTATTAAGCTTGCAGTAGAACCCTTCAGTTATGAGAAGATGAGATTCAGGGTTTATGATATCAACGGGGTCCTGCTTCAGGACAGGAAAATTGAAAGCGATGAAACGGAAATATCATTGGAGTCTTACCCATCCGCGGTCTATTTCCTGAATGTAATAAGAAACAATATAGAAGTCAAAGTATTTAAAATAATCAGAAGATAACCGTTATGAAAAAATTATTTACCCTGTTGGTGATTGTGATACTCACACTGAGTGTAAATGCGCAGCCACCCGATAAAATGAGCTACCAGGCGGTTGTACGCAATAACTCAGGAGAGCTTGTAACGAACCAGGCCGTAGGCATGAAGATCAGCATCCTTCAGGGATCGTCAACAGGCACCGTTGTTTTCTCAGAGACCTACAGTCCCAATCCGCAGACCAATGCCAACGGACTTGTAACTATTGAGATAGGCAGTGGTACGGCAACAGCCGGGAGCTTTTCAGCTATTAACTGGTCGTCGGGAACCTACTACCTGAGGACAGAGACCGATCCTGCAGGCGGTACAAACTACACTATCAGCGGCACGTGCCAGCTGCTGAGTGTGCCGTATGCAATACACGCGAAGACGGTGGAGAGTCTCGCTGCCGAGACCGATCCTGTATTTTCTGCCAGTCCGGCGAGCGGAATAACAGGCAGTTATATCTCTAACTGGAACACTGCTTACGGCTGGGGAAACCATTCGGGATTGTACCGTCCCGCCACCTGGGTTCCATCGTGGGCTGACGTGACGGGCAAGCCTGCGTTTGCAACTGTTGCAACAAGCGGTGCTTTTGCTGATCTGCTATCAAAACCCACAACTCTTGCGGGATACGGTATAACGGATGCCGATAACAGCAACACGAACGAGATTCAGACATTAAACCTCAGCGGCACACAGCTCACACTGAGCCTCGGTGGCGGAACGGTTACACTTCCTTCATCGGGCGGAGGTGACAACTGGGGAACACAGGTGGTTGTAACAGATGCCACACTGACAGGTAATGGTACAACTGCAACACCTCTGAGGATTGCCGACAATGGAGTTACATCTGCCAAGATTGCTGATGGCGCTGTAGCTACTGCTGATCTGGCGAATAACAGTGTAACCTCAGTAAAAATTGTTGACGGGACAATAACAACCAGTGATCTGGCAGACAACAGTGTGACATCGGAAAAAATTGTTGATGGGGCAATTGTAGCGGCCGATCTTGCAGGAGCATCTGTCACAACACTTAAAATAGCCGATAATGCGGTAACTGTGGCAAAACTTCCCGCAGGATCAACAACAAGTACATATCTCCGTGGTGACGGAACATGGGCAACCCCGTCAGCAGGAACAGTAACCGAAACCGACCCTACCTGGTATGGTAACGCTAACCAAACTGGCAATATAGGCAGGACAGGAAATGTAGGTATTGGAATAAATGATCCCGGAACACTTTTACAGCTGCATAGCAACACAACCTTCAGCACAGGTATAACACCTATTATCAGAATCAGTGATAATTTAAAATCATGGAATTTAGGATTAGGGTTAAGTGGTGACCGTTTTTCCATAGCTTCAGAAGATTTAACAGAGAGGTTCACTATTCTGAAGGCTAATGGCAATGTGGGCATAGGCACAACAAGCCCCACAGCCAGGCTCGATGTGGCCGGCGGAGATGCAATTATCAATGAACTAACTGTGGGAAAAGGAGGCGGTGCACATCTGGCAAATTCTGCTATGGGTTACAGTGCCCTTGAAAGAAATACATCTGGTATATATAATACAGCTTTTGGTAATTCAACTATGTTTAATAATACGGAAGGAGAGGAGAATACAGCTATCGGCTTTCGGGCACTTTTTTCCAACACAATAGGAAGCTGGAATACTGCAACAGGAATTCGTGCACTATTCTCAAATACTGAAGGACTTTTTAATTCTGCCTCTGGGATGGAAGCACTATTTACCAACACTGTAGGCAATCTTAATACAGGCACAGGTTTTAAGGCTTTATATAAGAACACAGAGGGTTATGAAAATACAGCAAATGGAGTGTGGACGCTTTTTGAGAACACGACAGGTTATTATAATAATGCTTTTGGAGCAGACGCACTATTTAAAAATGATATAGGTACAGATAATTCAGCTTTTGGATATAAATCTCTTCGCTTCAATACTTCAGGTTATAGAAATACAGCAAACGGTAACAATTCACTCATATATAACACCACTGGTAGAAATAACACCGCAATTGGGTATGATTCCGGCTCATCATTAGCCATATACCTTACCGGAGAAAGAAATACTTTTATCGGAGCTAATACGGGGTTTACTGACGGAACAATAACTAACAGCACAGCCGTTGGGGCAGAAGTAAAGCTTTCACACTCAAACACGGTTATTCTTGGGAATAATGCCAATGTTGGCATTGGAACGAGTAACCCAGTTTATAAACTCGATATTGCAGGCGGGATGAACCTTAATAAAGGTATTTCAACAGGTGTTGCCATCCGTTGTAACGGAGCCGAAGCTTTAATGTACAATGGAACATATTTCAGCTTTGGGTTTGGCAATACAGGCAACTACAGTGTTTTCGGCAGGAAACTCTGCATAGGCACAACAAGTGATCCGGGTGAACACCATCTGGTCGTAAATGGAACAGCGGCCAAGCCCGGAGGAGGATCATGGGCAACCTGGTCGGATGAGCGGCTGAAAGATATCCATGGAGTTTATTTAAAAGGATTGAGTGAAATTACCAGACTGCAACCTGTAAGCTTTTCGTACAGGAAAGAAAATCCAGTCAATCTGCCTGATGACGGGGAATATGCCGGTTTGGTGGCCCAGGAGGTTCAGGAACTCTTCCCTGAGGCAGTGACCCAGGGCGCAGACGGTTACCTGCAGCTCGATATTCACCCGGTTAATATAGCACTGATCAATGCCGTAAAGGAGCTGAAAGCCGAAAACGACCGGCTGAGATCGGAGAATGACCAGATCAACTCACGAATAGCCAGGCTCGAAGAGATACTTTTAGAGTCCGATAATTAAAATACCAGATCAACTTCTGCTGAAGATTGTTTATATCCTTTACAGTCAATGGAACCGCCGGGCAGTTCCATCAATTGGTCTGCGAATCGCACCGCCGATCATCCATATTCAGCTCCTGCCGGAGCTGCCAACTTACGTCCGGTTTCTGACCCCCAGAAATAACCGGGGGTTATTCACATTATGCTCTTTCAGAGCTAATCAGCGGCTGTTTTTAAACCCCCTTTAGGGGGCAGGGGGCTGGAGGCAACCGAGCTAATCAGCGGCTGTTTTTAAACCCCCTTTAGGGGGCAGGGGGCTGGAGGCA
>CAZWFL010000008.1:0-60367 GCA_964633195.1 uncultured Rikenellaceae bacterium | reverse complement strand
ACCGAGCTGATCAGCTGCTGTTTTAAGACCCCCTTCAGGGGGTAGGGGGCTTGTAGCTCGAAGCAGCGGGCCGGTGGCCGGGTGCAATCCGTTGCCCGAAAACGACCATTTGTAAAATTTCATCAAAAAAATTTGGCAGTTAAAATTATTGATTTTATTTTTGACCAACCGTTCATTCAAAAACGGTTTTTAAATAAAGAGTATATTGACTGAGCGTTTAATCAAAAAATATGTCGCCACGAACCCAACACCAGTTTGAAGAGATAAGAGAGGAAAAGAAGACCCTCATTATGGACACGGCACTTGAGCAGTTTGCCAATGAAGGCTATTATGCCACGACGATAAATCAGATTGCCCGCCGGGCAGGAATTTCCAAGGGATTAATGTACAACTATTTCGATAGCAAGGAGGCCCTGCTGGTCGCAATTCTGCAACGATCGGTAATGGAGATATATAAATACTTCGATGTGAACAAGGACGGGTATCTGAGCGAAGATGAATTTGAATTCTTTATCAGAAAAATATCTTTTGTGCTTCGTGAAAAGAGATCTTTCTGGAGGCTCTTTTTCCAGCTTGTAATGCAGAAGGAGGTAAGGGAAAGATTTTCGATGTTGTCCTCCGACCCAATTGTCAAATTTGAATTTCTTACCGGAGAGGAAAATTTCGTATCTCTTATTTCGGGTATGATTGCCGACTATTTTTCACGCAAAAAGGAGAAAAAGGAGCCTGAATATGATCCTGTTACCGATATGAACATGTTCCTTATTACACTGAAAGGCTATGCAATAACACGAATATATATTGAAGATGACAAGGATGATGAAAAGCTGATTGACAGAATTGTTGAAACATTCAAATAAAAGAAAATGAAGAGATTATACAGAGACATTCTTACAGGTTTAGCATTGCTTTGTTTTTCCCCTGCTATCCATGGACAGGAGTTTACGGCAGCAGAGATAGTAAAAAGGGCCGATGACAAGTTTACCGGGGAGAAATCAGGCTATTCAGTGATGTCGATGACCATAATACGGCCGGCATGGCAAAGAAGCGTTGACTTCAGATCGTGGACGCTCGGAAAGGATTATGCTCTAACACTTATCACAGCGCCGGCCAAGGAGGCGGGCCAGACATTCCTTAAAAGAGGGAACGAGATGTGGACATGGAACCCTGCCATTAACAGGCTGATCAAGCTTCCACCGTCGATGATGTCGCAGGGCTGGATGGGATCTGATTATACCAATGACGATATTCTGAAGGAATCATCTGTTATTAATGATTATATTCATGAGATCACAGGGGAGGAGAGTATTGACGGCCGGCTCTGTTACAGGATTAAAATGACTGCAAGGGAAGAAGCATCAATAGTATGGGGTATGCAGATCAGATGGATAGATAAAAATGAGTTTCTGGTACTGAGAGCCGAACTGTATGATGAGGATGGGTTCCTTGTCAGGACCGAAACAGGCTCAGAGATTAAAAGCATGGATGGCAGGACAATACCGACAAAAATAGAACTGGTGCCTGCTGAAGAACCCGGGAACAGAACGGTTATTGAGATCAGGGAAATAAAATTCAATATTCCTGTTGAAGAGAGCTTCTTCTCGCAGCAGAATATGAAAAGAGTGCGCTGATATCCGACATAGCATATATACAAAGGCTTGTACAAACAATTTAGTATCCGGTATGAAAGAAGAGATTAAAATAGCATGGCGGAATTTGTGGAGAAACAGACGGCGAACCATTATTACGTCGGCTTCTGTTTTCTTTGCAGTCTTTTTTGCCGTTATCATGAGGTCGTATCAGCTGGGAACTTACGACAGGGTGATCACCAACTTCATAGAATCCTTTTCGGGACATCTTCAGGTCCAGCATGTTAAATATCAGGATAATCCACTGATTGATTATTCATTTGACTATAATGATTCCCTTGCAGCTGCAATATCAGGTATTAAAAGTGTTACCTCCGTCACTCCCCACCTTGAATCATTTGCTCTTGCATCAAGCGGCCCCCAGTCCAAGGGAGTGGCTATAATAGCTATTGATCCGGAAAAGGAAAGGAGTTTCTCCAATCCTGAGAATAATCTTGTCCGTTACAGAATTACCGGCGAGTCCATCGAAAGGATGAAGAGTAAGAATATTATACCGGCTCAGATAATCGGGGAGCTGGAAGAGAATACCGGAAGAGCGTACTCATCAAGAGCAAGGCTTGAGCTTGATCTGGGCCTTTCTGATTCGGACAACGAACTCTATATCCCTGAAATATTGAATAACACAGAAGTATTCAACAGTTTTCTCTCGGACGAAGATAACGGGATACTTGTTTCCGACAGACTGGCCGGTTTTCTGAAAGTCACCATCGGAGATACCGTTATACTCATGGGTCAGGGGTACCAGGGTGTCTCTGCAGCCGGCCTCTTTCCCGTGCGGGGGATCATAAAGATGCCTTCGGCAGAAATCGACAACAGACTTATCATAATGACAATTGATAATGCCCGGGAATTCTTCGGCTGCGAAGGCAGGATCACCTCACTTGCCGTTAATCTGACAGACAGATCGGACAAAACACTGATCAGAGCCCGGACAGCTATTAATGCCCTGTTTCCTGATGGCAGTTCAGTGGCTAAGACCTGGTATGAGCTCAATCCTGTACTTTACCAGCAGATACAGGGCGATAATCAGAGCGGGGCGGCAATGCTCGGGCTTCTCTATTTTATAATCTTCTTCGGGATATTCGGTACAGTGCTTATGATGATAGCAGAGAGAAAACGTGAGTTTGGTGTGCTCGTGGCAATAGGCATGCAGAAGAGTAAACTGAAGAGGATTGTTACAATTGAGATGATATTGCTCGGCATTCTTGGTCTTGGAGCAGGACTGCTGGCAAGTTTGCCGTTAATACTCTATTTTAACCATTACCCGATTGTCCTTAAGGGAGATCTGGCAAGAATGATGGAGGATTACGGCTGGGATGCAGTGATGCCAACAGCCCCCGTGGGTCCCTATTTTTACTGGCAGGCAGCCGTTGTCGCACTGATGGTAATACTTGCTACTATATATCCTCTCAGGAAAATTGGTAAAATGAAAGAAATTGATGCACTCAGAAGCTGATTGAAGATTCGTTATGAAGTATCAGATATTAACATATGTATTGTTCGTAATGGGATTTGTGGTCCTGATCACGGGGGCAAACATGCTGATTGACGGTTCCGTATCAATAGCAAGAAAATCCAGAATCTCGAATATCGTAATAGGTCTTACTATTGTAGCATTCGGTACTTCTGCCCCTGAATTCATAGTAACCATATTTGCGACCATGCAGGGGAATACGGAAATTGCTATCGGAAATATCCTGGGCAGCAATATTGCCAACATCCTGCTTGTCCTGGGAATATCTGCAATAATATATCCAATCACTGTGAATAGAAATACTGTTCTGAAAGAGATCCCCTTCAGTCTGCTCGCAGCATTATTGCTGGGCGTGCTGGCAAATGACGTGCTTTTCAAAAGGAATGGACCCTCTGTACTTACAATGATTGACGGGATTATCTTTCTGTTGTTTCTTGCCGGTTTCATTTATTATACGCTCAGGATATCCCGGTTAAAGGAGGATGTTCCTGAAAACAACAATAATTTGAAGGAATTCAGTTATTTCAAGTCTTTCTCATTTATTATTATCGGCCTGCTTGGGCTGGTGCTTGGAGGTAAATGGATCGTTGACGGAGCTGTTGAAATTGCAGGATTCTTTAATGTCAGCCAGTCTTTTATCGGACTTACGGTAATTGCTATCGGAACATCACTTCCGGAGCTTGCAACATCTGCAGTGGCGGCAGTCAAAAAGCAATCAGATATAGCTATCGGTAATGTTGTTGGTTCAAATGTTATGAACATTTTATGGATCCTTGGATTCAATGCACTCATCCATCCCATCCCTTTAAATCCGGCCTCAAATATTGATATACTGATGACAATTTTTGCCAGCCTGATTTTATTGCTGACAATGTATATGAGTAAGAGGCATGTAGTTGAAAGATGGGAAGGTATTCTTATGTTAGTGATATATATCGGTTATATCATATTTTTGATAATGAACAGATAATACTAATTCAATGATAAGGTCTATAGCATGGAAGAATGTATGGCGCAACAGGAACAGAAGCCTGGTGGTCATAATAGCCGTTACTCTCGGGATAATATCGGGGGTGCTTCTGGTTGGTATCATGAAGGGCTGGGTTGAACAGCGCCTCAATGATGCCATATTCAATGAAGTATCACATCTCCAGATACATAATAGCGAATTTATTAATAATGAAGAGATAGACTTCACTATTGACGACCTGTCAGGGACCACGGGTGCTCTTGAAGCCCTTCCTGATGTTTCAGGGTGGGTCAGGCGGACAAAAATGGTGGCAATGGCCAACACACCCTGGGCAACAACGGGTGTTATTATTTATGGTATCGATCCCGGAAGGGAAAAGGGTGTTACCGAGATCTGGAAAAAGATCGTCCCCGGTGCTGGTGATTATCTCGATCAGCAAAGGGACGGTGAGATCCTCATCAGTGACAAGACCGCAGAAATTCTGAAACTTAAGCATTACATAATTACCGGTGATGTTATTCGGGAGCTTGAAAAAGAGAACCTTCCTGATAATATCCTGTCAGGGCTTTCAGGACTTAAGGATGTGAGGTTCAGGTCCCCCAAAGATTTCAGGGATGCTCTGAGAGATGAGTTTAATAAAAAGGAACTTGACAGGTATGGCCTCCTGATAACTGACAAGGCTCTCGATTACAGGTTACGGAACAGGGTGCTGATAACTATTTCAGATGACAGGGGCACTCCTGTACAGGGCACTTTCAGGGTATGCGGCATATTCAAGACAACCAATACCGGTTTTGACCAGAGAACGGTATATGTAAATAGAGATGACCTTGCAGATCTGTATGGCGGGCAGGAGGTCCTGTCACATGAAATTGCTGTAATGCTCAATGATATTAATGATGCCGGAGATGTTAAGGATAAGCTTTCCGGTATTTCATCTGTCAATAGTGTCAGAACCTGGAAAGAACTGGCTCCCGATGCGGCAATGATGAATGATTATATGATAATGTATTATTTTATTTTCATAGGGATCATAATGCTGGCGCTTGCTTTCGGTATTATAAACACAATGCTCATGGCGATCCTGGAAAGGACACGGGAGCTTGGAATGCTTATGGCGATAGGCATGAACAGGAAAAGAATTTTCAGCATGATTATGCTCGAAACAATTTTTCTGACCATGACCGGCGCTGTAACAGGCATGGTTGCCGGATGGGGAATAACCAAAGCCCTGGGCAAAACAGGCATTCATTTTTCGGGATGGGGAGAGGGCTTTGAGGCCATGGGATTTGCTGCAAGGGTTTATCCTGTAATAACCCTTGATTTTTTTGTTTTTACCACACTTCTTGTAATAGTCACAGCCATCATATCATCAATCTGGCCGGCAAGGAAAGCATTGAAGCTGAACCCGGTTGAGGCACTCAGAACAGAATAATTTACTAAAAACCTGCTTATCATGAAAGTACTTGAATTAAAAGATGTGCATAAGATATACAACTCGACCGAAGTCAAGGTACATGCGGTTAACTCTGTTACACTTGACTTCGATGAAGGTGAATTTGCGGCCATCGTGGGACCTTCAGGCTCGGGTAAGACAACACTTCTGAACCTTATCGGAGGACTCGACATGCCTACTTCGGGAGAGATAAATATTGATCAGACAGACCTTTCAAAGCTCAAATCCTCTCAGCTTATAGATTTCAGGATGAGGAATATAGGTTTTGTGTTTCAGTCATATAACCTTATTCCGGTGCTCTCGGCCAAAGAGAATGTTGAGTTTATTATGCTTCTTCAGAAATGGTCGAGGGAGGATCGGGAAAAGCGTACTTTTGAGCTGCTTAAAGCGGTTGGCCTGAGCGACAGAACGAACAGCCGGCCTTCAAAAATGTCGGGAGGTCAGCAACAGAGAGTAGCTGTTGCAAGGGCCCTTGCATCAAGGCCTAAATTTGTGCTTGCAGATGAACCCACTGCCAACCTCGATTCAAAATCAGCCACAACCCTTCTTGAGATCATGGAAAAACTTAACCTTGAAGAGAAGATCACTTTCATCTTCTCTACACACGACCCCCGTGTAATGAAGATGGCCAGGAGAATTATAACACTGGAAGATGGCAGGGTGGTGTCTGATGAACTGAGGGATCAGTCAAAAGCTGATTGAAAATGCCTCTGATGAAACATATAATGATAATCCTGATCGTTCTATTCTGCTTCAGGGCCGGGGCACAGGAGAAGCCTGCACCTGCTTCGCTGAAAGGTTACGTTACGACAATGCAAAGCGTGATGTTTGAATCTCTTTCTGATAATTTCATTAATGATAATCTCCTGCATAACAGGCTTAATTTTAAAGGATTTATAACATCTGACTTAACCATTGCCCTGGAGATGAGAAACCGTCTTTTCACCGGTGATATGGTTAAGTCAGGCCCTTTTTATGCAGATTACACAGGCTCTGATCCGGGTTGGATCGACATGTCGTGGAACCTTTTAAACAAGCCTTCAATACTTTTTAATATAAAAACCGACAGGCTCTGGATCGATTACAGCCGCGACAGGTTTCAGGTAACAATAGGCCGGCAGCGCATCAACTGGGGTCAGGCAATTGTATGGAATCCCAATGATATTTTCAACGCATACTCCTTCTTTGATTTTGATTATATGGAACGTCCGGGAAGCGATGCAGTGAGAATTCAATACTTCCCTTCCTTCTCCTCTGCCCTGGAGCTGGCTGTCAAGACAGATTCACATGACAATATCACCGCTGCGGGCTTGTTCCGTTTTAACCGATGGAGTTACGACCTCCAGTTTCTTGCCGGTTATTCGGAAAGCAAAGATTTTGTGACCGGCCTCGGCTGGTCGGGAGTGCTCGGCTCTTCCTCTTTCAGGGGTGAAGGATCATGGTTTATCCCTGTAAACAATGAAACGGAGGCCGGGGGAACGCTGATTGTTACGGCAGGGATTGACAGGATACTGAAGGACAATTCAATGTTTCAATTACAGTTTATGTATTGTAATAATCCTGTTGAACTGAACAATTTCACGGGCCTTTATGCAAACACTCTTTCAGCAAAGGATCTCGCGTTCTCGGAATTTACCGCATTCGGACAGTTCACCTGGGCCGCCGGGCCGCTTCTTAACCTGACCCTGTCGGGTATGTGGTTCCCCGATATTGACGGATTCTTTGCCGGTCCTTCGGCTGACTTTTCACTCGCCGAAAATATGGACTTCTCATTCATATGGCAGTACTTCAACAGTGTGCTTGGAGGAGAAAGGAACAAGATGAATCTGGGATTCCTGCGAATAAAATACAGTTTCTGAAAAATTTATACTTTTGCCACCGTAATCATAATACGGTGTTCACCATATGGCACTTATCCACGAACTTGAAAACAGCGGTAACTGGTTGTTCAGACGAAGGAGCTGGCTGCCTCTCTTGCTTATTCTCTGCGGAATTGTCGTAATGTATATGGGAAACACCCGTGCAATAATTTATAACCCGGTACCCGAAATGATCTTTCTTGCAATAGGTATTTTGGGTGAAATAATAAGGATAATAACCGTAGGATTTGCTCCGGGCAGGACCTCAGGAAGGAATACCGCTGCAGGCCAGGTGGCCGCAGAGCTCAATATGACAGGCATTTATTCAGTTTTACGTCATCCTCTGTATGCAGCTAATTTCCTGATGTGGCTGGGACCAGTACTCTTTATCAGATCGTTCTGGTTCACCATAGTTTTTATCCTGGTATACTGGCTCTATTATGAAAGGATAATTTTTGCTGAGGAACAATTCCTGAGAAGGAAGTTCGGGGATGCTTATGATAAATGGTCAGAAAAAGTCCATTCTGTAGTCCCTGGGTTCAGAAACTACCAAACCCCTCGTTTACCCTTTTGTCTAAAAAGTGTACTAAAAAGGGAGCACAACAGCTTTGTAAGCATCTTTGTTATTTTTACATTGCTTGACCTTTTCAGGAATTATTCCGTTGCCGGAAAGCTTTTCATCACACCCCTTTGGATGTATATTGCCCTTCCGGCAGGTGTGGTCTGGTTAATAGTAAGGATCCTGCACAAAAGGACCAGGTATCTTATTGTAGAGGGCCGGTAGGAATCAATCTTTACTCATTCCCGTGAAGATCATGATATAATAAAGAAGCGTTGCAAGTGAGCCCAGAGCAGCCACCACGTATGTGTAGGCTGCCCATTTCAGTGCATCCCTGGCTTTATTGTGAGTCTGGTAAGATGTTATTCCTGCATTGGAAAGCCATGCCAGGGCTCTCCGGCTGGCATTTATCTCAACCGGCAGAGTAATAAAGCTGAAAAGTGTTGTCAGTGCAAACAGCGCAATACCGGTGATCAGAAGCGCAGGGAATGTGTTAACCAGCAATATTCCCAGCAGCAATATCCACTGGACATATTTCGAGGCAAAACTTACTGCAGGTACCATCTTCGATCTGAAACCAAGCCATGCATATGCTTTGGCATGCTGTAAGGCATGACCTGTCTCATGGGCGGCCACAGCCGCAGCAGCAATACTTCTTCCGTTATAAACTTCGGAGCTGAGGTTTATGGTTTTGTTAACCGGGTTGTAATGATCAGTGAGTTGTCCCCGGACACTCTCAATGGTTACATCGTAAATGCCATTATATTGCAGCATACGTTCAGCCACTTCGCGTCCTGACAAACCACTCTCAACCGGAATTTTCGAATATTTCCTGAATTTTGACTTCAGTGTCGCACTTACAATCCAGCTCAGGATCATGAAGCCGATAAAAATAATCCATATATTCATTTCAGTCTATTTTTGATTTCAACCTTTCATTATACAAAACTTTTGCCAATATGGTTTTGTTCATCAGGGCAGGTCATTCTGTCAGTAACCTCCCAAATTGTCTTAAGTTGACACAGTAGTTTAAGTTACCGGCGGCTGAAGCCGCCGGTCGCTGGATAAAATAAAGGATCTGTTTCAGCAATGGTTCAAGACAACGGTAATAAGGTTGTTATTATATTTGCTGAATGAAGACAGTTCTCAAGAAATTGCTGGTTTTTATCCTGTCTCTGCCTGTATGGTTTTACAAGGGTGCCATTTCACCTCTCTTAAGGCCCTCATGCCGCCATGTGCCATCCTGTTCACAGTATGCACTCGATGCACTCAGGAGGCATGGCCCTCTGACAGGGCTGATAATGGCCACAGACAGGATACTCAGATGCAGGCCCGGCGGCACTCACGGATACGATCCCGTGCCTCTTTTCCGGTTCAGACGTTATAAACCCTTCAGCTGCTTTAAACACTGTAACAGACTTGCACGACCCTGACGAACGAAGTGAGAAAGTTCCGCGGAGCGGAATGCACGACCTAAAAGTCCAGCTCCTTCTTCAGTTCTTTATAACCCGCCCGCGAGACAGGCAGTTTGTCTCCGGCGTTAAGAATGGCAACATGATTATCCTTGCCGTAGGGTTCTATTCGTTTGATCTCTTCAACCTTTACTATATAGGACCGGTGGATCCTGACAAAATCGGTTTTCGGCAGATTCTCCTCATAATATTTCATCGTCTGCTGCTTAAGGGCCTTGCCTGCTGAATGGTGGATCATTACATAATCATCCTGCGATTCCACATATCTGATATTTTCGACAGGTATCAGATTTATTGAATTACCTTTTCGGACAACAACGCGGCTTACGGGTTGGGCAGAATCGGGCATTTTTTCAAGAAGTTGATTTGCCGGTTGGGCAGTGCCCTGTCCTGACCGGATCTTATCAATCGCCTTGTTAACGGCTTCGGTGAACCTTCGTTTCGGGAAAGGTTTCAAAAGATAATCGACCGCATTCAGTTCAAAAGCCCTTATTGCAAACTGATCATATGCGGTGGTGAATATTATTTGCGGCTTCTCTGTCATCACCTCCAGCATTTCAATACCTGTAAGTCTCGGCATCTGTATATCGAGAAAAACCAGGTCGGGCTTCATGAATGAAACAGATTTGAGGCCGGAAAAACCATCTGAACATTCAGCAATTACCTCAACCGGTTCAAATTCATTAAGGTAATGTTTAATGATCTCTCTTGCCGGAGCCTCATCATCAATAATTATCGTTCTGATCTTTTCCATCTCTTATGCTATATATTATCCCCGATCACTTCCCGGGAAATTAAACCCCTAATATATGAAATGATTCCCTGATTGCATAAAGATTTACTCTGAAGGGATATAAAGTGTAACGGTAAAGATGCCGTTTTCTTTCAATGCCCTGAGTGATGCTCTGTTACCGTAATAAAGTTCCAATCTTCTTTGAACATTAATCAGGCCGGTCCCCGTGCCTTTTGCTGACGAAGGAGCTATGTCGTAATTATTCTTTATCACCAGTTCCAGATAGTCACCTGTGATCCTTGCCACTGTTGATATTCTTACACTTTCAGTGCTTTCGTATACTCCGTGCTTTATTGCATTTTCATAGAGGGGCTGCAACAGCATCACGGGCAATTTTACCTCAAGGCACTCCTCCCCGATATTTTCCTCTGTGGTGAGTTTATCACCAAAACGCACTTTTTCAATGTCGAGATAAAGACTCAGATTTTCGAGCTCACTTCTGAGGGTTACCGGCTGTTCATCCTTTCGTGAAAGGGCATATCTCATGAATTCCGAAAGCTTGATAACCATTTCCCTTGCTTTCCCGGGGTCCGTTATTGTAAGCGAGCTTACAGAATTCAGGCTGTTAAATAAAAAATGGGGATTTATCTGTGACCGGAGCATACGAAGTTCCGTCTCTTTAACCAGAGTCTCAAGCCTGGCTTCCCTCGCTTTCTTTTCCGACAGGGTTGTAAGGCTTAAGAACAGATAGTAACTAACAACAACCAGGATATAAATGAATACACCGGATCCGATCCGGAAATAGAAAGTATCATCCCAGTAAAGGGTAAACTCTTCGCTGCTGCGGAACAGCGACGACACTATAAGTCTGGTGAGAAGGATCCATAATGTAATGGATACGGCGCCTCCCGCAAGGATATTTGATATCATTGCGCCCGCTCCTGTCTTTATGTTATTGAAATAGCTGAAGGGATACCATATTGACAATGCCAGTCCCGAGAAGATGAGCATTGATATAGCATTATCGCTTACGCTTAACGCAGTTATGGTTCCTGAGCCCAGATAATACGAAAGGAGCTGGCCCAGCGCCAGAATGAGCCAGGCCAGCCACCAGATAATCAGCCTTACTTTATTTGAGAGAACAGGATGTTTCATTTGTTAAGTAGTTTAGATTCAAGTTACTGCCGGGCTTACTTTACCCCCGCCTGACCGATGTCAGTCGGGCAGGCAGTACCCCACCTTCGCCACAGCCTGCGCAAAAGCTTCGGCTGTCGAAGAAGGCTACGGTGGACAAAGCCAGTACCCAGCTAATAGCTTTTCACTTCACCTCCCCCGAATATGACAGCTCCTTTTATCACAAGATGTTTTGTAATATCTACGCTTCGTCCGGGTGTGAGTTTCCTTGAATCGCTGAAACCTCCGAGGATGGGAGTCACCTCAATGGTGACATGCCAGTCTTCGGGAACGATAATAGTCGTTCCTCCGAAAACGCACGCAATTTCAATCTCGGATTTTCCGGGAGCAAGCCCCGCCTTTGTCAGGTCCAGCTCACTGCCGCCGAATATGGCTGTTATCTTGCCTCCCATGAAGTTCTGCGATACTACCTGACGGTCACCCCCGCTGAAGATATTCACATATTCTATGTAGTCATCCCCCACGGATCCCTTTGACCTGACCGGACTCCATCCCCTGCGGGTTGTAACGATAAATATTACCCCGATAATTATGAATATTGATGGCCAGAACATATTATACATGTGAAATGTCTCCCTGAAAATCAATGGTATCATAAAGAATCCCCCCACAGCCATTACGATCACTCCGGCAGTCTTCTCACTTGCCCCCAGTGTCAATACAAGCCCTATAGCAACAAGCAGCATGGGCCAGCTGAATATCACATTGTCAATATAATCCGGGAAAAAACCGGTATTTCTAATGACAAGGAATAAACCTGCCAGAACAAGGATCACACCTATAATAACCCTGTTGTTGGTCCTTGAAGGCCGGTCGTCTCTGAATTTTTCATTTGTTTCCATAATAGTAAAAATTTATTTGTTGTTTAACTGATCACTTTTGCTATATCTGTTGAAGAGAGCCGAGACAATGAATCCCAGACCTATAAGAACCACAACCGATGGCCAGTAAACCGTTTTGACCAGCTCGGGTATCTCATCATGGAAACGGTCGAGGAAAAACCAGGTTCCTCCTGCAACAAGCAGCAGGCCTCCCGTAAACTGGAGGTTCAGTATAAGAAGGGTGCCAATAAATATCATGGCGGTCTGCCAGGTGAAATAATTACCGACCGACCCCAGATTCAGCAGATCGTTGGTTGCAACCAGAAGTGCCAGACCAAGAAGAATAAGGAACAACCCAAAGCTTACTTTCGGATGATGTTCGCTGTGCCTGCGGAAATGATCTCTCTTTTTCATATCTGATTCTGTTTATTATGACTCAAAAATAACCTGTAGTGTTATAAAAACCACACTAAATTCGGCAAATGGCAGTTTTAAACCGGCGGATACACTTTTATTACGCTTATTGTTACTTTTTTGTTGATAATTTTTTTAATTGGAATAGGATTTATATTTTTGCAGACCAAATTTCAAAGAGATGTCCGGATCATATACCATACCGTTAAGCGGCCTGAAAACCGGATATCAGATTTTTGATTTTCAGATCGGGAACGAGTTTTTTGAGCTGTTTGAGGAATCGGAGATAAATGAAGGCTCCCTGGCAGTGTCCGTAACAACTGACAAGCTATCCTCACACATCGATATTGGCATCAGGATAGAAGGCAGTGTCATGATCTGTTGCGACAGATGTCTTGAGATGTTCGGGTATCATATTGATTGTGAGAACAGGCTTCTGATAAGTCATGGCCCCGTGAGGGATTATTCAGATCCGGATATCATCTATGTGACCGATGAGGAACATAACCTGGACATAAGCCAGTACCTTTATGAATTTATTCATCTTGCCCTTCCGATAAGGAGGCTTCATCCGGATGATGAGACAGGGAAAAGCACCTGTGATCCGGCAATGATGGAAAGACTGAACGAGCACATTGTAAATAGTAACAATACCAGGGATTCACGCTGGGACGAATTGGAAAAATTAATGATCGATAATTAAAATGTATAACTGATATGGCACATCCGAAAAGAAAACACTCCAAGCAGCGGAGAGACAAGAGAAGGACCCATTACAAAGCGACCGAACCCACGGTTGCTTCCTGCTCAAACTGCGGTTCCACGGTTAAGTATCACCGGGTTTGCCCTGAATGCGGGTTTTACAGGGGTAAGCTTGCTGTTGAGAAGAAAACAACAGCCTGATCTGTTTAACCGATTGCGGTATCATGAAGATTGGTCTTGATATTATGGGCGGCGATTATGCTCCCGACGCAGTTATTGAAGGGGCAGTTGATTCCCTTAAACATCTGGATAAAGGGGAAACACTCGTCCTTATTGGAGATAAGGATTATGTTACTGCAAAGCTGAACGGGGAAGGAGTTGATCCGGATAATTTTGAAATTCTCCATGCCCCTGAGGTGATAGGGATGGGCGAACATCCGGCCCGGGCTTTTTCGCAGAAAAAGAACTCCAGTATTGCTATAGGCTATACTCTTCTCAAGCAGGGAAAGATTAACGGATTATGCAGTGCAGGCAACACAGGGGCCATGCTTGTTGGAGCAAGTTACACCGTCAATGTGATACCTGGTGTATTCAGGCCTGCTCTGGCAACTATCCTGCCCTGTGTCGATGGCCGTGATTGTGTCATACTTGACGTTGGAATCAATCCCGACTGCAAGCCTGACATCCTCCTGCAATACGGCATTCTCGGCAGCCTCTATGCAAAATTCGTTCTTGGTATCGATAATCCGTCGATAGGACTGCTCAATATCGGAGAGGAGGAGACCAAAGGAACGTCAGCTGTAAAGGCAGCCTTTGAGCTGATGAAAGAACATCCCGGACTCAATTTCGCAGGAAATATAGAAGGTAACTATCTGTTTCGTGAGACCATGACCGACGTGGTGGTGTGCGACGGATTTGTTGGCAACATAGTTCTGAAACAGGCAGAAGCTTTTCATTCTATCTTTAAATCAAAAGGTTTTAAGGACCCCTATCTGGATCGTCTCGACTTTGAGAACATAGGGGGTACACCGGTTATCGGTATCAATGCCAATGTCGTTATCGGGCATGGCATCTCGCAGCGTAAAGCCATAATGAATATGATCCTGCAGACCAGAAGCGTTGTGAATGCCAACCTGGCACAAAGGATCTTAGAAGCAATCTGATTATGAAAAAAATTCGGGCCGCAATAACAGGCATCCATGCATGGGTCCCGGAATACAGGCTTACAAACCACGAACTGTCAAAAATGGTTGATACTTCCGACGAATGGATCATGCAGCGGGTCGGGATTAAGGAGAGACGAATACTGAAGGGTGAAGGGCTGGGCACTTCCGATCTGGGGGAAAAAGCGGTGGCAGGTCTTCTCGAAAAAACAGGCACTTCACCCGAAGAGGTTGATCTTCTGATATGTGCCACCATAACCCCCGACATGCTTTTCCCTGCCACGGCGAATATTATTTCCGACAAAGCCGGGATAAAAAATGCATTCAGCTTTGATATCGGTGCTGCCTGCTCGGGCTTTATCTTTGCACTTCAGACCGGGGCAGCTTATGTGGAAACAGGAAAATTCAAAAAAGTAATCGTTGTCGGCGCTGATAAAATGTCCTCTATTACCGATTATTCAGACCGTACAACATGCCCGCTCTTCGGAGATGCGGCAGGAGCAGTACTCCTTGAACCGGTTACTGAAGAGTACGGGATTATGGATTATATTTTCAGGGTTGACGGTTCGGGTCGGAAATACCTCCATCTCAAAGCAGGAGGATCTGTCAGGCCTGCATCACACGAAACGGTGGAAGCCAGGGAACACTTCATATACCAGGAGGGACAGGCAGTCTTCAAGTTCGCTGTCTCAAGCATGGCGGATATTGCCGTTGAAATAATGGAGCGCAATAACCTTACAGCCAACGATATTGCATGGCTGGTGCCTCATCAGGCAAATCTGCGTATCATCGACGCAACAGGCAGAAGAATGGGCCTTTCGCCGGAAAAAATTATGATAAACATCGAAAATTACGGCAATACAACCGCAGCAACAATACCTCTCTGCCTCTGGGAATACGAACCCCGGCTGAAGAAAGGGGACAAAATCATCCTTGCTGCATTCGGCGGAGGTTTTACATGGGGTTCAGTATACCTCATCTGGGCCTATGATCCGAAGTGATCGACATTACCTTATGCCCCGCATTTTTTTATAAGAACGAAATAGGTTTTTAATTTTTGAGTTATTATGTTTGTAAGGAAAAAGAGTCAAAACATGGGAAAATTAAACGAGACAGACAACCAGACCATAAACCTTATCAGTAATGGGACAGAAATAACGGGAGACATCAGATCTAACGGGGATATCAGAGTGGATGGAATGCTTACGGGCAGCCTTTCGACCAAAGGAAAAGTAGTGATAGGAACCACCGGAAAAGTAAACGGGGAAGTCTATTGCAAAAACTCCGAGGTATCAGGTGCCATCGAGGGTAAAATAAGTGTTGGTCAGCTGCTTAACCTTAAATCTTCCTCGAAAATTACAGGCGATATAGAAACCTTTAAATTATCAATTGAGCCCGGGGCCCAGTTTACGGGTAATTGTAAAATGACCGAAAGCGAAAGCAATGGAGGATCAGCACCAAACCGGGGAGGAGAAACCGAAAAAGCCGCAGGACGACAGGGAAAATAGTGGCATTCAGAGTTTTGCCAAATACTCCGGGATGGCTATGCAGATGATTGTGATTATAGGTATCACAACATGGTGCGGAGTTAAACTCGACGAGCGGTTCAGTATGAAAACACCTGTCTTTACCATAATCCTGTCACTTTTAGGAGTTTTTGCGGCACTCTACGCAACCCTCAGGGATTTTATCAAGAAATAATCAATTTGAAATCAGTCCGCAGTCATATCTTTTACCTGCTCCTGCTGACCTTAATCATAACAGCGGCAGGCTATGGTATTACAGCAGCAGCGAAAATTAATAACCTGTCTTCCGATATACTTATCCTTACTTCACTTTTTGCCTTCGTAACACTTACGGCCATTGTGGTTTTTACCATAGGTGCCAGAAGACAACCACGCAACCAGACATTTCTTTCTCTCGTGGCTCTGGGGTTAAAATTTATACTTGAGATGATACTGGCCCTGGTCTGGTTCTTTATTGCCAAAAAAACCGGGGCAGCTTCTGTTGTTTTATTTTTTCTGTTATATTTAGCATTCACTTTGTTTTTAATATTCGTGATATTAAATACATTGAAAGACAAATCATTATAAAATAAAAAGCGGTTTGAAAACGCATAATCTGGCGGTTATTTTTTTAATATTTCTGCTTTCGGCGGCCAGCCTGCCGGTTAAATCAGCAGATGAAAAAGCCGCAGGAGATGAAGGTGAAGAGTTCAACGCGAGCCATTTCATTCTCGAACACATAGCCGATTCGCATGAATGGCATATTCTCACAAGGGAAAACGGAGAGCATGTTACCATCTATCTGCCTGTAATACTCTACAGCAGGGATAAAGGTTTATCCGTATTCTCTTCAAAGAAAATTTCACACGGGCATGTTCACAACGGTTATAAGATGTGTGAGGAAGGTGAACTGGCAGGCAGGATTGTTACAGTTGATGAAGCAGGACATATTGAGGAGGAGAAACTTCCTCTTGATTTCTCAATGACCAAAGCAGTGGCCGGGATGTTGTTCGCCGCCCTGATAGGCCTCTGGCTTTTTCTCTCATTATCGAGGTCATATAAAAAGACGGGGATAAGCCACCCGAAGGGAATTCAGGGCTTCCTGGAACCGATAATACTCTTTGTGCGTGATGATATTGCCGTTCCCAATATAGGGTCTCATAAATATATGCGTTACATGCCCTATCTTCTCTCGGTGTTCTTCTTTATCCTAATAAATAATGTAATGGGG
Source organism: uncultured Rikenellaceae bacterium (assembly GCA_964633195.1). Lineage (GTDB taxonomy): Bacteria > Bacteroidota > Bacteroidia > Bacteroidales > VadinHA17 > LD21. Next base: position 43,165 of record CAZWFL010000008.1, on the reverse strand, counting down.
CTTATCCCCTTCCCGCCGCCCTTCGGTGCAAACGTTACGGGAAATATTGCCGTTACAATGACCCTGGCTCTCTTTACTTTCGTAATAATACAAATCAACGGCACAAAAACATACTGGAAGCACATTTTTGCCACTCCGGGAGTTCCTGTATGGCTCCTGCCCATAATGATACCGGTCGAATTCATCGGAATGATAGCAAAACCGTTTGCCCTGATGATTCGTCTCTTTGCCAATATAACGGGAGGACATATTATTGTGCTCAGCCTGGTGGCTATTATCTTCATCTTTAAGTCGCTGGTCGTAGCTCCCGTCTCTATATTATTTGTTATTTTCATGAATTGCCTCGAATTATTGGTGGCATTTCTTCAGGCATATGTATTCACCCTGCTCTCGGCTCTCTTTATAGGCCTGGCAGTGGAAGAGCATCATTAGTTATTTTATGTTTAATTAAAACCAAATGTTATGACAGGTTCATTAGCAGCAATCGGAGCGGCTCTGGCAGTTATCGGAGCTGCATTTGGAATTGGGAAAATCGGGGAGTCAGCTATGGAGGCCATAGCCAGACAGCCTGAAGCTGCAAACAAGATCCAGACGGCAATGATAATTTCATGTGCTCTTATCGAGGGAGTTGCACTCTTCGGGGTTGTCGTTGCTCTTATTACCTCGTAAAATAAAGAGACCCCGGAACGGTTGGTTCCGGGGTCTTTGCATTAAAACAACAAAAACAATCATATGTTACTATCTAACAGTCTGATTACTCCTGAAGTTGGTACAGTTTTCTGGACAACCTTAATATTCCTGCTATTTTTCCTGATCCTTCGCAAATATGGCTGGAAACCGATACTTGAAGCGATAAGGAAGAGAGAGGAACTGATCAAGGATTCTCTCGAGTCGGCTGAAGATGCCCGGCGAGACATGGTAAAGCTTCAGGGTGATAACGAAGCCATAATTCGTAAAGCGCGGGAAGAGAGGGAGAATATCCTCAGGGAAGCAAAGGAGATAAGGGACAAACTTATTGCTGAAGCAAAGGGTAAAGCTTCAGAGGAAGCAGATAAGCTTGTTGAAAAGGCACGCTCAGGAATCGAAAAAGAGAAGGCCAGGGCACTTCAGGAGATCCGCGAACAGGTTGCCACCCTTTCAGTCGCGATAGCGGCAAAACTGCTCGCGAAAGAGCTCAAACGATCGGGTGAACATGAAAAGCTTATTGATAATTACCTGGAGGAGATTAAAATTAAAAAGAACTAAAAAGATTCTCCACCGATGAACGACAGCAAAATACCGGTCAGATATGCAAGGGCCATGTTCCGGTCGGCACTCGGGAAAAACATTACCGACAGGGTGAACAGCGATCTGGCATTCGTTTCAGATGTATGCAGGTTGCCAGAATTTAAGGAGCTGCTGGATAATCCTGTTATAAAAGCCTCTGATAAGAAAAGGGTCTTTATTAAACTGTTTGAAGGCAAGGTAGAAAAGATAACAATGTCGCTTATCGATCTGGTTATCAATAATGGCAGGGAGAGTTACCTGCCGGCAATTGCCAGGGTATTCAGGAGCGAGATGATGAGACACAGCGGTATTACAGATTGCCTGCTTACAACTGCAGTGCAGGTCGATGAGACGATTAAGAAACAGATAACGGATCTTATCTCAGCGGTCTTTAAAACCACCGTCAACCTCAATGAAATTATTGATGAGGAGATAATAGGAGGGTTTATTCTCAGGATAGATGATAACTACATCGATGCCAGTGTAAGAAACAAGCTGAGAAAGATTAAGAAAGAGCTGGCCGGGACCGGCAGGCTTTCATAAACGGATATTAAAATTAATTTCAGAATAACAGAAGAGATATGGCAAGCATTAAACCGGCAGAAGTCTCAAAGATCCTCAGGGAGCAACTTGAAGGTATACAGACCGGGGTTGAACTCGAAGAAGTGGGAACTGTACTGATGGTGGGAGACGGAATAGCGCGTATTTACGGATTATCAAACGCACAATCGAACGAACTGATAGAATTCGAAAACGGCATGGAAGCTATCGTTCTTAACCTTGAGGAAGACAACATAGGAGCGGTTCTTCTGGGTCCTTCGGAGGAGATCAATGAAGGTGATATAGTAAAGAGGACCGGACGTATAGCTTCTATAGACGTGGGAGAAGGCCTTCTGGGCCGCGTGATCACCCCTACGGGTCAGCCTCTCGACGGCAAAGGTCCGATAGAGGGAGAACTCTATGAGATGCCCTTCGAAAGAAAAGCCCCGGGCGTAATATTCCGGCAGCCGGTAAAACAACCGCTTCAGACAGGGATCAAGGCCATCGATGCCATGATACCCATAGGAAGAGGTCAGAGAGAACTTATTATCGGCGACAGGCAGACAGGGAAAACAGCTATTGCTGTTGATACAATAATAAACCAGAGAAGTAACTTTGAAAAGGGAAAGCCTGTTTACTGTATTTATGTAGGGATAGGGCAGAAAGGATCAACGGTTGCCAATATAGCCAAGACCCTGGAGGAGCATGGCGCAATGGATTATACAGTGATAATACTGGCAACTGCTTCCGATCCGGCTGCATCGCAGTTTTATGCTCCCTTCGCCGGTGCCGCCATCGGAGAATTTTTTCGCGACACCGGCCGCGATGCACTTATAATTTACGACGACCTTTCCAAACAGGCAGTCTCCTACAGGGAGGTATCACTGCTGCTGAGGAGACCTCCCGGTCGTGAGGCTTATCCCGGCGATGTCTTCTATCTCCATTCAAGGTTGCTGGAGAGAGCTGCCAAGATCATCGAATCAGACGAAGTGGCACAAAAGATGAACGACCTGCCCGAATCAATCAGACATATGGTGAAGGGGGGCGGTTCACTCACTGCACTTCCCATTATCGAGACACAGGCAGGCGACGTTGCAGCCTATATCCCTACAAACGTTATATCGATTACCGACGGCCAGATATTTCTCGAGGCGAGCCTCTTCAATGCAGGCGTCAGACCGGCTATAAATGTTGGTATATCAGTATCCAGAGTGGGCGGAAATGCCCAGATAAAGGCAATGAAAAGAATTGCCGGAACACTTAAGGTCGACCAGGCACAGTACAGGGAACTCGAGGCATTCTCAAAATTCGGGTCAGACCTTGATGCCGCAACGCTTTCAATACTGGATAAGGGCGCTAAAAATGTTGAGATACTTAAACAGCGACAATATGCTCCTATCCCTATTGAGAAACAGATAGCAATAATCTATTGCGGAACAGCAGGATTGCTTAAGAAAGTGCCTATCAACAAAATAAAGGAATTTGAAAAGGATTATATAGAATTTCTCGAGCTAAGACACCAGGATACACTTGATACCCTCAGGGAAGGTGTTATTAATGATAAAATCCTGGCGGTACTGGAGAAGGCAGCCGAAGAGGTCTCTTCCAGATTCCAGCCATGAGGCATTCGTATATAGTGGAATAAACAGATCAATTGATGGCGAACCTTAAGGCAATAAGAATCAGAATTGCTTCTGTCAAATCAACAAGGCAGATAACAGCGGCTATGAAAATGGTGGCAGCTGCCAAGCTTAGAAAGGCCCAGGATAAGATACTTATGCTAAGACCCTATGCAAACAAGCTGCATGATGTTCTTATGACTGTCTGCAGCAGCTTTGAAGATTCCGGAATTAATACGGTTTATAGCAGGGAATCATCTCCCGGGAAAATTCTGATAGTTGTAATTACATCAAACAGAGGCCTCTGTGGAGCGTTCAACTCCAATATCATACGGGAGGCCAGGAGAGTGGCGGCTGAAGAATATGCAGATCAAAACAAAAACGGTAACCTTAACTACATAACAATTGGTAAAAAAGGATATGACACCCTGCGTAAGCAGAAATTCAATATTATCGCCGAATTTAATGATTTGCTTAGTGACCTGACCTATGACAACGTGTCGGGGGTTGCCGAAAAGATCATCAGCAGCTTCCTTTCAGGTGAATCTGACAGGATCGTTCTTATCTACAATCAGTTCAAAAATGCTGCCGTCCAGAACCTTATCAATGAGCAGTTCCTCCCTTTCGTGACCAGCAAAGGAGAGGGTGCTGATAAAACTCCTCCCGATTATTTATATGAACCCGGCAGGGAAGAAATTATCCGGGAACTGATACCGGAATATCTGAAGATACATTTTTACAAGGCAGTGCTAAATTCGTTTGTTGCCGAACATGGTGCCAGAATGACTGCTATGCATCAGGCAACCGATAATGCCACAACTATGATCAGAGACCTGACACTCCAGTACAATAAGGCACGCCAGGCAAATATTACAGGTCAGATACTCGAAGTCGTAAGCGGGGCTGAAGCCCTGAAAGGCTGACAGGGAAAATGATTCCTGCCATCAACCGCGATGGCCCTATACAGTTTCTGCAGGAACAGGACCAGGCTGGTAGTAGATATAGTAAATGGCCTCGGTTATATTTATTATGTGGTCCCCCATCTTTTCGCACTCACAGTAGATATCATTAAAGAAGATACCGGATAAGTATGAGTATCTCTTTTTCTCTATGCTCTTAAGATGAGCCCTCTTAAGTTCATCCCTGAGATTATTGATCTTCTCTTCTGCTTTCCTGGCTTTCTCAAGGGTAACATCCCTGTACTCTTTTTCGATATTTGACTGCATAACAGCAAATGCCTCCTCAACCAGTGCAAACATCTTATTAATACCGTCCCTCTGGTCGTGGTTAAAACTGATTTTGGTCTCACTTTTCTTGCTGATGGTCCTCATGATATTGAAACAACTGTCAGCAATGCTCTCTATCTCATCAATTATCCTGAACATTGATCTTATCTGCCTTGAACTGGCGGCTGTAATGTCGTGATTGGCAAGAATTTTTGTCAGATAGGCAGCAATCTCAACTTCAATATTATCACTGATCTTTTCATATTTGGTGATTTTATCTTCAATCTTTTCAAAATCCCTGCGGTTTGTTGTACCGAATCTCCTGACTACAAATCCGAACATTTTTGAGATTCGCCGGGCATACAGGTTTATTTCATTCTTTGCCTGAATAATCGACATTTCCGATGTGGTAAGGAGTCCGAAGCTGATGTATTTCAGCCTTGAAATCTCATCATCTTCCTCCCTGAGGGGTACCATCCATACCACTATTTTCTCGATAATTTTTGCCAGACCAATAAGAATCGCGGTATTGATTATATTGAATGATGAGTGAAAAAGTGAAAGGGCAACAGGAATACTCGCGGTAGTGCCGAATGGTGAAGCCAATCCCGATGATTCCATTATTCCGGCAATTCCTTTAAGAAAAAACGGCATTACCGAAACGATCCAGATCACTCCGATGAAATTGAAGATAAAATGTGCCCTGGCGGCCCTTTTGGAAGAAACGTTACCCACTATAGCCGCCACGTTTGCCGTTATTGTGGTGCCGATATTCTCACCCAGAACCATTGCTGCAGCCGCCTCAAACGGGATCCACCCGTTGTTGCACATTACCAGGGTTAAGGCCATTGTGGCAGAGGAGGACTGGATTATGATGGTAAGTATTGTCCCAATCAGGATAAACAACAGGGTAGATGCAAGCCCCATGTTGGTATAATCCTGAAGAAACGACAGGATATGGGGATTTGATTGTATGTCAGGCACATTAGTTTTAAGGAATTCCAGGCCCAGAAAGATAAAGGCAAAGCCTATAACAAATTCACCCCAGTATCTGGCTTTGCCATTTTTAAAGAAAAGCAGAGGGAATCCAACCCCAATCAACGGTAGGCTGAGAATACTGATCTTCATGTTGAAGCCCAGTATCGAAATCATCCATGCTGTAACGGTAGTGCCTATATTAGCACCCATTATTACACCTATCGACTCTATAAGCGACAGAAGTCCGGCGTTGACGAAACTGACGATCATTACCGTTGTTGCGGACGACGACTGAATGACTGCGGTGATCAGAAAACCCGTAAGAACCCCCTTAAAGCGGTTGGAGGTCATTGATGCAAGTATCTGTCTCAGTTTGTTGCCGGCCGATTTCTGCAGCGCTTCGCTCATGATCTTCATCCCGAACAGAAACAAGCCAAGTGAACCGATAAGGGAAAGAAGATCTATTAAACGGTAATCCATGCCTTTAAATGAAATTACTTTGCAAATAAAATCATTTTAACAGTAGTTATGTAACAATTGTGTAACATTTTTCTAATACTTTTTTATCAATATTAGAAGACGATTACCTAAATTTGAGTATATTTAGTATATTATCATGTATACAAAAGAACAACTTACTGAACTTGTCAACAGGGCAATTGCAAGCCTGTCTTATCCTGATGAAGCACCACAGCTCTTCAGCGCTGTTACCTATGTTCTGAGCTCCGGGGGCAAGAGACTGCGCCCTGTAATGGCACTGATGTCGTGCAATCTTTTTACCGACAGGATCGATGATGCAATAATCCCCGTGACAGGTCTTGAGATATTTCACAATTTCACACTCGTTCATGACGATATAATGGACCAGGCTGCGGTCAGACGCAATGCGCCGACCGTGCATAAGAAATGGAATACGAATCAGGCAATCCTGTCAGGAGATGCAATGGTTTTTTTAGCCAATGACTGTCTTGTGGAAACCCCGCCAGGGTTGCTTGCCGATGTGCTCAGAATCTATAACAAGGCTGCTATTGATGTTTGTATGGGACAGCAGATAGATATGGATTTTGAAAAAGTTTCGCTCATTTCGGAGGAAGATTACCTTAAGATGATCGAGCTCAAAACGGCTGTACTGCTCGCGGCATCATGCCAGATAGGGGCTATTGCAGGAGGTGCAGATAAGAAAAATGCAGGATTGCTCTATGAATTCGGGAAGAATCTCGGGATAGCTTTTCAGATACAGGATGATCTGCTGGATCTTTACGGTAACGAGAAGATCTTTGGCAAAACTCCGGGGGGCGATATTGTATCAAATAAAAAGACATTCCTTTTTGTAAAGGCCGTGGAGCTGGCATCATCTGCCCAGTTAAAGGGGCTGCAGGAGCTCTATGCAGGTACAGTAGCCGGACCGGAAGAAAAAATAAAAAGGGTTAAAGAGATTTATGACAGACTGGGAATTAAAGACATAACTAAGTCTATTGCAGACGATTACATAAATGCTTCCTTCAGATTTCTCGACAGGGTTGAGGTCAGAAAAGAACGAAAGGAAGAGCTTGCGCGTTTTGCAGGATCACTAACGGGAAGGGAGCACTGAACGATCAGACATATACCTAATTACTTCCCTGTAGATCAAGATAAAACAGAATTCCTGCATTAAGCACTATCTGAGTGTACTTACTGATAATATACTTCATTTCAATACACATATCGAGCTTTTTGCCAGCCCTGATATATGTGCCGGCACCAATGTTGAGTCCCAGTGCATTATCTGACTGATTAAATGTATCTGAAGAGACCCCCGAGGTGGATACGTGCCTCAGCATTGCATAATTGATATTTAATCCGGCCAGCCCGTAAAATTCCAGCGGAACGAATGAATTAATTATATAATGTCCGTTCAGATCAAACATAAGGCAGGAAACAGATCTCCTCACATCATGCTCTTGTATCTCTGATTCCTTTGTTATATTGGGTAGCAGGAATGATAATGAAGGTACAATGTGAAGAGTCTGGGAAGCCTCATATATACCCTTGAGGAATAATCCTGCCGGCCCGCAGCGGTATGAATCTTCTTCCTGATGATTGAAGCTGAAGCCGGTTGTAATGGCCACTCCTCCGCCCAGCCTTGTCAGTTGAGCGTTAGCGACCATGGTAATTGTGAAGGCAAATAAAAGCAGCGAAAAGACTCTTTTCATCCTATTCCGGGTAAGGTTAATAAAAGATGAACCAAAAATAATCAGTATTTGATATCAATAACAGGTTTTGCATATTTTCTTCATTTTATCCATCCCCTGCAGGGAGAATAGTGCCGGATATTATGCATAAAACGCAAAAAATGGCACCGTTTCAGTATCCAAATCAAATTTTATTAAATTTGTAGCTTCTATAAATAAATTACTGCGATTTATGTCGAATAATATTGGAAAGATCAGCCAGATAATAGGACCGGTGGTTGACGTATCATTTGAGAAGCAGGGGATGGAAATGCCCGATATATATGATGCTCTCGAGATTAAAAAAGATGACGGAAGTGTGCTGGTGGTGGAGTGCCAGCAGCATATCGGGGAGCATACTGTCCGCACCATAGCGATGGACTCAACCGATGGTCTTCGCAGGGGGATGGAAGTGGTTGCAACGGGTCTGCCGATAACCATGCCGATAGGCGACCAGATAAAGGGCAGATTGATGAATGTTACCGGTGAACCCATTGATGGCATAGGGCCTCTTGATAAGAAGGGTGGCTATCCGATTCACAGAAAGCCACCGGTATACGAAGAACTCTCAACCGAAAAGGATGTTCTGTACACCGGGATAAAAGTAATAGATCTTATAGAGCCCTATTCAAAGGGAGGTAAGATAGGGCTCTTCGGAGGAGCCGGTGTGGGAAAGACGGTGGTCATTCTGGAGCTGATCAACAATATTGCAAAGGCATATTCGGGACTATCGGTTTTTGCCGGAGTAGGCGAACGCACCAGGGAGGGTAATGACCTTCTTCGTGAAATGCTTGAGGCCGGGGTTATTAACTATGGGAAGGATTTTCTTGAGGATATGGAGGAGGGAGGATGGGACCTTTCCAGGGTCGACATGGAAGCACTGAAGGAGTCTAAACTCGCACTGGTCTTTGGCCAGATGAACGAGCCTCCGGGAGCCAGGGCAAGGGTTGCACTCTCGGGTCTCTCTGTTGCGGAACATTTCAGGGATGGCGACGGAAAGAGCGGTGCAAGGGACATACTCTTCTTCATGGACAATGTTTTCCGCTTCACCCAGGCCGGTTCTGAAGTATCAGCACTGCTCGGAAGAATGCCATCTGCAGTGGGTTATCAACCGACTCTCGCCACCGAAATGGGAATAATGCAGGAACGCATTACCTCAACACGCAACGGATCAATAACTTCAGTGCAGGCTGTTTATGTGCCGGCCGACGACCTTACGGACCCTGCTCCGGCAACCACCTTCGCACACCTCGACGCTACTACGGTGCTGAGCCGTAAAATATCGGAACTCGGTATATACCCGGCCGTTGACCCCCTCGATTCGACTTCGAGAATACTGACTGCAGATATTGTCGGTGAAGCTCACTATAACTGCGCACAGAGAGTAAAAGAGTTATTGCAGAGATATAATGAACTGCAGGATATTATTGCCATTCTGGGAATGGATGAACTCTCCGAAGAGGATAAGCTGGTTGTTCATCGCGCACGTCGGGCCCAGAGATTCCTGTCCCAGCCATTCCATGTCGCAGAGCAGTTCACCGGTATTAAAGGCGTTCTCGTCTCAATAGAGGATACTATACGGGGATTTAACATGATTATGGATGGCAAGGTTGATCAGTATCCGGAATCATCTTTCATGCTGGTCGGAACAATTGAGGACGCCATAGCTAAGGGTGAAAAAATACTTGCTCACTCACGGTAAGCATTCTTCTGTAAGAGTGACCATACATCAATTTTGGAAATGAAAATAGAAATTATAACTCCTGAAAAGAAAATATTTGAAGGGGATATCAAATCGGTCAGGGTCCCCGGCAGAAACGGATCTTTCCAGGTGTTGAAAGACCATGCCCCCATTATATCAACCCTTGAAACGGGCCCGGTATTTATTGTAGACGAGTCAGGAAAAGAAAAAGAATACCAGATCGGAGGAGGTGTAATTGAAGTCAGGATGAACAAAATAATCCTGCTTGCAGAATCGATAAGATAAGTGATCCCCGATGACACCCGATGAATTCCGGAAACATGCTCATGCCATTGTTGAATGGATGGCTGGTTATATGGAAAATATCGAAAAGTATCCTGTCAGGTCCTCCGTAAAACCCGGAGAGATCTTCAGTAAGTTGCCTGCCGCACCACCTGAAACCCCCGAGCCGTTTGAGAAAATAACAGCCGATTTTGAAGAAATAATCATGCCCGGGATAACTCACTGGCAACACCCGGGTTTTTTCGCCTATTTCCCTGCAAACAGCAGTCCCCCTTCTGTACTTGCCGAAATGATAACAGCCACCCTGGGCCTCCAGTGCATGATATGGGAGACTTCACCCGCCGCCTCCGAACTGGAAGAGAAAATGATGACCTGGCTGAGAGACCTTACAGGCCTGCCGGAGTCATTCTCCGGTGTCATCCAGGACTCGGCCTCAACGGCAACACTGGCGGCGATTCTTACTGCCAGGGAGAAAATAACCGGATTTGTATCAAATAGTGAGGGATTGAGCAATGGGAGAACTTTGCGTGTTTATTGCTCCGCTCAAACACACTCTTCGGCAGAGAAGGCTGTTGGAATATGCGGGATCGGCAGGAAAAACCTGGTGAAAATAGCAGTTAAAGACGATTATTCCATCGATGCGGAGAAGCTGGAGAAAGCAATTAATGACGACATTATTAATGGATTCGTTCCATGCTGCGTGATTGCCACAATAGGTACCACAGGCTCGGGCGCCGTTGACTCACTGGAGGCAGTCGGAAAAATATGTAAAGAAAAAGGCATTTGGCTCCATGTTGATGCAGCAATGGCTGGTACGGCACTTATTCTTCCCGAATTCCGCTGGATGATAAGAGGGATAGAATTTGCCGACAGCTATGTCTTCAATCCTCATAAGTGGATGTTCACAAATTTCGACTGTACTGCATATTTTATAAAGGATGAGGAATTGCTTATCAGAACTTTCGAAATCCTTCCGGAATACCTGAAAACACGTACCAGAGGAGTTGTGAATGATTATCGCGACTGGGGCGTTCCGCTGGGCAGACGGTTCAGGGCACTCAAACTGTGGAGCGTGATCAGATCATACGGATCAGAAGGGCTACGCCGTAAAATACGATATCATATCAGCATTGCAGCCCGGCTGGCAGAAATGATTAAGGCAGATCCTTATTTTGAAATACTTGCACCGGTCATAATAAATATGGTATGCTTCAGGTACAACCCTCCCGGATATGGTGAAGAAGAACTGAATTCACTGAATGAGAAACTGAACCATTTGCTTAACGATACCGGTAAGATATACCTCACACATACAATCCTGAATGGGCGATATACCCTCAGAATGGTCACGGGACAAACAAACGTAACTCTCGAACATGTTGAAAAAGCCTGGGAACTGATCAGACAGAAAGCAGAAGAGCTGAATTCCGGCAACAACTAAGGCCTCTTTTTCCCTATATTCATTCCGTAAATATCAATGGTAAGGAGATACTCCAGGGTAGGGAAATCTTTAAGATTTTTCCATGCCGCTCTGGTGCCTGCCGAGACCATGAAGGGAAGACGGAACACAAAGAAATCTGCCATCAGCTCAACCCCATATGATTTGAATATCTCGGTGTTATCAACAAAACGGTCAAACACCAGACCTGATTCACTAACGCTGAAATAATAATTGCGTGTTCCCATCGCATAATCGAAGAAAAGATCTGCCCTTACCCGTGTCAGATAGAAGAGGCTGCTAATATTAAAATCGGGATACAGGAGCGGTGCAACATAATCAGCGGAAAAAAGATGCAACTCCTCAGAAGCAATGTTCTTATAGCCCCGCGGGTGTTCAATCCTGTTCCAGAGAGTTAGTTTTTCAACTACCTGTTTGTCAGTTTCGTACCTTAGCTTTATACCATTGTTTCGCAATATCCCCGGAAAATAGAGAGCACTTCTGAAGGTTATGAATGATCCGTAAATGTCAGTGTCGAACGGATAAAAAGAGAAATTGAAATCAACCACCTGTGCACTCCTGGGGTAAATATCCCTTATTGCATAACGGTGATAGTTGGAGAAATAGAACCTTGCCGAAAACTGTGTCTGACCGTAATCGAAGAGATCATTTTCCCTGATGTAAATATAATTATTGAGATAGTTAATTGAAGCAGACGGTTGTATAAGCTGAGAGAATCTACCCGCAGTGAATCTCAGAGGGAAATATATCCTGCTTGTTATGGAGATTCCGGGAACGATAGTCGCGGGATCATTCACATTTTCCCCCAGTTTGTAGATCTGTGGTTCATCCCCGTAGTCCAGCCTCGTATCAATCACGGGATACCATCCCTTCCAGGAGAGTTGGGAATGAATCTGATGCCTTTTATCAGAATATTCATATCCAAGTGTTGTGATAACCGTGCTGAGATGATTCTGCGACATAAGGGTAAAACCGGGACTGACGTTACGGGGATCGGACCGTATCTCATCGAGGTCGGCATAAAAAGGCATCCAGCTGTGAAAGCGGAATGGATGGAGCCATTTCCTGTACCTGACAGGTGTATAATCTTCGTGTGACCTTATGACAGATGGTTGTGCATGGAGGTCAAGCCTGTCAACAAGGAAAGAGCTCGTTCCGGTTGACAGAGCTCTTCCGCCGGGAGGAGGCAGTTCAGTCCGGCATATGTTATTGCCGCCCGAAGAATAATCGCTGAATATTATACTGTTGCCTCTTAACACAGGATCAATAGCACCGAACCTGGAACTGGTAAGGGCAGTGATTTCACCGACGGGGGTGCGTACATAGATGTTTTCAGTACCCGATGAGGAGGAAACGAAGAAGAGTGAATCATTTCTCAGGAAGGATGACTGATAATCAACAGGCGCTGCCCCGATCAGGATCTCCCATGTGCGTTCGGCACTATTGAACGATAGAATACCCTCTCCCTCTTCTGAAAGAAATATCATGGTAATCTTACGGCCGTCATCCGACCATTGCAGCCTCTGCAGATAAACATTTTCCGGTGACGGGATTGAGACGACAGGCTGCTCTGTTCTTACATCTATTAATACCAGGCTGTTAATGTTATCGGGACTGTTCTCTGAAGCTGCAATAATCCTTGCATCGGGGGAAATGGATGCCGACATATATCTCGATCTCCAGGAAAGCTGCCTTACCCTCCTGTTCCTCACATCCATCAACTTTATTACGGAATAATTCCTGTTTTCCCACCTGGGATCCATCCGGGTCTCAACCCAGACAAGATATGATTGTCCGGAAGAAATGAAATAAGGATAGATCCTGCCCGGTGTATGGAGGGATCTCTCGGCTCCGTTATCAGGATCAATAAGCACGAATTCCGGAGGATCATAAAGGGATGTTTTAATTGCGGCAATATTCCCGTTGATGGTAAGCACGGGCGAATGATAACTGGTATATTCCCTCTTCTTATCACGATTGAGGATTTCGTATGAGACCGGATTGTTTCTTCTCTCCTCTCCGGCCCAGATGCTCCTTAGTGTATCGAAAGTCTCACTGTACAATTCTTTTTTTGTAAGGCGGGCACTGCTCAGGAGACTTATATTGACCGGATCGAGAAGAAACGGGATATTTGCCGTGGTTCTGAGCACCCTGTTCCAGATCGAGGGGTCATGCTTCAGATAAGCCCATGTTACTGCCTGGGAACCTGACTGATAATAATCCGGGACAAAATGCCTGAACGATCCGTTCACCAGCTTATCGTATTTATACATTTCACCCCTTTCAAGAGAGATTGCCTTAAGCTGTTTCTGGAATGCGGCACTTCTCCCTCTTCCTGAAGCCGTGAGGGCTGTTTCGGTAAGTACAGCTTTCCCTTCAAGATACCACAGCGGCAGAAGGGCTGTAATGGCACCCGGGAACTGTTCACCAAGAAATACCGACATGAATCCGGAAAATCCCTTATTGAGACTCTCCATCTGCAAAACATGTGTAAGCTCATGGATTGCAAGCTGTGTATTATTGTCAAGAGGTAATGAATTTTGTTCGGGCGTCGGGTAGATCTCCATCCTGCCGGGAGCCCATGCAACATACCCGTTCGATTGTGTGGTATAGTTATGGATTATTACCGGTATATTGAACTTCTTTTCAGGGAAGAATGCCGTAAGGCGCGAGTAAGCATCATCAAGCGATCTGGCGAAATCAATTCCCGCACTGCCGTATGTTTCGGGATAGATGATTCTGAACTTCCCGGTCTTTATCTGCAGCCACCTTAACGATGCAGGATCCTGTCCTGTATCGTAGTACTGGGCTGACAGTACCGTGGACAGAATTGCGAGCAGTATCAGGAGCAGAGCTTGCCGTAGCTTCATAAAATCAGTTTGCACAAATTTAGCAATTTAAGTGAGTCGTGCCATGAGACCACGGGTACGGAAAAAAATACTTATTTTCGTCAGATGTTCCACAAACGGATCTCTTTCCGGAAAACTTTTCAGCGGATGAAGAAATACACTCTTATAAACAATATTACAGGATGGGCAGTTTTTCTCGTATCTGCCATCACTTACCTGTTAACAATTGAACCAACAGCCAGTCTGTGGGACTGCGGAGAGTTCATCGCTTCGGCATACAAACTTCAGATAGGACATCCTCCGGGCAATCCTGTCTTTATGGTGCTTGCGAATTTCTTTACAATTTTTGCGGCAGGTGATGTCACAAGAGTTGCAGCTACCGTAAATGCCCTCTCTGCTCTTGCAAGTGCCTTTACGATACTCTTTCTTTTCTGGACAATTACTCATCTTGCCAGAAGAATAGTGTGCAATTATGAGGAACAGTTCACTACAGGCAGGATTATTGCAGTTATGAGTGCGGGAGTGGTCGGAGCGCTGGCTTTCACATTCTCCGATTCATTCTGGTTTTCCGCAGTTGAAGGTGAGGTGTATGCTTCTTCATCCCTCTTCACGGCACTGGTTTTCTGGGCAATTCTCAGATGGGAAGATGTTGCCGATGAGGAATACGCCGATAGATGGATCATCCTGATTGCATTCCTGATGGGCCTTTCAATAGGCGTTCACCTGCTTAACCTGCTGGCAATACCTGCCATTGTACTGGTCTATTATTTCAGGAAATTTGAATTTACACGAAAAGGTTTTATCATCTCACTTCTGACCTCTTTCCTGCTGCTCGCACTTCTCCTGTTTGGAATACTTCCCGGTATTATTACGATATCCTCAAAGCTCGACTTGTTTTTTGTCAACTCGCTGAGCCTTCCGAAAAACAGCGGAATGATATTCCACGTTCTGCTTATTATAATTTTCTTTACTCTTGCGGTCAGGGCAACCCTCTTTTCATCCGATAAAAGAAAAACAGCCGTTTTTGCCATCATTGCACTCGCTCTTTCGGGAATATGGATAATATCGGGATCACTTGCCCTGGACCTTCTCGTTCTTGCCGGAATATCGGCAACGGCCTGGTACCTTTCAACTAAGAACAAAGCCGTGCTTAACACTGCTCTTACGGTAATAATGGTGATACTGATAGGGTATTCAGCAAATGCCATAATAGTGATAAGGTCATCGGTTAACCCCCCTATTAATGAAAATCATCCCGACGATCCGTTCAGCCTCCTTTATTTCATAAACAGGGAGCAGTACGGTCAGCGCCCTCTCATACACGGACAATACTATAATGCACCGGTAATGGATTACGGCGAGGGACGTCCGCAGTATGTCTATGAGGATGGAAAGTATATTATTACCCATAGAACGCTGGAACGCATATATGACGAGAGATTCCTGACCCTTTTCCCCAGGATGTGGAGCGATGAAAGCGGGCATGTGCAGGTTTACGAGGAGTGGGGAAAAGTAAAGGGGACACCGGTGCAGATCACCGATCAGTCAGGCGAAAAAAGGATAGTAAGGAAACCGACATTCGGGGAAAACCTCCGCTTTATGTTCTCCTATCAGGTCGGATTTATGTATTTCAGATACTTCATGTGGAATTTTGCCGGCAAACAAAACGATACCCAGGGCACGGGAGGGGCCGTCAACGGCAACTGGATATCCGGAATAAAATTTATTGATGAACCGCGTGTTGGAACCTCGGATCTTCCCGGGAGCATGAAAAACGACACATCGAGGAACAAATATTACCTTCTTCCCCTGCTTCTCGGACTTGCCGGTCTCTTCTGGCAGCTTAACCGCGATTACAAGAACTGGTGGATAATCATGTTCCTGTTTGTTATGACGGGCCTGGCAATCGTGTTCTATCTCAACCAGACACCCAACCAGCCAAGGGAACGTGATTATGCTTATGCAGGATCCTTCTATTTCTATGCCGTTTGGATAGGACTCGGCGTACCGGCTCTTTTTGAACTGCTTTCTAAGGTGACAGGAGAGAAAATCGCAGCACCTGTTGCCGGATTATTGTGCTTTTTTGCTGTTCCGGTAATAATGGGATCGGAGAACTGGGACGACCACGACAGATCAGGACGGTACCTTGCCAGGGATGTCGCATTTAACTATCTGAACTCCTGCGCCCCCAACGCCATACTCTTCACAAACGGCGATAATGACACCTTCCCTCTCTGGTATGCACAGGAGGTGGAAGGGATGAGGACAGACATGCGTGTCTGCAACCTGATGCTTCTGAACACCGACTGGTATATAAGCCAGATGAAGCAAAAAACGTATGAATCGGATCCCTTGCCAATATCACTTCCGGTACAGAAGTATTACGACGGTATAAACAATCAGGTATTCATTATGGAAAGGACAAAGGATCCGGTGGATGTATCAGTTGTAATAGACTGGGTGAAAAGCGACAATAAAGCCACAAAGGTACAGGTGTCACCAACGGAATTACTTGATATCATTCCGGGACGGACAATCAGGATCCCTGTCGATCCCGAAAAAGTGATCGCTTCAGGAACGGTTAAACCCGAAGATGCCGACAGGATAGTCCCCTACATCGATATAAACCTGAAGGGCAGCTACATTCTCAAAAGCCAGCTGATCGTCCTGGATATTCTTGCCAATAACAACTGGGAAAGACCAATATATTTCGTTACGGGGTACCACGACGATGCTTTTGGGCTTGAGGAGTATTTTCAGCTCGAAGGACTAGCCTACAGGCTGGTGCCTATAAAATCCCACAACAGAAGCTGGGTCGACTACGGCGGCATTGATACCGAAATACTTTACAATAATATGATGAACAAGTTTGTGTGGGGTGGCTCAAACGATAAGAATGTCAATCTCGATCACCATCATATCCGGACACTAATAGTCATCAGGTCAAGGCTCAACCATGCAAGACTGGCAAAAGCGCTGGTTGCGGAGGGAAAGAATGAGAAGGCTGTCGAAGTACTCGACAGATGCGAGTGGCTGTTCCCTGCCGGCAGAGTACCATACGATCCTTATTCACCCGATATCATTGAGGCCTATTTCATGGCGGGCAATAATGAAAAGGCTGTTGCCCTTACAAAAGATTTAAGGGATTATTATTATGAAAGACTCCATTATTACCTGCGACAGAGCCCCTATATTATAAGCTCGGCGCAATATGAGATCCAGACGGCTATACAGTATACCTCAAGAGTGGCGGTCTTCTGCGAAACGTATGGCGAGACTGACCTGGCAGAAGAGATCAACGGCAGGCTTGAGGCCTACTATACTGATTATGTCGGAAAACAAAGATTGATTGAGAGGTGAAAATTAATAAGCGCCCCGGCTTATATCTGCCATCGACTTTTGTTTAAGATATTTCTCCAGAAGGGAATAGAGCGTTTCGGGATAAACAGGCTTAAGTATATATTCATTACATCCCGCAATATAAGCCTCGCTTTTTGATTGTTCAGAAGAGTAGGCGGTTATCATAAGAACGGGAACATCCTTTCTCTCTTTCCGTAACATCCTGACACAGTCGATGCCATTCACGAGAGGGATAAGAAAATCCATTATAACAAGATCGATAACCTCATTTTTCTGATTGACGTATTCAATAAAATCTTTCCCGGTTCGGAATATTTTTACACTTGCCCCCGAACTCTGAAGGATAGTTTCATAGTACCTGATGGAAGGCACATCATCCTCAACAACTGCAATATTTTTATTCTGGAGTTCTAAGTCGCTGAAATTCAACATCATTATAGGACTGGTTTAGGCTTGTATAAAATTACGATAAGCTCCCAATGTCAGATGAGAAATCCCCTTCAGTTATAAACATTTTTTCAACACGAATTGTGCATAAGATAAAAAGATATAAGGGAAAATGCAACTTTTTGCCGGAAATTTTTTAACGACACTCCCAGGTTTCCCGGATATTGCCAATGATAACATCACTGGCCGTTTCTATCGCAACAAGGTCAGTGTTGCAATACTCTCTCTCAGGGCCTTCATAAATGATTCTGCCGTCTTCATATCTTACCTGTCTGCAGATTTTGCATGTATTTAAAGCCTCACATGCTGTACAGGTAATTATTATGATGAGAATAACTGCTGCAATGATGCTGTTTTTTTTCATGTGTAAATATTTTTGATTTTAAAGGTCACATGGAACCCACATGTGTTAATTCTTTTCATTCTTGTTTGTGATTTCTAAATCATGTGGGTTTCATGCTGGTCACTTTAAGATCGACGATATTGCTTCGAATTTCACATAAAACGTAAAATATTCTCCGCGAGTGTAAAACTGTATAAAAAATTTGTTGCAGATTGAAAATAATAAGTTATTTTGATGCATCAAAAACTTAAAACCGGAGTCATTTATTCGGACTTTGATTATAAACACCGGATAAAACTTACAATAATGGAAGATTCTAAAATGAAAAAACATGTGACCATAGTGGGGGCCATTCATATCGGCTTCGGAATACTTGGTCTTATAGGGGCTCTGGCCCTCTTTTTTGCACTTAATTTTGCCAGGGGATTTGTTGGCGGAGATGAAATACCGACCATGGTTCTTGGATTTCTCGCTTTAAGCCTTCCCCTGCTTGTAGGCTTTATGTCAACACTCGGGCTCGTGGGGGGTATCGGACTGCTCTCTTTCCAGCCATGGGCAAGGTATCTCATTATTGTCGTAGCAGCTCTCGGGTGTCTTAACATACCTATCGGAACCCTTAAAGGTGTATATTCACTCTGGGTACTTCTGCAGGATGAAACGATAAAACTGTTTGAAATGCGGCAATAGAGGCGCAGCATGCTGTGCCTTCGCGGGGGCGTAGCATGCAACGCCCTTATCATATATATATATCTCCCCTGATTTTTTTGAAGTACGAGGCTGTATCAAAAGCCTTTTTATTGCCCCCTACCCCCTGAAGGGTGTTGTTAAACATCAGATAATGAGCAAATTCCGCTTTGGCGGAATTTAGGGGCGATTTAAAGGAAGCGGGCTTTTGATACAGCCTTGTACAATTTT
Organism: uncultured Rikenellaceae bacterium; assembly: GCA_964633195.1. Lineage (GTDB taxonomy): Bacteria > Bacteroidota > Bacteroidia > Bacteroidales > VadinHA17 > LD21. The sequence continues at coordinate 23,969 of CAZWFL010000008.1, read as the reverse complement.
CACGGATTTGTTTGAACGGCAGGATTCTATTTTTTTTTACCTTGTGAAAAAATCGGGGAAGATATGGCCGACGACAACAAGATAATATTTTCGATGTACCGCGTGGGGAAGATCTTTCCCCCGCACCGCCAGGTGCTGAAGGATATCTCCCTGTCATTCTTTCTGGGCGCCAAAATAGGGATCATCGGACTGAACGGGTCCGGAAAATCGACACTACTTAAAATAATTGCCGGCCTCGAGAAGGAGTACCAGGGTGAGGTGACCTTCCTGCCGGGATATACCGTGGGTCATCTTCCGCAGGACCCTCTTCTCGAGGAGACCCGCACGGTGAGAGAGATTGTGGAGGAGGGAGTACATGAGATTATGGATATCCTCAGGGAGTATGAAACCATCAACAACAGCTTCGGGGATCCTGAAGTATATGAGAATCCTGATAAGATGCAGGAACTGATGGACAGGCAGGCTATTCTTCAGGAAAAGATCGAATATCACGATGGCTGGAACATCGATCACAGGATCGAAAGGGCCATGGATGCACTCAGATGCCCGGCTGAAAATTCCCCTGTAAACATTCTGTCGGGAGGCGAGAGAAGGCGCGTCGCCCTGTGCAGACTCCTTCTGAGGCAACCCGATGTGTTGCTTCTCGATGAACCCACAAACCATCTCGACGCCGAATCGGTACAGTGGCTGGAGACGACCCTGAAGCAATACAGGGGAACTGTAATATGCATCACCCACGACAGGTACTTCCTTGACAATGTTGCAGGATGGATCCTAGAGCTGGACAGGGGCGAGGGAATTCCCTGGAAAGGCAATTACTCCTCGTGGCTCGAACAGAAAGCGAGACGCCTCGAAATTGAGGAAAAGGGCAATATCAGGAGGAGAAAAATACTTGAGAGGGAGCTTGAATGGGTCCGCATGTCTCCAAAAGCCCGCCATGCCAAATCAAAAGCCAGGCTCGGGGCCTACGAGAACCTTCTTAACCAGGATGTGAAGGCAAAAGAGGAGAAGCTCGAGATCTTCATCCCCAATGGCCCACGCCTGGGAGATAAGGTGATTGCGGCATCACATGTGTCAAAATCATTTGGCGACAAGCTTCTTTTCGACGATCTTGAATTTAATCTTCCCCCCAATGGTATAGTAGGAGTAATCGGCCCTAACGGAGCAGGAAAAACCACTCTCTTCAGGATGATAATGGGTCATGAGAAGCCCACGAAAGGCGATTTTCAGATAGGTGAAACAGTGGTGCCCGGTTATGTGGATCAGTCACATGCCGCGATTGATCCTGAAAAAACTGTTTATCAGGTCATCTCCGGCGGACAGAATGATATTATGGTGGGCAACAGGATGATGAACGCGCGAGCATACGTTTCGAGGTTTAACTTTACAGGCGCTGACCAGGAAAAGAAATGCGGCGTGTTATCAGGCGGTGAAAGGAACAGGCTCCACCTGGCCCTTACACTTAAGTCGGGAGCCAATGTGCTGCTTCTCGACGAGCCTACCAACGATATTGACGTCAATACCCTGAGGGCACTGGAGGAAGGACTCGAGAACTTCGCAGGCTGCGCAGTGATAATATCTCACGACCGCTGGTTCCTCGACCGTGTGGCAACACACATGCTAGCCTTCGAGGGCGAATCGAAAGTGGTATGGTTCGAGGGAGCCTACTCGGAGTACGAGGAGAACTATAAGAAGAGGGTTGCGGATACAACGCCGGTGAGGATAAAGTATAAGAAACTGGCGTAACGGCGCAGTGGCGTAGCGGCGGAATGGCGAAGGGCAGGGAGCAAGAAGCGCAGAGCTCAGGGCGAAGAAGAAGAAACTCAGGGCCATAGCTCAAAGCAAGAATGAATAGAAGAACCGGCGAACCAGTAACGCTGAACCCCGCAAGCTAAGCTTTGAACCGGGGAGCCCCCCTTTGCGGGATAAACTCCGCGCATCGCCTTCGGCAAGCCTTCGGCGACCGAAGGACGAGCTCACCGAAGGTCCTGTTATACGGGATATACTCCGCCGAAGGTAAACTCTGAAACTCTGAAACTCTGAAACTCTGGAACATAATAATCTATAGTAATGAAACCCATCCGCATCATTCAGTCAGCAATTTTGCTCCTTGTCTCTATTACGGTAGCCGGCCAGATCGGGACCAGGTTCCCTTCGGAGAAAAAGATCGTTACCGATCCCGTAACCGGGACACAGCTCACCTTCCTGACCAGCAAGCCTGCCGGCGATTCAAAAATCTACCAGACACACCAGCAGTGGACCGCCGATGGCAAATGGGTGATCTTTCGTTCAAACAGGGTAAAGGGCGAGGCAATGGCTGTTAATGAAGAAACAGGAGTGATAGTACAAGTGTCCGAAGGAGGATATACCGGTATGCTTAACATCGCACAGAAGTCAATGAAAGTATACTTTATGCGCAATATGCCCCGGGAACAGGGTGCCGGATTTATGCGGGGAGGACCTGTTCAGGTAATAGAGGTTGATCTGGCTAAGGTGTTTACCGACAGCGAGGCAGGCAAGATGAAGCCGGTATCGGAATATGAGCGTGTATGCGGGGTCACGCCTGCAGAAATGGGTGCTGGCGGAGACATGGCTCTCGATCCAGATGAGGAGGTTGTCTATTTCAGGATGGGCAGGGATTATTCTTCAAAATATCTCCCGGAGGGAACGACGATCGAACCAAACTTTGGTCCGAGGAATATGGGCGCCGGACCATCGGGCATTGGAAGCATGAATATTAAAACAGGAGAAATAAAGCATGTTATATCGGTACCGTTTCAGGTAGGCCATATACAGGCCAATCCGTGGGTGCCGGGTGAGATAGTCTTTTGCTGGGAGACCGGAGGAAAAGCTCCCCAGCGTACCTGGACGGTCAGGGCCGATGGAAAAGGCCTCAGGCCTCTCTACCCCGAGGCAGAATATGAATGGGTAACCCACGAGGCAGTAATAACGAAAGACGAGGTCGCGATAGCGATAATGGGGCACAGGCCTGTCGGTACAGGCAGGCAGAAGGATACAGGTGATGATGTGCAGAAGCCCGATCCTGCCAACCCGGGACAGGAGCCGGACTGGGGTATCTCGGGAACACGCGAAAAACCTACCGGGTTGGGGATAGTGAATATGCGCACCGGCGAGATGATAATAGCCGGGCAGACCGACAGCGGCAGTGGTCTGTGGCATGTACAGGGCTCGGCCGATAGCCGCTGGGCAGTCGGCGACGACTTTTCGAGAGGGATCTATCTGATCGACCGGCGCTCCCGCGAAATGATACTGCTCTCTGCCGGTCACAAAGTAACAGCGGCAGATCACCCTCACCCGAGCTTCAGTCCCGACGGAACCAGGATACATATACAGTCGGCCATGCTCTCAGACGATAACCGCTCGATGAATATCTGTATTATCCCGGTGCCGGAGGGGTGGCTCAGAAGACCGGAAAAGTGAAAAGCAGCTAAAACGGCATTTCCTTCAGCCTCTCTTTTACCAGGGGCAGGCGCAGCTTTGTTTCACCGTACGAAAGGATGCACTCGCGGCGCTTGCGGTCAACCTTTGTCAGATATTTTGTGTTTACCACGTGAGACTTGCTGATGCGCCAGAAGACCGGAGGGGTAAGGATCTCCTCAATCTTCCCGAGATTCATGCTTATGATCTCGGAGTGGTCATTAATAGTAAATATTTTGGTGTAGTTTTGACTGGCTTCGCAGCAGAGTATCTCGTCGGGTGAAAACAGGATAAAGCCTTCGCGGGTATTGAACCTGATCTTTTTCTGCGTCTGCTCCATGAAATTTCGGATGCTGCGGTATGGCTCATCCTTCTCCCTTGTGGTGATGAATTTCTGAACTGCCCTCTTAAGATCGGCAGGTGTGACCGGTTTTAAAAGATAGTCAAGGGCATTTTGCCTGAAAGCTTCAACAGCATAACTGTCCCAGGCGGTTACAAAGATCACGTAAGGATCTTTCCCCTTCTTATGGATCTCGGATAATATCTCAAACCCGCTTTTGTCGTCAATCTGGACATCAAGAAAAAGCAAATCGGGAAGCGAGTTTTCATATTTCTCAAGCGCTTCTGCCGAAGAGACAGCACTCCCAACCACCTCAAGTCCGGGGTGGTGTTCCGCGAGAAGTGAACCCAGGTAGTCGATAGCCACCTGCTCATCATCCACCAGCATAACCCTGAATTTCTCTTTCATAGTAAAAACTGTCTCTTAATTAGGGATCCTTATCTCCACCCTGGTTCCGGCCGGCAATCCCGATGAGTTCTTCAGATCAGTTACAGCCTTGGTGATTTTTCGTGACGAGGAGAGTTACAGTTGTTTTTCAAGCGCTTTACGGGTTATTTCGGGAGTTGTCAATCCCCTGTCGCCCTGATTGAGCCATTTCCTCTCTTCGAATCTTTCAACGATCCTGTCGATGGTTTCAGGACCGACACCATAATCACTCAGTCGGGTTTTAATTCCAAGCGATTCAAAGAAATCAACGGTTTTCTGAATGGCGGCATCAATCCTCTCGTCGTCGGTGCCTGTGTTTATGTTCCAGACCCTGGCCCCGTACTGCAGAAGCTTCTCTTTCTTCTCTTCACGCAAAGCTTTCCAGAGTCCCGGCTGAACAATTGCCAGGGTCCTTGCGTGATCTATACCGTGAAATGCCGTCAGCTCGTGTCCGATGGAGTGAACAGACCAGTCACCCTGTACTCCGCAGCCGATAAGACCATTTAAGGCCATGGTAGCGCTCCACATCAGGTTGGCCATAGCCTCGTAATCGGCCGGATTTGCATAAACCTTAGGTCCTTCTTCAATGAGGGTTAACAATATGGCCTCTGCGAAACGGTCCTGAAGGGGTGCATTGACCGGATAGGTAAGGTATTGTTCAAGGACATGCACGAAGGCATCCACTATACCGTTAGCCACCTGTTCTTTAGGGAGAGTTGACGCGGCATCGGGAGACAGGACGGAAAAGCGCGGGAAGGTGTGGACCGACCCGAATGCAAGCTTCTCTCCTGTCGACTTGCGGCTGATCACAGAGTTTTTGTTCATCTCACTTCCCGTTGCGGGAAGAGTAAGGACAGAGCCAAAAGGCAGGGCACTCATAACGGGTGCTTTCTTTGCCAGGATGTTCCACGGATCGCCCAGTGAATATCTGGCAGCTGCCGCAATAAACTTGGTGGCATCGATCACCGACCCGCCTCCTGCCGCAAGCAGAAAGCCGATATTTTCAGCTTTGATTATTTCCACGGCTTTTATACAGGTTTCATACGAGGGATTAGGCTCAATGCCACCGAATTCAATTACTTTGAAGTTCTTCAGTACCTCTTTCAGTCTGTCATAAACTCCGTTCTTAAAGATGCTTCCCCCTCCGTATAACAGCATTATATTGCTGTCTTTAGGTATGTGGGGGATAATTTTTGAGATCTGGTCTTTTCCGAAGAAGATCCTTACGGGATTATGGAATTCGAAATCTTTCATATTGATGGATTGTTTATTAATATTCTTTAATATCCCAGTGTAAACTCCTTTTCAGTGGCCGGGACCCCCTCCTTCATCCACTGTGGCATAGGTTCATCTTTGAGGTAGTGTCCGAAGAACTGCGCCATCCGTTTCTGGAAGTCCACTTTGTTGGGGATCTTAAGCGGCCAGTGAGGTTCGCCGTTGTAGTTGAGTAGCCATGAAGGCTTTCCGAGCCGGCGTAATGCAATAAAATACTCTATTCCCTGCCACCAGGGCACATGGCCATCCTGATCGTTGGCCATTATCAGGATAGGTGTTGTAACCTTGTCCATGGCAAAGAGAGGTGAGTTTTCCCAGTAGAGATAGGGTTTCTCCCAGATTGTACCTCCGATACGACTCTGCTGGTATTCATACTGCATCGACCGGTTCAGCCCGGTCTCCCATCTGATACCCCCGTATGCGCTGAACATGTTCACCACGGGAGCACCCGACTCAATGGCGGCAAAAAGATCCGTACGGGTGGCAAGGTAGGCCACCTGGTAGCCACCCCAGCTGTGCCCCTGGGCCCCTATCCTCTTTTTATCAACAAAACCCCTGTCAATAAGCGACATTACTCCGGGCATCACACAGTTAAATGCGCTCTGCCCCGGGTAACCGGTTATATAATGGACATCGGGATTAAAAACAAGATATCCGTTGCTTGTGTAATAATGGTAATCGATGGTTGATCTGTGTGCCTCGGGTATCCTGTGACTGTATAGCTCCGAAGAGCTTTTCTCGTAGAAATTGACTATCATGGGATATTTGCGCGATGGATCGAAACCCTCGGGTTTATAGAGCAGTCCCTCGATCTCTCTGCCGTCGAGGGAGACCCATTTGACAGGCTCGGCACTGCCCCACAGATAATCCTTCTGCTGTGGATTTGCATCGGTCAGCCGCCTGGGATTTTTAAACGTAAGATCAGAAATCAGGAAATCAGGAAACATTTTAAAGGTTTCCTGCGTATAAAGGAGCATATCCCCTTCTTTTGCCTTAACAGGCGTTCCCAGCCTGAAGTCACCTCCCGTGAGCAACACGGGAGGACTTTTTTTTCGCAGGTCCGCCGAGTAGTAGCCGCTTCCCTTTGTTGGTTCATTGAAACCGCTCAAATAGTGCCTGGATGCAGGATCGATATATTCGTTCTCATAGTCGAGGTCAATAAGTCTGTATGATATCCGGGAGGTACGACCGTTCAGGGTAATATTCACAGGACTCCTTTTATTGTCAGGATCGAGCGACCAGAGATCATATCTGTCGTGAATAAGCAGAGCTAAGTCATCTCTCAGCCATCCTGCGGCCGGGTAGGAGCCCGGATACCCGGGTGTGTCATCCAGCTCATTATGGCAGGGGAGGAAGGAGGGGTCGGTAAGTCTGACTTCAATCCCCGCGGTGATATTATAAGCATACCATGAGCTGTCGACAGCATAATACCAGTAAAGGTATTTTCCCGCAGGTGAGACGCGCGGTCGTGCTCGATAATTGTGTCTGAGCTGTTTCAAATCTCCGGTAGTCATGTTAACAAGCCAGATATCATATCTCAGCGGAGAGCTCTCCCACATCGATTCAAGTTCATACGGGAGGTTCGATAATCCCACAGCCATATCTGAGTCGCCATCTTCAATGAGTTGTATCTCGGGTACAGTTTCGGTGCCAAGCTGTACTATCCTGCCGTTGTTACCATCGTAAACTGCCATAAAATTTCTCCTCAGATCACGCGCCCTGTTGACTGTCTGTACGGTATGAAGCCTGCCTTCGGCATAATGCCATACGTCAACTACGGGACGATCCTCGTCGAGGATTGTTGTATCTCTCTGCTTGTATGCAGGAGATGTGCCGAAGAAGAGCCTTCCGCTCTTCTCCCCGAAGGCAAGACGGGCATTCTCGTTGATGATCCAGTCAGCCGGTATGCCCTGTGTGGCTCTTCCTGCCACGACTGAAGCAGTGCCGGCTCCGTTAAGGTAACAGAGTGACCATGAGTTGCCAGATTTGTCCTTTTCATCAGTCGAAACTATGAAGGCAGCCCTGTCACCCTTCTTTGAGATTGCAAGCTGTTTGTATTTCCCTTTGCCAGTGTAGATCAAACTTTTATTATCATTGTGCAGATCGATAAGGATCACACCCGGCTCTGTATTATCTTCATCACCTGTTGTTGCACATAACAGGAACGGGCTCTCTTCTGCAAAGAGATATTCGGTGACATACTTAACCGTGTCGGTAACGCCCTTGTCCAGGTTTCGTATCTGAAGATGATAACCATTATCGGCCGATTCGATCTTTGTTTTTTTCTGATCGGCCTGATTGCCTGTTCCTTCTTTTTTCAACGTATCTGTTTTTAAGGCTGTTTGCCGGACCGGTGCCGGCTCGCACTGCCAGGCAATCCATCCGGACCATTTGGATGGAACCTTGTGAGATTTCAGCCTTTTGACAGTGTCAACCGTGCCCTTTGATACATCATAAATGCCAAGAGCGTTGATCGGCATTTCTTCCTGCCGGGTCTTTTTAAGCTTAAGCTCCTTAACTGTTTCTGACGGCGGTCTTATGGTAAAGATCATGAACCTGGAATCGGAGGTGATGGTAAGACCTGAGGCACGGGGCAATGATGCCTTTTCAGAGCCTCCGCTGTCAAAGAGCTTTATTGACGGATCACCCACCCATGGCTCGTAAACGAACCCCGCCAGTGACCCGTTATCCGAGATGGCTCTTTCGGTTATCCTGTTCCAGCCTGTAAGGTCATCAATTGTTAGAGGTCTCCGGGTCTGTGAATTCGAGTAGGCTGAAAGGCAGGCCAGGACAAAAAATATCAGGAATCTCCTCATCAGATGTTATAAATTTATTTGTTGTTAACTATTTGGTAATTTATATTTTAATGAATATTTTATTCTTATACAGCCAGTAGCAGAGATACCAGAGCGCTGCCCACACAACTGTACTGGTTATAACTGCCACCGCCTGTTCCCCTGCCCACGTGAATAAAAGGTTGCTGAAGGGATTGACTATCCTGCTAATGAAGCTGGCTCCTCCTACCTCGAAAAAGAGGTAGATGAAAATACTGTTCATCCCTACAATGATAAAGAATTGCGAGCCACGGCGGAAAAGCTTTTTAACATCAATAAGCCAGTAGCAGAAGCAAAGAGCAAGAATAGTCCAGCCTCCGCTGGCAAAAACGAATGATGATGTGGCTATCTTCTTGATTATAGGAGTGATATTGAGCAGGTCGAGGGAATAGCCCACAATCAGCGCCGCTACGGCCGCTATCAGCATGGTCCTGATTTTATCCTTTGCAGGTTTATCGCTCATAAGAAGTTTGCCGCACAATACACCCCATACCGTATGGGCGGTGGTTGAAACGAAATTGAGTGTTGCCCATTCACTTGATTTCCCGACTCCTTCGATAGTGTTATTGAACCACGCCCCCAGATTCTCATAATTGACCCAGGGGTTATTGAAGCCTTCGACGGGAAAGAACCGGTATGCAAGATCAATAAACAGGAGAATGGCAAGAGTAAATATCAGCTGGAATCTGAAACTCTTGTGCATTATCAGGAATGCCACGAGGTATGTGACTGCTAACTGTGCAAGGACATTCTGGAACCTCCATACCAGCTTACCGGCAGAGACGAAATATAAACCCCATCCGAAAAAGAGGAGCAGGAAGGAACGTTTAAAGGCGTGAAGGGTTATCTCCTTCATTGTTTGTCCTTTTTTCAGCCTGTTGACCACAGCAAAAGGAATGGCAACACCAACGATGAACATGAAGAAAGGCTGTATCAGATCCCAGTAATACATGCCGTGCCACTCGTGATGGCTGAGCTGGGTGCCTATGAAGCTCACCACACTGCTGTCGAATTTGCGCAGGTGTGAATAGAGTCTTGTGGCCTCTCCGGCCAGCATGAACATTGTGAAACCCCGGAAGAAATCAACCGAGGTTATCCTGCCGGGCAGGGGGGAACTCACTGTTTTTGATTCTGCGGTCATCTTATCAGGTTTTATGATACCAAATATGGGAAAAAGAAGCAAAACAATACCACTGTTTAAGAAATTATTTCCCTAAATCTGACCATCCCCAAAAGTTAATATTTTGTTGTTTCACCGCTAACATTATATTTGCATAAACCAATAAAAGAACACAATGGAAAAAAGAACTTTTATAAAGACAGCCATCCTGGGTTTAACAGCCTTCTTATTTCCCAAAAGGGCCGGTGCTCTTGAATATTATCCAAATCCATCGGACAAAAAATGGGCTGTTCTCTACGGCACATGGTGCGGATCGGCCCGCGATGCAGGGGTGTGGATCTCCGAGGGAATGGACGGAATAGCAAATGTATTCGATGTAAGGGAAAATCCGGATCTGTCAATATATGAACATCTGATCGTTGGAGGGGCGATCAGGGCGGGAAAAATTTCACCGCTACTGGAAGAATACCTCGGGAAGAACAGGAATATCTTGAAGTCCAGGCTTCGGGGCTATTTCGCAGTCTGCGGAAATATGATGAGACCTGTTGGTCCGGAGCAGAAGAAAGCAATGATAGATGACCACCTGGCGAAAATATGTGAGGTTGACGGCCTTCATTCAAAGGTATTTCTCGGAAGGATAACTTTCGGGCTGATGGAGCCGGAAGTGCGTAAGCAGATGCAACAGATGGCAGGCATAAAGGAATACGATAATCTGAAGCGGGACGAATGCATGGCCTTCGGCAAAGAGGTGCTTGAAAGTACCCTGAAAACCTGAGTGGAGATACTGTATGTCAGGCTCCTTTGAGCAAGGCCACTCTTTTAACGATATTTTCTTCGTGTTCCTTGTCTGAAAGGTTCGGATCTCTCATTTCAAGAAACATTTTACAGGGCAGTTCCGGACAATCCCCGCAGTTAATAAAAGCTTTCTCGTTAACGGAGCAATTGAATAAAGGGCATACATTTTGCGGCATCATTTCAACAGCCCAGAAGGTTGAGCCTTTGACATTGTAACACCCGGTGCATGTTTTATTGAAGAACTCACAATCTTCGCAAACAAGTCCGCAGGCGGATATTTTCATCGGTTTGGCTTTTGATTCAGATTATGGTAATTTTGTTATTTGAACGGCATTGAAAGATAATACAATAATATGAAATACATTAGTTTGGTAATCTTTGTTCTGTTGTTATCCTGTCAGGAGAAAGACAACCGCATCTGCTACGATTGTACTATAACATACGTGATTACCACAGATGTACCGGTAGATGGTTATCCGTCAGTGTCCACAGTTGATATTGAATTGTGTGATGCTACTCCGGAGCAGGTGGATGATTTTGAAGAGGCAAGTTCAGGAACTGAGACTGCAGTGGTCAATGGCATTCTGTATACGCAGAATTATACAACCAGATGTGTACTGCGACAGTAAAAATTGCCGGCAGTTTATATAAACTAAAATGAGTATCGGTTAAAATTAATAAAACATACTAAGTGCTTAAAATTCAACTCTATGAATTCATGTACTCACCCCCTTCCTTCACTTCGTTCAGGCTTTCCCCCTCTCTACTTCGTAAAGAGGGGGAAATATCTGATATGCAATTAAATACACTCCCCCTTCTTTATGAAATAGAGAAGGGGGCAGGCTTTGCAAGCCGAAGCTTCGGCGAAGGCTTGGGGGATGAGTACATGTAGAATAGAAACAAATATTAAATGAATATTATTGATTCCGGATACTCATATAAACTAAAAAAGCCTGGTTCCAAAAATAAACTTTTCATTCCACCAGGGATCGTTCAGCGAAGTGATGGTCACTCCGTTTGTTGAGGAGGCGTGAATAAACCTGTCGTTGCCGATGTATATGCCCGAATGGGTGATGAAACGACTTGTCTGATATGATCTTATAAAAAACACAAGATCTCCCCTGCGCAGCTGACTAATCCCGTTAATGATCCTGCCATGCCTGGCCTGTTCTTCGGAATTATGAGGCAGACGAATTCCATGAGAAGCGAAAACAGTAACAAGTAAACCCGAGCAATCCATGCATTTAATTGTCGTTCCTCCCATACAATGAGGCACACCCAGGTATTTTTCAGCGGTTTTTATTATTGCATCAGGAGTAACCCTGCCGGTGCTGATTGCTTTTTCAGTGCCCCCGGCCATGAATTCTTTCAGTTTTTTCTCCTCAGACCTGCTTTCAATATTGGAGAAAGATGCAGGTACAAGTCTCCTGGAACAGGAAGTGCCGGCCAGATGAACCACTGCAACAAGCAGTGCAATCAATATACTTTCAGATACAAAAAGGCGTTTGCTGATCATTATTCTTGATTAAGACGTTGTAAATATGAGGATTATTTTTTTCTTTTAACATTAAATAGATTCAACAATAAGCCGGGCAAATAAAAACTATGATCAGAACAATTGAAGAATACATCGTGTCCTTCCCTGTTGAGGCACAGATGATACTGCGGAAGATCGGCTCAGTTTCCCCCCGACAGGCCGGTTCCGTACAACCTGACAGGTCAGACAGCCGAATTCAGGGTAATTAAGAATTCCGGAGAATCCAATTAATTTACATTATTGATGATAACGATTAAAATATGAGGTCAAAAGATTCGCTCTTAACTCTTTTATGCCTGAGCCTGTTTGTGTTTTCCTGTTCGGAGAAACGTGAAAATCCCAATAAGTTCACCAGGCAGGAATTTACCAGCGGGGAAATAATGATGTACACTCAAACCGGCAAAGTGGCCGATGATACGGAGATCAGTAAATTTACGCAGCGTATAAGAAATCATTTTCTTAAAATCCCGGGAAGCGGAGAAATATATTCATTTGAAGAAGACATAAATTCATTTGATGATTTTAATATTGACCTGGTTTTTCAGACAGAGACCAGCGGTGAAGTCATATTTAATTCAATCAACCCTGCAGACAGGAAAACCATTAAATTTGTTCTCAGAAAACGGGAGGATTACCATATTGCAAGTGTTCAGGACACTATAATTTCCTATTCATACAGTGAGGATCCAAGGCATAAGTGCAGACCCGAAATACTAAAACGGGAGCCGATTCCCCCGGGAGGAGAGAAAGTTTATTATCTGAGACCCTTGTATATCAGGAAGGCCAATAATGAGGTGCATTTGTATATAACCAGTTACATGGGCAATTCCTATTTCTCTGAAGAATTAACCGGCATCTTCATTTCGGGAGCGGTCAACAACATGATAAACGAGGATTATTTAGCAGGTATGAGCAAAACAGAAGAGGGCAGGGTTGATACCATTGTATTTAAAGAGAGCCATATTGTTTTCAGATAGAAATTTCAGAATTTTGGGAAAGGCAACTCGAAAACCGTATTGAATTAAACATATGTGAAATGAGAAGCCTACGAATAATACCAGTATCTTGTTATTGATAATATGGACCTGTTGATTGATAATATCAGGCAGTATTTATCAAAGGATTATCCTGTCAGAATTGCATGGAATTCTGCAATGACGATCAGATATGCTATTGAATCTGAGTATTTTCCAAGACCGGAGGGATGGAAAGAACCATCAAAAAATGTGTTCTCACCCCATAGCGTTCTGTTCGTCGGGTATGACTCAGCCTCGTTTTTCTATTATGAAACCCATGGCAGGGATTTTACTCTTGTCGGTGAAAGGGGCATCAGAATTGACAAAGAATCAATGGTTGAAGCCATTTCCTCATTCAGCTCCAGATACAATCTGCCGTGGAAATATATGCTAACAATATTTGAAAAAATAAATATTCAGTTTATATTAAGATTCGAAAATAAAAAATTGATACTGTCAGGGTACAGATAGTTAAAATTCTTTAATACTGAACACAAATATTGAAATTTGGTTAATTTTAGTCCGAATTTTAATCATTTATGAATAGAACCTTAGCCAGAGTAACATACAGGAAATCAGTCGGATTTCTCCTTTTATTCCTGTTTTGCAGTTATTTTGGTTCGGTTACATTTTTCCATCACACCCATATAATTGACGGAATTACGGTTGTTCATTCCCATCCTTATAAGTCACAATCAGGAGAAGACCCGGTTAAGCATAAACATTCGAAGAGCGGGTTTTTACTCATTCAGTTTATTTCGGATCTTGTAACTACTGCTCCCATTTTATTTATAGGAATAACCATAATACAGATTAGTCCTGGCATCCTGTTAAGAGACCAGGATAACCCGGTTATTTCCAATTTAAACCTCATTCGTGCCTGTCGTCCGCGGGCTCCGACTTTTTAATTCACATACGATCTTGCTCTGAGGAGCACCAATACTTCTCCCATATGTTGCATTTGCGACATATTAATCAGATTGTGTAATGTAAATCAGAAAGTTAGTTTTATGAAAAAATATTTTTGGGTATTGATTATTATAATTATTTATACCCCGGTTCTTTTAGCCCAGAAAAGAACGGATTCCAATATCTTTGGTCATGTCACATGTAACTGCGATCATATTCCTTTTGCAACCATAAGTATTAAAGGCACAACTTACGGAATAAATACCGATGAGACCGGTCATTATATGCTGATAAACCTGCCTGTTGGCACTCATATTATCAGAGCACAGGCAGTCGGCTTCAAACCTCTCGAGAAAGAGATTACCGTAAAGGCAGGAGAAACAATAGAGGTCAATTTTAATCTTGAAGAAGATATTTTTGGCCTTGAAGAGGTAGTAATTACAGCAGACAGATCCGAAATGAAGAGAACGGAATCAGTCACTATTGTTAATACACTCTCTCCGGGGCTCTTTTCTTCTGCCCAGTCAGTAGCGCTGATTGAAGGTTTAACCTTCTCTCCGGGACTCAGAATAGAGAATAACTGCCAGAATTGTGGATTCTCCCAGGTTCGCATGAATGGTATGGAAGGTCCGTATTCACAGGTACTGATCAACAGTCGCCCTGTTTTCAGCGGCCTTGCCGGAGTATATGGTCTTGAACTGATCCCCGTAAATATGATAGAGAGAATTGAAGTTATAAGAGGAGGGGGTTCTGCACTTTATGGCAGTAATGCGATCGCAGGCACAATTAATATTATACTGAAGGAAGCGATATCAAACAGCTACGAGGCAGGAATAAGCACCAGCCTTGCCGGCATTGGTCTTAAGGGTTCCGGGGGCCTGGCTCCCGATAACATAGTTAACCTTAACACATCACTTGTCTCCAATGATGCTAAAACAGGTATCTCCCTTTACGGATCTGCGCGTGAAAGAAAAATATTTGATGCAGATAATGATTCCTTTTCCGAACTGGCACCGATGAGTAATTTAACAATCGGAACCCGTCTTTTTCACAGGTTTGGATTAAGAAGCAAAATAACGATCGATTTTTTCAATATCAAAGAGGAAAGAAACGGAGGTAACATGCAGGAGTATCCACTTCATGAGAGAGATGTTGCTGAAGCAGTAAAACATGATATAAAAACCGGAGCAGTTACATTCGAGCAATATTTCAGGGATTATGATCTTTTAACTCTCTTTGCTTCAGCTCAGCATCTTTTGCGTGATTCCTACTATGGGGCCAACCGGTCTCTCAACAGTTATGGCAGGTCAGAAGATCTTTCGTACAATACAGGGATACAGTATAAAGCCTTCCTGGGAAATTCTTCACTAATTGCCGGACTTGAGATTACGGGAGGTGTACTTGATGATATAAAACTTGGTTATCCTGACTATGATAACGCAGTAATTATAAACGATTCCATTGTAAGTGTCCCTCAAACAGATAATACTCTGGTCTCTGACCAGGTATCGGTTACTCCGGGCGCCTTCCTGCAATATGATTTGAAGATCAACAGGTTAAAGCTCGGATTTGGCGCCCGCCTGGATAATTATAGAATCATAGATAAAGCAAATGACAATGAAGCGAAAAGAGGAACTGTTTTCAGTCCCCGGGTAAGTCTTATGTATGAAGTGCATCCATCACTCCAGTCGAGGATAAGCTATTCGCAGGGATACAGGGCCCCGCAGATTTTTGATGAAGACCTCCATATCGAGACTTCGGGCTCCAGACAGGTTATAAATGTAAATGATCCCGACCTTAAACAGGAGACGAGTCACAGTATCATGACTTCTCTGGATTTCAACGGGCTGATTGGAACTGTATCGACAAGCTTTCTTATTGAGGGGTTCTATACGCGGTTGAAAGATCCCTTTGTAAATGAGATCGGCCTTCCTGATGAGGCAGGCAGGGTACTCTATACAAGGATGAATGCAGAAGATGGTGCTGTTGTTAAAGGGTTGAATATGGAACTCAGGGTCAGACCTTTAAAAGGATTTTCCTTTCTATCGGGGTTTACAGTCCAATCAAGCAAATACGACCTTAACCAGGAATTCAGTACAAGAAGATTTTTTCGTACTCCGGCGGATTATGGATACTTTAGCATGGACTGGAATCCTGTCAGTAGTTTATGCCTGTCTGCTACCGGAACCTATACCGGAAAAATGTTAATACCATATTTCGGGCCCCGGACGGATCCTGATGAAGGTGAATTACGGGAATCAAGTCCTTTCTTTGATCTCGGTATTAAACTTCAATACAATATAAAACTTAATGGTGCTGCCCTGCAACTATTTACCGGATTGAAGAACATATTTAATTCTTATCAGTCGGATTTTGATTCAGGCATTAATCGTGACCCTGCTTATATGTATGGTCCTTTATTACCCCGAACACTTTATTTTGGAATGAAAATCGGGAATAAACTGAACTAAATCCTGATATATTGCGGGTTGGGCAGGATACACTTTCCGTTATGGAATACTTCAGATTGTTAACTCCGCAGGTAGCTGGCAAGACGTACAAAACAGGCTGAACTAAAACAGGCAGTGTCGCAACAGGAAAAAAAATAATGGATGCCTGAACATTATATAAGGTAATTATGTTTTAATTTAAACAAAACAGGATGGAACTGATTGTTCTTTGCCTGGTGGCTTTTCTGACAGCCATCTTAACATTCTTTTCAGGATTTGGTCTCGGAACAATTCTAATGCCCGTCTTTGCCATATTCTTTCCAATAGAGATTGCGATTGCTTTAACAGGAGTGGTACACTTTTCCAATAACTTGTTTAAAATGTCACTTGTTGGGAAAAGGGCAGATAAAGAGGTTCTGTTAAAGTTTGGCATTCCGGCAGTTCTGGCATCATTTGCCGGTGCATGGTTATTGCTCAGAATAACCAGGATGCCTTCTCTTCTTGAATATCAATTATGGGATAAGAATTTTGAAATTACTCCTGTAAAACTTATTATAGCCGTACTATTGATTATCTTTTCTATGAGTGAAATTCTGCCATCGGTGCAGAAAGTTCAGTTCAGCAGGAATAAACTTGCACTGGGCGGGGTTCTCAGTGGATTTTTTGGCGGCCTGACCGGAATTCAGGGTGCTATCCGAAGCGCATTCCTTATTAAGAGCGGACTGACAAAAGAAGCATATATCGCAACAGGTGTTATTATTGCATCTCTGGTAGATTTTACAAGACTTTCAGTCTATGCATCACGGTTTAAAGACACAAATTTACATGAACATCTGTTACTAATTATCTCGGCAACCCTGGCAGCCATATTTGGAGCATTTATCGGGAATAAATTGCTAAAAAAAATTACTTTACGGTTCGTTCAGGTATTAGTGGCAATAATGCTGTTTTTAATTGCAATTGCTTTGGGTGCAGGAATTATTTAAAATTTTAAGACCATGAAGAAAATTCAAAGTATTGTTTTTACTGCAGTTGATGATTACAGGTCAATTCTGCCGAGATTGATTGTCGGCCTTGTTTTTCTTTCTGAAGGGATCCAGAAATTTCTTTTTCCGGAGCTTGTCGATGCCGGGCGTTTTGAAAAGATCGGATTTACGAATTCACGAAAGCATTTTCCGGGGATGGTCGCTGCAATCTTACTTTTGCAGAGCAAAAGACTTATAAGTAAAAGTACGGGTCAGAAAATAGTCATAAGTTTCTGTACCTTTGGAACCTGAGAAATTCAAAAGTCCTTTTTGCAGGATCACTGGTACATATCGTTTAATAAGAGATACTCTGCGTTCAGAGTCCAAATCCAGTGAATGCAATATATATAGTGTTATATCTCTCTCTGATATTACTTTTAAGCCTGAATTCCTGATAAGTTCGATCAATCCTGGCCATTCGTGATCTAAACGAAAATCAGTAAAGAGGAAAAAACCCCCGATGCGCAAAACTCTGTTCACTTCATTGATAAAACATTTCATGGACCTGTAACGATGAGATGACTCAACATTTAAAATGACATCGCAGGAATTATCCTCCAAAGGAAGATCCATGGCATTGCCTGTGATGTAAGAAAGGTTACTATGATTATGATTCTTATTTGAGAATCTTATGGCACTTTTTTCCAGATCAATTCCTATAGCGGAGAAGGGAGAGCAGGTCCTGGTAATATATTCAAGGCCTCCGCCACGACCACATCCGACTTCAACAATATCTTTATTTTTTAAATCTGCCATTTCGGCCACATGATGATAAAGCTGTACAGAATAACGGTTTACTTCATCTTTTTGATCTAAAGGAACCACAATCCCGGGTTCTGAATATCCGTAATTCATGAATATCAGATGATTATGCTTATCCAGCTTATCAAGATACCAGTACAGAGCCCTGAATACCCATGGCGGAAAATTAACCATTTATAAGGTTTTTATTTTTTAAAAGTATGCCTGCACCTGAAGGGCTTATAATTGTTGTGCCCCCAATATACCTATAAAAAAAACAAAGCCTCAGTCTATTTTCTGGTAAGATTCAATTAGGTCGAACCGTAACAATTAACCAATCTGCAAGATAAGAAATAATTCAACATGACTGATTAACGTAACGGCACCCTCCGCTCCCCCGCCCGGAGTTGCTCACCGTATTTTATTCTTAAGCTGGCATATTCAGGAACGCCGAAGTCAGCTGACAGTTCGAATTTGCTCTGTGCAATGATAGGGGTGACATTCAGGTTCGATTCCTGTTCTCACACTCACACTCACACTTTCCGACGCTCGTCAATCGCAAGGTCATACCTTTTAATTCATTCATGGGGGATTGGCTGCAGTGATTCCTTATCAGCAGGTTACTTTGATAGATACCAGCGTTCAACAAATTTATCATTCCCATTCACATCTGTAAGACTAAAAACAAAATTAGATTTAGAGTATTCTTCAATATCATATATAGTAGTACCAGCACCAGTTATGAGAGTTAGTTTTATATCCGTATTGCTCCATTCAAATTCACCCCCAATGAAATTGCCTCCTATATCTTCTCCTGTACCATCATCCCTGAACTTAACTTTTCCTTGATTCAAACTTTCACTTTCACCTTGCAAAACTCCATCTTTGAAATTTTGTTGAACATATCTGTCTAAATCCCATGTTCCGATTATCCATTTTCCAATAGCTTCTTCATCCGTTTTTTTGCATCCGGAAACAAGGAATAGTGAGATTATAAAAATACCAATCGTGTAAACTGACAGTTTTTTCATGATGTTTATAGTTTTTGGGTTTTTACATATGCTGTAATTTGTTATCAAAGCTTATTCCATTTCTATCTCTATTTCGATGGTATGATCTATTGCATCCTTTTATTTTATTTTCACACTTTAAATCAAATCGGCTTTTGCTTCTTTTTATTGCTGCCAACGGCTGGGGGTGTAACCAGTTGGAACTGCTGGGCAGAGGTTTTATCCCACGTTACACACTTTCCTGCGTGCCAGACCGAATGCATAAACCATTCATCCCATTTAATCAAACTATAACCAGGTTCGGGTATGTCCCCGAACCTGGTTGTCTTAGTCTGTTCAGGCTCTAATTATCATATTCTTCTTCAAAGGCTTCGATAATATCATCCAGGCGGTCTTCTATTTTCTCGGCCAGCTTTTCGTTACCATCAGGGTCATCTTCGTAAATTTCAATGATACCGTTTCCGTTTCTGTCCTGTGCAGTGGCAATATCTATCCCGCCCTGAGCCGGGTCGAAGAGTGCCTGCACATCAAAGGAAACCATGATGATGGCACTTTCCACTTCTGACAGGTCAACAGGGTCTTCAAATTCAATCTCCATTTCAAATTCTTCATCGGTAAAGAAAATGAAGGGTGTTCCATTGATGGTACCTTTTATAAGGACTGTCTTTTTATACATATCAGAAATGGGATTCTCAGTTTTATCGAATTCAAACTCTATTTCATCATATCCTTTTTTAGGCAGGTTTAAATCATTGATAAGGGTTACCACCCTGCCCTGTCCATCTTTTACAAGGTCAATTTCATAAGGTCCTTTGAGCTTGATCTCTGAATAAGTAAGCCCGTTGTTATTGTTGTCGTCATCAAATTCGAATTCAATTTCTTCGATGTTGATGGTAAACGTTTCAATCGCAACTCCATTTAGCGCAGAACTCTTGGTTTGCATGCTGAGATTATAAATCCCTTTAAATTTAAGGGCAGTGTTGCCATCCTGCAGGCCATCATCCTTCTCGCAAGATGATAAGAATGCCAGAAATGAAATCATTATTATGGCTTTGAATAGATTTAGTGTTTTCATTATAGTAGAATTTAATTAAACATAGTTTTCCTTTGTCTCTACAGGTAAGACGCAAGATTTTTGAATGGTGGTAAAAGAATATGGATTTTTTTTAAAATATTTTAAAACCCATATGAAATGGATATATTAAAGCTTGCAGAAAGGTTATTAGTTCTCTTAAAATAGCTGGGAGTAATATCGTTACCCTTAAAAATATTTACCAGATTGTAGCTAACCCTAATGCCTGGTTTAAACATGATTCTGCTTTTTAAAGCAATACTAAGTTGATAGCCGGCAAGTAAACCGTAATCAAGGTTGCTATAGCTATCGTCAACGTTTAGCCTGATTTCATTTACCAGCTCTTCGGCCATTGTTAACCTCGCCATGTATCCTCCAACAATTGCCTCGCCCGGAAATCTATTGTTGTCCCAGATATAGAATGCCTGGAGCTTTAAGTAATCAAGGTTTATATTTTTCTCCAGAAAACTTGCGTTTATATACTGCTGGTAATTCTGACCCGCTTCCGATTTCCAGAGAAACTCCAATCCAAACAGATGGCGGTTATTTAATTCAAGTGATGATGTTACCCCAATATCCTGATGGAAGGTAGGCAGTGTATTTCCTAATTTTTTTGGGTTTAGACCATTAAGAGTTTCGTAGTTTAAAAGCCAGGTGTTTTTGTAACCATACACCAAACCAACCTCAACAACTCTAACAGATAAGCCTAAAGATTCAATGGGCTCAGAAATAATGTTGAATTCCGTTTCAATAGGTTTGGCTAGAATGACATCCCTGCTGGTTAAAATAATACTAACATCAAATGGTAAATTTTTTATTCTATGTAAGGCCGGCTTCTCTTTACTCGAAACTGCATCTTCAGACTCTTTGCTTACAGTAATTGGTGTCAGCTCGTTGCCGGAAAGAGTATCTAACGACTTTAAGTAGGAGTTATCTGAAAGGTGAATTTCAATCTCTGTCCCTTGAACTAATTCAACCTCTTCCTCGACTGTTTCTGAAAGGATTGGCTCTTCTGATTTTAATTCTTTCTTTTCATCCGCTTCGTTACCCAGATCTGAAATGA
Organism: uncultured Rikenellaceae bacterium; assembly: GCA_964633195.1. GTDB lineage: Bacteria > Bacteroidota > Bacteroidia > Bacteroidales > VadinHA17 > LD21. The sequence goes on along the minus strand of CAZWFL010000008.1, from coordinate 2,918 downwards.
TGGTTGGAGGATTTGCCTTCTCAATAAAGTATCTGACTGGCAAAAACATAATCAGTATAATAGCTGCGGTAGCAGCGAGTACCTTCAGGTATTTAGTTGGAACCTTGCTGCCTTTTCGGGGCTTAATCTCATCGAGTTTAGAAGAAATATTATCCCAGGTTTCAATAAAATCGAGCTCATCCTGTATTTCGCTCCATACAGCATCTTCTTCCTCAACATTGACCTGTTGAAGCCACTTGTTATACTCTGTGTCAAACCCGCTTTTTGTCATTGCTTGCTGAGTTCATATTCGTAAAGCCATTTTTTTAGCAGATTCCTTGCCCTTTTATACTGCGATTTCGAAGTCCCCTCCGTAATGCTTAGTTTTTCAGCAATTTCTTTATGGGGTAGCCCTTCGACTGCAAAAAGAGTGAATACAACCCTTGCACCATCGGGTAGCTGCTTAATGTAATGAAGAATAATGTCATTTGTGAGGTTTTGAAACGAGAAACCTCCCCTTTCATCTTCGTCTGGTTCATCAGGGAGCTCATCCTGAAATACGAGCCTTTTTCTTTTTCTGAAGTAATCGATGGCAGTGTTGGTAACGATACGTCTTATCCAGCCTTCCAGAGAGTTTTCAGAGTTAAAATTTTCGAGATTTGTAAATACTTTTATGAATGCTTCCTGCAAAATATCCTTTGCCTCAACTCTGTCACCACTATATGAAAGACAAATCTGAAACATAGTCTTAAAATATTTTGTGTACAGCTGCTTCTGTGACCTTCTGTCATTTTCAAGGCAACCTCTCAACAATTCTGTTTCTTCCTCACTTGTATTCCCAACCATTGTTTTTGCCTATTCATTTATTGTTAAAATGGTTGACTCCTCCATTCTATTAAAGATAGTGCTGTAGATTTGACTATTTACATACTTGTTTAGAAAGATATACTCTTCATCGTCAATCACGCCAAAGAATGCATCGTTAAGCATTGCAGGCGTGATTACTGAAAACCAATAGGATGGATTTAGCTGCAAGTTGCCATTGTTTATAATGTTTTTGTCGAGAATCGCTTCTGTACCACCATTTCTATTCTTCCCGAGAATTTGAAAGGTTAACGGGTCGTTAACTACGATAAGAATATGTTTCGTGCTGCCATTATAATTGAACTTCCCTTTCACTATTATGCAGGGGGTTATCTCCTCAAGGTAATCCTCAATTATATCCCCTAAATCTTCCTGTAATTCCTCTAAGTAATCATCCTCTTCAAAATCTTCAAGCCAGTCAAGCATGTCATCAATTATTTCACTTTCCTCAGCATCGGGCTTAAAGATTAAGGAAAATGAGATAGGGTTATAAATGCCTTGGGGTATGTCAAATTTTTCAGTAGTATTGGATAATCCGGGTTTTATTATGAAGGTTTTTCCCTGGTCATAATATCTTGTTAAAAAAACATCTTCGCCCTGTTCTCTATAGCCACGGATATCAATGGAATTTAATCCTAAACCTAACTCATCAATAGTTATGGAGCCACCAAGTATTGCATCGGCTTTAATTGCGAAATTCAATTTAAACTCAACCGGGAGAGTGTACTCCTTTTTTTCACAGCCACCAATCAGGATGAATAGCGGCATAAAAAGTATGGCTGACCATCTATTATATTGACTTTTCATAATGACACTGATATTTATACCATTAACCATTACTTAAATAAGACGAATAATTGATATCAAGGTTGTAATTTTTTGAAGATTTTTTTCGATGGATACTGTTCTTTCTAAAGGAATGTAGTTGAATAAATATGTATCAGTTTGTTTATCTGTAGTTTCGCGATCTCGTACACTATGAGCGGACGGAACATTTACCGCATGCCTTCTTCAGATCCCGTGATGACCGAACCTATACTTTTTGGTAAGTTTAAAAACTCTGATTATCCTATTTATCTTCAAAGACGTCAATTATATGCTCAACCTTTGCCCATATCAGATTTGCCAAGTTACTATTGCCATCAGGATCTCCGGGGTATATTTCAATAATTCCATTCGCGTTACCATCTGTGGCAGACGTGATGTCTATACCCCCAACAGCAGGGTTAAATAATGATACCAAATCAAATGACACGGTCAATATTGCTCTGCTGGCTTCATCAAGATATACAAGCTGCTCAAATTCAACTTCAACCTCAATCTCATTATCTGACCAGAAACTGAATGGAGTACCATTTATCGTACCTTTTATCTGTATAGATTTACCATACATTTCGGAGACTAAGATTTTGCTCTCCCTGAATTTAAACTCAATTTCATCGTATGCAGCTGTTGGTAGTTCCACATTGTTTACAATGGTAGTTTCAAGAGCATTACCATCCTTCATTAAATCAACCACGAATGGGCCATTAAGCTCATAATCTGTGGCAACAGAGTCGGTTGCAAACATTGGGTCGTCATCGTCAAACTCTAACTCAATTTCTTCAATGTTGATTGTAAAGCTTTCAATAACAACACCAACAGTGCTACTGTTTTTTACGGGGGTTGACTTGGTCGTTGAATAATTTGCTTCAAACTTAATTGATGCCAGGCCTTTTTCATCATCCTTCTTGCAAGATGACAAAATTAGCGCCAGAGATATTATCATCAAGGCTTTAAAAAGATTTGCAGTTTTCATAGTAGCAGAATTTAGTTAATAATAGCTTTCCGTAGTTTCTACTATTAGGACGCAGGACTTTTGAAAGGTTGTAAGGGTAACAGTACTAAACGGATAATATTAGAAATTTGCATGAGATTACCTCCGGTGAGCTCGTCCCGCGTTATCGCGGAACTCGGTTCTGCGCTTCACTTCGTTTCGCTCAGAATGACAGGGAATTGTGTTTTCAAGGAGGGGGTGGGGGGGGGGGGGGGGGGGGGGGGGGGCCCCCCCCCCCCCACCCAAAAAAAAAAAAAAA
>CAZWFL010000007.1:0-123449 GCA_964633195.1 uncultured Rikenellaceae bacterium | reverse complement strand
CTTTGTCCGCCGTAGCCTTGGCGAAGGCGGAGTGCTGGGTAAATCAATTTGTGACATTTTGTGTTAAAAACAAAAATATAATATATGTACAACGAATTTCAAAATCATCTGAATGTCGTAATTAACGAGATTAAAGAGGCAGGTCTTTACAAGCATGAAAGGATTATTGTCTCCCCCCAGGGAGCAGAGATTAAACTTGATACCGGACAGAAAGTCCTGAATTTCTGTGCCAACAATTACCTTGGGCTCTCAAACAACCAATCGCTTGTAGAATCTGCGAAAGAGGCTCTCGAGACACATGGTTACGGTATGTCGTCGGTACGATTTATATGCGGAACAACCGATCTGCATAAGGAGCTTGAAAAAAAGATCGCAGATTTCTTCGGAACTGAGGACACCATACTTTATGCAGCATGCTTCGATGCCAATGGCGGTGTGTTTGAACCTCTTCTCGGCGAAGAGGACGCAATTGTTTCCGATGCTCTCAATCATGCTTCAATCATCGACGGTGTGAGGCTCTGTAAGGCTGTACGGTATCGTTACAGGAATGCCGACATGGAAGATCTCGAGAAGCAGCTTCAGCAGGCTTCGGCACAACGGTTCAGGCTTATTGTCACCGATGGTGTCTTTTCCATGGATGGTAATGTGGCACCCCTCGATGAAATAGTCAGGCTGGCTGAAAAATATAACGCCATGGTGTTGGTTGATGAATCTCATTCAGCCGGTGTGGTGGGAGATACAGGAAGGGGTGTAACCGAACTCTACAACCTGGAGGGCAGGGTTGAGATCATAACCGGGACGCTTGGCAAGGCTTTCGGCGGAGCCATAGGAGGCTTTACAACAGGGAAGAAAGAGATTATCGAACTGCTTCGCCAGCGTTCACGCCCTTACCTCTTTTCCAATTCGATTCCTCCGCTCGTAGCTGCTGCCGGCATCAGGATGGTTGAAATGATGACAGAAACCAATGAACTTCAGGATAAGCTCCATGCCAACGCTGAATATTTTATTACCAGTATGAAAGCGCTTGGATTTGATATAAAGCCCACAAGATCAGCTATTTGTGCCGTAATGCTTTACGATGCAAAACTATCGCAGGAGTTTGCTGCAAAACTGCTGGATGATGGCATTTATGTGATCGGATTCTATTACCCTGTGGTTCCGAAGGGAGAAGCAAGAATACGGGTACAGCTCTCAGCGGCACATGAGAGGCATCATCTTGACAGGGCACTTTCAGCTTTCGAAAAGAGAGGCCGGGAGATGGGCGTAATAAAATGAGTCTCTCAGCCGCATTTTGACGATCCGCAATCCTTGCATATAAGGCATCCTTCCTCATATACAAGATTCTCTGATTTGCATTCAATACATTTACCTTTGGCCCTGGTCCCGTTAGGGATATACTTCTTCAGGGCTCTCTCAACCCCGTTCTTCCAGTTGTTGATCGATTCGCTGTCGAGCTTGAGGGAGGAGACCAGGTTCACAACGTCGGGTATGGGCATGCCATGTCTGAGAACGCCCGAAATCAGCTTTGCATAGTTCCAGAACTCAGGCTTGAACATATGAGACAGCCCCTCAATGGTCTTTTTATAACCATATTTGTCGGTATACTGAAAATCGTATCTCGATTTGGTCCCTTCATTCTTTACCTTGATAATCCTACCCTTTACTATTGTTTTGGGTATTGGGAAGACCTCGTCGTCTGCTATTCCTGTAAATACCTCATAGGGTTTTCCCTCTTTCAGTCCTACAAAAGCCACCCATTTTTCCTCATTAATATTGAACCTTATTATGTCACAATCGAGTGCTTTTGGTCTTCTCGGTCTCTCAATCGTTATCTCATTCTTACCCGGAGCAATTAGCACGCCGTTCCTCGATCCGTCGCGATAGACCGTGGCTCCTTTGCATCCCGATTTCCATGCTGTGAGATAGAGTTCGCTCACAAGCTCCTCGCTGACATCCGAAGGGAGGTTGATCGTAACGCTTATTGAATGATCGACCCATTTCTGTATGGCCCCCTGCATCCTTACCTTGGCGATCCAGTCAACATCGTTGGCTGTTGCCTTGTACCAGGGTGATTTTTCTATGATCTTCCCAATCTCTTCATCACTCATCCGTGTGACTTCGTTGGGATCGTATCCGTTAAGCCTGAGCCAGTCGACAAACTTATGGTGAAAGACGTTAAACTCTTCCCAGCAGTCGCCCACTTCATCGGTAAAGGTGACTCTGACATTCTTATCGTTGGGATTAACTTTTCTCCTGCGCTTGTAGAAGGTGGAGAATATCGGTTCGATGCCCGATGTCGTCTGTGTCATCAGGCTTGTTGTTCCTGTAGGTGCTATGGTCAGCAGCGCTATATTTCTCCGGCCATACTTCACCATATTGTTATACATTACAGGGTCAGCCTCTTTCAATCTGAGGATAAAAGGATTGCCTATTTCCCTCTCCGGGTCATAAATAGCGAAAGGACCTCTCTCCTTTGCCAGGTATGTGGATGATTTGTATGCTTCGAGGGCGAGGGTTTTATGTACCTCTGCAGAGAAGCTGGTTGCTTCCTCGCTGCCGTAGCGGAGACCCAGTGCCGCAAGCATATCTCCCTCCGCTGTAATTCCGATCCCTGTCCTTCTTCCTTCCGCCGATTTCGTCCTGATATTACTCCAGAGATTTCTTTCGACCAACTTAAGCTCCTCTTTCTCCGGGTCAGCATTGATTTTTGCCAGTATCACATCAATTTTCTCCAGCTCAAGGTCGATTATATCGTCCATTATCCGCTGTGCCAGTCCTACATGTTCCTTAAAGAGTTCGAAGTCAAATCTTGCCTCCGGAGTAAACGGGTCCTTTACGTAGTTAAAAAGGTTTATTGCAAGCAGCCTGCAGCTGTCGTAAGGGCAGAGGGGTATTTCGCCGCAGGGATTGGTGGAGACTGTTGCATAGCCTTTATCGGCATAGCAATCGGGAACGCTCTCCTTTATTATCGTATCCCAGAAGAGCACTCCGGGTTCAGCTGATTTCCATGCATTGTGAATGATCTTGTTCCACAGCTGTAGCGCATCGATATCCTTTACGAACTTCGGATTATCTGAAATAATGGGATATTGCTGCCTGAAGGTGGTTTTATTTTCAACCGCCTGCATAAACTCGTCGGTCAGTTTTACCGAGACGTTTGCTCCGGTTACCTTGCCACATTCCAGTTTGGCATCTATAAATTTACCGGAGTCGGGATGCTTTATCGATATGGAAAGCATCAGGGCGCCTCTGCGGCCATCCTGAGCCACTTCGCGGGTTGAGTTTGAATATCTTTCCATAAATGGCACCACTCCTGTGGAAGTGAGTGCGCTGTTAAGCACGGGGGTCCCTTTTGGCCTTATGTGAGAGAGGTCGTGCCCCACACCTCCCCGTCTCTTCATAAGCTGCACCTGCTCCTGGTCAATCTTCATTATCCCTCCGTAAGAGTCGGATGATCCTTCATTTCCAATTACAAAACAGTTTGATAATGAGGCAATCTGATAATCATTGCCTATGCCGGTCATCGGTCCTCCCTGCGGAACGATATATTTGAAATCCTTGAAGACACTGTAAATCAGCTCTTCGGGGAGAGGATTCATGTATTTCTTTTCCACTCTGTGTATTTCGCGCGCCAGCCGGCGATGCATGTCATCAGGTGTCTTTTCATACAGATTCCCGTAGGAGTCTTTCAGGGCATATTTGTTGGCCCATACCCTGGCTGCCAGCTCATCGCCGCCAAAATATTCAACACTTGCCTCAACGGCCTCATCATGAGAATAAATGACCTTCTCCTCAGGGATACCCGCAGCCTCCGGATTACTCTTCCCTGCTCCCTTTTTTGGCGAAGCACTTTCCCTGCTGTTCCCTGACTCTTTTTCCTCTGCTATGGCAGCCTCTCTTACAAATAACTCTTCCATATACGAAAAATAATTCTGTTACTCTCTGATTATGATGAGATTAAACGACCACTGATATTTTAAGCGGGTATTTGCTAATTTAGACAAGCACTCCACTCCCTGCAAGACAAAATTTTTAAGTTTATTAACATTTCACAAAAGAGTTATTAACCAAAATGCAAGATCCTCAATATCAGATTTATAATTTACATATAGCTATAAAATCCCTCATTAAATGGGAGTTATAAATTGTGGTATAATAAAAAGGGGCGTTGCATGCAACGCCCCCACCATTTATCATTATGAAAAATTATAACCTGCCTGCTAAAAAATAAGTCTCAGCCCTACAAGGCAGCCCCAGGTACTCGATGTACTGATATCCTTGCTCAGTTTTATCTTATTGTCAAAGTCGGTAATTGAAGTTGCATTAAGCCTGTAAACAGGTTCTGTTGTTGAGTTGCCTCTTGTTACAACTGTGAGGGGACGAACATTCTGATAGCTTGCAAGCGGATTGTAGCTGTATGTTCCCCACTTGTCGTTTATCAGGTTGCCCACATTAAGGAAATCAACACTGAACTGCAGGGTATATTTCCTTGCTGTTCCGAAGTTTGCGAAGATATCCTGAAGGATCTTTGCATCAAAGCGGTGCAGCCACGGCTGAATATGTCCGAAGCGCTCTGCATACTCCCCTTTACGCTTACTCAGGTAATCGTTGTTGTTTACATAATTCCAGAAGGCTGTTCTCTGCTCTGCAGCGGTCATTCCTCCATGGTCCGCAAAACTAATTTCCTCGGCTGTTTCAGGAATATACATCAGATCTGAAGATATTCCATCACCATTCAGATCATTGGAATAGGTGTATGACCATCTGCCTGTCTGAAAGCCCTGGTAAACGAGCGAAACTGTGGTTGCGAAATACTTTGCATACTCAATCCGGTATGATGCGCTACCGATTATTTTATGGGGGGTTGCAAAGTTTGAATAGCTCAGCTCCGGAGAATTAAGGCTTCCGTAGGAGGTATTGGATGAGTATGCTGAATATGCAGCAGAACCCGGGTTGGTTGTGATATCTTTTGCCATTGTATAGGTATAGGCGAACATCCCTGCAAAACCGTTCCTGAAGTTCTTGGTCAGCTGGGCTGTCAGGGAGTACTGATAACCCTGGTCGGTGTTGCTCAGCTCCATGGCATTACTTATGGCAGGATTAATCTTTGCTGCTGTGCTTGATGTCCAGAAGACCCTGTTGTCGGGTCCGGCCATTGTTCCTGTGGGTGCCGCCAGATTGATATTAATCTGCCTGATTGCGTTAATATCTTTTGAGAAGACCGCTTCGGCGGTGAAAATCATACTCCACGGCAGTTCAACATCAAGGCCCAGGTTGGAACGCCAGATCTGGGGGAACTTAAAGTCTTTACTTACATGAGCAAGAGATGCATTATTGGGCAATGTGCCCGGTGTCTGCGGGAAGAGATCGGGACGGCTGGCTATAAACGCCTTGTAATCGGGGTTAAAATCAAGTCCTGTCAGATTTTCGTTTCCCGGGCCCCAGCCAATTTCGGGTACCTGTATTGTTCCTGAATTAGTAGGCTGATTGGTAAACCATACAAACGGAAGCAGTCCGGTAAACAGACCTGATCCTCCCCTGACCTGGAGTGACCGGTTCCCTCTTACATCCCAGTTAAAGCCGAAGCGGGGAGAAAAGATGATCTGGCTCTCCGGCCAGTTAGCTACGTCTATCTTTTTGTTGTCGGCAAAAGTAAGCGCTGAAATTGCGGGATTATCAATCATCTCATCAAGATAGAGCGGCAGTTCGAGACGGACGCCATAAGTAACCTTAAATCTTGGAATAACCTGGAATTCATCCTGCAGGTACCCGGCTGCAAAGCCAAACGTTCCTATTGCTCCGGGAGCATCAACTCCAAAAAAACCGTATGTAACGCCAAAACCGATTGGGTCGGCTCCGGTAATAAAATCTTCTACAGAATTGTAGCGGTAATAGGAGGTCCCTTCCCTTATATAGGAGTTACGAAAGAAGAGCCTGTCGAACGATAATCCTGCCGTTAATGTATGGCTGTTGAGATTAATCGTCAGGTTATTGGTAATACTGAGTGTTTTGTTTGTAACATCGTTGTTAAAGCTGAAAAGCTCATAACCAAAAGACATGTACTGGTCGCCGTCTTCCCAGATATCAACAAAAGGGAAGAGTTCTGAATTGCTCGTCCGGGTATCCTGAATAAAGGTATAGCTGGCCAGAAGTTTGTTTGAAAATCTGGTTCCAAACGTACTGTTAAGCTCACCGGTGATTGAACGGACAGTGTTCTTAAATCCGTAAAATGAATTTGAGAATGCAAGCGACTGGCTTGATATACGGCCCGAGTTGCGTGCGTTGTTGGGCGGCCCGCTGGTGGCATTGGTCCGCTGATCAGATGTTCCGACAACATCATTGTAACGCAGTGTGAATTTATGATTGTCTGTAACGTTCCAGTCAAGGCGTGCAAGAAGTTTGGTGTTTTTGTTCCTGAAAGGATCAAAATCCTTGTATTTGCCCGGGTCATAATTATATGCAGACATCAGATGGTTTTTAACCAGTATCATATCTGATTCCAGTGTTCGGGATATTTGCAGGTCGGGATTTGCCACGCCATCGGTACTTGGCCTCCAGGTAACTCCGGGAACATCCTCTTTTTCATATTCACCGCTGATAAAGAAGAAAAGTTTGTTCTTAATTATCGGGCCGCCGACCCGGAAACCGTAATTTTGTGAATTCCTGTCGTTCGCGCCGGCTACCTCATTTCCGTCCACCGTATTCCCGGTAAACGACTTGGGTCTGAGATATGTATAAACCGATGCCTTGAAATCGTTATCGCCGCTACGGGTAACTGCGTTTATGCTTGCGCCCGTGAACTGCGACATCCTCACATCGTAGGGCGCTACATTAACTGAGATCTCTTCAATGGCATCGAGGGCAATCGGCTGCGCGTTTCCGCCCGGTAGCGGATTACTGCTCAGCCCGAAATTGTTGTTGAAAGCTGCTCCATCAACAGTGATTGTATTGAAACGGCCATCCCTTCCGCCAAATGATGTTCCCTGCGCCTGAGGGGTATATTTTGTGAAATCGATTATACTCCTGTTGATCGTAGGCAGGGTGCTTATATCACGGGCACCGACATTCGTCTGGGTGCCTGAGCGTTCGCTGCTGAAAATGGTATTGCGCATACCTGCCGTGACAACCACTTCGTTGAGTGCTGTGGTCGTTTCTGTGAGCTGCCCGTCCTGAACATAGGTTTCTCCAAGCTTAAGAGTAACATCAGTATAGCTGACACTGGAGTACCCGATAAACGACACGTTAACCGTATAAGGCCCTCCAACCCGCATGTTCTGGATACGATAATTGCCCGCCGCATCCGTCACGGTTGCATATCTGGTTCCTGAGGGCTGGTGAACTGCCACCACGCTGGCACCCGGCAGGGATTCCCCCCTGTTATCAGTAATTAAACCACTCAACGATGATGTTGTGGCTCCCTGCCCAAACATCATCAGTGAAACAAATAAAAAGCCCATCATCAGAAAGGCCCGTTTGAAATTTCTTATCATGGAATTCTGGATTAAGGATTAATAATTACTTCGCAAATCTATAATAACATGCTGATTTAATTGAAAGGCCATATTAAGTTTTCGTTAAATCCCGAGGTCGCAATTTACATCTCTTTAAATTATACACTGTTAATATCAAATATTATGTTTTTAACAACTTATCAGTGTTGTCTGTTGATATCTTCAGCCATGATAAACGTCACTATCTTCCCTGTTGCACCAGTATTTTCCTTTACATAATGACCGGCCTTTTCAGATGCTTTCCTATAGTGATTATCATCTGATATCCAACGGTCAAGCGCACCCTCAAATCCTTCATAATCACTGAACGAAACAGCTCCTCCCGATTCAATCAGATCGACTGCTTCCCGAAACTTCCGGTAATTCGGGCCAAACAATACAGGTACTCCCCAGCATGCAGCTTCCAGTATGTTATGAATTCCCTTCCCGAACCCGCCTCCAATGGCAGCAACAAAAGCATACCGGTAGGCAGACGAGAGCATCCCTACATTATCCATTATCAGTACCCTGGCGTCCGATGAACCCTCACCGTATTCTGAAAATCTGACCGTTTTGACTTTAAAAAGGCGTTCAAGTCTGCTGATATTGGATCTTTCGACCTCGTGAGGGGCAAAAACCCATTTCAGCTTCCCGGGGTGCCTGCCGATATATTCTGCTATGATCTCCTCATCCTCCCTCCAGCTGCTTCCGGCAAGAAACAGTTTCCCGCCTCCCCTGAAATCATCGATAACCGGGATATCCCCTGCCGCAGCTGATATCTGCATAACTCTGTCGAACCTTGTATCTCCGGCCAGGGTCACGTTGCCGATCCCAATACCCTTCAACAATTCAGCCGACCGCCCGTCCTGAACAAAAAAATGAGTAACCCGTTTCAGAATGTCCCTGAAATAAGCTCCGTACCATCTGAAAAAATGCTGATCCTGACGAAAAATGGCTGAGATAAGATATAAAGGAATATCTTTTTTCCCAAGTTCCGATATGTAATTGTTCCAGAACTCATACTTGACAAAGATGACAAACAGGGGATTTACAATTTGAACGAACTTCTTCGCATTGCGCGGTGTATCAACAGGCAGGTAACATACCGAGCCGGCGTGCTTATAATCTTTCCTCACCTCATATCCCGAGGGAGAAAAGAAAGTAAGGACAATGTTGTACCGGGGCGCTCTTTCCCTTAGAGCTTCTATCACCGGTCGCCCCTGTTCAAATTCACCCAGCGAGGCACAATGGATCCAGATATTCTTATCTCCCGGTTTTATCTTTTCTGCCAGACTCTCCTCCCATCCTTTTCGTCCGGTTAACCACAGGCGGGCCTTCCGGTTAAACGGTGAAGCAAGCAGCACAAGCATCTTAAATATCAATATGCCAATATTATAGAGCGTGTTCATAACTCCTTTTTCTGACGAGCCAAAGTTAACATATAAAGTGATCTTTAGCAGGAAATGCATTGAATTAACTTCTATTTTTGTAATAAATATCCCTGATTAAAAATGGTACGACTTATTGCCCTTGTCATTTCAATTGTACTGCAGATAATCGCTGCCGTTATTTCGTTAAGATTCATGAAGCTTACAAAATACAGGCTCTCATGGATCATGCTCTCATTGTCATTTGCCTTTATGGCAATCAGAAAGATTATACAGCTCAACGAGTATTTCCGGGGCACTCCCAGCTATTCATGGCAGATGATAGATGAGTGGATGGGAACGCTGATCTCTTTCATGATTATTGTCGGAGTTGTTCTTATCCGTGAGCTCTTCTATTCCCTCAAACGGGCCGAAGTTGACAGGATGCGAACCGAGCGCAGAGTGCTCAATGCCATAATAACCACCGAGGAGAATGAAAAGAAACGCTTTGCGAAAGATCTTCACGACGGACTCGGTCCCATCCTTTCAACTGTGAAAATGTCTCTTTCAGCGCTTGGGGAAAGGATAAAGGATGAATCGGGGAAAGTGATCCTTAATAACACAAATCATCTTGTGAACGAGGCTATCAACACCATCAAGGATATCTCCGACAACCTGAGTCCGCATGTGTTGCAGAATTTTGGCTTATCAAGTGCTCTTGGCGCATTCACGACAAAGATAAACCAGACAAAAGCCATCACCATCGATTTTAAGACCAATATGGATAACTACCGGCTCGAGAATGACAAGGAGGTTGTTATCTACCGCTCAGCCTGTGAGCTGATTACCAATTCAATACGACATTCCGGGGCCTCAATGATCGAAATTGAACTGAACAAACACGAAAAATTTATTACTTTGCAGTTCTCCGATAACGGACGCGGCTTTGATACCAATGAACTATCCTTTGAAGAGAACCGGGGGATGGGATTGTCAAATATTGAAACCCGGGTCAGATCAGTCGGGGGCGTGTTCATACTGGAAAGCAGGCATGGAAAAGGCACCAGTGCTCTTATCAAGGTTCGTGAATAATTTAGGTTTATGTTACTATGGAAAAAATCAGGATAATAATTGCGGATGACCATCAGCTTTTCCGCAACGGACTCAAAATACTACTCAATGCTTTTCCGGAATTCGAGGTTGTGGGAGAAGCTGCCAACGGGGCTGAATTTCTCAAAATAATTGCTTCTACAAATGCTGATATAGCACTTATGGATATCAACATGCCTGAAATGGATGGTATAGAGGCGACCAGGCAGGGGCTGAAAATATCGCCCGGTATCAGTATCCTTGCCCTGTCGATGTACGGCGAAGAGGAATACTATTATAAGATGGTCGACGCCGGAGCCAAAGGTTTTCTTCTGAAAGATTCTGATATAAATGAAGTAAAGGAAGCAATACTCACCGTGAACAAGGGTGGAAGCTATTTTTCACAGGAGCTGTTGTACTATGTGATCCAGAAGATCAAGCACCGGGAAAATGAGACCAAATCGGCCAATCTTTCAAAGAGGGAAAAGGAGATTCTCCAGAAGATCTGTGAGGGACTCTCAAACCAGGAGATAGCCGATTCACTCTTCATCAGCAAGCGAACGGTCGACAAGCACCGGGCCAATCTGCTGGGGAAAACCAGCTCCAAAAACACGGCGAGCCTGATCCTCTTTGCATTACGCAATAAACTGATTGAAATCTGATAGTCTGTTGTTTACTTAAATTCAAATCGTATGGCTGAATCCCATTCTCTTGGCCGTAAAGGAGAACTTCTTGCAGCTGATTACCTTGTAAAGGAAGGTTACAGGATCCGCCACAATAACTGGAGATCAGGAAAGAAAGAGCTTGATATTGTCGCGGAAAACAAAGATTTTATCATTTTTGTAGAAGTAAAGACAAGAACCGATAATTTCCCCGCTCTCCTGGCAGCAGACCTGGTATCGAAGGAAAAACAGCGCTCGATACTGTTCGCCGCTGAATCATATATCAGGTTATTCGGCATAACAAAAGAGTCGCGGTTCGATGTAATATCAATAAGATCTGACGGTAAATCGATGGAGATTGAACATATACCGGGAGCTTTTTATCCGACACTAAGATAGATTATTAACCAAATACCGATTTTATGAAACTCAAAACCCTTTTTGTTATTGCGGCATTATCGATCACCTTTGGCGCTTCCGCCCAAAGGAGGGCCGCCGAAACCAAACCCGACGAAGGTTACAGATTCACCCCAGTGGTGGAGCTCAAGACCACACCTGTTAAGAACCAGGCCAGCACAGGTACCTGCTGGTGCTTCGCAACAACCTCATTTATCGAGTCAGAGCTTCTGAGAATGGGTAAAGGAGAATACGACCTCTCAGAAATGTTCATTGTAAGGAACAACTACCTCGACCGCCTGAAGGACAACTACCTGAGGCAGGGCAAGGGTAACCTTGGCCCGGGCAGTCTCTCACACGATTTTATGAGGATCTACCGTACCAGAGGAATTGTGCCCGATGAGGTATATGCCGGCCTCAATTACGGATCGCCCACACATAACCATGGTGAGCTTCAGGCCTTCATAAATGCCGTTGCTGCCGTACCCGTGCAAAGGAAGAGGGAAAGCGACCAGTATAACATGATTGTCGCCGCAATACTCGACACTTACCTGGGTAAGATGCCGGAATACTTCACATATAAGGGAGTAACCTATACCCCTGAATCATTTGCAGCAGGCCTGGGAATCAATCCCGACGACTATGTTCATGTAACATCTTTTACTCACTGGCCCTTCTACACACAGGGAGTGCTTGAGGTCCCTGACAACTGGGCCCATGAGAAATTCCACAACGTTACCATTGATGAACTGATTGAGATAATGGATTTCTCACTCAGCAGCGGATATACCGTTAACTGGGACGGTGATGTAAGTGAAAGGGGGTTCTCTCATGCAAACGGCGTGGCAATAAACCCTGTGGTAACAACCGGCCCTGATCTCTCCACAACCGACAGGGCCAGGTTTGAAAAAATGCCGGGCCAGCAGGCTCCGGGAGACCCATACAGTTTCACCGGACCAGTGCCTGAAATAAATGTTACCCAGGAAATCCGCCAGGCTGGATACGAAGGATTTACAACAACCGACGATCACCTCATGCACGTGACAGGAATTGTGAAAGACCAGAACGGGACCAAATATTACATCACAAAGAACTCATGGGGAACGGAAAGGAACAAGTCAGGCGGATACCTGAACATGTCGGAAAGCTACGTCAGGGCCAAGACGATATTTATCATGATCCACAAGAACGGTATTCCCCCTGAAATCCGCACCAAACTGGGTGTTTAACTCAGGATACTACTCAAACATAAGGTTGCAGCCACGAATATCACTCTCATCAAACCTGCCGAGGACCTCGAAGCTTCCGTCATCGTTAAGCCTTCCGAGGTCCCCGGTGGCTATGAAGGAGCATGAGTGAATATTCGCAAGATCGATAATATTGATCCCTCCTGTTCTGCCCGGATTTTTAAATATTTCCAGAGGATCGTGCGGGTCCCTTATCAATATTTTCATCCAGGGCGGGGAGCGGAAGATACCGTTCCCGGATGAGTAGGCCTGGCTCATAAGTTCGGTCATTCCGTATTCCGAATGAACGGTGTCAATATTCAATCTCTCTTTCAATACTGCGTGAAGCTCCTCCCTGGTAATCTCTTTCCGCCTCCCTTTCATCCCACCTGTTTCCATCACTGTGGTGCCTGAAAGATCCGGAGAATATTTCTCTGCCAGCTCGAGAAGGGCAAAACTCACACCCAGAACCAGGATTTTTTCTTTTCTTCTCCTGGCCGTTTCAATGTTCCTTATCAGCGCCGGGTAGTTATTATCATAAAAACCGCTGTCCGCTTTCATGCTATGCCTGATAAGACCGTTCATCATGTAAACAAGCGAAGAGTTTCCTCTTTCGCTGTATGATGGAAGTATGGCGGCAATAAAATAGTCTGAAGGATCACCGTAAAAGAGGGAGAAGCAGTCAAAGAAGCTACGTTCATAAAGGGATTTATCCGCAACATAATGTTTCCCCGGAGTTGTGCCCGCGGTACCGCTGCTTTCGAAAATAAGAGAAGGCGCATGGGCATCTGTCATTACCTTATGAGTTCTGAAAAAGGTAACCGGCAGGAAAGGGATCTCCTCTGTTCTTTCAGGGTTGAGCGCCGCCCGGCCCAGTGCGTTCAGATATTCACCAAACAGGGCATTCTTTTCAGACTGATACCTGAAGAGAGTAAGTGCAGTTGTAAGAAATTCCTCTTCGTTGTTAATGGTGAAAACCTTTTCGTACAGGTCTTCTTTCATTTTCCGGGGAAGGTAAGAGTTCCGTCGGGCTGGTAGGCCCAGTTAAACGTACATTCGGCGTAAGGCCAGATATCCCTCTCTTCAAAAAAGGTATCCGTTATCAGGATTTTGGCATATTTCTCATTACGCGACCTGAAGATCCATATCTGGTTTTCTTCAATCGCATCGGCATCATCCTCCCATTGAGTAACGGTTGCGGAGGTCAGGTTGTCATAAGCCTGCCGGGCATCTGAGGCATTTGCATATTCTCCTGCCCTGTAAAAAGAACTCTTGAAGTTTGTTGTCTGCAGGTTCAACTTCAAGATATTCCCATAGAGATCCGTAACCGCTACCAGTGTAACATCGGGGGGCGGATCATCCAGTGTGGAGACCTTGCCGGCGCTTATGAATGAGAATCCGAAGGCATAGTATGGTCCGTCACCGTACAGGTTATTGTCAATTGTAAAAGTACCCGACAACGGTGCATCCTTATCCTTTCTGCATCCTGCAACAAGAAAGGTCAATAATATGAATATCAGATATCTCCTCATAATAACCAATTTAATATACTCCCTCCAAACTCCACACTTCGAACTCCAAACTCCACACTTCGAACTCCGAACCCCACACTTCGAACTCCGAACTCCGAACTCCACACTTCACACTTCCTATTCACCTCTTACAGCCACTATTCCGGGAAGCTTCTTGCCTTCCATGTACTCGAGCATGGCGCCACCTCCTGTTGACACATAACTTACCTTATCGGCAAGCTTGTTCCTGTTTATTGCTGCCACCGAATCGCCTCCCCCAATAAGGCTGTATGCACCTTTGCCTGTTGCTTCGGCTATTGCCTTAGCTATTTCCGTGGTCCCCCTTGAGAACTTCTCCATTTCAAATACTCCCATGGGTCCGTTCCAGAGAATGGTCCTGGAATTTGCGATTACAGAGGTGAACTCCCTGATTGTTTTCTCGCCAATGTCAAGCCCCATCCATCCGTCTTCCACGGCGTCAGATGCAGTTAATGAGGTATTTGCGTTATTCTCGAACCTGTCGCCGTTAAGGCTGTCAACCGGCAGGTACAGCTTAACATTCTTTTCCTTTGCCTTTTCGATGATCGTCAGGGCAAGGTCAAGCTTGTCCTCTTCACATAACGATTTACCTATCCTGCCTCCCTGTGCCTTTATGAATGTATATGTCATCCCTCCTCCTATTATCAGGTTGTCAACCCTGTTGAGAAGGTTCTCGATAAGAAGTATCTTATCTGACACTTTGGCGCCGCCCATTATAGCTGTAAAGGGTCGCTTTGTACCGTGCAGCACCATGTCCATTGCCTCCAGTTCGCTGTTAATAAGAAAACCGAACATAATTTTATTCTTCGGGAAGAAATCAGCCATAACTGCAGTTGTGGCATGTGCTCTGTGAGCTGTTCCGAAAGCGTCATTCACATATATCTCTGCGTAGGAAGCCAGCTTTTTTGCCATCTCTTTCTGTCTTGCCTTCATTTCCGCCCTGGCAGCTTTCTTCTCTTCATCGGTGGCTGTATCGGGCAATTTGGGTTTACCCTCCTCTTCGGGATAGAATCTGACATTCTCAAGGAGCAATACCTCGCCCGGTTTAAGATCTGCGGCCATCTTCTCAGCTGATTCACCAAGGCAATCATCAGCAAAAAGCACTTCTTTCCCAAGATGTTTCCCTAGTACGGGCAGCACGGGCCTGAGCGAATACTTCTCCATCCTCCCTTCCGGCCTGCCCAGGTGCGACATAAGTATTGCACAGCCTCCATCTCCTGTAATCTTCTTAATTGTGGGCAGAGCACCCCTGATACGGTTATCATCCGTTACGGTGAGCGTCTGCTTGTCAAGCGGAACATTGAAATCAACCCTCACAATTGCTTTTTTACCCTTAAAACTGAAGTCCTGTATCATTTCCATAGATCGGTGATTTTATTATTTGACTGAGTTATTTTACTCTGCAAACCTACTTATTTTTTGTAATACTTCATCCTTAAAATGCAACTTAGGATGACAATTAAAATATTGCTAATTTTGGGCGTAATGAAATTCTCAGAGATACCCGGGCAAAAGGAGATCACAGGCCGGCTTCTGCTCTCTGTAAGCCAGGAGCGGGTGAGTCATGCACAGCTCTTCACCGGCCCGGAAGGGTGTGGCAGCCTGGCTCTCGCCCTGGCATACGCCCAGTACATAAGCTGCGAAAAAAGGAGCCCGGAAGACTCATGCGGCGTCTGCAAATCGTGTATTAAGTACGAGAAACTCATTCATCCCGATCAGCACTTTGTGTTCCCTGTTATAAGGGGTAAGAGCAGCGATCCCATATCTGAAAATTACCTCGGGCACTGGCGCAAATTTGTTTTACAATCTCCCTTCTTCTCACTCAATGGCTGGCTCAACTCAATTGAAGTGGGAAACGCGCAGGGGCTCATCTTCGCCTCGGAAGCATCGGAGATAATCAGAAAGCTGAGCCTTAAGGCCTTTGAGTCAGACTTCAAGATCATGATAATATGGCTGCCGGAGAAGATGCACCAGACTACGGCAAACAAACTGCTCAAGCTTATTGAAGAGCCCCCGGAAAAGACTCTCTTTCTCCTGGTTTCGGAAGAGCCCGACAAGGTGATCCCCACAATGCTTTCGAGGTGCCAGCTTGTCAAAATACCGGCATTTGCCGGGAAGGATATTGAAGATTACCTTATAAATAAATTATGTAAAGATGCCGGCACGGCTTCCGATATTGCATCAGTTTCATATGGTAACATAGTAAGAGCCATCGAATTGTGTGAACAAAGTGAGGGCTGGCTCGCCAATCTTGAACGCTTCAGAAGCCTTATGAGACTGGCATGGAAGCGAGACATCATTTCGATTATCGAGTGGAGCGATGGAATGGCCGTGACCGGCAGGGAGCCCCAGAAAAACTTTCTCTCCTTCTCCCTGCGGCTGCTCAGGGAAAACCTGATGATCTCACTCTGCAATGGCAACAACGAACTTGTTTATCTTACCGGGGAGGAGGCTGAGTTCTCTGAGAAATTCCATCCTTTTATCAACCGGAAAAATATTTATCCCCTGGCTGAGGAATTTAATCTTGCTTCATCGCATATCGAGGCGAACGGCAACCCAAGGATAATCTTCCTTGACCTTGCATTGAGGGTGGCCCGGCTCATACGCTGACCCGTAAGGCTTTTGAATTTAACACAATTATTCGCTATTTTTGCAGTGCCTTTTTAAAGATTATACTTGTCGATATGACAGAGCACGAAGAATTACAGGGGCAGCCGGGAGAAGATCTCCTGTTGCCTGACACAACATACAAACCAGGTTGCAACAAACTCGATTGCTTCAACTGGATGAAGAATCTCCCCGATCTTCCGGGGAGCGAGGACATAGTTGAGATACGGTTTAAAAATACACGCAAGGGATTTTACAGAAATGTGAACGGGCTAAGACTCGAGGTGGGTGATATTGTCGCCGTTGAGGCTTCTCCGGGACATGACATCGGGAGAGTATCAATGACAGGGCCCCTGGTGGCTGAACAGATCAAGAAACTGAAGATGCGTCCCTCTGTTGATGATATGAAGAAAGTATACCGCAAAGCAAAGGATGTCGACATTCAGAAATGGGATGAAGCAAGGAAACTTGAAAATCAGACGATGCTGCGTTCGAGAAGAATTTCAGAGGAGCTGCAGCTTAACATGAAGATAGGAGATGTCGAATACCAGGGAGACAAAACTAAAGCAATATTCTACTACATTGCCGACGAGAGGGTGGATTTCCGGCAATTGATCAGGGTGCTTGCCGAAGAGTTCCATGTAAGGATAGAGATGCGCCAGATAGGAGCCCGCCAGGAGGCCGGAAGGATAGGCGGAATAGGGCCATGCGGAAGGGAACTCTGCTGCTCATCACATATAACCAGCTTCATCTCTGTTTCAACAACCCACGCCAAATACCAGGAGTTGTCTCTAAACCCCCAGAAGCTTGCAGGACAATGCGGAAAACTTAAATGTTGCCTTGGCTATGAACTTGATTGTTACGTGGATGCCCAGAAGAGATTCCCGCCGAAGGAGATCCCTCTTGAATTCACCGACTCAACCTTCTACTTTCACAAGGTAGAGGTCCATAAAGGTATTTACTGGTACACGGCCGATCCTCATTCAACAATAAACCTCACAGCCATACCTGTTGAAAAGGTGAAGGAGATACAGGCCATGAACAGGAAAGGGATAAAACCAGAAAAATTGGTTATCGCCGGAGGATCGTTGGAAACGGTTCAGGCTTCCGAAGATCTTCTGGTAAACAACAGCCTCTCGCGGTTCGATAAACCGGTCGATCAACGCCGCAGACAAAACAATCAGCAAAAAAGAAGAAACAGAAAATTCAATGACAGAAGAAAAAAACAGTAATCTGCTGTCCCTGATATTAATTTCTGCCCTTTTAATGATATCATGTAACAGCAACATCGTGTTTACCGATTCGTTCAGCATGGAGGATAATGTATGGCGGCTTACTTCCATACCGGTCTACAATGTTACAGTTACAGATACAGCCTCAGCCAACGATATTTTTTTTTCTGTCAGGACAGGTTCATCCTATCCCTTCCGTAATATTTTCCTGTTCGTGACCACCACATCACCCGACGGTAAAAGCATAACCGACACACTCGAATACCAGCTTGCCGATGAAAAGGGAAGATGGCTTGGAAAAGGACTTGGAGATATCAACGAGCTAAGGCTTCCCTACAAAACAAACATCTTTTTCCCGGTGACCGGTACCTACCGGATAAGGGTGCAGCACGGCATGCGTGCCGAAGATCTCAAAGGTGTTTACGATTTCGGCCTGAGGGTGGAAAAGAGAGCCAGACAATAAAAAATCGTGGGAAAGAACAAGCTTTTGAAATGGGCCGAAATGGAAACATTCAATAATGTTATCCAGCCAGGACCCTCCGGCAGCTACGGAGCTTCCCACCCTCTTAAGGGAAACTGGAGCAGGGAAATATTCGGAAACACAAATCCCATTATTCTTGAACTTGGTTGTGGAAAAGGAGAATATACCACCGGTCTTGCCAGGAGGTTTCCCGGAAAAAACTTCATCGGAACAGACATCAAGGGAGCAAGGATATGGAGGGGAGCCAAAACGGCTATTGAGGAGAACCTGGTAAATGTTGCCTTCCTCAGGACAAGGATAGAATTTATGGAATCCTTCTTTGCCAGGGACGAAGTTGATGAGATCTGGATAACTTTCCCCGATCCCCACCCGGGTAAAAGAAACTCCAACAAAAGGCTGACATGCCCCTGGTTTCTGAATAAATACCGTAATTTCCTGAAAAATAACGGGATGATCCACCTGAAAACCGATAATCCCGAATTGTTTGACTACACCGAAAAGCTCATTTCAGAAAATAATCTTCAAATAATCCGTTCCACCAGGGATCTCCATTCAGAAAATCCCGATGATGAGATACTGGCCATACGGACACATTATGAGGAGAGTTTCCTTGAAAAAGGCCTTAAGATCAATTACCTTTCATTCATACTTGAAAAGGACAGGTTTATAAGCTATGGCACAGAAGCAGAGACCGGATAACAATGATTTCTTCTCAGGAGTCTACGAAGTCACCCGGTTGATACCGTGGGGCAGGGTTACCTCCTACGGCGCCATTGCCTGTTATCTCGGGACAGGCAGATCGGCCCGCATGGTTGGCTGGGCGCTCAATGTATGCCACACAAGGCAGGAGTACATACCTGCACACAGGGTGGTGAACCGTAACGGACTGCTTACCGGTAAACGCTATTTCGGCAATTCCACAACGATGGAACAGCTTCTTGCAAACGAAGGGCTGGTAGTTGAGAACGATCAGGTTATCAACTTCGCAGAAAAATTCTGGGACCCTGTGAAGGAGCTCCCTGATGGTTTTTGCCATAACAAAAAAAATAACTAAAATTGCAAACTGATTCAAAAAGATCTCAATGGAAGATTTAAATGACATAACCGAACGCGTCAGACAAGCGCTTGAAAAGATCAGACCATACCTCCAGTCAGACGGCGGCGATATTGATCTGATAGAAGTAACCGACGATCTCACTGTCAAAGTAAGACTTAAGGGAGCCTGCCACGGGTGCCCCTTCAGCATGCAGACCCTCAAGGCAGGAGTCGAAAGGGCAATAATCAAGGACGTTCCGGAGATCAAAGGAGTGGTCTCCGCCTGAAAAACATTCCGGCCAATTTTATTTGGCTCCTGAATACTATACTCATATTTAGTCAGTTTATAGTATTAAAAAGACCATTATTGGCCCCTTCAAAAGCATCATACAAAATTCTGATGTTTCTGGGACTTGCCCTGTTTATGACCGATTGTTCGGTCGAAAAGAACACGGGCAGTACCAGATTCTACCATTCACTGACCGCCAGATATAATTACTATTTCAATGGCTACGAAAGCTTTAAGGCGGGACTTAATAAAATAAATACAGGCTATTCCGACGATTTCTCCGAGATTCTCAGGGTCTTTGAATACAGTGACCCCGCTATTGTAACGATGGTGGCCTCCGACATGGAGAGAGCGATCCAGAAAGCTTCCCAGATAATCACTCTCAAATCGATAACTGCAAAACCCAACGTCCAATCCGGCGGCACTCTGTCGGCGAAAGAGTCAGAAATGCTTGAGCGGAAGGAGTTTAACGACTATGTTGACTTAAGCTATCTCCTTATAGGAAAGGCACGGTTCTACAAACACGAGTTCAGCGAGGCCGCCGCTCTCTTCAAATACTGTATGGAAGAGGCATTTGACCCCGGCATAAAGACCGAATCATCCCTGTGGCTCGCCAGGGTTGCCAACGAAACAGGAGAGTTCGGCGAATCGCTGAGGATCCTTAAAGAAGCAGAGGATGCATCACTTTCCTCCAAATCGCTGAGGTCGGTCTACTACACAACACTGGCTGACCTGTTTGTAAAACAGAAAAGATATCCGGAAGCCATTGAGCCCCTCTCCTCAGCAATTAAATTCAACCAGGGTAAAAGGCAGAAATACAGGCTGACTTACCTGCTTGCACAGCTCCATGAACAGACAGGCAATTCAGAGAAAGCAATATCGCTCTATCGCGACGTGGTAAAGATGAACCTGCCTTACGAGGTGGAATTCAACGCAAGAATCAACCTGGCAGGGGTTTTTGACGTCAACTCGGGCAATCCCCGGGAAATAAGGAAGCAGCTTGAAAAAATGCTGAGAGACTCAAAAAATATTGAATATCACGATCAGATATATTATGCCCTGGGAAATTTATCAATGAAAGAGGGTAATATTGAAGAGGCTGTAAGCTCATACAGCAAATCGGCCTCCGCCTCAGCAGGAAACCAGAACCAGAAAGGTAAATCATATCTGGCGCTTGCGGATTATTATTATAATAATTATGATTATCTCACAGCAGGAAGATATTATGACAGCGCAGCCTATTTTCTCGATCAGAAATTTCCAGGCTATAAGCTTATCAGAGAAAAATCGCAGGATCTTAATGAGCTTACCCGGCATCTCAATATCATATCCCGGGAGGACAGCCTCCAACGGGTGGCATCGATGAGCGATCCGGAAAGAAATCTTCTCATCACTGAGATAATCAACCAGATAACAAGAGATGAAGCTGCAGGAAAAAGATCTGATTATACCGACCGGTACAACCTGGGTCAGTTCTACGAGAATGAGAGGCGTTTCCAGACCAATATTCAACAGGAAGGCAAATGGTATTTCTATAACCAGGCAGCTCTTACATTCGGCCGGACTGAGTTCAGGAGGAGATGGGGAGAAAGGCAGCTTGAGGACAACTGGAGGAGAGGAAACAGAACAACAATCAGCTATCAGGCATCATCGGGACAAACCGAAAATAATGGCGCAGAGGGAGAAGTCCCGCCTGAGGATTACAAAACACCCGATTTCTACCTGAAGGATCTGCCTCTGAATGACTCCCTGCTTACAATATCAAATACCAGGATCGCAAACGCTTATCTTAACTCCGGAAAAGTCTTATCAGAAAGGATAAATAATCAGCCTGAAGCAGTCAAGTCCTTTGAAGCCCTTTTAAAAAGATATCCGCAGAGCAATCTCGTCCCTGAAACACTCTACAACCTTTACAGGCTTTACCATGAAAAAGAGAATGACAGACAGCGGTCAGAAATGTACCGGCAGAGGCTCATTGGCAATTTTCCTGATAGTGAATACGCTTTGATATTATCTGATCCTGATTATTACAGTAAGAAGATGGCTGAAATGAAAAGGGTGGAACAGCTTTATCAGGAGGCTTACGATTCCTACATTAATGAGGATTTTACCGGAGCTATTACCCGTTGCGATAATGCGCTGAACGAGTTCGGCGAGGATGAACTTGCTCCGAAGTTCCTTCTCCTGAGAGCCTATGCCACGGCAAGAATAAGCGATGAAAGAGCCTTGAGGAAAGAGCTGTCAGGACTAATAAAAACCTATCCGGGAACCGGGGAAGCGAAAAGGGCAGAAGAGCTGATGGCATTTATCGATAAGGAACAGCCTGAGCTGAAGATCGAGGAAGAAAAAGTGATAGCCACCGAACTTTACAGAGCTGATAACGAATCACCTGTGATTTTTGTTCTGATAATAATGGATCCTGCCTTCAATATTAATCAGGCTTCATTCGATGTGATCAGCCATAACATTGATAACTACACAAACATGAATTACCGCACCGAAGGGATGCTTATCGATAACAGGTATTACATTATTAAAGTCACCGGATTTAAGGATAACGCGATGGCCTGGGAATATTACAATGCATCACGCGATGCCCGGTTCCTCAGGAATCCCTCAGGTGCACGAATAATGACCTTCCTTATAAACGGTGAAAACCTGGGCGTACTGGAAACAGACAAAAATCCTGAACGTTATTTTATTTTCTTCAATCAGAACTATCTAAACGGGGAAACCAAATAATTACCTTAATTTTGCATGGATAACTGTTTCCCTGCGATGAGAAAATTAAGAATTCTTTGGACCGACGACGAGGTGGATTCCCTGAAGCCCCATATCCTTTTTCTCCGGGAGAAAGGATATGAGATAGAGACCTGTTCGAACGGGAATGATACCATCGACCTGGTGAAGAACAGAGCCTATGATCTTATTTTTCTCGATGAACACATGCCTGGGTTGAGCGGTATAGAGACCCTCAGGCTTATCAGGGAGATAAGGGCCGACATTCCCGTGGTGATGATCACGAAAAGCGAGGAGGAGGGAATAATGGAAGCAGCTATCGGATCAGAAATTGCAGATTACCTTATAAAACCCGTAAAGCCTAACCAGATCCTCCTTGCTCTTAAAAGAATTCTCGACCAGCGGAGGCTTATAACGGAGAAAACAACTACCGATTACAGGCAGGAATTCAGCACCATAGGCAGCATGATCGGTATGGCCTCTGACCATAACGACTGGATAAGGCTCTACAGAAAGATCGTTTTCTGGGAGACTGAACTTGAAAAATCGGCGGACACCGGTATGAGCGATATACTGAGGATGCAGGAAGCAGAAGCCAACAATGCCTTTGCAAGATTTGTCATGAACAATTATACCAACTGGGTAAGCTCCGCTGAAGCAGATAAACCTCTTCTCTCTCCTTTGCTCTTCCCCGAAAAGATCTTCCCGGAGATCACACCCGGAAAGCCAATTTTTTTCATACTGATCGATAACATGAGATTTGACCAGTGGAAAACAATCTCTGCCGATCTGTCAGGCCTTTTCCGGATCATCTCGGAAGAGATATACTTCAGCATTTTGCCCACGGCAACCCAGTACAGCCGCAACGCAATCTTTGCCGGCCTCATGCCCCTGGCCATCTCAAATACCCTGCCAGGTCTATGGATAAAGGATGACGAGGAGGAAGGTAAGAATATCCACGAGGAGGAGCTTTTAAAAAACCATCTGGCACGCAGGGGAATTAAAATAAAGTGGTCGTATAATAAGATAAGCAGCAGCCAGGAGGGCAGGAAGATAAACGACCGTATAAAGCTTTTACTTGAAAATGACCTTAATATTCTTGTCTTTAATTTCGTCGATATGCTTTCACATGCCAGGACTGAAATGGATCTGATCCGTGACCTGGCAAATGACGAAAGTGCCTACCGGAGCCTGACAAGATCGTGGTTTATTCACTCCCCGCTTTATGAGCTGCTCAATATGCTTTCGGAACAACCTGTCAGAATCATCCTCACAACCGATCATGGAACCATCAGGGTACAGAATGCTGTAAAGGTGATCGGCGACAGGAAGACATCAGCAAACCTGAGGTACAAACTGGGCAGGAATCTCGATTATGATCCCGGTAAAGTATTTGAGCTGAAGGATCCGCCAAAGGCAGGTCTTCCCAAAACCAATATTACATCACGGTATATCTTTGCACTCAACAGGGATTTCCTGATTTATCAGAACAACTTCAATTATTACGCCTCCTATTACCGCGATACCTTCCAGCATGGAGGCATTTCGATGCAGGAAATGATGCTGCCGTTTGTCTCTCTCGAGCCTGTTACCTGAATGAATCTTAATACAGGATGAGAATAGTAATAAAAGATAAAAGATACCTTCCCGCGGCATCAAGAAAAATAGTCCGGTTTGCAGGTGACAAAAAGATTTTTGCATTTTACGGAGCCATGGGTGCAGGAAAAACAACGATCATCAGAAGCATCTGCAAGGTTCTGGGAGCCATCGATATAACAGCCAGTCCCTCTTTCACGATTATCAACGAATACAGGACCATTAACGGTGATCTGCTTTACCATATCGACTTCTACCGGATAAGGGAAAAAGAGGAGATCTACGACATAGGAATAGAGGAGTATCTCGGGGGAGGTTCCCGGTGCTTTATCGAGTGGCCCGAGCTTGCCGGTGACATCGTACCTGCCGATACCGTTAAGGTCAGAATAACCCCGGGCCCCGGTGAGCAGCGAATAGTGGATGTTTCATAAATACGGGGAAAGTCACTTCTCTGTGCTAAAATTTTTTAACTTTGGAAAAATAACCATTTCCCCAGATGAACGATAAAGGCAAGAGTGGAAAAGTCAGTTTTACCAATGGAGCTTTAATGCCCCGGGAAGAACAGCTGGAAACTGCAGTAAAAAGAAGCAAAATATCGATAGGGATACCCTCCGACAAAAAGAATGATGAAAGAAGGGTTGCCCTTGCTCCCGAGTCGGTAAACCTGCTTGTTGAGAGCGGCCATGAAGTAATAGTACAGAAAGGAGCAGGAGCAGGAACTAACTACTACGATAAGGATTACAGTGAGAATGGTGCCGTTATTACCGATTCACCTGCCAGAGTCTACAGTGCCGATGTTGTTATCAAGGTTGCTCCCTTCAACAGCCAGGAGGCTGACTATCTGAAGGGCAACCAGGTGGTGCTCTCATATCTTAATGTACTTAAGCTGAGTGAGGAAACACTTGGAAAGCTTATCAGGAAAAAGGTTACCGCACTGGCCTTTGAAAAGATACGCGACAAGAATGGCATCATGCCCGTTATTGAATCGATGAGTGAGATAAGTGGTATAACTTCAATTCTTTTAGCTTCAGATTACCTGAGTAATCATCATGGCGGGAAAGGTGTCATGCTGGGTGGCATAACCGGTGTCACTCCCACCGAGGTGGTGATTCTCGGAGCCAATACCGCAGGTGAATATGCGGCACGGGCAGCTCTTGGACTGGGTGCTATAGTAAAGATTTTTGATAATTCGCTGCAGCGCCTCGGTGAATTTCAGAACAGGATAGGCCAGCGACTTCAGACCTCTGTGTTTCATCCCCAGGTACTCAAAAAAGCCATCCGGTCGGCCGATGTGCTGATCGGCGCAATAGAGCTCGAAGATCTTCGTCCATGGTATTATATAACCGAGGATATGATCAAGACCATGAAGAGGGGTGCCGTTGTGATTGATCTGAGCATCGACCGGGGTGGGTGCATTGAAACGACAGAGTGCCGGGCTCTCCCCGATCCGGCCTACGAAAAGCACGGAGTGATGCACTATTCGGCCTGGAACCTGCCATCGCGCGTAGCCCGTACAGCCTCAATAGCCCTGAGTAATATATTTGCCCCCCTTCTCCATAATATGGCTGAGTCGGGAGGCATGACACACCTTCTCAAAATTGAGCCTTACCTGCGTAATGGGGTCTACCTTTTCAACGGAATACTTACCAATGAGACCCTTGGCCAGAAATTCGGGATTATATCCAAGGATCTCGATCTGCTTATCTCCGCGTTCTGATCATCACCTGTATGAAAGAGTGAACCAGCCGTCGTCGGTGGTTATTTCAGCCTTCTTGCCTATATAGAGGGCCCTGTTGTCGGATATATGTCCGGCGGGATAGCTGAACAGGACAGGATAATCATAATCCTTCACAGAGTCGGCAATAGTCTCTTCCGCACTTTTTCCCCAGGGGGTCCCGGTATTCTTCATCCTGCTCAGACCACCGACAATAAGAGCCGCAAGGCCTTCCAGCTTTCCCGCAAGCTTAAGAGTGTTCATCATCCTGTCGAGATGATAATAGTATTCCCTCACCTCCTCAATAAAAAGAATCTTCCCTCTTGTGTCAGGCTCCGCCTTAGTCCCGCAAAGGCTGCAGATAAGAGAGAGATTACCTCCCGTTACTTCACCCGCGGCATTGCACGGCCTTAATGACCTGCCCCTCCAGACTACCGGGCGCATATCTCCGAAGAGAAGCCCGTGAAGGGAGTCGAAGGTCTCCCTCTTCTTTTTCGAATTGCCATAGTTAAGGGGCATCTCCCCATGAATGGATACTACCCGGCACACCTCGTTCAGCCAGAGGTGAAGAACTGTTATATCGCTGAATCCCACATACCATTTGGGGGAAGACCGCAGGGAAGAGAAATCGACCCTGTCAATTATCCTGCTCATCCCATATCCTCCCCTGGAACAGAATACAGCTTTCACATTGCTGTCGTCTGTTGCTTCCTGCATATCCTCAAGCCTTTCCCGGTCACTCCCGGCAAACAGGCCTGCACGGTTCAGGACATTCCTGCCGGTCACAACCTCCAATCCCCACTTCTCAAGAAACCTCACAGCCTGCGTTACTTTAACCTCCTCTATGGCAAATGAAGGTGAGATAATTGAGACTCTGTCGCCCGGACTGAGAAACCATGGTACTATTTTCCCTGAAGCCATTGCTGCTCTGATTAATTGTAAAAATAATCCCTTTTGAGCCGATAAACAAGAAGATTCAAACGGTCCGGCTTCAAAAACGAAAATTATTATCTTTGTCCGGTTTCCTGAAAGCTAACAGTAGATTACAATCATCATGAAGAATTTCAAAAGATATCTTGTCACCTCAGCCCTGCCGTATGCAAACGGACCGATCCATATTGGTCACCTTGCCGGCGTTTATGTCCCGTCGGATATTTATACAAGGTATCTCAGGATGAAAGGTGCGGATGTGCTCTCCATCTGCGGGTCTGATGAGCATGGCGTGCCAATAACGCTCAAGGCCCGTACCGAAGGTGTGACACCCCAGGAGGTGGTCGACAGGTATCATGAAATGAACAGGAAGGCTTTTGAGGATTTCGGTATTGCATTTGATATTTACTCGCGCACATCAAAGAGTATTCATCATGAAACGGCATCAGAGTTCTTTCTTACACTCTATAACAAAGGTCTCTTTACCGAAAAGACCACTGAACAGTATTATGACGAGGAAGCCGGCTGTTTCCTGGCCGACCGCTATATAACCGGTACCTGTCCCCACTGCTCGAACGAAAATGCATACGGCGATCAGTGTGAGAAATGCGGCACCTCGCTCTCCCCCGATGATCTGATCGCTCCCCGCTCCACTATAAGCGGCAGCCAGCCGGTCCTTCGTGAGACCCTGCACTGGTACCTGCCACTCGACCGCTATGAGGAGTGGCTCAGGAGATGGATCCTCGAAGAGCATAAGGAGTGGAAGCCCAACGTGTACGGCCAGTGTAAATCGTGGCTCGATCAGGGCCTTCAGCCAAGAGCCGTCAGCCGCGATCTCGACTGGGGCGTTCCCCTTCCCATTGAGGGAACAGAGGGGAAAGTCCTGTACGTGTGGTTCGACGCCCCGATAGGATACATATCAGCCACCCGTGAGATAACACCCGACTGGGAGAAGTACTGGAAGGACGGTGAGACCAAAATGGTCCACTTTATCGGTAAAGATAACATAGTGTTCCATTGCATCATATTTCCGGTAATGCTGAAAGCAGAAGGAAGTTATATCCTGCCCGAGAACGTGCCTGCCAATGAATTCCTGAACCTGGAGAACGATAAGATATCCACCTCCCGCAACTGGGCAGTCTGGCTCCATGAATATCTTGAGGATTTTCCGGGAAAACAGGATGTCCTGAGGTACACTCTGACCGCCAATGCACCCGAAACAAAGGATAATGACTTTACATGGAAAGATTTCCAGGCACGAAACAATAACGAGCTCGTTGCAATACTGGGTAACTTTATAAACCGCACCCTTGTACTTACCGGCAACTATTACGAAGGAAGGGTTCCCCTGAGGGGTGTGACAGACGAGGATGATTCGCGGGTTCTCTCTGAGCTGTCGCGCATAAAGGAGAGCGTAGCTGCAAACCTCGGTTCATACAGGTTCAGGGAAGCACTGAGGGAAGCGATGAACCTGGCAAGACTGGGTAACAAATATCTTGCTGATTCGGAGCCCTGGAAAGTGATCAAAGAGGATCCGGAGAGAGTGAAGACAATAATCAATATCTCCCTTCAGATCACCGCCAACCTGTCAATAATACTCGAACCATTCCTCCCTTTCTCAATGAAAAAGCTCAGGGAGTGGCTCAATACAGGTAATCCGGAATGGGATCAGGCAGGCAATCCCGACCTGCTGATGCCCGGCCATACCATCAGCAAGCCTGCTCTGCTCTTCGAAAAGATAGAAGACGTGCAGATTGAGAAGCAGGTTAATAAGCTTCTGGCAACCAGAAAAACGAATGAGGCTTCTGATGTAAAGGCACAACCGGCAAAGGAGCCTGTGTCATTCGATGAATTTTCAAGGATGGATATCCGCACCGCTACCATACTGGAGGCTGAAAAGGTGCCAAAAACAAATAAGCTCCTGAAGCTGAAAATCGATACGGGGCTCGATGTGCGTACTATCGTCTCAGGCATAGCCGAATATTATGAACCGGAAGATATTGTCGGCAGGCAGATCTCAATAATTGCCAATCTTGAGCCGCGTATGATAAAGGGTATTGAATCGAGAGGGATGATTCTGATGGCCGAGGATCATGACGGCAGACTTGTGATGGTTATACCGTCGGCGGAAGTCTCGAACGGCAGCATAATAAAGTAATCTATCTTTTCAGTACCCAGGTCCCCGGTATCTTCTTCGAAATGGAATCCCTGATAACGGCTGCAGTCTGCAGATCCCTGCATCTCATGGCACTGACCCTGTAAAAGCCGTTTGAGGCCATGAATATCTCGGTATTATATCCTTCGGCTTTCAGTATCTCACTCTGGGTCAGGGCATTCTCTTCCGTCTGGAAGCTGCCTGTTATTATATGATAAGGACCTTCGCTTACCGGAGGGGTTACAGGTTCGGCCGGGGGAGGCTCAGGCACAGTTTCCGTTAAATGTACGTCAGATATCTCTTCTGCCGGTGTGGTAATTATTATCTCAGCCGCCGAATCTTCATCAACAGCCCTCCTGTTATTTTCAAATTCGGCAGTAACAAGCGGATAAAGATTTGCCGATTCGATTCTGGCCCTGAAAAGATCTGTTTTAAGGGGGACAGCAACAATAGCAGCCAGAAGAGGGATGATAACGGCTGCCCGCCACATAATCTTTCTCATTGAGGCCTGCCTTACCGGACTCCGGTCTATCCTGCTGATTACCTGTTTTCTGATATCGTATCCCTCGACAGGGAAACACTGGAACGATTCCAGCCCGTAAGAACCGGAATGATAATTCGCATTTTTGTCGGGTTCAAAAAGAATATTACCTTCAGGATTCCTGATAAATGTTCCGATATGATCAAAGAGGAGCTTTTCTCCTTTCTCAAGCTTTCGGTTTATCTCCCATACGAACTCCTCAACTCGTTTCTTCGCATCATCATAACCGGTCCGGAATCTTTCGGATATTCTGCCCGTAAGCAGGCCGTCGTTATGGGTCAGGTTCCTGTTGAACGAGATACGCTTGACCGGAGGATAAAATATCCCTGTGTCCCTGTCGATCCGGGCTGATGCATAATTACCTATAAATGCCCCAAACCCCGGAATAATGACACAGTCATGACCAAATAACAGTTCCCTTATAAACGCTGTAATATCCAAAATCAGGTAGTCTCTCTGTAAACAAAAATAGGATAAAAACCATCTTTTCAATAAAAATATGATGCCTATTTATGAACAATTTTGACGAATGGAACATGGGTGTAGGGGAAGAGTTATTTAAATGTGATGAGCCTCAGGGCATAAGGCAGAAAAATGCACAAAAAATTGTATTTTTGCTCATCTGAAAGCGAATTACGATGAGAGAAATAGAAATGGTTGACCTGAAAGCCCAGTATGCAAGGTATGGTCAGGAAATTGATGATGCCATCAGAAGAGTACTCAAATCAGCTGCGTATATCCGGGGACCAGAGGTAAGGCTTTTTGAGGAGGAACTTCAGAATTATCTCGGGATTAAGAATGTCATTGCCTGTGCGAACGGAACGGATGCCCTTCAGATAGCCATGATGGCTCTCGATCTGAAAGCGGGCGATGAAGTTATTACAACCAACTTTACATTCGGTGCCACTGTTGAAGTGGTTGCCCTGCTGGGTCTGGGGCTCGTGCTTACAGAACCCGGGCCGGACACTTACAATATCTCATCTGAAACAATAAGAAAGAGTCTCTCTTCATCTTCCAGGGCAATTGTACCCGTACACCTTTTCGGGCAATGTGCCGATATGGAAGAAATAATGAACATTGCCGGAGAAAATGGCCTTTACGTTATAGAGGATGCGGCCCAGGCTACCGGCACTGATTTCATATTTTCAGACGGAACCGTGAAAAAGGCCGGTACCATTGGCCATATAGGAACAACATCATTTTTCCCGTCAAAAAACCTTGCCTGCTTTGGTGACGGCGGAGCCCTCTATACAAATAACGACGATCTTGCAGTGAAGATCAGAAGCATTGCCAATCACGGCATGAAAACAAAGTACCGGTACGACAATATAGGTGTCAATTCAAGGCTTGACACACTGCAAGCCGCAATCCTAAGGGTCAGGCTCAGGTATCTTGAACGTCAGAATTCTGCAAGGCGCGGGGTTGCCGATCGTTACGACAGAGCCTTTTCCGCCCTTCCTTCTGTTATTATACCGGCGAGGGCAGAAAAATCCACCCATATCTTCCACCAGTATACTGTAAGAATAACCAACGGGAAAAGGGATCAGCTGAAGAAATACCTCGAAGAGAGCAAAATCCCGTCGATGGTCTATTACCCTGAACCACTGCATACGCAGAAGGCCTACAGTTACCTCGGTTATCGCATGGATGATTTCCCGGTAACAACCAAATTGTGCAGTGAAGTGCTCTCGCTTCCTATGCACCCCGAAATGGAACCTGAACAGATTGAATACATTACAGCCACAGTTTGTAAGTTCTTCGAATGAACCAATGTTTTAAGATCATGGAAAAAGAATATTTCGCTCACGAAACGGCAGTTATCGATGATGGCTGCACAATAGGCAGAGGAACTAAAATATGGCACTTCAGCCATGTCATGACAGGCTGTGAGATAGGCGATAACTGCAATATCGGACAGAATGTTGTTGTCTCTCCCGGAGTAAGACTCGGAAAAAACGTCAAGGTGCAGAACAATGTATCAATCTATACCGGAGTTATATGTGAGGATGATGTCTTCCTTGGTCCCTCAATGGTCTTTACAAATATTGTCAATCCGAGAAGTGCCGTTGTAAGAAGGGGAAGCTATGTTGCCACAATAGTAGAAAGAGGAGCCTCAATCGGTGCAAACGCCACCATTGTATGCGGTCATAACATAGGCAGATTTGCATTTATAGGAGCCGGAGCTGTTGTAACAAAAGAGGTAAAACCCTATGCCCTTGTTGTAGGAAATCCCGCCCGCCAGACAGGATGGATGAGTGAGTTCGGGCACAGGCTCGAATTTGACAACGACGGCTACGCA
The DNA here is from genome assembly GCA_964633195.1 of uncultured Rikenellaceae bacterium. Lineage (GTDB taxonomy): Bacteria > Bacteroidota > Bacteroidia > Bacteroidales > VadinHA17 > LD21. Next base: position 92,051 of record CAZWFL010000007.1, on the reverse strand, counting down.
GTCTGCCCCGAAAGCGGAGAGAGATACCGGCTGACAGACGGGTATGTTAAAAAGGTTGAATAGCTGTATGACAAGATATTAATTGATAATATGGATGGATCTCCAAAAAATTTCGGACTGATAGGTGTGGCCGGTTATATAGCGGTACGGCATCTCAGGGCAATAAAAGAGACAGGCAATAACCTGCTGGCCAGTCTCGACAGATTCGACAGCGTTGGACTTATCGATGCTTACTTTCCAAATAGCGACTTTTTCGTTGAATTCGAAAGGTTCGACAGGCATTTCGATAAGCTGAAACGAACGGGTACCAGAATAGATTACGTAAGCATATGTTCCCCAAACTACCTGCACGATTCTCATATCAGGTTCGCCCTCAGGCACGGGGCAGATGCCATCTGTGAAAAGCCGATCGTACTTAACCCGTGGAACGTGGATGCCCTGCAGGAGATAGAGAAAGAGACACGGCATAACATTTATACGGTGCTTCAGCTGCGCCTCCACCCCAGGATAAAGGAACTGAGGGAGAGAATACTCAACGGGCCCAAAGACAAGATATATGATATTGATCTTACCTACATCACCAGCCGGGGAAACTGGTATCATATCTCCTGGAAGGGAGATATCCAGAAGTCGGGAGGTGTGGCAACAAACATCGGTATCCATTTCTTTGACATGCTCAGCTGGATTTTCGGCCCTGTAAGAAGCAATATAGTACATCTGTCGGCACCCGACAAGGCCGCCGGCTACCTGGAGCTTGAAAAAGCCAGGGTAAGGTGGTTCCTGAGCCTCGATTACGGGGATATCCCGGCTCCTGTTAAAATGAACGGCCAGAGAACTTACAGATCGGTTATAATTGAACGTGAGGAGGTGGAGTTCAGTGAAGGATTCACCGACCTTCATACTGAAACTTACAGGGAGATCCTCGCAGGCAGGGGATTTGGAATGGAGGACGCAAGACGATCGGTGGAAATAGCTTACACAATACGTAACCGGAAGCCCGTCAGTCCGAAGGGCATTTATCATCCCATGTTAAAAAATCTGAAACCCGGCAAATGAAAAAGAGAATACTGGTCACCGGAGGAACCGGTTATATAGGGTCACATACAATAACCGAGCTTATTGAAAAGGGGTACGATGTCGTAATAATCGACAACCTTTATAATTCGGATGCAGAGGTTGCCGGCAGGATCGGTAAAATTACAGGCAAAAAGCCTCCTCTTGAGATATTTGACCTTTGCGACCGTAAAAGACTTGACACTTTTTTCAGTGACTATCCCGATATAGTGGCAATTATTCACTTCGCTGCCTTCAAGGCCGTCGGCGAATCAGTCCTTAAACCACTGGAATACTACAGGAACAATCTGGTTTCGCTCATAAATCTTCTCGATTGCATGAAACTGTTCAGTGTCCCGTTCATGGTCTTCTCCTCCTCATGCACCGTTTACGGCCAGCCTGACAAACTGCCGGTATCGGAGGATTCACCTGTTCAACCGGCTGTTTCACCCTACGGTAACACCAAGCAGATAGGCGAGGAGATAATACGTGATACCGTATCATCAGGTGGTGAAATAAGGGCTATCAGCCTCAGATATTTCAATCCTATAGGGGCACACCCCTCTGCCCTTATCGGCGAACTGCCGAGAGGCGTTCCCGAGAACCTTGTGCCCTATATAACACAGACTGCCTACGGCCTCAGAGATGAACTCAAAGTATTCGGGAACGATTATAACACCCCCGACGGATCATGTATAAGGGATTACCTTCATGTTGTCGACCTGGCAAAGGCGCATGCTGTGGCACTGAAGAGACTTCTTGAAGGGGAAAACAAGAGAGATTACGAGGTCTTTAACCTGGGAACAGGCAAAGGGGTGTCTGTACTGGAGGCCATCAGATCGTTCGAAAGAGTAACCGGGATAAAACTGAAATACTCCATAACCGGACGAAGAGCCGGTGATATAGAAAAGATATGGGCTGATCCCTCCCTTGCCAACAGGGAGCTTGGCTGGAAAACACTCAGCACTCTCGATGATGCCATGAGAACAGCATGGGAATGGGAAAAAAACTACAGAAAGAATCTTCAGAAATGAAACAAACCAGAACAATACTAATCACCGGAGGGGCCGGATTCATTGGGTCGCACGTGGTCAGGCGCTTCGTCAGACAATATCCGCAATATTTGATCGTCAATGCAGATAAGCTGACTTATGCAGGCAATCTTGAAAACCTCACCGATATTGAATCATACCAAAATTATCATTTCGATAAAACCGATATCGTTGACAAAAAAGCTGTAAATGATCTCTTTGCACGGTTCGGGTTTGATGGCGTGATACACCTTGCTGCCGAATCACACGTCGACAGATCGATTACCGGACCTGATGAGTTCGTATTCACCAATATTGTCGGTACGGTCAATCTTCTTAACGCGTCACTTGGCCTGTGGAAAGGCTCCTTTGAAGACAAGCTCTTTTACCATATCTCCACCGACGAGGTATACGGGTCGCTCGGCAAAGAGGGTAAGTTCACCGAAGCAACAGCCTACGATCCCAGGAGCCCCTACTCTGCCTCCAAGGCAAGCTCCGACCATATGGTAAGAGCATATGCACATACCTTCAGTTTTCCCACAGTTATCTCAAACTGCTCCAACAATTACGGTCCCTGTCAGTTCCCGGAGAAGCTCATACCGCTGGCAATCAATAATATAAAGAACAAAAGGCCCGTTCCGGTCTATGGAAGAGGGGAGAATGTGCGCGACTGGCTTTACGTTGAGGATCATGCGACAGCCATCGACCTGATATTCCATCATGGCAAAAAGGGCGAGACTTACAACATAGGTGGAAATAATGAATGGAAGAACATCGATCTCATACGTCTTCTGTGCAGAATAATGGACAGGAAACTTAACCGGGCGGCGGGGAGTTCGGAGAAGCTGATCACCTTCGTCACTGACAGGCCGGGGCATGATATGAGATATGCCATCGATTCTTCCAAACTACAGAATGAGCTCGGATGGAATCCGATACCCGATTTTGCCTCAGGGCTGGAGAAAACCGTCGATTGGTACCTGGCTAATGAGAAGTGGCTCGAAAGGATTATTTCGGGGGACTATGAGAAATATTACGATAAGATGTACTCCGGAAGATAAAGCTTATCAGCCGGTGATCCTTCCCATGCGTTCTATAAGCTCATCACCGAGAGCCGTCTTTTGTCTGATATGCTCCTGAATGGCTGCCACAACACTGTTTGACTCGAATTCGCCTCTTACCTCTTCAAAGTCGCGTTTCTTTACCTCTTCACCGCCATCAATACCAAAACCGGTCATTGATGACAGGGTGAATTCCTTTCTTGCATCCTCGTAAAGCAGCTTATCGAGATCGATAACGCTCTTCTTCCATCTTTCCACCAGCCTGATAATGTCGCCTGCCGTGAATTCAGAAACAGGTTTCTTCTCCTCCTCCTCAATGCGTTCGCAGGCCCATGTCCATTCCCAGTCGTAGTATGAGCCGTGCATATGGCTGAATGCACCGGCCACCTCTTCTATTGATGTAACTTTTCCCGATTCAATATCATCGAGAAGATTATCAACGACACTCTGTGGTGCAATGAGTCCTGCAAGATCGACCCATTCACCGCCGCCTGTCGGCTGATCGGGTACAAGCCTCCCGCGCAGATCATCATTTGTTTTGAACTCTATTCCCTCAAGCCTCTTTATCAGCGAGTTGCCAAGGAATTTATCGATACCCGTCTGATAGATCCTGATACCTCTCTCAAGCGAGGGGCCTTTAATTATCATGCTGTTATAGGCATAAGCGGCAGATACCGAGCCCGACACGCTCCTGAGCCGGCAAAGCAGATTTCTTCCCTCTATCATCTTGCGGATAGTATAGGGGCTGAGAAGGTTGAAGTTGATCTGATCTATCTTGACGGGATCTTTCCTTATGTCGCGCTTCGGCCATTTCTGTGCATCTCTGATCGTCCCCACACTCCGGAGGTTGATGCCGGGAACAAGTATGCTCTCATCATTACTCTCTATAAGGTATGAAAACGGGAGGGATGATGTGTCCATATTCTTGTAATGTCTCCCCATTACCAGAGTAAAGGGACCGATACGTGCCGGCCACAGGAGATAGGAATCGCTGGTGGTCTTGGATCCTCTCTCCATAATCCCCTGGTGAATGGGACCAAGCTTGTACATGTGGTTGCTCTGGTTCGACCCGCTTCCGGCGTTCATAAATGAAAAAATGCCTGCTATCAGAAGGGTCGATTTATGATGGGTAACCGTATATGGTCCCGCAAAGATCGAACAGGCCTCGCCGTGATATCCACCGCAGTTGGCAAAGAAGAGTGAGTTTTCCGCGGAATAATGCTTTGCAAGCACACACCCCTGTCCGATGAAACACTTGTCGATAAGGGTCGATTCGGTGACAATGGAGCCGGAGCATACAATAAAATGTTCCATTATAACACCGGGTCCTATGTATACCGGATCCTGATCGCAGCTGTTAACGGATCCCTCATCAAGGCTTATGGCACCTTCTATTCTGGTCGATGGACCGATCCTCACATTGCGTATGATCCTGCAATTGAATATGCCTGATCCGTTGCCTATGGTACCTGTATCCGATCTGAGAGACTCGGAGTAATCCGAAACCATCTTCTCCAGTATTTTCACAGCCTTGCTCCTGTGGCGGTAAAGCGACATTATATATGCCTGATGTGCCGACAGCCGATCCCAGATCTTCACGGCCCGGCCGCCTGTCTCATTCAGAACAGCCACTTCAGAATTATTGCCGAATGTTGATTCTCCTTCTGTGTATATTTTCCCGCAGTTCTTAATGACCACATTATCTCCTATATTATAATTGGCAATATATTCTCCTATATTACAAATAGTTACATCAGAACCTATTCTGCAATTATGAATGTGCACATTGGTTAGACCGCTTCTTACGGTTACACCCGATTCGTCACTGAATGATCTCCTGAATGTCCCGAGCCTGACATTTCCGGAAAATGTAACGCTGACACAGCGCAACGGATCAAATCCGTCCGTTACTCTTACATTGTTCCAGTCATCGCATTTACACCCGTTTCTCTCAAGGGTATCAATCTCCGACCCGGATAACTCGCGATAAAAGTCTGATCCTGTCATTTGTGTATATCTTAGAATTTTGTTATTCGACCGTTACCGATTTGGCAAGGTTTCTCGGCTGATCCACATCGCATCCTCTAAGTACTGCAGCATGGTATGAGAAAAGTTGCAGCGGGATCACTGCAAGCAGCCCCGAGAAAGCGGGCAGGGTTTCCGGCACTTCAAGGACATGGTCCGCCATTTTCCGGATGATCTCATCTCCCTCGGTAACAATTGCTATTACTTTGCCCTTTCTTGCCTTTATCTCCTGTATATTACTGACTATCTTGTCATAAGTATCATCCTTTGTTGCTACAACCACAACAGGCATATTTTCGTCGATTAGTGCTATCGGTCCATGCTTCATTTCGGCCGCCGGGTATCCTTCCGCATGGATATACGAGATCTCCTTCAGCTTAAGGGCTCCCTCGAGGGCGACCGGAAAAAGGTAACCCCGGCCCAGGTAAAGTGCATTATTTGTATTCTGAAATAATTTTGCCAGTTCAAGTGCCTGATCATTTACTTCCAGCGCTTTGGTTATCTTATCGGGAACAGATACGAGCTCAGTTATATATGCCTTATAATCTTCTGCTGAAAGGCTTCCTCTCAGAAATCCCGTTTCAAAGGCCATCATGGCAAGCACTGTCACCTGTGTGGTGAACGCCTTGGTTGAAGCGACTCCTATCTCGGGGCCGGCGTGGGTATATACACCGGCATCAGTCTCCCTTGGTATACTGCTGCCGACGACATTGCATATGCCGAGCACTTTGGCTCCTCTCTCCTTTGCCAGCTTTATGGCCGCAAGAGTATCGGCTGTTTCTCCGCTCTGGCTTATGGCCAGTACGATATCGTTTTCCCTTATTATCGGATCGCGGTAGCGGAATTCCGATGCATATTCCACTTCAACAGATATCCGGGCATACTCCTCAAAAAGGTATTCCCCCAGTAAACCTGCGTGCCATGATGTACCACAGGCAACTATTATGATCCGCTCTGCCTTCGACATGTTCTCAAGCACTTCATGAAGTCCTCCGAGCATTATGCCTGAATGATCGGGGAGCACCCTGCCTCTGAATGTGTCGTGAATAGCTCTCGGTTGTTCAAAGATCTCCTTAAGCATGAAGTGTGGGTATCCTTCCTTGTCTATCTCCCCTATCCTGAGATCAATTTCCTTTACAACGGGCTTTATGTTCTCCACTTTCAGTGTCTTCAGCATCAGCTCATCCTTCCCTATTATTGCTATGTCATCGTCATTCAGATAGATGACCCGCTGTGTATGTTCCACAATCGGTGTTGCATCCGATGCGATGAAATTCTCTCCGTCGCCCACTCCAATTACAAGCGGACTCCCTTTTCTTGCGGCAAACAGCTTATCTGCTTCATTCGCGCAGATAATTACAAGCCCATAGGCGCCCTCGACCCTGTTCAGTGCAAGGGTTATTGCCTGTTCAGCAGTCAGATCACCTTCGAGATAAAGATGTTCAATAAGATTGGCCAGAACTTCGGTATCTGTCTGACTGCTGAAAACAACGCCACGGCTCTCAAGATGTCTTTTCAGGCGTGCATAGTTCTCTATTATGCCATTATGAACAACAATAAAATTACCTTTGAATGAGACCTGGGGATGAGCGTTGGTTTCATTAGGCTCTCCGTGAGTAGCCCATCTGGTATGGCCAACCCCGACAGTGCCGTCGAAGTTTGAACTGTTGACCATCTCTTCGAGGTCCTTTACCCTTCCCTTGCATTTGAAGATCCTGGTTTCCCCGTTAGCCAGGGCCAGGCCTGCTGAATCGTACCCGCGGTATTCAAGCCGTTTAAGGCCGTTGATGATTATTCCACGCGCAGGTTTTGACCCGATATACCCAACAATCCCGCACATATATTAAAATATTATTTAGTAAACAATCAACCAAAACTGTCTCTTTAATTCTCAGAATCTCGTAAAAGTAAGCTCAAATTCGACCGGAGTTATTTTACTGTCTGTCTTAAGTATCACATTTTTAGATTCGTTTGCCGGAAGAAGAACGTTAAGCCCGGGAGTTATATTGCCGGTATTGTCCTTAAGGTAACTCTGCACGTAGGAAGCAAGGTTGAATTTGTAAATATTTCTTACGGTATCGGCCTTCCCTCCGAAATAGGATGAGCTGATTGTATAATCCGGAACCAGGTTCAGCTTCCCGTCGCTGGTCCGGTAGGAAAGGTAAAGCTGAGTTGGCAGCGTCGCAGGTGTATATTTATCGTCATCGTAGAAAACGGGTATTTTCAGGACGGCTTTATTAATGGCAATATTATCAAAGAGGGGATTATTTTTAATAGAGTCAAGACCGGGCAGGAAGACCTTTGCATAGGTACCGCTGAGGCTCTGCACATAGGAGACCGTATCGCTTATGCCGTCGTTGATGTGTTTTATCCTCGTTGCCGGGTCAGCAGCCTCAAAATCGTGCTCAAACCTGTTATAACGGGCATTGACTGATACCGCATCAAGTATAAAATAGTACTCCCTCGTCTCATTATCATCATTATGATAGAAGACCACAAAATAATTGTTGTAGAAGGCGGCATTCGAAAGAGAGGCCAGCCTGAGGGTCAGAAGAAGAGGATCGCTCTGATCTGTCAGTCTGAAATAGAGACCCCTGAAGAAATCCCTGAAATCCGGCACACTGTTGCTGTGGAACAGTTTTGAAGTGTCCCTCAGGAGATATTCCCCGAATTCAACCGGCAGAGGCAGGACAATCTTGTTTATTGTATCCGGCTTTAAGACCGGGAGCCTTATGTCCGTAACATTGTATCCGGTCAGCTGAACGGGTTTATCGGAATAATAAACAGAATCGACATGCAGTAACTCTGAAATTTCAGACATTCTCAGAACGGGCTGAGACTCTGCATTCCCTTTGGCATCAAGAAAAGTGAGAATCAGTTTTACCGAATCGACGGTAAATGATCCGCCGGGCCATTCACCGCCAAGCCTTACCTGTGTGACAAAATCGGCTGTTGTAATCCCGAAATAGGGATCATACATCTTTCCCAGATACGCGATTGTTGATTCGTCGGATTTAACAGAACGGTCATACAGAGTGAGGGACCTGATGCTTATTGTATCAGTCGACTTAAGTACAACAAAATCACCTTCCGGCAGGATCTCCGATCCTATCTTTGTCGCTCCCTCTTCGCATGATACGGCAACAAGGAAAAGGAACAGGATCAGTGCACCGCTGACTCTTCTGAAAAAATGATATGTGAATATTGATTGCCTGATTCCAGGCTTATGATCAGGACAGTATATTATCATAGAATTCGTTGTAGGCGTCAATATACTCGTTCTCTTCGCGGAACCCGAGAACCGGTTTATTAATTGTTTTAACATAAGTACTTAACTCTTCGTTGATTTTATCACTTCCAATAATGACACCGTCAGAATATCTTATAGCCAGTTTGGATATGCTGACATAATCGGGATTCTTAACCATCTTGAGACTGTCCCCGTCTATGCCGTCAAACCGCAGCTTGTCTGCAAACGTTGATCTAAACGGCGTTTTAAAATCATTATTGTAAACAGAATAGATAATTTTCTGATTCTGAAAGAGCGGATCATCGCTGTAAATGCTCTTCAGGTAAACAGGTGCGAGTGCCGACATCCACCCGTGGCAGTGAACAATATCGGGTGACCACCGGAGTTTTCTGACCGTTTCAATAACCCCCCGGGCAAAGAAAAGAGCCCTTTCGTCGTTGTCTTCAAACTCTTTTCCCGAAGTATCGGCTACTGTGAATTTCCTCTGGAAATAATCATCATTATCAATGAAATAGACCTGCATCCTGGCCGACTGTATGGAAGCAACCTTTATTATGAGCGGATGATCGGTGTCGTCAATGATAAGGTTCATCCCCGAAAGGCGTATCACTTCATGAAGCTGGTTTCTCCTTTCATTGATACAACCGTACCGTGGCATGAATGTCCGGATCTCCTTCCCCCTTTCCTGAATACCCTGCGGAAGAAATCTCCCTATTTTTGACAATCTTGTTTCCCCTAAGTAAGGAGTTATCTCCTGTGAAATGAATAATACCTTCCTGCTTTCCATGAACCTCCCGGTAAATACACAATACCAACCTCGTATCCAAGGTGCAAAGATAACAATTATTAATGAAATAATTAAATAAGCTATCCTTACATAGCCGTTATTAACTGAAAAGAAAATGGTTAAATTAATTAATTGTTCTACGTTTGTAATCAGGATAATTCGATAATGAAGGTAATAAATAAAGTAATCAGGCTCAGGAAACGTATCGCCAGGTTGAATCTCAGGCCGGTAGGTTTTGTTCCGACAATGGGGGCTCTTCACCGCGGTCATCTTTCTCTTGCTGAAAAGGCAGTCTCGGAGTGCCCCCTCGTGGTTGTAAGCATTTATGTCAACCCGTCGCAGTTCAATGAAGCTGATGATCTGAAAAACTACCCGAGAACACCCGAAGAGGACCTTGAGCTTCTCTGCAGGGTCCTGAGAAAAAATGACCTTGTCTTCATGCCTGACGACAGGGAGATCTATCCCGCTGAAGACAACAGGGTCTTCAGTTTCGGCAACCTCGACAATGTGATGGAAGCACTGCACCGGCCCGGACATTTTAACGGAGTTGCAAAAGTTGTAACAAGGCTGTTTGAAATTGTTAACCCCGACATCGCATGGTTCGGAATTAAGGACCTCCAGCAGCTTGCCGTTATCAGGAAACTTGCCGTGCAGACAGGAAACAGCGTCGTGATAAAAGGAAGTCCAATCGTGCGGGAATCCGACGGATTGGCAATGAGCAGCAGAAACGCCCTTCTTGAACCTGCTATCCGTAAAAATGCCGGCGTAATTTTCAGGACCATCTCTGAAGCATCTGAAATGATACATGACCATACCATGGATGAAATAAAGGAGTATGTAATCAATAAGATCAGTGAGTGTCCGGGGTTCAGTGTGGAATATTTCGAGATTGCCGACGATACCGACCTCGTAACCCTCTCAGAAAAATGTGAGATGCAGGAAGGAAAGGACTATTTTGCCTGTATTGCCGTGAGGGCCGGGAAAATAAGGCTCATCGATAATATCGGTATCAGGTTGTGAGTATTGAAAGGATGATTAACTTTGTACTGAAAAACAACACATCTGTTATCGATGTTAATTGAAGTACTAAAATCAAAAATCCACAGGGTATCCGTAACTGAATCCAATCTTAATTATATCGGCAGTATTGCCATTGATGAGGATCTGATGGATGCCGCCGGCATTATTGAGAATGAAAAGGTGCAGGTCCTCAATCTCAACAACGGGGAGAGGTTTGAAACATATGTGATCAGCGGTATAAGAGGATCAGGTGAAATCTGCCTGAACGGTGCTGCAGCGCGCAAGGTACTGGTGGGGGATATTCTGCTTATAATGTCGTATGCCCTGATGGATCCGGAGGAGGCCAGACATCACAACCCGGTGATAATTTTCCCCGACACAACCACAAATAAACTGATCTGACATTGAGGAAAGGTATTTTACAGGTCCTGAAGTTTCTTGTATTCCTTTCAGCCGGAATAATACTTCTGTGGCTCTCCTTCCGCAATATCGACTTTAAAAGCCTCGCCGACGGGCTAAGGGAAGCAAATTACGCATGGATATTATTGTCACTTGCCTTTTCATTCATTGCATACGTCAGCAGAGCCAGAAGATGGATACTTCTGATAAGGCCCCTCGGGCACAATCCGTCACTTATCAATACATTTCATGCGGTGATGACCGGGTATCTCGCGAATCTTGCCCTGCCCCGGGTAGGTGAACTTACACGATGCATTGCCCTCGGCAAGAAAGAGAAGATGCCTGTCGATCAGTTATTCGGAACGGTGGTGATAGAGCGTACCATCGATCTTATCTCTCTGCTTGTGATAATGGTCATAATGCTTCTTTCAAGCGGGGATGCAATAGCAGGGTTCCTCAGGGAAAGTATTTTCATTCCCCTCCAGAACAAGGTGTTCTCTGCTATCGGATCCACATGGATATTATGGAGTGTGCTGGCCATCCTGGGTGTTATATCATTGATCTCTCTGATCAGGTACAGGAAGAATCTTCGTAAAATTCGGATCTTCGCAAAGGTTTTTGATCTTGCCAGGGGTGTGATTCACGGACTTAAAACAATCACCACCCTGAAGAGAAAGATGGAATTTATTTTTCTTACCGTCCTTATCTGGATCAACTACGCCTTAATGACCTGGGTGGTGGTGTTCGCCCTTGAAAACACCTCACAGGTCACTCTGGGGGAGAGCATCTTCCTTTTGGTCATCGGGGGTCTGGCAATGTCAGCACCCGTTCAGTCGGGCCTTGGTGCTTATCATTATATAATCTCACGAGGTCTCGCATTTCTAGAAGGAATAAGGATTGAGGACGGCCTGGTTTATGCAATCCTTACCCATGAGTCACAGCTTCTGCTGATTGCGATTGTCGGAACTGTCTCATTCTTTATTATCTTTCGGAAGCGTTCGCCTGCGGCTGATGCTGTGGATATTTGAATCTGCAGGTAGGGGCGTTGCATGCAACGCCCTTACCACAATTGAATCATGAACAATATGTCTAAGAGCAAAACTGTCTGGGTATGTCAAAACTGTGGTGCCGAATCCCCGAAATGGATCGGCAGGTGCCCTTCGTGCAGGGAGTGGAACACTTATCACGAAGAGATAATCTCCCCTCCCTCTTCCCGCAATGAGATATCGTTGATTACCGGTGAGAAGAAGAAAAAACCGGAACTGCTTGACAAAATAGAACCAGCTCATAATGAGCGCATAAAGACAGGAATACCTGAACTTGACAGGCTTCTGGGAGGAGGTATGGTGGCAGGCTCTCTCATTCTGCTCGGCGGAGAACCCGGCGTGGGCAAATCAACTCTTGCCCTTCAGCTTGCACTGGCCCTGAAAGGGACCCGCATCCTATATGTATCGGGCGAGGAGAGCGAGGAGCAGATCAGCATGAGGGCCAGAAGGATAAGAAACAAAAATCCCGAATGCTATATCTTCAGCGAGACAGAACTTGAGAGTATTGTTACACAGTCGGAGAATCTGAAACCAGGTCTTATAATCATTGACTCCATTCAGACAATACGGACAAACCTGATTGAGTCATCAGCAGGTTCAGTCTCGCAGGTAAGGGAATCAGCCGCCCTTCTGCTCAAGTACTCAAAAATAACAGGGATACCGGTGTTACTGATAGGCCATATTACAAAGGACGGAACGCTGGCCGGGCCAAAGGTTCTGGAACATATCGTGGATGTTGTTCTTTATTTTGAAGGCGACAACAACTATGTTTACAGGATCCTCCGGTCCGTTAAGAACAGATATGGATCAACATCAGAACTCGGGATCTTTGAAATGGGTGAATCGGGGCTCAGGGAGGTAACCAATCCATCGGAGATGTTTATCAATCAGCATAACGAATTACTGAGCGGGATATCAATAGCGGCAACCATCGACGGACTGAGACCTTTTCTTATCGAAACCCAGGCCCTGGTAAGCAGTGCCGTTTACGGGACACCCCAGCGCAGCTCCACAGGATTTGATATCCGCCGGCTCAACATGCTGCTGGCCGTGCTGGAAAAAAGAGCGGGATTCAGGCTGGGAGCAAAGGATGTCTTCCTTAATATTGCCGGTGGCATAAAAGTAAACGACCCTGCAATGGACCTGGCAATAGTCAGTTCGGTCCTTTCATCTAACCTCGATATACCGGTAAGCAAGGAAGTCTGTTTCTCCGGAGAGACAGGATTGTCGGGAGAGATCAGGCCCGTCTCACGAATTGAGCAAAGGATTAGTGAAGCTGCAAAGATGGGATTCAGAAAAATATATGTTTCAGGCTTTCACAGGAACATCTCCCTGAAGGAGCCCTCCATAGAAATTGTACGGGCAGGAAAGATAGAGGCCCTTATAAAACTGTTGTTCAGCTGACAGCTGTGGAATTCCCGGTATCTGTTATTGAAATGATTTTCAGTATCTCTCCTGAAGATATCTGTCTGTCCTGACAGATTCCCGCTTTATTTTCTCACAGTCGAGTTCCATACTGAAGTTTGCAGGTACCTCAAACTCTTCTGCCTGAAGTATTCCCAGCTGCGGATCATCATATACTTTCTTCAGGAACAGGCCCAGGATCGGCAGAGCCATCTGTGCACCCTGTCCTTCCCCAAGTGTTTCAAAATGAATTGACTGATCTTCCCAGCCGCTCCAAACACCTCCCACAAGGGTCGGAGTCACTCCCATGAACCAGCCGTTGGCATGGTTCTGTGTTGTTCCCGTTTTGCCTCCTATCTGGCTTGTGAGGCTGTATGGTTCGAAACGTATCCTGCGCCCCGTGCCGGTATTCACATTGTTTTGCAGCAGATGAAGCATCAAATACGCATGCTCCTCGCTTAAAACTTCTTCTATCCTTGGAATGAATCGGGATATGGTGTTACCGTCCTTGTCGTCGATACGTGTAATATACGTTGGTCTGGTATAGACTCCCTTGTTGGCATAGGTGCAGTAGGCTCCCACCATTTCTTCCAGCTTCAGGTCGGAAGTTCCCAGGAAGATGGAATAAACAGGGTCAATAAAGCTTCTGATCCCCATCTTGTGCATAAGGTCAACTACAGCCTGGGGCCTGAATTGTTCCATCAGCCAGGCAGATATATAATTCTCCGACTGCGCCAGGCCCCATTTTAATGTGACCATCCTGCCATGATACTCTCTGGGGCCCGAGCTGCGCGGTGTCCACGGTATAGAGTCACCCACGTCGAACGAACGCGGTATATTTTCCACCTCATAGCATGGCGAGTATCCGTTCTGAATGGCAACTGTGTACAGAAAAGGCTTTATGGTACTGCCTACCTGCTTTCTCTGCTGTGATACCGCATCCCATTTGAAATACCTGAAGTCGGGACCTCCCACATAAGCTTTTACATGCCCGTCGCGCGGGTCAGCAACCATGAAGGCGGACCTGATGAAATATTTATAATATCTTACCGAATCGAGCGGTGTCATTACAGTATCAATCTCACCTGCCCACGAGAATACCTTCATCCGTGCCTCTGTATTGAAAGCCAGCATAATGGAATCCTCAGGAACACCCCTTACCCTCATCAGGTAATACCTGTCACTCTGCCTGACCGATTCCATTATCCTTTCTTCAGCCATCTGCCTGGTGATGTCGTCTGAATAGGGAGGGTTCCTGAAACTTTTTGCCCTTCTGTAAAAACCTGGCTGAAGCTCCTGCGACAGATGCTCCGCAACCGCCTCCTCGGCATATTGCTGCATCTTGGAATTTATTGTGGTATAAATTTTCAGGCCATCCTTGTAGAGGTCGTAGTTTGACCCGTCGGGCTTGAAATTTTTGTTGCACCATCCGTACAGGGGGTTGTTTTCCCATTCCCAGAGCGCCTCATCATACGATGATTGCCTGACATAGGCTGCCCTGTTGGGTTCGGGCCTCCTCATTATATTACGGATATACTCTCTCAGGTAGGTGGCAGGCCCTGTGTTATGATCCTCAACCCTGAAATCAAGTTCGATGGGCAACGCCTTTACCGAATCGGCAACCTGCTCATCGAGATAACCGTACTTAACCATCTGGGATAATACCACATTCCTTCTCTGGAGCATCAGTTCGGGATTCCTTACAGGATTAAACCTGGCAGAGTTCTTCAGCATACCGACCAGAACCGCAGATTCCTGCAGATTAAGCGAATCGGGGGTTGTGTTGAAATAGATGCTTGTTGCCGATCTGATCCCTATTGCGCTGTAGAGAAAGTCAACCTTATTTAGATACATTGCTATGATCTCCTCCTTTGTATAGCTTCTCTCAAGCTTTACGGCTGTCTGCCATTCCTTGAATTTTGTTATACCAAGCCGGAGGCTTCTGACAACAGGTGAAACACGTGACGTATCTCTGGGATAGAGATTTTTTGCCAGCTGTTGTGTAATTGTGCTCCCTCCTCCTGTCTCCTGCCCCAGAAGTATTGTACGCACAAATGCACGTGCAAGTCCCCTGATATCGATACCCGAATGCCTGTAATACCTTATGTCTTCAGTAGAAATAAGAGCGGCAACAAGATATTCAGATAACTCTGCATATTCCGTCCATGTCCGGTTTTCGATGCTGATCTTTCCAAGAAGGACCCCATCCTCTGACCATACCTCTGCAGCCAGGTTATACTCCGGGTTCTCCAGCTCTCTGAATGAGGGCATTGGCCCCAGCATACCTGCGGAAATAAGAATAAAAAGCAGAGCAACGATCAATAGCGGGAAAGCAAATATTGACCAGAACCAGACGATAAATTTCCTGTTTTCTTTAACCCCCTTCATTAACATGACAACTTGTGCTCAAAAATAATAATTAATAAAGAATCTTAACGGTTTATTTTGAAGTTTGGTGCCTAAATGATTTACTTTGTCGTGTCTTTAACAATCTAAACCTGTTCTGATATGATCGAAAATCTTGTTATTGTTGAGTCGCCTGCAAAAGCCAGGACCATTGAAAAATTCCTGGGCAAAGATTTCCGTGTTGTATCGAGTTTCGGCCATATACGGGACCTTTCAAAAAAGAATCTGGGTATAGATATTGAGAATGATTTCAGTCCCGATTATGAGATCCCTAAAGAAAAAGCCAAAGTAGTGAAGGAACTTCGCAAGGCAGCCTCCGGGGCTAAAAATATCTGGATAGCCTCCGACGAGGACAGGGAAGGGGAGGCTATCGCCTGGCATCTTGTTTCAGTACTAAAGCTTGACATTGAAAAGACCCGGAGGATCGTATTTCATGAAATAACCAAGGAAGCAATATCGCGTGCCCTGGAGACTCCGAGGCAGGTCGATATGAATCTTGTCAACTCACAGCAGGCACGGCGTGTACTCGACCGCCTGGTAGGTTTTGAAATCTCACCGGTGCTCTGGAAGAAAGTACAGCCGGCATTATCAGCCGGCAGAGTACAATCGGTCGCTGTAAGGCTGATTGTTGAAAGGGAGCGCGAGATAATCGGCTTTAAAACGGAATCATCCTTCAGGGTCAGTGCGCTCTTCAGCACCGGAGATAAAGCAGGTGCCAGTGCCCTCATCAGGGCAGAAGCCTCAAAGAGGTTTCCCCGGGAGGAAGAGGCAAAGGAGTTTCTTGAGCTCTGCAATAATGCCTCCTTCAGGGTGGGAAATGTCGGCATTAAACCCGGGACCAGGTCGCCTGCGCCACCCTTCACAACATCAACCCTTCAGCAGGAGGCCTACCGCAAACTGGGGTTCTCGGTTGCCCAGACAATGGCTGTGGCCCAGAGGCTCTACGAAGCAGGAAAGATCACTTACATGAGGACCGATTCGACCAACCTTTCAAAACTGGCCCTGGCAAAATCGCGCGATATCATCATCTCCTCCTTCGGGGAAAAATACTCGAGAACACGGCAGTACAAAACCCGCTCAAAAGGGGCGCAGGAGGCTCACGAAGCTATACGCCCTGCATATCCCGATACTACAGAGATTTCCGGTAATCAGAATGAGAAAAAGCTTTATGAGCTGATCTGGAAAAGAACTATAGCATCACAGATGTCGGATGCCGAAATTGAGAGGACCACCATCTCAATCGATATGAGCAACTCACCTGTTTCATTCACAGCCACAGGAGAAGTAATCAGGTTCGACGGGTTCCTGAAGGTTTATGCAGAATCGACCGACCAGGAGAACGGGGAGGATGAGAAGAGCATTATACCGCCTGTTAAAAAAGGGATGGATCTCTTCTCCGATAACATCAGTGCCACTCAGAAATATACCGTACCCCCGCCACGATACACCGAAGCAAGCCTGGTCAAGAAGCTTGAAGAACTCGGGATCGGCAGGCCCTCAACTTATGCGCCGACAATATCGACCATACAAAACAGGGGCTATGTCCAGCGTGAAGATCGTACCGGAGAAAAACGCCCTGTGAAGATACTTACACTCTCCGGCGGAAAAATAACTTCAACCGTTAAAACAGAGATGGCAGGGAAGGAAAAGTCAAAGCTCTTTCCGCAGGATATTGGAATGATAGTGAATGATTTTCTCATGGATAACTTTTCTGACATTGTTGATTATCATTTCACTGCAGATGTTGAGCAGCAGTTTGACGAGATTGCCATGGGGAGGGTGAAATGGACCGGGATGTTGAAAAACTTCTATTCCCCGTTCCACAAGACCGTTGAAAAGACCCTGGAAAAGAAAAACAGACAGACAGGTGCAAGGGTGCTGGGCAATCACCCCGACACGGGAGAACCCGTATTGGTGAAGATGGGAAGATTCGGTCCGGTGGCACAGATAGGTGATGCCGAAACGGGAGCCAAACCCCGTTTTGCCAGCCTGGTAAAAGACCAGCTGATAGAGACAATAACCCTCGAAGAGGCCCTCAACCTGTTCAGGCTGCCCCGGTCGCTCGGCAACTGTGAGGGAGAAGAGGTTGTTGCCGGGACAGGCAAATTTGGGCCCTGGATCAGGCACAGGGATAAATTTTACTCCCTTAAAAAAGGAGTTGACGATCCCTATACCATTACTATCGAAAGGGGTATAGAGATAATCAGCGAAAAGAATGAGAGTGATAAAAAGAAAATAATCAGGGATTTTGGTGAGTTCAAACTGCTTTATGGCCGGTTCGGACCCTACCTGAAAAAAGAAAAGCAGAATTACCGTCTTCCAAAAGGGACGGACCCGGAAAAACTAACAAAGGATGATTGCATCAGGATCATTAACGAATCGGGCAATACGAAGAAAAGCAGCTGATAAAGAATATGACAGACCTTAAGAATTACATCGACCCCGTCAGCATGGAACAGCCTGTTTTCAGCAACCTCTCCGGCCAGGCAGGCTTTCCGCATAACATTACTGTACATACAGAGAACACACTGCTCAACAGCATAAGCTCTTATAAAATAGCATTGATTGGTGTTCCCGAAGGAAGAAACTCCCCTAACCCGGGATCGGCAAAAGCACCCGACACGATAAGGGAACAACTCTATTCGCTGGCAAGGATACCCGGGAAAACAAAAATTATAGACCTCGGTAACATGAAGCAGGGTACAACGTTCAACGACACCCTGGCCGGATTATCGGATCTTCTCACCTTCCTGATCAGAGAAAATGTGTTCCCGGTCCTGATTGGTGGCAGCAGTTCGGTGATCCCGGCTATTGACAGGTCTTTATCGGCGCTCGGCATAAAATATACCCTGGCAGCAGTGGACCCAAGGATCGACTACAGCAATAACGGGCCCGCAACGGGACCGTTCAGTTACCTTAACAATGTAATCCACAGCGGCAAAAGTACATTCAGCCATTATATTAACATCGGATACCAGACCTACTTTAACGATCAGCAGGTTATAAACAGGTTTAACCGCATGGAGGCTGAACTGCTGAGAATAGGCGACGTCCGTCAGGCTGTTTATCTCACCGAACCGCTCTTCAGAGATTCGGAAGTTGCCCTTTTCGATATTTCAGCAGTGCGCCAGTCAGATGCACCAGGGACGGCCCTCCCCTCACCCAATGGCTTCTACGGGGAAGAGATCTGCCTTCTTTCGCGGTACGCAGGCATATCAGATAAATTAAGACTGTTCGGACTCTTCGACGTTAATCCCGAATACGACTTAAGGTCGCAGACTGCCGGACTGGCAGCCCAGATAATATGGTTCTTTCTTGAAGGATTTGCCCAGAAACAATACGAGACACCATTGCTTGAAAATAACACAGCAGGGAGATTTACCAGGTACCACGTGAGGATAACCGATCTGAATGAGGACCTTATCTTTGTTAAAAGCAATCTTACTGAAAGGTGGTGGATAGAGATTGAGACTGCAGATAATACCAAAATACATGTCGCCTGCTCTCAGGAAGATTACCTGAGAGCTAACAGGAGCGAGGTCCCCGACCGCTGGGTAAAAGCAAACAACCGATATAAACCCTGATTTTTCAAATAATTTCCTGTTTATTGCGTTTATTCAATTACAGATCGATAAAAGCAGACATGCCTGTTGATAATGCAGGCCTATTGTTGGTAACAAAATAGTGCACATGATGTTTGCCAGAGAGATTTTTATTTATTTTTACAAGTTCAATAAATGGACATTGCAGCGCTATTATAAAGAAGTGAAAAAGTTATACATCACATTTCTTTTGTTAGTATTTCTAATACCACCGGTCATTTCTCAGCAGGACCCTCTGTCGAGCCATTATATGTTCAACACCCTGACCTATAACCCCGGGATAGCAGGAACCTCCGGCCAGTTATGCGCCACAGCCATCAACAGGCAGCAATGGGTGGGATTTGAGGGGGCTCCGAAAACAACCCTGTTCAATTTCAGTGCCCCGTTTACCCTTCTCGGAGTCAGAAGCGGAGCAGGCCTTTTAGTAAAAAGTGACAATATAGGCTTTGACAGGGATATAAGCATAGGCGCAATCTATTCCTTTATTGCAGAACTGGGCCAGGGAAAGCTTGGAATAGGGCTGAATGCAGGAATGCTGAACAAAACCCTCGATCCGGTCTGGTATATTCCTGCAGGAGATGTTCATACTCCTCCTTCAGGCGACCCTCTTATACCTGAAAACAAGGAGAGTGTCGTCGCCTTCGATGCTTCTCTGGGGGCTTTTTACTATACCGACAAATATTATGCAGGCATTTCTGTAACACATATTAACCAGCCCAAAATCAAATACACAAAAGGGGAACCATTTTTAAGCAGACATTACTATGCCACAGCAGGTTACACGATTCAGCTGCCTGATCCTTCCCTTGAACTGCTCCCCTCTGTATTCGCTATGAGCGACGGGAAAATTATACAGTTTACAGCAACATCTTTACTAAGATACAATAAAAAAGTATGGGGTGGCGTTTCTTACAGAGCCGGAGATGCCCTGATCGGTCTAGTCGGGATCGAATTGTATAATAGCCTCCGGGTTGGTTATACTTATGATTTCCCGATGTCAGACATCAGGAAAAACACTTACGGTTCGCATGAGTTTATGATAAATTATTGTTTTGATCTGAGTCTGGGCAGAAGCCCGTCAAAATATAAAAGTATCAGATTTTTATAATATGGTTGAAATTTAATTTACTTGCATTTATAAATCTAACAGATATGAAAAAGGTAGTCCTGTCTTCATTGATAGTATTAATCATAATAAGCGGATGCGGTTCCTCTAATACCGGAGAACTGACAGGTGTGCCGGGGAGAAAGAAGTTTTTCGAACCCGAACCATTTGAAATGGCATTCATACCTGCAGGTAATTTTATGATGGGACCCAGCGATCAGGATGCGATGTTTGCCGTCAACAACATGTCAAAATCAATAACTGTCGAGGCCTTCTGGATGGACCAGACAGAAATGACCAACAACAAGTACCGCCAGTTTGTCTACTGGGTGCGTGATTCAATTTTCAGGACCAAACTTGGTGAAGCCGGCATCCCGGACCGCGATTATTTTATGGTCGACGATGATGGTAATGTCATTGACCCGCCCGTTATCAACTGGGAAGAGAGGATCGATCTGAGGGATGAGACAACCAGGGAAGTGCTCGAAGAAATGTACTATCCCCCCGAGGAGAGATACGCCGGAAAGAAACAGACCGATGTCAGAAAACTTAATTATTCATATTACTGGGTTGATTATCAGCAGGCCGCAAAGGTCGGATATGTATATGACTATACAAATAACACGGGAAGATATGTCGGAGAGGTGATAAATCCCGACGGCAGCCGTACAGAGGTAAGGGACCGCTCGTCATTTATTAAGAGGAATATAATAAATATCTATCCCGATACATTGTGCTGGATAAGAGATTTCACATATTCATTCAACGATCCCCAGGCCTCTCTCTATTTCTGGCATCCCTCGTTTGATGATTATCCTGTAGTGGGTGTTTCATGGGTACAGGCAAATGCATTCAGTATATGGAGAACAGAATATATGAACGCTGCACTCAGGAAAAACGGCATTGCAGATGTTCAGTCATACAGGCTGCCTACAGAAAGCGAATGGGAATATGCCGCAAGGGGAGGGCTCGATCTATCGATGTACCCATGGGGCGGACCATACACACGTAATTATGAAGGATGTTTCCTTGCAAACTTCAAACCACTGCGTGGCAACTATATCGACGACGGAACAGTCTATACAGCTAAAGTGGGATCCTATGAACCCAACGAGTTCGGATTGTTCGACATGGCAGGAAACGTTGCCGAATGGACCCTCGGAGCATACCATCCTTCAGGCTATATCTTCCAGCACGATCTCAATCCTAACTATGAATACAATGCCAGACCACAGGATCCTGAGGTTCTAAAGCGCAAAGTAATCAGAGGGGGATCGTGGAAGGATATCGCTTATTTCCTTCAGACCAGCACAAGAGATTATGAATATCAGGATTCCGTCAAATCGTATGTCGGATTCCGTAATGTAAGATCCTATATCGGAGTAAATTAATATAAGAAATAAAATAACCCTAAAATAATCAGGTATATGAGCCTAGCAGAAATTGTACAAAGCAGCGGATGGAAGAATTTTATGGCCAAATTATATGGTATCGGAGCTTCTATCGTTATTATCGGTGCACTGTTCAAGATACAGCACTGGCCAATGGCAGGATTGATGCTGACTATTGGTCTGACCACCGAATCAATAATCTTTTTCTTTTCAGCCTTTGAGCCTCTTCATGAAGAAGTTGACTGGTCGCTTGTCTATCCCGAACTTGCAGGAATACAGGAGGATGATGCACTGGAGTCCGCAGGCCGCTCCGGCAGGTATGCCGGCGGTGCTGTTGGCGCAGGCTTCGTGGGTGGCGCTATAGGCGGCGGAGGCAGCGGCTCGGTGGCTCTTGCTAAATTTGACGAAATGCTGGAGAGAGCCGAAATCACTCCGGAGCTTTTCCAGAAACTGGGAGTTGGCATGAAAAAACTCAGCGATGCCACTGCCAACATCAGCGTAATGGGTGATGTCTCTGCGGCCTCAAACAGATATATGAATACCGTACAGACAGCCAACGATTCCCTGTCGAGGCTCTCAGATACATATCAGGCAACTTCCAGGGTATTGAATGATGCCAATTCAACTTACCGTAATGTGGCTGATTCATTCTCTGTAATTGAAACAGGCGGGAAATCATATCAGCAGCAACTGGAGGTCCTCAATAAAAACCTGTCGGCACTGAACGCTGTTTATGAACTGCAGCGCAAGGGCGCTGATGACCATTTAAAGGAATCAGATAACCTCTTCAGGGGAATTCAGTCTCTTCTTCACGATCTGTCAGATTCCGCTACGGATGCCAAAAAATACCGTGACCAGATTTCAAAACTCAATGATAACCTGTCAGCTTTGAATAATGTTTACGGTAATATGCTGGCTGCCATGAACATAAAATAACGTGACATTTTTTTACCTAATTAAACACAAACCTTAAAATGGCTCACGAAAGGCTATCACCACGGCAAAAGATGATCGGTATGATGTACCTTATTCTTACCGCCATGCTTGCTCTTAACGTATCAAAAGAGGCCGTTGAAGCATTTAAGCAAGTGGATAAGAGTCTTACACAGACCATCGCAAATTACGTTATCAAAAACAACCGCATCTACAGTGAGTTTGACAGAGCTGCAGCCGAGAATCCGGCCAAAGCGGGAAAGTACAGGACAGCAGCATACGAGGTCAAAGCCCGTGCCGATGAACTATTCAACTTTATCCAGGATCTTAAGCTGGAGATAGTCACTAAGGCAGAAAAAGAAGGGACACCGGCGATAGTGGGGAACGAAATCGTTATTGACGAAGTAAGGAAGATCGATGAGAACAATATTCCTTCTGAGATCCTTATCGGTGCAAATGAGACCGGAAAGGCTTATGCCCTTAAAGCCCTGATAAACGACTACCGCGAGTTCCTGATAACAACACTTAATGGCGAGAATCCCGTAGCTGAAGCTGCTCTTGTTACAGCACTCAACACCGACGACGGACGTGACCCCGGGGGCCAGCCTACACCATGGCCAAACCTTACCTTCCAGACCCTGCCCCTGGTGGCCGTGATCACTATACTGTCAAAAATGCAGGTCGACGTAAGAAATGCCGAAACAGAGATACTTAATCATCTCTACAATCAGATCGATGCATCGTCATTCAAGTTCAACAAGCTTTCAGCCATCGTTATCCCCAACTCTACATATATTACTGCGGGAGCCGATTATGAGGCACAGGTTTTTGTGTCAGCGACAGACACCACACAGCAGCCGGTCATAACAGTCGGCGAAACAGTCTTGCCGGTTGATGATTCCGGACGAGGTATTTACAGGGTGCGAGCCACAACAACGGGAACAAAGAGATGGGGAGGTGTGTTAGCCATGAAAGCACCTGACGGCACAACAGTTAACTATAACTTTGAATCCTCTTATTTCGTGGCCGAGCCCAATGTGGTCGTTTCACCTACGGCAATGAACGTTATGTATGCAGGTATAGACAACCCCATCGATATTTCAGTACCGGGAGTAACCCCCGACAGGATAAGGGTAAAGGTCAACAACGGAACCGTACGGCAGGGAAAAGTCAAAAATCCCAAAGGGCAGAATTTCGGAGGCAACTGGATAGTCAAACCAAATGCCGCCGGACAGAATGTACAGGTAATAATAACAGCCGACATGACCGGCAGACCTCAGACCTTTGCCCCGTATGAATTCAGGGTAAAATCGATACCCCCTCCAATAGCAGTATTTGCAAACAGGAGCACCGGATCGATCGCCAGAAATATTGCAGCTGCGCAAACAGGAGTTTATGCCATACAACCCGACTTTGACTTCGACCTCAGATTTAACGTTACCGGATTTACTGTTCTCTATTCAGACAGCAGAGGTGACTTCGAAGAATCAAGCACAAGCAGTAATCTGACAACACGACAGAAAGATCTTATCAACAGGCTGACCAGAGGTAAAAACCTTATCATTAAAGATATAAGGGCAGTGGGGCCTGACGGCAGAACCGTGGAGCTCGCGCCGGTGATCTTAAAAATTGATTAAAAACAAATTATTAACATCATGAATAAGAAAATTCTTTTGGGATTGATCATTATGACAATAGCAGGGGCCCTGAAAGCCCAGACATTTGGCGATATCTACCAGAAATCAATTTCCGATGTCAAAAAGATCAATTATGCATATCTCCGGGAGGCTGACGTAATATGGTCAAGAAGATATTACAGGTTGATTGATCTGCGCGAAAAGATGAACCAGTCGCTCTATTATCCTACGCGTCAGACCCAGGATGGAAGAAAAAACCTGGTCACCATACTTCTTGAAGAGATAGAAGCGGAAAGACTTAAAGCTTATGATCCCCTTGATTTCGATCTGCCCACCACCTATACAGAGATTGAGGAGAATATGGGAGCAAGGACCTCCATCCAATCGCTGATGATCGAGTCAGGAGTATCGCGGGATACAACCATCCGCGAAGATGCCAAACGCGAGGAGGTTAAACAGCTTATGCTCTACGAGGAGTGGTTCTTCGATAAGAAACTCTCAAAACTCGATGTAAGAATCATTGGTATATGCCCTTACTGGCTCGGTTTTGATGCAGATGTGGGCCGTGTGCTCAGAAAACCTCTCTTCTGGGTCAGATACGACGAGGTCAGAGATGTACTTGCCACACACGAGGCCTTCACCACAGGCAACGATGCCCAGAGGATCTCTTTCGATGATCTGTTCATGCAAAGACGATTCTCAAGCATCATCTTCGGTGAATCAAATGTATATAATGATCGTTTTATCAGCGATTATACCGTTGGGAAATATACTCTTTTCGAAGCTGAGCGAATAAAGGATGAGCTCTTCACTTTCGAACACGACCTCTGGGAATATTAGGTAAACTTATCGCCCAGTTCCTTTCTTATATCCTCAACATAATTTTTGATATTCTGCTCCTCATCCTTTTTCACTATAAGGATCACATCGTTTGACTCGACAACAATATAGTTCTTCAGCCCCTGAATAACAGCAACCTTACCGGGCGAGATGCTGAATATGTTCCCCGAACTGTCGTAAGTGAACAGGTCTCCGCTTATTGTCACATTACCGCTTCTGTCGGCCCGTGAACTTTCATACAGTGAGCTCCAGGTACCAAGATCTGACCATCCGATGTCGGTGCACATCACATAAACATTATCTGCCTTCTCCATAATACCGTAATCGATGGATATGTTCCTGCAGACAGTATATGTCTTCCTGATAAATCTGCTCTCCTCTCTGGTGCCGAACAGGTCCCTGCCCTCGTCGAAAGTTGCATAAAGGTCGGGCATATGCTTCTCAAATGCCTCCATTATTGAATTGATGTTCCATATAAAGATCCCGGAATTCCAGTAGAAATCGCCG
Source organism: uncultured Rikenellaceae bacterium (assembly GCA_964633195.1). Lineage (GTDB taxonomy): Bacteria > Bacteroidota > Bacteroidia > Bacteroidales > VadinHA17 > LD21. Next base: position 66,554 of record CAZWFL010000007.1, on the reverse strand, counting down.
CTTTGAAGAAAAACTTTTGCCAGTTCAACATTTGGCTTCTCCGTGAATGTCTTGACCTTCAGGAGGTCGTCACACCCCTCAACCGGTTTCTTGCGGTCAGCCTGGATATAGCCATAGCCTGTTTCCGGTTTGTCGGGCTTGATACCCAGAGTAAGGAGCGCATTGTTATCCTTCACAAACTCGTAGCCCTTTAGTAAGACTCCGATGAATTTATCTTCCTTTAGGATGTAGTGATCGGCCGGAGTGACCGCTATCACTGCCCGGGGATTTTCCCGCAGGATCCTGAAGGTGCCGTATGCCAGACAGGGGGCCGTGTTGCGCCTGAACGGCTCAGTCAGGACATTTGCGGGTTTCAGTCCCAGCTGTTTTGTAACAACTTTTTTGTGCGCGGCGCTGGTAACAACATAAATATTCTCTTCAGGACATACCTGCTTAAATCTCCTGTATGTCTGCTGAAGCAATGTTTCACCCCTGCCTAGGATGTCGAGAAACTGTTTAGGTTTTTCACGGCGGCTCAGCGGCCAGAAACGGCTACCCACTCCGCCTGCCATAATGATAACATACCTGTTGTCCATGGATGGTCTGTTTTGTCAGGATATTTTTATGCAAATAAATATATAATTCTTTACATATTCCGGATTTATGGCCTGTTTGTATGTTATACCTTAAAAATTCGTAATTTTAGCCGCTGATAAAAAAATCTTATGTTAAAGTTTCTTTCACAATTCGGCCGTTACGTTCTTCTCCTGAAGAAAGTGTTTTCAAGACCCGAAAAAGCTTCTGTATATTACAGGCAGACCATGCATGAGTTTGTTTATCTCGGGATCAACTCAATCGGGATCATTGCAATAATATCCTTCTTCATGGGGGCGGTGATCACCCTTCAGACTGCCTATAACACTGAAAACCCGATCTACCCGACCTATCTTATCGGCCTTGGGTGCCGTGATTCCATGATCCTTGAGTTCTCTTCAACCATTTCCGCCCTGATACTTGCAGGTAAGGTCGGCTCCAGCATCGCGTCTGAGATTGGCACCATGAGGGTCACGGAACAGATCGATGCACTCGAGATCATGGGTGTCAATTCAGCTTCTTACCTGATCCTTCCAAAACTGACAGCCACCCTTATTTTTAACCCTTTCCTTACACTCATCAGTATCGTTGTCGGAATACTCGGAGGCTGGATAATTGGTCCGCTGGCAGGTGTGATTACCTCTGAAGACTTTATATACGGGATACAGTATGCATTCATACCATATTATATTACCTACTCGCTGATAAAGACCGTCGTTTTCGCCTTTATAATAACCAGCGTCTCGGCATTCCAGGGATATTATGTCGAAGGAGGCTCCCTCGAGGTGGGCAGGGCCAGCACCAAAGCTGTGGTACACAGCAGCCTGATTATTCTTCTTTTTAACGTAATCCTTACCCAGCTTTTGTTGTCATGATAAAGGTTTTCAATATTTTCAAATCATTTAACGATAAGATGGTGCTTGACGATGTGTCCGTCTCGTTCGAGCCCGGAAAGACAAACCTTATTATCGGCAGGAGCGGCTCAGGGAAAACGGTCCTTCTAAAGTGTATCGTGGGCCTTCACGAAATTGACCGGGGCGAGATATGGTACGATAACATCAGGTTCGATCAGCTCGACTTCACCGCCAGGAAGGAGATACGGAAAGAGATAGGAATGCTTTTTCAGGGCTCTGCACTCTTCGATTCCCTTACCGTCGAACAGAATGTGATGTTCCCTCTAAATATGTTTAGTGAAAAATCCCTCGAAGAAAAGATTGAAAGGGTTAACTTCTGCCTTAAAAGGGTGAACATAACAAATGCCAACAGGCTCTTTCCTGCAGAACTGTCTGGAGGAATGAAAAAAAGAGTGGCAATAGCACGGGCTATTTCCCTCAATCCCAGATATCTTTTCTGCGACGAACCAAATTCAGGGCTCGATCCCCTTACAGCCATACTGATCGATGAACTGATAAAAGAACTCACCGAGGAGTTTTCAATGACAACCATTGTGAATACTCACGATATGAATTCCGTAATGGAAATAGGTGAAAAGATAATTTTTATAAGCGACGGCATAAAGTGCTGGGAAGGATCCAATAATGAGATCCTCTATACTGACTGTGAGCTGTTGAACGATTTTGTGTTTGCCAATGCTCTCGCCAGGCAGCTGAAATCGTCAGCTGAAAAGCCCGCTAATCATTAACCTCTTCGTAATCAATGTATTCTCCTACTTCCTTGGAGACTCCCTGATTCTTTTTCCTGCCTTTCTCCTCATCAACATTCCGTCCCGACGGTCTCTTTTCATCCTCAAAAAACCTGGCAAACGATCTCATAAGAAGATAGACTATCAGCCCGATCAGTATTATTCTTACCAGCAATACCATTTCTTAAAATTTGTTATGTGTATCCGGAATCAATAATATGCTCTCCTTGATTTTCTTCGATTGCCCCTAACCCTAAAGGGTGCGAAGAAAATCAATTACGCCCAATAGTATTGGGGCAAATAATTGTTTTCAGATACAATATTATCCATTATTATTTATATGCGATAGTCAATATGTTTGTTATTCTACAAGGATCATTGGTTTATCCTGTTTCTTTTTAACAAAACTTCCGAACACCAGGTTCATTCCCAGTTTTGCATGTATTGTGTTCCAGCTGTCCGGCAGATGGAATGAGCCATTGTCAATCACTATTTTGTTCCATATAACGGGTATTCTGTCTGCAATACAGTAGAACTGAAATATTCCGGCCCTGAACGCCACCCCTGCCCCGAGGTTATCATATCTGTTATTGGAAGCCGTGTAGCTCACCGTTGTTGACAGAGCGTTCCCCAGATTCAGGTTTGCAGAGAGGGTAAGGGCTTCCCTTATATGCCTGCCTGTTATCCTTGTATACGACAACAATCCCAGCGAGAAACTCCTTGTGAGGTTATATTTCCCTCCTGCAGAAAAACCGGCGGACAGATATGTTGTAAATGGCTTTCGTGTGTCAGTAACATAAAGGGAGTTTTTCAGCGAATCGAGCGTCTCCTCCCCAAGCTCTTCAAATGTTTTTGTACCATTGAAAACATCGAGCATGTTCAAACCGCTGAATTCAAACCGGCTCTCAGCACGAAGATTGGTTATATCAGATTTCCACCTGATATATCCCAGGTCGGTAACCGAAGCTGAAAGCGTCAGTCTGCCGGTTATCCTGTACTCTGCACCCAGATCGATCCCCAGTCCGGCGTTTTTCATGGTGGTAAGGAACCCGATCACATTGCCTGAAGAATCAAACCTCTCCTCATCCAGCCTAATACTGTCTATCTTATTATCCTGACTCGTATAGACTGTTACCGGTCCGCTTATATTGAGAGTCATGTCAGCATCAAGCGTGTGTGAGTAGTCCTCATTTACCTTGATTCCCAATGATTTATTGTTAACCGATCCTGTAGCAATGCCGAACAGCAATTTCCCCTTCACTCCTATTCTCAGCCTGTTTGTGATGTCCCTGGAAAAGCCTAACCCTAATTCATTATATGCCCTGATATCAGCCCTGAAAGATGAGAGGTCGATACTCCTTCCCACAAATTGTTCATTTCCCTTGAGGCCAAGCCTCAGAAGGTCTCCTGGCAGCACGAAATTGCCTTCAACCCTTGTGATAAGATCCATGAAAATATACATATCCCTGCCTGCACTGAACCCCAGCCCTAGAAGCTGAATGGCCGCCTGCGGCTCCAGATAATTCCTGTCATTTACTTTTGCCAGGAACCTGTCCACATCATAGTCGGGATGAAGAAAGGAGATTATTGAATCAGAGGGCTGATTGCCGGCAATGAAGACATCGGAGAAATTGAAAAAATTGTTGTTTACATTGAGCTTAAGACCGGTAATTGCCGGCAATCCTGCATATACTGAATTGCCTGGCCTCAGCGCCGGATTAAGCAGATGATTCTGAGGAAGGTCCATATGATAGAGAACCTGGTTATTCTGTGCCGCCGTTTCCGAAAGAGAAAGGATGATCAACAGTATCCCTGTTATTGTAGCTGACCTTATCATATAATAAGCTTATTAAGGTTCATTATAAGTCAAATTTAATATCAGGCTTCAGAACAAGCACTGCCCTGAAATCGATCCTGTAGCCTGCATATATACTTACATCCTTTGTGCCGCCGTCAGTGCTGTTCATTGTAAAGGTGAAGATAATATTGTCAGCATCGTTGACTGAGCTGAAAAATTCCCTGGTGAATTCGATACTTGTCCTGCTCTCCATAGGGCCGGTCACTTTCCCGGTGGCATCAACCGGAGCTGCATCAAGAATATTTTCTGCAGTAACCGATCTCAGAATCGTATTACTTACGGAATCATACAGGTGCATGGAGACCGATACCCCAAGGGGGAATCCGTTCTTAACCGTCAGGTCAATCCTCATAAATTCAAAATCTTCCGTATTAAAGAATGTATCATCTTCAGGATTATCCTGCCGCAAAAAATTACTAACGGTGTCAGCAAACTGCAGATTGCTTATTCTCAAATCCATCGGGATCTCAATTTCGAGCGATCCTGTCACCCTGCTGTTGTTAAACACGAAATTATTCCCCGATCCCGTGTTGCCATCCGGATTCAGCTTTGCAGAGCCTGTGAATATGATCTCGTCAGGAGGCATTGATATGAGCTGTGGCAGTGAGGAATTTGATTTGTTAATTAAGAAAGAAGATGTTATATCACGAGTCACATTGTCAACAGGATGGTCTATTTCAAACGGAGCCAGACCGAGGGGTACCGACTGAGGCCCTTTATGCCCCTCAGCGTCGATGGATACAGAAACAGGTATGCCGAATGAATTAGAGTAATTAAGTTTAATGGAAGGATTTGAAAGGAAAATATCTCCCGTGAATTTCTTCAGCAGATCATTCAGGCCGGGATCCAGGGTATCTGTCTCGTCCATATGAGTCTCCTGTCCGAAATATCCTTCAATGTAATCAAAAACAGAACTGACAAGTTCAGCTTCAATATTATAAACATCTTCACTGTTGAAACTGACCATGTTCCCATACGAAGTCACGTTAAGCGTATGTTCAAACGGGATCCTGTTGTATTGCTGACCGGGGTCTGTTGACAGATCTACTTCCATGTTGTCAACATTGATTGTACCAGAGGTGACTGAATAGGGATGGATAAATATCCCGCGGCTTAACGGAGTTCCCGATCTGAGAGCAGTAGGCAGAAGAATGGAGATAATTGTCCTCAGCGGGCTCTGTGTCTGTGCACTGTATTTAAGATCTCCTGTTTTGGCTTTGAATCTGACCAGTTCAATATCCGGACCCGGGTCAATTGTGACGGTATCCTTCTTTTCGTCGGGGCTCAGAATCTGTTCCGGAACAATTACCCTGCCTGATCTGACCAGCAGGTTATGGCCTGATACTCCAGCCATTATATTGCTTCCGCCGAGGTCAATCAGCACCGGATCAGCAGTTCCGGGGCTTCCGGCAAGAACCACGGCAGCAGTCAGGGAGTTGCTTACGGTAAGGCCCGGCAGAGTGATTGAAGCAACACCTGTCTGGCCCGGATCAAGCGGCGGGATAACAACTTCGTCGCCAACAGGAGTGTGATCGATGGTATTGTATAACCGGACAATAATATTATTCAACGGGGCCGTCAGGTTATTAGTCACCGATATATCAATCGAGCCTTCTGAAAAGGTTGCATATTCAAAATTCTCAATAACCGGGATGATCGCTTCCCCCAGATCAGTCAGCGGAAAAGAAGGGAATGGATTTGTTGTCCCGTCAAGGGCAAGGAACTGCGCCCTCTGTGCCGGGCTGAAAGAAGAGCTTATCTGGTCGAGAGTGTAAGTAAGGCTCCTCTGAAAAGGAGAAATATTCACCTCGCCAATAGTATAAACTTCGTTGAAAGAAAAGATCTCGTCAAAATCGTAGAAATCCTCCAGCTTAAGATCGATCACCGAATCGAGTGTAAAAACAAACTTCACAAGATTATTCTCATCAAACACTACAGTATCATTCGGTTCAACCAGGTCGCTGATTGAAATATCCCCCTTTACGGCTGAAATCCCAAGAACAGGTGAGAGGTGAGCTTTCCCCGACAACATATTCATATTATATGTCTCTTTTACACAGCCGGCGGCAGCGATAAGCGCTGCTGTACAAATCAGTATCAGAAATCTTTTTGTCACTCTCTTTTTCAATATGTTTCCAGCCTGTAATTATAGAGAAAACTATCTGTCCCTCCCACAATCAGATGCCAGCTGTTCCGTGCCGATAAACGCCCTATCGAGAAGAGTGACGCCCCTCTCAGCGGGAAACCGTTCATCACTTCTCCATTCCTGTTCACAAGGTAAATAAGCTTCCCGTTCAGATCAACAACACCAATTTTCCTGTCTGATCCTGAAAAAATGAAGTTAATGGGGCCACCCAGGGCAGAGGACCCGAATTCCCTTGTGAACATCCCGGTCCTGTTATTATTGTAAAGATACAACTTCCCCTCATCAAGGAATATGTATTCACCAAAACTATCGCCATCCACATCAAAAAAATCGAAGTTGTGCCCGGGAGTAAACTCCTTCAACCGGTATTTCGTAACTTCGCCGTCGAATCCGATATGCTGGATTGTTCCGTCGGGAGCAGAGCATACAACCGACGGTGTTCTGCCCGTGCTTAACCTCAGTGTCGAACCGGCAGCTTTTGTAACTGCCTCTTTGGGCCTTAACCTTATGTTGCCTGTCCTGTCGAGAAAATAGAGTGCCCTGTCATCTGCAGCCACAATATAATCCTTTCCCGACACCCTGAAGAAAACAATTTCGGAAGTGACTCTCCCTGTGGTCCTGAATGGCTTCCATCCTTTTACTGCACTTCCTGTCCTGTCGTAAGCATAAATAAGCTTGTCTTCCCCTGCAATAAAGAGCCTGTAATCGCGGTTGTTGTCATAGTCAAACAGTGCAAGCGGACTGGCTGCGGGTGATCTGAGTTTTACAGGATATCTGTCCACATAGTTGCCGTTCCTGTCGAGCAGATGGAGATAATCCCTGCCTGAAAACAACAACTGGTACTTCCCGTTCCTGAAGTAATCTATCATGTACACATTGCCGGTTATCCTTTCCCCCAGGGGTACTTTCCAGAGAACCCTTCCTGCACTGTTTATCAGATAGACATTGTTCTTCTGATCCTGTACAAAAATCTCTTTTGCCCCGGTATTATGATTTGTGAAAAAGAATGGCTTAATGGATGCAATTGTATCGAGCAGTGTTTCCCATTCAGTTGATGACTCTTCCCTTACCTCGTCTTTAAACCTGATTGACAGACTATTGTAGATCATATCGTTACTTGATGCAAACTGGAAGCCTGCTGCCTGGATCTTATCAAGAGTGGCTTTGTTTCTCTTCAATCCCCCGATAATATCATTATCAAGTGACAGGGAGAGATAATCGATAATATTTGAGGGCACACAATAGAAAAGATATCCGGCACGGCTCGGCAGTGTCGACTCAAAGTCGCGATAGTCCGTATCGTTGGCAAGTGTTTTATTAAGAAGGTTATCGTAAAGGAAGCGTGACACGGTAAGATAGGAGTTGCCGGTGATCATGAAGTTATCGTAAAAGGCAAAATATTTTTCTTCAAATACCCGTGCAAACGCCGGATATATATAAGAAATGAGTCTGCTGCCGCTATTCTGGTAAACAGGTATTCTGGTCTGATCATCCGGCCGGAACCATATTATCTGTGCCGACGGGCCCGACATCTCGATGAAGACCTGTTCGCACATCACCCTGTTATTGAGTTCATAAATTACAAGGGTGTTCTCGTCCGCTGCCCGTCCCCCTATATTGAACCATGCCCTTGTCACTTCATCTCCAATGTAATCTTTAATTCGCGAAACCAGCGGAGAGATTGTGCCGCTGCCGTTACCGGAAGCACTTACGGGCTTAATATCGCCCCCTGTTATTACCGTCTCGAAAAGAGCAGTCGATGAAGGAAGGAACCTGTAGGTCTTAAGTGTGCCGGGCGATACTGACCTGTACCTGTAAAGGATATCGGATGATCTGGCAGCCTCTGCGAATCCGCTTATTATCAATCCGTTCTCATTAAGAAAAATATCGCCACATGCACTGCCGGCAAGCGCAGTTGCTTTCTCTGCCAGGTCGGGCCTTATATTGCCAAAAACCTGTTTCATCACCTCTCCGATGTTATCAAATACGATGAAGATCTTGTTCTCATTTTTCCCGGATGCAGCCAGAACCCTTGAAAAACCAGGCTTGCTTCTGATATCACTGTCGCGTCCCTGCTGAGCCAGGCCTCCTCTGAGAAGAGCCAGGGAAGTGCTGGAAAGAAGCAGGCCTGAACCGGCCCCGATGTAAAGTGTATCCTCCTTTTCATTCATCACGTAGGGTAGCCCCAGCACTGTTGCCCCGTCTAAGCGTATCTCGGTAAACTTTTCTATTTCAAGGGAGTATAGTATCTCCTTCATCTGCCTGAGCCTGATATCCGACGGGATCGTCATTACGAGAAACGGCTTCAGCTTCCCCGATTCCGAGGCATGGAGCGATAGCAAGGAAATACCTGAGCCCCGCAGCTTCCCGAAGCCGGGCTTGCTTAACTGACCGGCTATATGGTTAAGCTTCAGGTACACTTCACGGAGCTCCTTTACCTTCTGCAGTTCGCCGGTCAATCCGGTATTGCTGGTTATGGAATTAACAAAATTTTGGAAATCTGTCGTTTCAACTATAAAACAGGCATCGGTGGGGATTGCCCGGTAGGGATCCGTCTGTAGATCCTTTCTGTTCCTCTGCAGAAAATAACCCAGGATAATCAGTCCTGCGGCAAGTATGACAATTACACTGATTGCTGCCTTTTTCCTCACTCTGATATCTGTATTGTGACAAACCACAAATTTAGGAAAATATAGGGTATTACTTCAGGTGATGCCTCAGGATCTCCTATTTTAACTATTTTTATCACCGGGGTCAATTAAAGCGGGATATGCTTAAAGAGCTTTGTTTTTCCTTTCTGTTTTGCGCAGTCATGACACCTCTCCTGGCGCAGACTGTTATTATAGTTGATAATGAGGATCTTAAGCCTGTTACGGATGTGGCAGTATTGAATGAGCCGGGAACAAAGTTCACTTATTCGAACAGACTGGGGAGTGTTGACATATCAACCTTTGGAGAAGATGAGATGATCTGTTTCCGGCACTTCACATTTGAAATGATATGCCTTAGCCGGGCTGAACTCAAAGCCATGAATTACAGGGTTAAACTGACCCGTAAGGTCTTTGCCCTGGATGAGTTTGTAATTTCAGCTGACCGCCGTGAGCAAAGCATCACCGAAGTGCCCAATAAGATAACCACTGTGGCAAAAACAACTGCAGAGCTTCTTAATCCGCAGACCTCGGCAGACCTGATTGGTATTTCAGGGGAGGTGTTCATACAGAAGAGCCAGCTTGGGGGAGGAAGTCCGATGATACGGGGCTTTGCCACCAACCGCATCCTGATTGTTGTTGATGGCGTGAGGATGAACAATGCCATTTACCGCGAGGGTAATATTCAGAACGTGATCTCACTCAATCCCCTCACTGTCGAGTCAACCGAAATAATATTCGGACCCGGTGCATCAGTTTATGGAAGCGACGCTATCGGAGGTGTAATGGATTTTCATACCAAAAAGGCACTTTTCTCAACAGGATCAAAACCTTTTATAAAAGCAGAGGCATTCTCGCGTTATTCGTCGGCGGCCAGCGAAAAAACGACGCATCTCGACCTTAATATCGGAACCGGCAAATTTGCCTTCCTCACTTCATTTACCTGGTCCGGTTACGGTGACCTCCGGATGGGCTCAAAAAAGCACCCTGAATATCTTCGTAACGAATATGTTGCCAGGATAGCAGGAAAAGATTCCGTTGTTCCGAATCGTGACCCCCGTATACAGGTAAGCTCCGGCTATAACCAGCTCAACACCATGAATAAGCTGAGGTTCAGGATCTCTGATAATACGGACCTTATATACTCCCTTCATTATTCGCGTTTATCTGATGTACCCCGTTACGACAGGCTCATTCAGTACAGATCGGGAGTGCTGAGATATGCTGAATGGTACTACGGCCCGCAGATATGGCTGATGAACAACCTCCGGTTTACGGTACGGAAGAAGAATCTCTTTTTTGATGCACTGAGGATCACCGCAGCACAGCAGAAATACAGTGAGAGCAGGCAAGACAGGGGATTTGGTAAAAATATCATTAACGGACAAACAGAGAATGTCGGGATAGTGTCACTTAATATCGATCTCGACAGGCAGTTGCGTAAGGAGAGTGAATTTCTCTATTACGGCATCGAATATGTTTTTAACGACGTAAAGTCGGATGCAGAGACCAGGGATATTCTGACCGGCATTGTATTACCTGCAGGATCGCGTTACCCAAACGGAAAGAACAGATATAACAGCTTTGCCCTCTATGGCGGATACAGGAACCATCTCTCAGATCTGATTACGCTCAGTACCGGGCTCCGGTATAATTATGTAAGCCTTAGCTCCAGCATTGCCGACAATTCCTGGTACAGCTTTCCATTTACCAGTATCTCAAACTCTAATGGTGCACTTACCGGTTCAGCCGGTATAGTGTTCAGGCCGGAGGAGAAGATGCAGATAAACCTCAATACATCAACAGGATTCAGGGCTCCCAACCTTGATGATACCGGTAAAATATTTGATTCCGCTCCCGGCGTGGTTGTGGTGCCTAATCCTGATCTCCGGCCCGAATACGCCTGGAATATTGATATGGGCATTTCAGGAGATATTGGAGATTTTCTTCATTACGAGGTTACCGGTTTTCGCACATGGCTGAGAAATGCCATGGTCAGGCACGATTTTCTATTCAACGGGCAGGATTCCATTTTTTACCGTGGCGAATTAAGCAAGGTTGAATCTTTAACAAATACAGGTTCGGCTCTTGCCTGGGGGCTTCATGTTAATCTGCGGGTCAAATTGACCGGGTGGCTCTCTGTAAAATCGCACCTCAATATCACGGAAGGCAGGGAAAAGAGCGGTGTGCAGCTCAGACATGCCGCCCCCATATTCGGATCAACTCATATCACTGCCGGGTTTCCTGCCTTTACGCTCGATCTCGCTCATATATACAACGGACCAAAAAAATTCAGTAAGATGCCTCCGTCGGAAACAGATAAGCCATATATGTATGCCACCGACGACGAGGGTAATCCATGGTCGCCGGGCTGGCACACACTTAATTTCAAGATAACCGGAAAAATTGGAAGCATGTTAAGCCTTAGTGCTGGTCTCGAGAATATCCTTGATGTCAGGTACAGGCCCTATGCCTCGGGGATAGCTGCCCCGGGGCGCAATTTCATTATATCTCTGAGGATCAATATCTGATTCGTGCCTTTTTCTGCTGCATATTTTTGGCACGTATTTTGATCTTTGCTTTTTACACAGGCAATCTCAACATATACTTGATCCTTCAGGGCAGCCAGGCGAAAAGCCTGGCTTTTAATTTGTATCAGAAATGCCTGTAACCGATTATCTCTCTTACCTCCCTTATTGTCTTTGATGCACTTGCCCTTGCCTTTTCGGCTCCGGCAGCAACAACCCCTGCAAGATACTCCCTGTCGGCCACTATTTCATGTATCCTTTCGCGTATGGGATCCGTAAACTTAATAATGTCCTCAGCAAGCTGCTTCTTAAGCTCCCCGTATCTGATCTCACATGACGCATATTTCTCCGTGAAATAAGTGAGAGTCGATTTTTCAGATACCACACTCATTATGGTAAAAAGATTTTTCACCGGTCCCGCCGGCTTTTGTCCAAGCTCTGTGGGCCCTGCATCGGTAACTGCCTTCATTACCTTTTTTCTTATTTCCTGGGGCGGGTCCGCCAGGAATATGCCGTTCCCTTCACTCTTGCCCATCTTGCCCGTTCCGTCAAGTCCGGGTATCTTTATAAGCTGCCTGCCGAAATTATAAGCGTCCGGCTCGGGGAAGTAACTGACACCATACATGGTATTGAAACGTCTTGCAAACCTCCTTGTCATCTCCAGGTGCTGCTCCTGATCCTTCCCTACCGGAACCTTGTGGGCCCTGTGAATTATTATGTCGGCCGCCATAAGCACGGGATATGTCAGAAGTCCGGCGTTAATATTATCGGGCTGCTTTCTTATCTTCTCCTTAAATGATGTTGTGCGCTCCAGCTCACCCACATAGGCGCTCATATTCAGAAGCAGGTAGAGCTCGGTAACTTCAGGTACATCGCTCTGAATGAAGACCGTGGCAATCCCGGGATCAATACCACAGGCAAGATACTCAGCCAGCACCTGCCTGATGTTCCCGTGAAGATCTTCGGGTTTCGGATGGGTAGTAAGAGAATGGTAATCAGCAATGAAGAAAAAGCAGTTATTCTCTCTCTGCATTTTCAGAAAATTCTTAATCGCCCCGAAATAATTGCCCAGGTGCAGATTACCCGTTGACCGTATGCCGCTTACTACTGTGTCCATCCTGTTCCTGATAAACTTTCGTGCAAAGCTAACTCTTTTTTCCAAAATCCTGAATGGTCATCCGGCTCACAACGGACTTCTGCAAGAGTCACGGGAAATATTCCGGAAAATAGTACCTTTGCATTTTATTAAACCATAGGGCCATGGAATCGACAAGGCAGAAAAAGGTATCAAGACTGATCCAGAAGGAACTGGCCGGGTTTTTTCTCAGGAAAGGATCTGAGGTTGCACATGGTAAAATGATCTCTGTCACACGGGTAAGGATCAGTCCCGATCTTGCCCTCGCAAAGGTCTATATAAGCATCTTTCCGTCATCAGATCAGGAAGATGTACTCCATACCATAAAAGAACAATCCGCCAGGATCAGGTATGATCTCGGACAGAAGATAAGGTCGCAGCTGAGGGTTGTGCCGGGAATAGATTTTTACATAGATGACTCTCTCGATTACATTGAGAACATCGATAAACTTCTGAAACCCTGACATGTATGCAGTACGAGCCTATTAAAAGGTCACTGGGCAGTTTTCTTTCAGAGAAAGTGTTCCTGAGAAAGTTGTTTTATTGCTTCCTCGACCTGCTCCTTCTGCGATCGTGGCATGTAAGAAGGGCTCTGACATCCTTTGCCGGGAATTACCCCGGAGAGGCTTCGGTGCTGGATGCCGGAGCCGGTTTCGGACAGTACACATGGAGGATGAGCAGGCTGAACAGAAAATGGCATATCAGGGCAGTTGATATCTCTGAAGAGCATATTGAGGACTGCAGGAAGTTTTTTGATGCCGCGGGACTATCACACAGAGTTACCTGCGGGAAAGCTGATCTGACAGAGCTGTCTGATACGGAAAGCTACGATCTGATATTGTGTGTTGACGTTATGGAACATATTGAAAATGATATACGGGTGTTTCAGAATTTTTACAGGGCATTGACTGCAGGCGGACAGCTGATAATCTCGACACCATCGGATCCGGCAGGTTCCGGCGGGAATCACCGGCATGGCGGCTCAATCGTCGATGAACATGTAAGAGACGGATACGGCTGGCAGGAGATCTCAGAAAAACTTGATGGAGCCGGCTTCAGAAACATCAGTATATCATATACCTATGGTATCCCGGGGAAAATCTCCTGGAGACTCTCAATGAAGTATCCCGTAGGGATGCTGAACCTGTCGCGACTTTTTTATATTATCCTGCCATTTTATTATATGCTGATAATCCCGTTTGCTTTTATCCTTAACACTTTTGATCTTTGTATCAGGCACAGGAAAGGGACCGGGTTACTGGTACTGGCGCAAAAATAGAACCGGGTGAATCTCTCATGGTACATAGCAAAAAGGTATCTGTTTGCAAAGAAATCGCGAAATGCCATCAATGTGATTTCCGCTGTCTCTGTCTCCGGCGTTGCCGTGGGTACAATGGCGCTTATAATTATTTTGTCGGTATTTAACGGACTTGAAAAGCTTGTAAGTTCCATCTTCAACACCTTCGACCCCGATCTTAAGATTACAGTTGTTGAGGGGAAGAGCTTCCCCGTCGATTCGGCCCGGCTGAAACTCCTGTCGGAGGTAAGAGGCGTCTGCTGCTACTCAGTTACCGTTGAGGAGAATGCCCTGCTTAAATACGGGGAGAGCCAGTTCATCGCCACCATAAAGGGAGTTGACGACAATTACAAAATGGTGAGCGGGATAGCTGATGCAATGTGGGACGGAGAATTTGAGCTCAGATCGGACAAGGGACGCATGTACGCTGTACCCGGTATAGGTGTGGCCAACAGCCTCGGAATAAGAGTAAATTTCATCACTCCTCTGAATATTTATGTGGCCAGAAGGACCGGAAGCGTAACGATGAGCCCCGAGAATGCATTTATCAGAAGATACATATTCCCCTCGGGTATATTCCAGGTAGAACAGGAATATGATTCTAAATATGTTTATGTGCCGATTGAATTCGCCAGGGAACTTCTGGAATATGATCAGAATGCAAGCTCAATTGAGGTCAGGTTCGATGAAGAAGCCGATCCTGCCTATGTACAGAAAACCGTGGCTTCATTGTTCGGAGAGGATTTCCTCGTCCGGAACAGGTTTGAACAGCAGGAGATTTTTTACAAGGTGATGAGATCGGAAAGAGTTGCCATCTTTTTGATACTGACCCTTATAATAATAATTGCCTCGTTTAACATAATAGGATCGCTGACGATGCTGATCATAGAAAAGGAGCGTGATGTGGAGATTCTCAAGAGCCTGGGCGCAGATAATAATCTTATCCGCAAGATCTTTATACTGGAAGGATGGCTTATATCAATCATCGGAGCAACAGCCGGTATCATAATCGGCTTTGCTGTCTGCTGGCTGCAGCAGACATACGGACTTGTTAAGCTGCAGGGCGAATCGCTTGTAATGGATGCCTATCCCGTTGTGATGAAATTAAAGGACTTCCTGATCGTCCCGGTCACCGTGCTTACAATTGGTTACTGGGCCGCCTGGTACCCTGTGAGATACCTGACAAAAAAATACCTGAATAAAAATGAGAAAAATCCGTGAAATAATCCGGCACATCATTCCGGTATTGATAATCACAGTTATTATTACAGCCTCATGCTCAGGCAGAAAAAACAGACCCGACCATAAGGGTGCTATTCCCGAAAATGTTCTCACAGAAATACTGACTGACTTGTTTCTTACCGACGGCCTTCTGACCCTTCCAAAAGTACGGCAACTGGCATCAGACAGGGATTCGATAGAAACCCACATGGAAGTGATTGAGAAATACAGCTATAGTGTTAACGATCTGAACAAAACACTTAATTACTATTTCATTAAAAGACCAAAAAAACTGATACGAATCTACGACAGGGTGCTGGGAAGACTGAGTGAGATGGAATCGAGATTCATGAAAGAGGTATCCATTGAAAGGCTGATGATGGACGAGATCTGGCCGGGTAAGCAAAGCTACCTCCTGCCCGATCCTTACGGCACCGATTCGGCAGAGCTGAATCTGAAAATAAATGCAACAGGGTACTATAACCTCACCTTTTCCATAAGGATATATCCCGACGATCAGACCATCAGTTCAGGAACGGGCCTCTGGCTTTACTACCCCGGCAAGCCTGACACCCTTCAGAGAGAAGATCTCTCTGCATTGCCCTTTATCAAGGATGGCAGGACCCACAACTGTTCCATCACCCTTCACATTACGGAAACAACCGGAGCATACCTCAGGGGCTGGTTTACAGATCACAAAAATCAGAACCCCGCCGCGGAAAAACACATGACGGTGGAAAAAATATCACTGAAAGCCAGCCGGATCCAATGAAAAAAAGCTTTTCAGCACACTATATTTTCACCAACACGGGTCCTCCCCTGAAAAAAGGTATTGTTACTGTAGACGATGACGGGACAATCCTGAAAATTGAAGATACCGGGGGCAAACTTATTGAACGAAGGGGAGTGGAGTTCCACAATGGGGTGATTGTCCCGGGATTCGTAAACTGCCATGCCCACCTTGAACTTTCATACCTGAAGGGACAAATAGCCGGTAAAAAGGGGTTGGGACAATTTCTTAAATACCTGAATGAACTGAGGGACAGCATCATTACAGATAAGGTTATTCCCATCATTGCAGCGGATAAAGAGATGCATGATGAAGGGATTGTGCTCTGTGCAGATATCTGCAATACATCAGATTCGTTCGGCATAAAGAAAGAGAGCAGTATAACCTGGATAAACCTTCTTGAGGTATTCGGGATCGATCCGCAAAAAGCTGAAAAGAGGGTGGAGGGCCTGGCATCGCTCACGCGGGAGGCCGAAAAATATGGACTGACTTCTTTCCCTGTTCCCCATTCAGTCTATTCAGTGTCGCTTCCTCTGCTCCGCTTGCTGAAAGAAAAAAGCAGCTCCAACAGGGTTACATCGGTCCATTTCATGGAAACGGAAGGGGAAACGGAGTTAATCGAAAAACGCGGAGGCCCGCTTATGGAGGCTTACATCGAATCAGGATGGCTGGTGTCTCAACCCGAAACTGCAGCAAGCCATTCATCCGCTGTGCTGGATGAGATAACCCCATCAGGAAATCTTATACTGGTCCATAATACTTATGCAGGCCGTGAGACCATCAGAGCCGTGATGAATCGCAGAAATCTCTACTGGTGTCTTTGTCCGGGCTCAAATATGTATATTGAGAATGCCTTACCCCCCCTTTCCCTCTTTCTTGAAGAAGGATGTGATATTGTCATAGGCACCGACAGCCTGGCCTCAAACAGAAGGTTAAGCATTCTTGAAGAGATGCGTATTCTGCAGAATCATTCCCCTTCAGTTTCCCTTGAGGAGATTGTAAGGTGGGCAACGATTAACGGGGCCAGGGCGCTCGGAGAAGAGGAGGCTTTCGGGAAGATCGGACCGGGCATGAGACCGGGACTTATCCTTCTGCGCAACATCGATCTTCTGAATATGAAGATTACGGAAGAGAGCCGTGCAAAAAGGCTCATTTAGCCGTTAACCAGTTCATACTTCTTTCCGGTTGATATTTATGCTATTTTTGCCAAAATCTTTGGAACGGAGATGTCCACTTTTCTGTTTGATAAAATAATATTTGGCCCCGTTAATAGCAGAAGACTGGGGAAATCACTGGGTATCAACCTGCTTCCGGCATCAAGAAAGGTATGCAACTTTAACTGCATATATTGTGAATGCGGATGGACACACAATGTCACAGATCCCGGCAGATACCTGCCTTCACGGGAGGAAGTACGCAGTGCACTGGATAAAAAGCTTCTGATGATGAAGAGCATGAATGATCCTCCCGATACAATAACATTTGCAGGCAACGGGGAGCCTACTCTTCATCCTTCTTTCCCTGAAATAATTGATGATACTATTGAGCTTCGTGATAAATATTTTCCCGGTGTAAAGATTGCTGTTCTGTCAAATTCCTCAACAATTACCATTCCCGGAATCAAAGAAGCACTCCTGAAGGTTGATATGAATATTCTGAAGCTCGACTCCGGCTTTGACCTCACGGTAAGGATCCATAATCAGCCAAGGGTAAACATAAAGGTAACGGAACTGATTGAGAACCTCAAAAAGTTCAACGGCCGTCTGATAATTCAGACTCTTTTTCTCAGGGGCCTGTACAACGGAAGGATCATAGACAACACAACACCTGACGAGATTGAAGCATGGCTCAGGGCCATTGAGATCATTAAGCCCTCGGAGGTGATGGTCTATACAATCTCAAGGGATACCCCCGACGGCAACAGCCTGCACAGGATCCCGGCCACCGAACTGGAAGAGATCGCCGCAATGGTAAGAAAGCTTGGGATCGTAACACGCGTATCTTCCTGACATTGGATAAAACATTCAATATACTCTTCTCTCCGCTTGAATGGGGTCTCGGCCACGCAGGGCGTCTGATCCCGCTGATAGCAAGGCTCCGTGAGAGGGGACACAATATTTTCATAGCTGCAGGACCGTTTCACACAGATTTTTTCAAAAGTGAATCATGCGATGCGCTCTACATAAATTTCCCCGGCTTCAGGCCGGTATATTCAGGATTCCTTCCCCAATACCTGATGATCATATTGCAACTGCCTCTTCTTGTTTTCCATACAATAAGGGATAATTTGCGTCTCAGGAAAATCATCGACAGATATGGGATCGATCTGGTTATAAGCGATAACAGGTTCGGGCTGTGGAACAGCAGTGTAAAGAGCGTTTATATCACTCATCAGCTGCTCATACCCTTCCCCCGGTATTTAAGGTTCCTCGAGCCCGCCGGCGCCGCCCTGCACAGGATCATAATCAGGAAGTATAACTTTTGCTTCATACCCGACCTCCCCGGAGATAACGGTCTTGCAGGAAAACTTGCACATGGCACCAGACTGCCCGGGAATGTAGTTTATACAGGAATATTGTCAAGGTTCGCAGATGCTGACAGTAGCGAACTCCAGGATAATAATTCATTCGTTCATAATACCGTTATTCTGTCGGGACCTGAACCACAGAAGGGGATCTTGAGAAAGAAGGTGACAGAAATACTGAAGAATTCCGGCATTGCAACTGTTGTGCTCGAGGGGAGGCCGGATGAAGACCTGAAAACGGAAGTATCAGGTAATCTGATCTTTCATTCACACCTTGCGTCCCGGGAGATGAGCTTTATCATAAGAAGCAGCAAATCAATAATATGCAGGCCAGGTTATACAACCATTATGGAGCTGATAAGTCTTGGATGCACCGCCCTGCTGATCCCCACCCCGGGACAGACCGAACAGGAATATCTTGCCGGCTGGCTCTCTTCCGGAGGGTGGTTCAGCACCATCAACCAGAGAAATATAAGGGAGAGACTGCCTCTGCGTGAAAACCGAAGGGTGACTGATCAGGATATTAACGGAATGAGCAGGGAGCTTCTCGGCAGGGCCCTGGAAAAGATCTTAAAAGAATAGCAGCATTAACGTTGTCAGAACGGCAAGTCCGGCAGCAAATCCCGTCCATACCTGGGCCGGACTATGAGCCCTGAGCTTAAGTCTCGAAGATAATATCAAACCGGCTGCGAGAATAACTGCAATTAAATACCATGTAAGCGCCGTGTACATCTTGATCGAAAGAACAAAAACCAGCGCTGTCAGCGCTCCTGCAGCGACTGAATGAACGGAGATCTTCCACCAGAAATTGATAATTGTTACTATCAGCACCAGTAATGAGGAGGAAATGAAGAATGACTTAAAGAAAACAGGGATCTGGAACCTGGAAATAACGATCGATGTTACCGAATATAGAAGTGTTATGGCGATTAACGGAATAATTCTCTCCCTCCTCTCTTCCATCTCATAGGAGCTGATTATATTACGGAACCGGAAGAATGGTATCAATATAAGAGGTATAACCACATTATTGATGAGAACCACGGTAAAAAGGATCTTTTTTACAGGCATCGGCAGGTAGCCCAGCAGGGTAGGTGCCGAGAAGATGATCAGCATGCCGTAGAGGGGCATGAGGAGAGGGTGGAAAAGTACTGACATCACTTTTGCCATAGTGTGGTTGATATCTGTTTCCGGTTCTGATGTCATTATATCTCTTTTCTTAATCTTGCTACAGGAATATTCAACTGTTCCCTGTACTTGGCGACGGTGCGACGCGCTATCAGGTACCCCTTTTCCTGCAGTATCTCTGTAAGCCTTTCGTCCGTTAATGGTCTTCTTTTCTCTTCATTGTCGATACACTCCCTCAGTATCTTCTTGATCTCCCTTGTCGAGACCTCCTCGCCGCTGTCTGTCTGCAGGCCTTCCGAGAAGAAGTATTTCAGGGGCATGATCCCGAAATGTGTCTGTATATATTTGCTGTTTGCCACCCTCGATACTGTCGATATGTCAAGGCCGGTCATCTCTGCCACATCCTTGAGTATCATGGGTCTCAGCTTTGTCTCATCACCCTCTGCAAAATAATCCTTCTGATACTCAAGTATTGCATTCATAGTCAGCAAAAGGGTGTTCTGCCTCTGTTTAATAGCATCGATGAACCATCTGGCAGAATCCATCTTCTGTTTTACAAAGAGCAGGGCATCTTTCATATCTTTTTTCTGGTTCCTGTTCCTGCTGTAAGACTGAAGCATCTCGTTGTACGAATAATTGAGCCTCAGATCGGGCAGGTTGCGTGAATTAAGGTGCAGGTCAAAACCCTCCTCATTCAGCTCCAGGATGAAATCGGGAATTATTGTCTGGGCACTCCTGGTGAATGAATCGCTGTAATCGCTTCCGGGTTTGGGATTCAGCCTGAGTATCTCATCAATGGCTGATTTAAGATCGTTCTCAGTAATTCCCATCCTCCCTGTTATCTTGTCATAGTGCCTTTTGCTGAACTCCTCGAAATATGATTCAAGTATCACAGTGGCTGTTTTGACACTTTCCTGGGTCTGGTCTTTTCTTGATATCTGAATGAGAAGGGTTTCCCTGAGGTTGCGTGCACCCACACCGGGCGGGTCAAGATCCTGTATAACAGCAAGCACCTCTTCAAGTTCCTCCCCGGTGGCTTCAATATTCTGGAGAAAGGCCAGATCATCAACAATGTTCTCCGGCTCTCTCCTGAGGTATCCGTCCTCGTCAATATTACCAAGAATATATTCTCCCAGCATTTTCTGCTTCCCGGTCAGGTCCCTCAGATCAAACTGCGATTTGAGATATTCATGGAACGATGATCCTACAGAAAAGGGTATTTCTGCTCTTTTCTCATCATCCTTGCTGTAATTTCCTGCCTGGAGACGGTAATCCGGGATATCGTCATCATCAATATAATCGTCGAGGGTAAACTCATCCTGATCCTTGTCATTCTCATCAAACTGCTCCTCTTCCTGCTCCTCATTCTGCATTTCCTCCTCCTCAACACCCTCCTCGAGGGCGGGATTCTCTTCAAGCTCCTTCTTGATGCGCTGTTCGATCTGCATTGTGGGCACCTCCAGCAGCTTAATCATCTGTATCTGCTGGGGTGAAAGCTTTTGAATCAGTTTCTGCTGTAACCTCTGCTTTAACATTCTGTATTCTTTAATAATAATGCAGGATCAGTTTGTCAATATTCGGCATTTTTTGGTGTCCTCGGGAAAGGTATTACATCCCTGATATTAGCCATACCGGTCACAAACAGAACAAATCTCTCGAAACCGAGACCGAAACCGCTGTGCGGGGCTGTTCCGAACTTCCTTGTCTCAAGGTACCACCAGAGGTCCTTTTCCGGAAGGCCAAGCTCCCTGATCCTTCCAAGCAGTCTGTCGTAAACCTCTTCCCTCTGCGAACCCCCGATTATTTCACCTATGCCGGGGAAAAGGACATCCATTGCCCTTACTGTCCTGCCGTCGTCATTCTGCTTCATGTAGAACGCCTTTATATCCCTGGGATAATCGGTGATTATGACAGGCTTTTTATAATGTTCCTCCACAAGATATCTTTCATGCTCCGCCTGAAGATCGCGCCCCCATCCCACGGGGAATTCCCATTTCCTGCCTGAGGCTGTCAGATTATCAACGGCCTGGGTATAGGTAATCCTTACGAATTCATTCCCGATAACAAACTTCAGCCTTTCAAGGAGGCCCGGATTGACATTTTTATCGAGAAACTCAAGGTCTTCACTGCAATGCTCCAGGGCAAACCTTATAAGGTATTTGACAAAATCCTCGGCAAGATCCATGTTGTCGCGGATATCATAGAATGCCATTTCCGGTTCAATCATCCAGAATTCAGCCAGGTGACGAGGTGTATTGGAATTCTCCGCCCTGAAGGTCGGCCCGAAAGTATATATCTCTCCCAGCGCAAGAGCACCAAGCTCACCTTCGAGCTGTCCGGAAACGGTAAGGTTGGTCTCCTTGCCGAAAAAGTCGTTCCGGAAATCAATACTCCCGTCCTCATTAACCGGCATATTCTTCAGGTCAAGGGTCGTAACATGAAACATCTCACCCGCTCCTTCACAGTCGCTGCCGGTAATGATTGGCGTATGAAGGTAATAGAATCCCTTGTCGTTAAAATACTTATGTACGGCAAAAGCAAGATAGTGCCTTATCCTGAAGACAGCTCCGAAGGTGTTGGTCCTGAATCTCAGGTGAGCTATCTCTCTCAGGAACTCCATTGAGTGTCCCTTCTTCTGAAGCGGGTATGCATTCGGATCACTCCGTCCGTATATCTCTATCTCCCTGGCACTTATCTCAACACTCTGTCCCTGCCCCTGCGACTCTACAAGTATTCCTCTTACTCCTATGCTTGCCCCTGTCGTAATATCCCTTAGAAGAGTCTCATCAAATAAAGTTGCATCAGCAACAATCTGAATATTATTTATAGTCGACCCGTCATTAAGAGCGATGAACACGATATTTTTATTTCCCCTCTTGGTGCGAACCCATCCCTTAACCAGAACCTCACTCCCACTAAAGGGCGAGGCCAGCAGTGTCTTAATTTTTGTTCTCTTCATTATTCCCCTGAAAAAGCATTTAAGATCATCCCGCAAAAATAATAAAATTGTCAGCGGCAAAGATCCATTGTTCAGAATTTGCATCTGATTTCATGTTTCAATAACCTGATTATGCAGTTTTTATTACATCATGGCACTGTTTTTGCTGATTATACCACTCTTTTTCAGTTTATTTGGCTGAAACAATAATTTTTTCAGGCAATTTCAGTTATTAATATGGCAACTGAAAGCCTGAAATAATGGTTTGTTAATTGAGAATTTCTGAATAACTTTGAATAAAACTGAAAACTAATCTGGCTATGGAAGAACAAAGCAAAGTGATAGTCGTTCCATGGGATTTCACAACCGTGGCTGCACATGCTCTTGCACATGCTGCTAAGATAGGGCGTATGATAAGAAACGACCTGTGCCTTCTGCATATCGTCGACCAATCGGTCAAGACACACATAGAGCGTGAAAAAAAGGCAGCTCTCAATCATCTGGCAGATGAAAACAGCAGAAAATACAATATACCGGTCACATCAGCTGTGGTAAGGGGCACTATTTTCACATCCATAGCCGAGTTTGTCAACAACAGCAATGCCAGCCTGGTAGTTATGGGCACCCATGGCATGAAGGGTATGCAGAAGCTGACGGGCAGCTGGGCTCTCAAGGTGATTGTTAAATCAAAGGTTCCTTTTATTGTGGTCCAGGATGCTCCTCTCGACCAGGAGAGATATCATAACATTGTGTTCCCTGTCGATTTCAAGGTCGAAAGCAAGGAAAAAATGGGAATGGCCATCTTTATGGGTAAATATTTTGACTCAAAGATTCATGTCATTAAACAGAAGGTCACCGACAGGAGTCTTCTGAAGCAGGTAAACATAAATCTGAATTTTGCAATTAAATATCTGACTCAGAATAATATAGAGTATCAGATCCACGAACTCCCCAAAGGCGCATTTGCAAAACAGACCATAGATTTCGCCCAGAAGATAAGGGCCGACCTCATACTTGTAATGACAACCAAGAATATCACTGTAGCGGACTATATGATAGGGGCCTCGGAACAGTACATGATAGCCAACAGCTCAAAAATTCCGGTATGCTGCGTCAATCCGCGAGCTTCATTTGCGAAGGTGGGACAATTTATGTTTGGCGGATAGGATCCTCCTTTTTCCTTCCCGGGGGTATCAGATAAGTAGCCATAACAGCTGCGGCAAGGGCTATGAAAAAAGTGGTCAGCCTGGCCGGGATACCCTTTACGGTATATGCCGAGGTAATGACCGAAAGTGTGATGCTGTCGTACATCCCGTCCGATACACGCCTGATCGCATTTTCAAACTTCGTGGAATTAACAAACCTGTCACCTTCAATATCTTTAAAGAGACCTCTCTCATTTTCACTGATGACTCCCTGATTAACAAGGAATTCTGTTTTGGCCGGTGTAACCCTGTAATGCTGTTCAAATCCTCCGCTGCTCCATAATATAGTGAATAACAGGCCGGTAATTATTGTTGTGAGTGCAGCTCTGCCATGAAACCTGTTCCAGAAAAGTGTGAAAAGGATCACCACTGAAAAGGTGCATCCTATACCTGCCCAAACATAACTTACGAGTGTAAATATCAGCTTCGATGGTGAGAGGTACGATAATCCGAGGGCAATAACAGCCAGTAGTGCGGTAGTTATCCTGTGCCTCCGGAGCGACTTGAGCTTCTCCTTCTGAAGGCTTTCCGAAAGCTCTGTCGCAGAGAGGATAAGGAGAGAATCAGCCGTCGAGATCATTGCCGCAATGGCTCCCGTTATCAGTATTGCAGCTATTACGGGAGGGAAAAGCTTCAGTATCACGCTGGGCATCACATACTCCGGATCGCTTAATCCCGCCGGACCAAAGATTGCTATCCCTATCCAACCCAGCATAAGGGCCCCGATATACGCGATGATAGTCCAGGCAATACCTATATTGCGTGCCTTGCCGGCCTGCCTGGAATCCCTGATGGCCATGAACCTCATGCTGAGCTGGGGCTGGCCTCCCAGGTATCCGAAGAACCAGCTGAATCCGCCCGCTATTATTACTCCCGCCCCGAAACCTTTAACAGTGCCCGTAAGAGATGTGTAGGTGTCCCCTGATTTTGTCAGTGCTTCAGCTATACCTACGGCAAAGGTGCCGGGTTCATTCATAATATATATTATCCCTACAATCGGCCCTACTATAAGAGTGATTATCATCACTATAGCCTGTATAACATCGGTATAGACCACGCTTCTGAAACCTCCGTAAATGGTATAGGGTACTATAACTGCCGCGGTTATAAGGACTCCCGTGCCCGGTTTCAGTCCGAAGAGGGTGTGCAGGGTTTTTCCTCCTCCGAGGAACTGGGCGCCGACATAGAAAAAGAAAAAGAAGACTATTGCGAAGCTGCTTACCAGCCTGAGTATTCTACCCGTTTCTCCGTGTTTGGCAGAAATATATTCCGTGAAGGTTGTAACGTTGTATTTCTCAGCCTCATCCCTGAGCCGCCATGCCAGAAGAGCCCATGCCGTTATTATTCCTGCCACACAACCCAGCGCGGTCCATATCTCTGTCAGGCCCATCGCATACGCGGCACCCGGAAGGCCCAGCAAGGCCCACGACGATTCCCCCGTTGCCCTTTCAGATAGGGCTGCAACCCAGCCGGGCAATTGTCTGCCGGCTATCGAATAATCGCTTCCCGATTTTACCTTTCTCCCCTGGTAAATCCCCCAGAAGATCAGAAGCGACAGGTACACGATCATCACCAATATGATCTGGAGCTGGTTCTCCATGATATAACGACTTCTGCTATTTGTTCAGGCCTTTACGGGATTCATCCATACAAGCTGGTTTTCAATATTTTTACTCAGCTGGTATTTTCTGATATGCGGAGCAAGGGACTCCCCGAGAATCTCAATTTTGTTCAGATCGGCGGTTCCCATATTGGTCTGGGCACAATAATTAAGATATCCTACTTTTGCGAAATCTATTCCCATAAGCTCTACACCCACCCTGTCAGCCGCGAGCCAGTCAGTACCTGCAATACAGATCCTGTGGTCGACCGGCGTACCGTTATTGGGGCCATTGCCTTCCATCCCGTCAAACCCGTCTATCACTGCAAGGTGCGGGTGCAGCTGCCTGGCCAGCACATAAAGGTTATAGTTAATGGCCCGGAACCCGCTGCCGTGCACAATGGATTTGTCATTCACGGTACCCGGTTTGCGGCCCGATCCGAATGCAAACCCGAGGTCCTTGACAGGGGCTCCCACAACAATATTCTTCAGCGAGAGAGTGGCTACAACCCTGTCGTGGGTCTTCATCCTCGCAACAGAGACCAGATATGAGTTGCGGTCAAGAAGCATGGATGACATCCTTACGGGGTGAGGCCTGAAATCCTTCTCGTCAAACACATGAACTATCTCAATCTTCTGCTGGTCGAGATCAATAAGTCTCACACCATACTTCTCAGCTAAACTTATGTATCCAAAATTGCTGTAGCCGTCTGATGTTGCCCCTGAAGCTGCCGACTCTGCTATTACAGCATTCTTAAGCTTTTTAATTGATTTAAGGAATTCAAGGACACCTTCCAGTGTCTCTGCATGTGTTGAAGCCAGCTGAATGGTTGTCGATACATTATTGGGCTTCAGCACAACCAGCTTGTTTCCTATCGCCTCTCTGATCTCCTTCGAGAAAAACTGAAGGGAGCGGAAAGCCAGGTCAGCCCTGTCGCCTCCGTAAGTGAGGGCAACACGTGATGGAATGGGGGGCAGCGGCCCCTCAGTGACCAGCGCGCTCAGAGGACTGGTGTATGCAAACGCTATTCCTCCCAGAAGGGATGTTCTTAAAAAATCACGACGGTTAAAGGAACTCATAATATAAGTTTTAAAGATTATCAGTTATGAATCATAAAACATGCTAAATACTTAAAATACAATTATATGAATTCACGTACTCACCCCCTTCCTTCACTCCGTTCAGGTCTTCCCCCTCTCTGCTTCGCAACGAGGGGGAAAACAACTGATATACATAAATATACTTTCCCCCTTCTTTATGACATAGGGGGCAGGGGGATGAGTACATGCTATGTGGAAACATTGTTTAAATCTTATACTGCCGATTCCGGATATTCAATTCAGTTTAAATGGTTGCACATAAAAATACCATATTTTTTTAATTTTTTGCGCTCTTTGCAGATAATGTGCCAAACCCCTATCTTTGGAAGCGCCGCGGAAAAAATAAAAACCCATAATGTCAATTGTAGTACAGGGAGTTACGAAATATTACGGTGAGCAGAAGGCCCTCGACAATGTCTCTTTCGTTGTTGAGACGGGGAAGATTGCCGGTTTTATTGGTCCCAACGGCGCCGGCAAGTCCACCATGATGAAGATCATAACGGGCTTCCTGCCAGCCTCGTCGGGCTCGGTTCTTGTAAATGGCATCGATGCAGCCACATCCGGAACGGAGATAAGGAAACTGATCGGTTACCTCCCTGAGAACAACCCCCTTTATCCTGAGATGTATGTGAGGGAATATCTCAGTTTTGTGGCTTCCTTTTATAAAACGGAGCTCCCCCGGAAAGAGGCAGTCGACAGAATAATTGATATCACAGGACTGGCTCCGGAACAGAACAAAAAGATCGGCTCCCTCTCAAAGGGATACCGACAGAGGGTGGGACTTGCCCAGGCACTAATCCATAATCCTCAGGTACTGATACTTGACGAAGCTACAACAGGCCTCGATCCAAACCAGATAGTTGAGATCCGTAACCTTATAAGGGAAGCAGGGAGGGAAAAGACCATCATCCTTTCAACACATATCATGCAGGAGGTCGAGGCAATATGCGACAGGGTTATAATAATCGACAAAGGTGTGATTGCAGCCGACGAGGAGAAGGAGATCATTTACTCAAAGATAAGCAGGCACGGACAGACAGTACAGGTGGAATTCGATAAGCCCGTTGACGTCCGGAGCCTGACTTCCATTCCGGGTGTTACGGCCGCAAGCCGGCTGAAAGGCAACTCATGGCTGATTGAGGCTGATGCCGAAGATGATATACGTCCCGGTCTTTTTGCTTTTGCCGTCAATAATGATCTCACCGTACTGTCGCTTCAGAAGAGGGAAAGTAATCTCGA
Source organism: uncultured Rikenellaceae bacterium (assembly GCA_964633195.1). Classification (GTDB taxonomy): domain Bacteria; phylum Bacteroidota; class Bacteroidia; order Bacteroidales; family VadinHA17; genus LD21. Next base: position 38,981 of record CAZWFL010000007.1, on the reverse strand, counting down.
AGAGGTCTTCAGGCATCTTACACAATCCTAGATCTTTTGTTTTATTGATTTTTTTTATTTCTTTTGCATCAGTAATTCTGGTGGAAAGATTTGTTCTGATTGCAACCACAGGAAAAAATGCTAAAACAGTAAAATTCCCGTTTCATCAGTCAACCAAGCTTCCCATCTTTTGTTTAACCACAAAATGTTATTATATGGGATATATGTTCACTTCCGAATCTGTTTCAGAGGGCCATCCCGATAAGATTGCCGATCAGATATCAGATGCACTTCTTGATGAATTTCTTCGCTGGGATCCTGAATCGAAGGTAGCCTGCGAGACTTTTGTAACCACCGGCCTTGTGATATGCGGCGGTGAGGTACGCACCGAAGGATGGGTTGATGTACAGGAGACGGCCCGAAGGGTGATAAGGGACATAGGTTATACCAGGGCGGAATATCGCTTCGACAGCGACTCATGCGGTGTGATCTCAACCATCCACGAACAGTCGACAGATATACGTCAGGGAGTGGTGAGGGAAAAACCTGAAGACCAGGGAGCAGGCGACCAGGGAATGATGTTCGGCTATGCATGCCGTGAGATGGATAACTACATGCCTCTCAGCATTGAACTGGCGCACAACATACTACAGGAACTTGCTGCAATACGCCGGGGAGGAAAACAGATGAGATACCTGAGGCCCGACAGCAAGTCGCAGGTTACAATAGAGTACGACGATAATAACAAACCGCTCTGCATCAATACCATTGTGGTGAGCACCCAGCATGATGACTTCATTCTGCCTGCAAACGGATCTGAGAAAGCTGTTAAGAAAGCCGAAAGGGAGATGCAGAAGAAGATCACTGAGGATATCAGTAACATCCTTATTCCCAGGGTTAAAAGGGGCCTTCCGGCAAGGATACGTAAGCTTTTTACCGACGACATGAAGCTTCTCGTCAATCCCACCGGCAAGTTTGTCATAGGTGGCCCTCACGGCGATACCGGCCTCACCGGACGTAAGATCATTGTCGACACTTATGGCGGCCATGGCGCTCACGGTGGAGGAGCCTTCTCAGGGAAAGACTCATCAAAGGTCGACAGATCAGCAGCTTACGCCGCACGTCACATTGCAAAAAACCTCGTGGCGGCAGGAGTGTGCGACCAGGCCCTGATACAGGTGGCCTATGCCATTGGAGTGGCCCGGCCGGTTGGTTTGTTTATCAATACATTCGGAACATCAAAAGTTAAGGATAATAACGGCAGATTGATTAACGACAGCGAGATAGCCGAAAAGATCGATAAGCTTATTGACCTTCGGCCATATGCGATAGTAGAGAGATTCGGCCTTAAGAACCCGGTATTCCTTCCGACAGCCTCTTACGGACATTTCGGGAGAGATCCCTTCACGGCCGGGGTTGAGGTGTACTATGAGGTTGCGGGCAGCAAACCCAGAATCCTGAATAATTTTAACGGGAAAAAGGCCTGGATCAAAAAAGTGGAATTCTTTGCCTGGGAGAAGCTTGACTATGTTGACAGGATAAGGGAGGTGTTTGGGTTGTAATCAGTTAGCCCCCCTTCCAGGGGGGTTGGGGGGTGTGTTCCCATAGAAACAGGGATAATTGAAAATGTTGAGAAGCTAGAATGATGCCCTGACAATTCTGGCAATATTATCCGATCGCCCAAGGGTGTAATAGTGTATCCCCGGAACACCCTCCTTAATCAGTTCCTTCGACTGCATGATTCCCCATTCGATCCCGGCTTCGCGTGCCTCCTCATCAGTTTTGCATTTCTTCAGTTCCGACACCAGTTCGTTGGGCACTTCAATATGAAAGGTCTGGGGAAGAAGGTTGATGTCGTTAAGCGCGGAAATGGGTTTCATACCTGCTATTATCGGCACATTGATCCCGAATTTCCGGCACTCATCCCTGAAACGAAAGAACCTGGAATTGTTGAAAAACATCTGGGTCACAATATAGCTGGCGCCGGTATCAACCTTAAGCTTCAGGTTTTCCATATCACTCTGGCGGTTTGGAGCCTCAAAATGCTTTTCCGGATAACCTGCCACCCCTATACAGAAATTGGTCGGAGAGGTGCCGATAAGCGAATCTTCGAGGTACTTGCCGTTGTTCATATTAACAATCTGCTGTACCAGCTCATAAGTATGTGTATGACCGTTCTTCTCGGGGATAAATGTCCTGAATCCTTTCTGAGGATCGCCCCTGAGCGCAAGCACATCATCTATCCCAAGAAAGTTCATCTCAATAAGGACATTCTCCGTCTCCTCCTTTGTGAATCCTCCGCATAATATATGAGGGACGACCGGTATGTTGTATTTATACCTCACCGCTGCAGCCAGTGCAATTGTTCCCGGTCTTTTTCTTACAACCTTTCTTTCAAGCAGTCCGTCGGGACGCTCGACATAGATTGTCTCATTCCGGTGCGAGGTGAAGTTGATATAGGCAGGATCGAACTCTATCAGGCGATCGATGGTCGCATATACTCTCTCAATACTGTGCCCTTTAAGCGGTGGAAGCAATTCAAATGTAAAAAGCGGTCCTCTTGCAGTTTTAATCTTATCAATAACACTCATACAATATAATGATCATAAATTGGGGGCAAGCCATCTTGCCGCCTCTTCAGCACTCATCCCTTTTCTCGTTGCATAATCAGCCAGCTGATCCCGGCCTATCTTACCTATATTGAAATATGACGAACCGGGGTGCGCTAATATATAAGCGCAAACCGATGCAGGCGGTCTCATTGCATAATTCTCCGTCAGTCCCGCCCCTGTCAGCCTCTCTGCATCGAGGAGGTCAAATATAACACGTTTTTCGGTATGATCGGGACAGGCAGGATAGCCCGGTGCAGGCCTTATACCCCTGTATTTTAATTTGAACATATCTTCCGGTGAGAGATCCTCGCCTGGAGCATATCCCCAGTAATCCCTTCTTACTTTTTCATGCAGCAGTTCCGCGGCTGCCTCTGCCATGCGGTCGCTCAGCATCCTGATCATGATGACGGCATAATCATCATCGCTGTACTCAGCCAGGGCTTCATTATCAATCGCGGCGGTGACCACGAAAGCGCCTATATAATCGATTAATCCTGCAGTTTCCGGTGCAATATAATCTGCCAGGCAAAGATTGGGAACCCCTGTCTCTTTCCGCTCCTGGTTCCTGAGGAATCTGAAGATTCTCTTCACCGCGCTGCCGTCTTCAGTCAGAACCTTTACATCATCTCCATCAGATACGGATGGGTATATTCCAAATACTCCGTTAGCCTTCACTATTTTTTTGCTGCTGATGATCTGAAGATAATTCAATGCATCATCATACAATTTCCTTGCTTCTTCTCCCTTGACCGGGTCATCAAAAATTGCAGGATACTTGCCTGCCAGTTTCCAGCCGTGAAAGAAAAATGTCCAGTCAATATACCTGTAAAGTTCTTCATTATCAAACTCTTCTATAATGTGCAGGCCGGGTCTCCCCGGTTTGTCGGGCACATAGCTCTTCCAGTCGGTCACGAACCTGTTTGCTCTTGCCTGGCCCAGGGGCAATATCTCCCGGGCTGCCTGTCGGGCAATATGTTCTTCTCTGATCCTGAAGTATTTATTTCTTACCTCTTCAGAAAAATTATCTCTGTTCCCCTGGATCAGCGATGAAAGGACACCTGCGGCCCGTGAAGCATCCCTTACATGAATCACGGTTTGCGAATATGCCGGGGCTATCTTCACTGCGGCATGCACTTCGGATGTGGTTGCTCCTCCGATCAGGAGGGGTATCTTCACCTGCCGCCTCTCCATCTCGGAGGCGACATGGACCATCTCCTCGAGGGAGGGTGTTATAAGCCCGCTCAGTCCTATAACATCGGCCTTTGTGTCAAGCGCAGTATCGATAATCTTATCGGCAGGGACCATAACACCAAGATCATCAATATCATAGTTATTGCAAGAAAGGACCACCCCGACAATATTCTTTCCTATATCATGCACATCGCCCTTCACCGTTGCCAGGACCACCCTGCCGGCACTCTGCCTTCCTTCTCCTTTACTCTCCTTTTCAATATAGGGAGCCAGAACGGCCACGGCCTTCTTCATGACCCTGGCACTCTTCACTACCTGCGGAAGGAACATCTTTCCTGATCCGAACAGATCACCCACTTCATTCATTCCTCCCATCAGCGGACCTTCAATAAGCTCAATGGCACGTCCGAAAAGATGCCGGGCCTCCTCAACATCCTCCTCAATATGCGCATCAAGGCCCCTGACAAGTGCATGCCTGATCCTCTCCACAACGGACAAAGAACGCCATTCATCGGCTTTCTCCTCCTTCTTCCCCTCACTTTTCAGGTTCTCGGCATATCTAATGAGCCTCTCGGTCGCATCTTTCCTTCTGTTCAGGATCACATCCTCTGTCAGCTTAAGTAGCTCCGGTTCAATCTCGCTATAGACCTGCAGCATGCCCGGATTAACAATGGCCATGTCGAGGCCGGCCCTTATGGCGTGATACAGGAAGACCGAATGCATGGCCTCACGCACCCTGTCGATACCCCTGAAGGAGAATGAAAGGTTGCTTATCCCTCCGCTGACCTTTGCATGGGGAAGGTTCTTTTTTATCCATTCAACAGCTTTTATAAAGCTTACGGCATAATTATTATGCTCCTCCATGCCGGTTGCGACAGCCAGCACATTGGGATCAAATATTATATCCTCGGGCGGGAAGCCTGCCTTATCAGTAAGGAGCCTGTAAGATCTCTCAGCAACCTTTATCTTTTTTTCAAATGTATCGGCCTGACCCTCCGCATCAAACAGCATCACTACGGTCGAAGCTCCGTATTTTCTTATTTTTCGCGCGTGATCGATAAAAATCTCCTCCCCCTCCTTCAGGCTTATCGAGTTTACCACCGACTTACCCTGGATGCATTTCAGTGCCGCCTCTATCACTTTCCACCGTGACGAGTCTATCATCAGTGGCAGTTTTGCAATATCGGGCTCAGACATTATCAGGTTGACGAATCTGACCATAGCCTTTTCGGAGTCGAGCATTGCCTCATCCATGCATATATCTATCAGCTGGGCTCCTCCCTCAACCTGGTTTCTGGCGATGGAAAGTGCCTCATCGTATTTCTCCTCCCTTATGAGGCGGGCAAACTTAAGTGATCCCGACACATTGGTGCGCTCCCCGATATTCACGAAATTGGTCTCCGGGGTGATCGTCAGTGGTTCGAGTCCGCTGAACCTGGTGAAGCGTGGCAGTTCCGGTCTCTTCCGTGGTCCGTATTTCTTTGTCGCTCCGGCTATCTTTCTTATATGGTCGGGTGTTGTGCCACAGCACCCTCCAATGATGTTGACCCATCCCTCTCTCATGAAATCCTCCGCCACCGAAGCCATGTATTCCGGCGACTGGTCATATTCACCCAGCTGATTCGGCAGTCCGGCGTTGGGATGGACAGAGACGAGGAACCCTGTCTTTGCGGAGAGCTCCTCCACGAATGGCCTCAGCTGTTCTGCCCCGAGTGCACAGTTAAGTCCGATACTGAAGAGCGGGAAATGGGATACTGAAATCAGAAATGCTTCAAGGGTCTGGCCGGTGAGGGTCCTGCCGCTGGCATCGGTTATTGTACCGGAGACCATCACCGGAAGCTCCGATCGCCGCTCCTCAAAGAGGCTCGCCAGGGCAAATAGGGCCGCCTTGCAGTTCAGCACGTCAAACACCGTTTCAACCATCAGTATATCAACTCCTCCGTCAACAAGCCCCCTTGCCTGTTCGTGATAGGCAGAAACAAGCTCATCAAAGGAGACTGCTCTGGCACCCGGGTCATTAACGTCCGATGACATTGAGGCAGTGCGGTTGGTGGGCCCCAGGGTCCCTGCAACGAAATGATCCCCTCCGGCTCCTGACCCTTCAAACTCTCTTACCGCCTTAACGGCAATCCTCGCAGCCTCCAGATTGATCTCATAAACCATACCTTCCAGGCCGTAATCAGCCATCGATATGGCATTGGCATTGAATGTATTGGTAGTGATTATGTCCGCTCCTGCCTCCAGATACTCCCTGTGGATCATCTTTATTATATCCGGCCTGATAACCGATAGAAGATCATTATTCCCTTTCAGCGGAACGGGGTGATCCCTGAGCCGGTCACCGCGGTAATCCTCCTCCGGAAGCTTATGCTGCTGGATCATCGTGCCCATGGCCCCGTCGAGGATCAGTATGCGCTGTCTTAAAAGAGTATCAGGAATATTTTTCATTGCCGGTGCTTATTTTTATCATCTCCCGCTTTACCGGGATTAGGTTTTGGCACCGTTCTCCGATATTCTCAGGATTGGTTGCCAGGGTTTCAGTGAGCCTAATCTCTCCGCCCTTCTCAATAAAAATCAAACACCCTTTAAGGAAAGAATATTTGATTTGTGCCTGCAAATGTATGAAAATTTCTGAAACCCCCAAACCCCCTGAAGGGTGCCTGGCAGCCAGTTAAGAATGGGTTGTTTGCCGGCAATCCTTTTTTCTTTACTTTTGCTATATAAACAGATCTCCATGCAGGACAAATTCTACATTTATAACAGCCTCTCACGCACCAAAGAACTATTCCGGCCGCTTCACCCTCCCTTTGCCGGTATGTATGTATGCGGCCCGACGGTTTACAGCGATCCCCACCTTGGCCATGCACGACCTTCGGTAACCTTCGATGTGCTGTACCGTTACCTTACGCATCTGGGTTACAGGGTGAGGTATGTGCGTAATATAACCGATGTGGGGCACCTTGAGAATGACGCTGACGAGGGTGAGGACAAGATACAGAAGAAAGCACGCCTCGAGCATCTTGAGCCGATGGAGGTGGTGCAGAAATATATGAACAGCTTTCACCGATGCATGGAGCAGCTCAATGTTCTGCCTCCTTCGATTGAACCCCGCGCATCAGGACATATCATTGAACAACAGGAGTTTATAAAAAAGATCCTGGAAGAGGGGATGGCATACGAGGTGAACGGATCGGTTTACTTCGATGTGCTTAAATACAATGAGAAGTACACTTACGGAAAGCTCTCCGGGCGTGTTCTCGAAGAGCTTCAGCCGGGCAGCCGCGAGCTGGAGAGGCAGGATGAGAAGAGAAGCATGTTCGACTTCGCCCTGTGGAAAAAAGCGTCACCGGAGCATCTTATGCACTGGCCGTCACCCTGGAGCGAGGGGTTTCCCGGATGGCATCTCGAGTGTTCAGCCATGAGCATCAAGTACCTCGGAGAAGAGTTCGATATACACGGAGGAGGGATGGATCTGCTCTTTCCACATCATGAGTGTGAGATAGCACAGTCGGCTGCCGCCCTGGGAAAAGAATCGGTCAGATACTGGATGCATAACAACATGATCACCATCAGCGGCCAGAAAATGGCGAGGTCACTTGGTAATTTCATCACGCTCGACCAGCTTTTTGCCGGAAATCATCCCCTGCTGGAACAGGCATACGGTCCGATGACCATAAGGTTCTTCATCCTTCAGTCGCACTACCGTAGTGTGGCAGATTTCTCAAACGAGGCGCTTAAATCAGCTGAGAAAGGCCTTCAGAGGCTGATGAAAGCCGTTGAGACGCTTAATAAACTGAAGCCTTCAGACACCTCGACAATTGATGTCGCCTCACTTGAGACAAGATGCTTCGAGGCTATCAACGACGATCTCAATACCCCGGTGCTGCTGTCGCATCTTTTTGATGGTGTCAAATCCATCAACTCGGTGAACGATGGTGGTGAAAAGCTGAATGAGGCGGACCTGAACAATCTTCAGAAGCTTTATGAAAAGTTTGTCTTCGGGATCCTCGGGTTGAAGGATGAGGTAAATGCAGATTATGAGGAGAAGCTTTCATCAGACCTCATGAAGATTATAATCGGTCTCAGGCAGTCAGCAAGGGAAAATAATGACTGGAGCACATCAGACCGGATACGGGAAAAGCTTGGTGATATAGGAATCACGATCAGAGACACCAGAGACGGTGCAGAATGGGAACGTCAGAAATAAATCGCCTATCGCCCATCGCCTCTAATATGCTTCACTCGCCTTATATATCCACCCCCCTCCTCATCGGTTCCATCCCTCTCGGGGGCCGGCACCCGGTCCGTATCCAGTCGATGACCAACACCGATACTCTCAACACCAGGGCCTCTGTGGCACAGTGCATCAGTATAATAGAGGCGGGAGCTGATTTTGTGCGGCTTGCGGCTCAGGGGAGCAGAGAGGCCGCTAACCTGGCCGTAATAAAAAATGAGCTTCGTAAAGCAGGATTCAGTAACCCGCTTATCGCCGATATACATTTCAACCCCACGGCAGCGGAGACAGCGGCAGGCATTGTCGAAAAAATAAGAATAAACCCCGGCAACTATGTCGATAAAAGAGCGCAGTTCGAAAAGGTTGAACTCAATGAAAAGGAGTATAAAGAGGAACTCGAACGTATTCACGCCAGACTTCTTCCTCTCATAGGTATCTGCCGCAGGAACAGTACCGTAATACGTATCGGTATAAATCACGGATCGCTCTCCGACAGGATCATGACACGCTATGGGAACACCCCGCACGGAATGGTAGTATCGGCACTGGAATATACAGACCTTTTTCGTGCCGAAAATTTCAACGATCTGGTTATCTCAATGAAATCGTCAGATACTGTCGTTATGGTCGAGGCCACAAGGCAGCTTGTCTCTGCCATGACTGACAAAGGATTCTCCTATCCTCTTCATCTGGGTGTTACCGAAGCCGGCGAGGGAGAGGACGGCAGGATAAGATCAGCCGCAGGCATCGGAGCACTACTTTACGAAGGGACAGGCGACACCATACGTGTATCGCTCTCAGAGGATCCTGCGAATGAGATCCCTGTTGCGGGAGAGATTCTAAATTCCATTCCCGGAAAGGACGGCAGAATTACGACTCCCACTCCTTACCTGAGCTTCAGGCATAGGGATACTGTATACAGGCCGGTTGTAATAACCTCATATAAAGGAAGATACCTCACTGAAAGCGGGGATCCCTTCCACGGAAGCCTTATTACCTTCAATGCCGGCGACATACCGCCCGTACTCCCCGAAAATGACGGACCCCATATCCTGAATCCTGTTTTCGACGAGGATGATCCCGCTAAACTGGCAATCAGAGCCGCCACAATCCTTGGAAGATATTTCATCCTCCGGCAGGCAGACGGTATCTGTATAACAAACAGGGGAAAGATTGAAGGTGAAAAACTGAGGGAGATAGCCTTTTCCATCCTTCAGGCAACGGAGGCAAGGATAACCAGGAACCGTTACATCTCATGTCCGACATGTGCCCGGACAAAGTTCAATCTTCAGGATGCCGTCAGAAAGGTGAAGGCTGCGACAGGGCATCTTACAGGTCTGAGGATAGCCATTATGGGGTGCATTGTGAATGGTCCGGGTGAAATGGCCGGTTCCGACTACGGATATGTGGGAACATCGGAAGGGAAAGTCCATATTTACAGGGGCATCGTGCCGGTTCTGAAGAATGTTCCGCAGGAGTCGGCGGCAGAGAAGCTGCTGGAGATAATTGAGCAGGATATACGGAGTTAAACCAGCCTGTAATCGAGCTGTTTCTTTTCAAGGTCAGCCTTAACCACCTTTACCATAACCCTGTCGCCCAGAGTGTATTCCCTGCCGGTGGAACGGCCTCTAATGCAGTAATTGTCCTCATCATACTCATAGAAGTCATCGTCGAGCTCCCTTATATGGATCATCCCTTCACACTGATTCTCAATTATCTCAACATAGATGCCCCATTCAGTCACTCCCGAAATGATGCCTTCAAACTTCTTTCCGGTCTTGTCCATCATATACTCAACCTGTTTGTACTTTATCGAAGCCCTCTCGGCTTCCATGGCAAGCCGCTCCATCTTCGAGGAGTGTTCACACTGCTTTTCCAGCTTTTCTGCTTTACCCGGATTTCCGTTCGACAGATAGGCTGAAAGGAGCCTGTGAACCATCATGTCGGGGTATCTTCTTATTGGCGAGGTGAAATGTGTGTAGTGCCTGAAGGCCAATCCGTAGTGTCCGATGTTGATTGTGGAGTAAACAGCCTTGGCCATCGACCTCAGTGCAAGGGTCTCGATCAGGTTCTGCTCTTTCCTGCCTGCTATTTCTTTCATCAGTTTGTTCATAGCTTTTGGCAGTGATGACTTCCCGTCAAGCGGCAGTTTATATCCGAAGCGCCGTATAAAATGGCTGAAGTTGCTTATCTTCTCAGGATCGGGTTTGTCGTGCACGCGGTAGACGAATGTCTTTTCCCGGCGCTCCCTGCCTATATATTCGGCCACCCTCCTGTTGGCAAGAAGCATGAACTCCTCGACCAGCTGGTTTGCCGTCCCCATATCCCGGAACCTTATTCCCAGGGGTCTTCCTTCATCATCCAGATCAAACTCTATTTCGACCTTCTCAAATGAAAAGGCTCCGGTTTCAAACCGCTTCCGGCGCAGTGTCTGAGCCAGCCGGTGAAGGTTAAGAAGCTCCTCCCGCATATCTCCCTCCTGAGTGTCAATCACTCTCTGAGCCTCTCCGTATGAGAATCTTCTGTCTGAGTTGATGATCGTCTTTCCGAACCACTGCGATATCAGCCTTGCATCGTCATTCATTTCAAATACCGCCGAATAGGTGAGCTTGTCCTCGTGAGGATTAAGGGAACAGATATGGTTTGAGAGGCGTTCCGGAAGCATCGGGACAACACGGTCGACCAGATATACTGATGTGGCTCTCTGACGGGCCTCTTCCTCAACAAGTGATCCCTTCCTGACGTAATGGGTAACATCTGCTATATGGACCCCCGCTTCCCAGTTACCGTTTTCAAGCCTCCTCAGTGAGATGGCATCATCGAAATCCTTTGCATCTTCAGGATCGATGGTAAGGGTCGGAACACTCCTGAAATCCCTTCTCGATCTGATATCATCGCCGGTAATCTCTGCCGGTATCTTCTTTGCATCTTCCTCAATCTCCTCTGAGAAATGATATGGCAGCTCGAACTCTGCAAGTATGGCGTGAATCTCCGTTTCATGCAAACCCGGGTCGCCCAGTACGTTAATGATCTCTGCAACAGGATTCTTTGATTTAGGATCCCAGTCGATCACCTTTGCCACCGCTTTCTGTCCCTGCTTTGCCCCGTTAAGCTTTGAAGAGGGGATGAAGAGGTCAAATGGCATATTCCTGTTGTCCGGTATCAAAAAGGCGAAATTCGGCATGATCTCCACGGTCCCTACAAAAGTCGTTTTCCAGCGCTCGATTATCTCAACAACCTCCCCTTCCGGCCTCGATCCTTTCCGCCTGGCATAAAGCCATACCTTTACCTTGTCTCCATGCAAAGCAGTCCTGAGGTTTTTGGCCGTCACAAACACATCATCATCAATCTCATCCGATACGACAAAACCGTACCCCATCCTCGTCAGATCAACGGTACCTGTTATATGGCCCCTGCCCTCTTTTTCCTGTTTCCGCTTATTCGATTTGTGCCCTCCGGACGCCGGAGTCCTGTCAGCAACTGCATGCTTCTCCCGCTGTTTTCCTTTTCGCTTACGTCCCATTTTACGAGTTTTTGCTAAGGTACGAAAAGGAAACATTAATTTTAATACATTTGATAAGTTAAAGGGATGTCATGACAGGTTTAAGATCAATACCATCACATTCGCCGGATGTCGTCACCCGTAAAACGGGCAGTGAGTACATACTGGTACCGGTTATAGATAATATAGCAGATATGGATAATTTCTATACCCTGAACGAAACAGGTGCCTTCATCTGGGAACTGATGGACGGCGAACGAAATGTTAAGGAGATCATCAGGGCTCTGGTTGCAGAATACGATATTGATGACAAAACCGCCAGGGCTGACGTAATTTCCTTTATTACCGAACTTAAGGATTATCTGATCATTAAGTAACATAAACCAACAGAGCCCTCCGGATTAAAACGATACCTGATACCAATGAAAGAATACAACCTTAATATAGCCGGGTATAATATAAGGTTTGAATCTGCCGCTGACGGTCCGGAGCTGGTCCCCTCCGAAAGGTTCAGAAACAGTATCGTCACCAGACCCGATCCTAATCTGCTTATCACGGTCCATTCAGGAGAGTGCAATCTGCCGCGGGGCGCAAGGCGGGTATTCCATGCCCCGCTATTTGAGGAAGAGGAAGGAACACTCATAAGACGGGCCAAAAAATTCTGGAGCGTTTACAAACATCATTCACGTATTTTTATTAAAACAACCTTCCCTTATTCATCGACTAAAAACAAAGGCATTCTGCTGTTATCGCTGACACATATGTGCTGGGATCTGTGGCTGACGGGTGATGTCACCGAAGCTGATCCGATGGAATATCCACTTGATGCTTTAATTTTATACTATCTGACTATTGTTTTCGGCGATATTATGATCCACGCCTCGGGAGTTAACAATGCCGGCAGGGGTTATCTGTTCAGCGGGGTATCGGGGAAGGGTAAAACCACTCTTGCCAGGCTCTGGTTTAAAACAGGCGGCACGGTGATCAACGACGACCGGCTCATAATAAGGAAAAGAGGGGCACGCTATTTTATGTACAATACTCCCGTTTATACCGACGACAAACCAAGGGAGTCTCCCGTGAGTAAAATATTCATTATTGAACATGCCTCCGAAAACAGACAGGTCAGGCTGACGGGTGCGGCAGCGGTGAGCCGGGTAATGGCCAACTGCATCCAGCAGAACTGGGACAGGGAGATAATTGCCCGACTGCTGGGGACAGTATCAATAATGTGTTCCATGGTACCGGTATCACAGCTCTTCTTTAAGCCCGACAGGCGAATAATAGAATATCTGCTGGAGAATGAGTAATCCTGACCCGACAATGATAAGAGAGATCAGCTTCAGTATTCTTTCAGAGGGTAAGAATATAAGGCTGAGGGCAGAGGGTTACAGCATGTATCCTGCCATCAAACCGGGGTCGGTTATACATATTGAACCATATCCGGAAGGCACTGAACCCTCCGAAGGAGATATTATCGCATGGGGAAGGGAATCGGGAATGGTGGTTCACAGGCTGATCAGCAAGATCAGAGATGGGCAGGGGACATACTATATAACACGCGGCGACAGCAATCTTGCCGAAGATCATCCTGTAAATCCTGACCAGGTAGCCGGAAGGGTTGTTAGGATTGAATACCGGGGTAAGGAAAAGAAGGTAAGGCGCGAAAAGCCGTGGCGGCTGAGGTACAGGATCAACCGGGCAAGGACATGGTTCATACAGAAAACCAGAAAGATAGAGACAGCCCATGGGCTGTCTCTCTTAAAAAAGATATAAAAAGGTCCCACGTATATGAAAAAAGTAAAGAGAGCCCATGGGCTGTCTCTCTTCAGGGAATCGATAAGGCTTGTATGGGCTAGCTCGCCGGGTTGGGCAACTGTTAATATAACCCTTTCTGCCCTCCGGAGCATCCTTCCCCTTGCACTTGTTGTGCTGATAAAAATCCTGATCGATGATATTACCGGTGCGGTAAACTCCGGTCCCGCAACCCCTTTCAACAGCCTGCTCTGGAAAATTATCGCCGTTGTGGCAGTCTATTTCCTTGATGAAGCGACAGCCGACCTTAGCAATTATGTCTGGAAGAAACAAGCGCTCTCCCTTGAGATTTACATGCACGATCTTCTCCATGCCAAAGCTGTCAGGCTCGACCTGATCAATTTCGAACAGCCCGGCTACTACGACACCCTTTCCCGTGCTGCCAGGGAGGCCCCCTGGAGGCCCAACAGCATAGTAAACAACCTGATTTCCATGCTAAGAGGACTCCTCTCGCTCTTACTTATGGCCGGACTGCTCCTTTCCCTCCACTGGATGGCAGCAGTTGCACTTGTGATCGTAAATATTCCCGGGATATGGCTTCGTTTTCATTATGCCGGGCTCCTCTATAACTTCCAGAGAGAACAGACACCTGAAGCCCGCAGATCAGGCTATTTTAACTGGCTGCTGACGGGCGACAGACCATCACGGGAGATGAGACTATTCGGTCTTGGAGAATATTTCATCTCCCTCTTCAGAAAATCATTCCTTAAACAAAAAGAGGAGGAGGTGAATATAATAAGGAAAAGAACCATGATTGAGCTCATCTCCGATGTTGTAAAAGCTTCCGTCATTTTTCTGATCATTCTTTACATAGCAAGACAGACCATCGGAGAAAGGCTGACGCTCGGTCAAATGGCAATGTTTCTTCTCGCCTTCAGACAGGGCATGATATACATAAAGGAACTTTTCGGATCAGCCGCAAGCCTCTACGAGGATTCCCTATTCATTGCCGATGCTTTTGAGTTCCTTAACCTTAAAGAGAGTCTTAAAGCTGTCCCCCCGGTCATAACCCCCGCTCCCCTCAGCGACAGTATAGTTGTGAAGAACCTCAGCTTTTCTTACCCCGGTAACAGCTCTCCGGCAATAAGAAATGTCTCCTTTGAAATCCGCAAGGGCGAAATAATTGCTCTTGCCGGACCAAACGGAGCAGGCAAGAGTACACTTGTTAAACTGCTTGCGAGGCTTTACGATCCCGATGAAGGATCAATAAAATATGACGGCACCAACATCCGGAACATCGAACCTGAACTATACAGAAAGCAATTCTCTGTTGTCTTCCAGGATTTTATGCTTTACAACATGAAGGCAGGTGAGAATATCAGAATGGGTAATCTTGACGAAAGGGATCCGGAATCAGGAATAAGAAAAAGTGCAGAGATAACAGGTGTCCATGATCTGATAAGCAATCTGCCGAAAGGTTACGATACCGTTATCGGCACCCTTTTTGACGACAGCCGTGAGCTGAGCTGGGGTGAATGGCAGAGGATCGCCCTCTCGAGAGCCCTCTTCAGGGATGCCCCTGTGCTTATTCTTGACGAGCCTTCAAGCGCCCTTGACGCCCAGTCTGAATATGATATCTTCAGTCGCTTCAGGGAGATAGTGAACGGGCGCACCTCGATCCTCATAAGTCACCGTTTCACCAGTGTAAGTCTTGCCGACCGCATAATCGTGCTGGATAAGGGATCGGTAACTGAGTCCGGTACGCACGATGAGCTGATGGCACTAAAGGGTGTATATTATGATATGTACATCAAACAGAGCAGGAGATATGAAAGATAGACGGAAGTCCGAAGACAGGAGAAAAGAAGGGGAGAAGGGGTGAAGGGGAGAAAAGTTTAGCATGATCAATCAACTTCGTTTGCCGCAGATAATACATTTCTTTACGGAAACGCCCGGTCTTCTCGGATCAGTGCGATATGAAAATAGCCGTCGGTTATCATTACCGAATCCTGCGGATCATTCACGTTCTTCACCTTGAAGCTGAAATCTCCCCTGATGATGCCCTGTTCTTCTCCAAGGATCCTGAAGGAGCCTTCGACAGCCTCATAGGTTTTTGAAGCTCCCTGCGGCAGTTGAAGTATATAGCGTGCTTTTGTGTCAGGAAAGACGAAGGTCATTTTTGTAAAGGTGTCGTCGTATGCCTCTATAAAAAGAGATTGCTTATCCACATTATAGATATTGTAATCATACCCGGTTTTTATGCCGTTTACATAATCGGTAATCTTTTTGGCGGTTCCCCTTAGTGTGTGGATATGGCCGTCTATCTCAGCTTCAAGAAGGCTGTTTTTAGTCACGGGTTCCTTTTCGCACCCGATGATCAATATCGCTGCACATAATAAGCAGGTCAGCCGTTTCATTGAGTCAGCATTTTATCTTTTAACGATTGGAAGCAATGTTTTGTTACTTTCTATTGCTCCAAAAGAACCGAGGAATCCCGATAAGTCGGGCTGACTATCTCGATGTTTTTGTCATGATTCCTAAGTTTCTTCTTGATTTCCTCGATTTCAATTCGAAGGTTCAGATTATCCATTAGTATTTCCCTAACCTTAGTAAATACTCTCATTATTTGAATATTCATCATAATGGCTCTTTCACTTCTTAAAACGCTTGATAACATAGCTACCCCTTGCTCGGTAAAAGCCATCGGTGTGTATCTGGATCCGCCCCAACTTGAGGTCACTAATTGTGACCTCAAGATATTAAACTCTTGATTACTAAGCTCAAACATGAAATCTTCCGGAAACCGATATATATTTCTTCGAACTGCCTGTTTCAAAGCTTTGGTTTTAACATTATACAATATTGCCAGGTCATTATCAAGCATTACTTTCTTTCCTCTTATTAGATAAATCTTGCTACTAATGATATCGTCAGGGATTACAGATAGTTCAGACTTTTCCGTCATTATTCAGGGATTAATCGAAGAAAGTTTATTTTTTAGCATTAGGTCACACTTTGTGATAACAGACTATTTATCAGCAACACAAATAATATGGCCATAACTCGTATTGTGCCATAATTAATAATTCTAATACAGATCCTTCAGCACGTTATAAAGTATCTCCCATCTGTTCAATACCTAAGGGTTTCATTGACATATCTGCAAATGCTATAACGAAAATAAAAACCTTAACTCCGATTTTTTCGGATTGAAGATTTTTTTTGAAAATACTGGTATAACCTCCCGATAAACCAGGACAAGCCTTTGCGGTTATGTAACATGGGAGAAATTGTAGTTCGAAAAAATCCTATCCCTGTCAACCTCCTTTACAACAATGACTGTAGCGCACTGATAATGTTGGAGATCCCTCACTGCGTTCGGGATGACAGGTGCTTGTTTTATAATAACTTTGGGGGGCAGAGGCTGGTTCATTGGCAAAATGGCGCAAAGGCGCAGTGGCATAAATCCATGGAGCCAACTATAGCATATATTATCACCAAGCTTCAATCTAATGAACCGGTTGCTCCGCCTTAGATGGCGGAAAAATGGGACCGTTATAATTGGCTCGAGCTTAAGTCTTCATTTGCTTTTTGTTTTGCAAGCACAATTAATAATGATGTTATTGAACTTATTAGCAAAAGACTACACACCAAGATCTGCTTCAATAGAACGTTTTCAAGTAACAACACAAAGATCAGACATAGTATTATGTTAACTATTAATATTGTAATTAATGCCCCCTTCCTGATTTGAGTTAATGAAATTTTTTTCTTCGTTCTCAATAGATCTCCAATTACCAGCCCTATTGCTGAAGCAAGCAGAATAAATACAAATCTTTGCACCTTTGGTTCCATTGATAGTATAATACTAATAGAAAAAAAGGTTGCTGTCAAAATAAAATATATTATAAACAGAATTCTTTTCATATGTATCATCGTTTTAAGTTAAAGGGCTGTACCAAAAGACTTAATCAATAACCCGCAGAAAACACTCTTCATAACGTATAGAATATAAAAGATAAATAGTCTGGTTCATGCTTTTATATCGGATCGGGTTACTATTGTCTTTTGATACAGCCTCATGAGTTTCAGTCATTGACATGACAAACATATCCTACAAGGGCACCTCCACCCCATCCTAAAAGAAAACCAGCCACTCCAAATGATGCAGCAGCCAAAGCAGCACTCCAAACGGCTACAGCTAAGCCTAATGTAACATCGCAAGCATTAATTTTAGATCAGCCTGAGGCACCTTCCTGAAGCATAGTGCCGATTATTTCTTATCCTTCATAATTTTTCAAAATCGTATTCTTAATTACTGATTAAAGCCTGTATCTCATCATCACTCCTCTCAGCACCATGATGCATCCTTTTCAGGTATTCCTGAAAATTTATATTTTTCTTCCTCTCTGAAGAGCGGAGGTGTAAAAATAATCCTCTATTTTTTTAATAGCATCTTCAGTGTTACAAAGGTCCATTAACATCCTACCTTTATCAAGCAAGATTATCCGATTACACATATCAGAAATATAGTTTAGGTTATGGCTTGAAATTATCATGGTGCAATTCCCTTCATAATGCAGGTTTCTGAGAAGCTGTTTCAGTACAATCTGAGAGCCGGGATCAATAAAATTAAAGGGTTCATCAAGAACAATTAATTCAGGTTTTGAGATGAGAGCTCCGATAATTCCAACCTTATGTTTATTGCCACTTGAAAGGTTTCTTATTAATTTCTTTTTGCTTAAAATTTCGCCATTCATGAATGACTCAAAATCATTTAATCTTTGGTCTGTCTCCGCTATCTTCATATTATATAATGAGCCTACAAATTCAAAATATTCCTTAGGAGTTAAAAAATCGATCAAATAGTTGGTATCAATATAAGAACCTGTATAGCCTTTCCAGTGATCTGATTGAATTATCTTTTGAGTTTTTGATAGTACCTCTCCACACTCAGGTTTTAAAAGGTCAAGCAATAATCTTAGTAAGGTTGTTTTTCCGGCCCCGTTATTACCGACCAAACCTAAGATCTCACCCTTACTGATATTAAGATAATCTATTTCAACAGCCACTAAGGATCCGAATTTCTTTATAAGGTTATTAGCTGTAATCATTTTCTATACCCCTCCAAATTTTTATATTTACGTAATGAGAGTTGTTTGTATATCAAATAAAACCATCTCTTATTGTTTACAAGGGATAGAAGGCTAAATATATTGACTACCAACAGGAATAAATTTGTACTCACTAATTCTGAAAAAATAAGACCCAGCAGAAACGGAAATAATATCACGATTATTATTGACAGTACTTGTATAATGCTATATCCCTGAAGATTAAGAAACAAGCTTTTGTTTATCTCGATTCTTTTATCATTAAAACTTGCCGTGTAAATAACAACAAAGTATCCAATGCTGATATTATAAAGAAGTGCTGTAAAAAAGAGAAGGATGGACTGACCTTTGTAGATTATAACTGGAATTACGAACAATGAAAGAAGTATGCTGGAAAGTAACATGATAAGATACTTTGCTTGAATGAATTTTTTTAAATCAAAATTTAAAGTGTAAATGAGATCTGAATAGCTGCTATCCCATGAAAACATATATTGTGAATAACTATATCCCCATGCACCGCTTATGCATATATGCAATAAGATCAGCATATTACCTGTAAGTCCCTGACTGGATACAGATAGTAAGTAATAAATAATAAGGACATAAATAGGGATAATAAGCAGGTGGATAAGTCTCTTATTTCTAAAGATTAGTTTAATTTCTAAATCAATAAACCAATTACATTTACCAATAATGCTATTTCTTAATTCAAATGCAGCTATTGAGTTATCTCGGTTTGATCCCTCGATTAAGCGATAGGGTAATTCCTTGATTATGTGCCCATTAATGACAATAGACAGAATGCATAAAATGGAAATAACAATAATCCCTGTATAATCACCCGACAAAATTCCATTAAAGAAGTATCCGGCTAGTATTCCTGGTTTAACAAAAAACCTAAATACTAAGAAATATAATACCATGATAATACCAGGAACGAGAGTATATAACAATGAATAATTTTTAAGAGTGTTGAAAGTTAGAATAATATGACTTATAAGCAGTAAGATTAGAAAAATACTCAAGAGATAACCTATAAAACTTCCTATGCCATATAATGGTAATATACTAACAACGGAATAAGGAATAATAAGAAGCAGGAGTATGAGATTTAAGTAACTGAAAGGTGCAGTTATCAATATTAATGAATATAATGTCTTTCTTTTTACAGGCAAGTATAGGTAAGCCTCTGTCGCAGCGAATTGTTCTTTCTTTAAAAATATCCCGATTAAAAAAACGGCAGAAAAATAATGTAAAAGGAAGGTATTGATAAGAACTATTGAATCTTGAACTGGTATTAAGACTCTAATTATGCTATCAAACTTTAGTCCAATATAAAACACTATAAAGCAGAAATAAACTATAGAAAGACATCTTATCAATCTAAAAATCAACAATATTTCTTGTTTGTCAGCTCTGATAAGACTGATTATTCTTTGTTTTATTAGTGCTTGTAACATAATAATTTAAATCTTCAGTAAAAATAATCTACATCTGATTTTAATGTGGGCCTGGTGGGGATTAAAGTGTTCTCAGACTACCCAACCTCACCAGGCATTCCCACATTTCAATTTCAAGCTACCCTGACATTAATCTGGATACAACCAAAAACATGCAAGGGTTGTCAAACCACCAACAATCGGGTTCATACCAGCAGCTATCCCTGTAGCCAGTCCCATGGTAAAGCATCCCTTATGCCTGTCGGTCAATTTAATCCCACCTGATACCTCTTCCATCTGTTCAAAACTTAATTCTTTCATAACGAGACATTTTATAGTTTATTCCTACTCTCTTTAAGGCTTTTCGGAGTCCGCCTGGGGCTCCGCCCGTGTGGGAGAAGCCTTATATATAAGCACGTTAGTGGAAATCATCCCAAAACCTTTTGTACAGGTTGTCAAATTGCATCAGCTCATCATGCGAGCCCTCAGCCACGATACTTTTATCTTCCATAACATATATCCTGTCGCTGATGTCCCTGATCGTATTGATCCTGTGAGAGATCAACAGTATCCCCGTTTCCTTCTTCAGCCTCCGTAGCAGATCCGTTATTATCGATTCCGTACCCCTGTCCATACCCGATGTGCCTTCATCTATGACAAGGATCTCCGGCTTCTTTATTAAAGCCCTGATAAAAGCTATCAGCTGCCTCTGACCGCCTGAGAGGTTAATACCTTCCTCCCCGATCAGGGTCATAATACCCGAAGGAAAAGAATCAATGAACTTATCAAGCCCCAAAGCTGTTATCATTCCCGCCAGGCAGCGTATCTCTTCTTCACCATATCCGGCAATCAGGTTCTGAAGAATCGTGCCATTGAAGATATGGATCTCCTGGGGCACTATACCTGTTAAGGCTCTCCATTGCCGCAGGCTGATACTGCCTGAATCAGTATGGCCATTAACCATAATTCTTCCTGATTCCGCATCATAGAACCTTAAAAGGATGTTCGCCAGTGTGCTTTTACCACAACCGCTCTCCCCGACAAGCGACACAACCTTCCCCTTCTCAATGGTCAGCCCTATGTTCCTCAGCAATAACGGCCTGCCGGGATACCTGAATGAAATATTTTCAAGCCTTATTTCACCGGTTGTGCTGACACTCATTTCATCAGGGACCTCACTCTCTTCAGGCTCAATCCGGCTGAATTCAAACATCCTCTCCACGGCAACCCGTGCTTCACTCACCGGGATCGCAACAAGAGCGAGGTTCAGGATCGACGGAACCAGCGAAGAGCTTATCGATAATACTGCAAGAAGCTCTCCTTCGGACATCATTGACCTGAAAACCTGTACCGAAATGTAGATCAGCACCATAACGAGATAGAGTGTCCCGATTATTCCGGTAAGGATGCCAAGACTGATCTTTATCTTACCGAGTGAAAAGACCTTCTCCTGAAAATTAGCATAGATACTTTTGTTTCTGCCAATGATACTTTCATGCCATCCAAGACTTTTAATTGCTGAAATGCCCTGTATAGAGTCAATATAGTTACTTTCACTCCGGGCATATCCTGCCATCATATCATGCTGGGTTGAAATAATCCGTTTATTCCGGCTGTAAACGACAAGGAACAATACCGGAATTACGATAATTGTGAAAAGGGCTGAAACCTCACAATAGAAAAAGAGGGCAGTGACTGAGATGATCAGAACAAGTACATCAATCAGATATATACTTACAAATTCAGTTATCACACGTTGTATCCTAATAGTATCATTAAGTCTTCCCACGAAGTCTCCCGTTTTCCTCGTATCAAAAAAAGAGGATGGCAGGAACATAAGGGATCCGAAGAAATTATCGATAACCCTGATGTTGAACTCTTTCCCCTGATAAATAAGGATCTGTTGCCTTACGGCACTCAGCATTATCCTGGCAATTAAGAGAATAAAGACCAGGCCAACAGCCACCAGCAACAGATTGAGGTTTTTTGAAGGCAGAATCACATCTATCAGCTTCTGAGAAAAGACGGCCATTACAAGTCCCAGAAGAGCGATCAGGATTCCGAGGACCAGACTGGCTGACAGCAATGAGGTATCCGGACGCAGGATCTCCTTTAACCACGTTATGCCTTTCATCCTTTCCTGCTTCATGTATCTGAACGATCCGTTTGGTTTAACCCCAAGGCACTTTTTGCTTTCCCACAACAATTCCAGCTCATTTGCAGTAATAGTATTCAGTCCCTTTGCCGGATCCCAGATAATGAATTTTCCTTTTTCTTGTCCAAAACAGACTACATAATGCTCCAGGCCTGCTTCAGGCTTAACATGAAGTATCAGGGTGCCGTCATATCCGATAATATCACTTACTCCGGCCTCATAACCGGTGGCGTCAAGGCCGCTCTGCCGTGCCGCCTGCAGGAGTCCGAGCATGGAGGTCCCATATCTTGTTGTGCCGCTCAGCCTGCGTATGTTCTCAACGGAGGAATGGCCGCCGAAATATCTGATTGCCGACACAAGGCACGCCACTCCGCAGTCCGATGTATCATGCTGAAGAACAGATGCTTTCTTTATTTTATCATTCAGCCTCATCCTTCATCATGAGCCGGATTATAACATCGTGTTTCACCTCACCGTAAAAGACCCTGACCAGGTTAAGGTCCCGGTCGTAGATATAATTGGAAGGGACAAAATCCTTTCCGAAGATCTTCCCGAATTGAAAATAAGGATCTGCCAGAGGAAGTATACCGGCAACCCTGAAGCCGGAATAAAGTTCCATGAATTCCCTTATCGATTCAGAAGGGGCATCCGAAACCAGCAAGATCAGACCCTCTGACAGATCCGAATGATTCTCTATCAGTTCCGATATTTCATAATGACAATGTTCACATTCAGGATGAAACCGGACAATCAGCAAAGGTCCGCTTTCTATCTGTTCCGAACTGAATTCTTCATTATCAAGGGTCAGAAATGTGAATGAAGGTAGTTTTTTGACCTCTTCGGAGATACGGTTAATATCCCTTATCTTTTTTGCTATACCATAAGCAAGAAAGAATGCCGATACGGCAAAAACAGAAATAATGATTATCAGTATAACCCTTTTCACAAAGCTGTGGTATCAACGGTTAAAAACATAACGAAAGCCATCCAGAAGATAATTGCAGGTACATATGTCGTGAGAACTATCTTTTCGGAATTGGATTGTTTAATTCCGGCAACGGAGTATAATCCGTATGAGAGAGATATAATATAAAGAAGCTGGAACAGATTAACCATCTGAAGCGGGAATATCCAGAAGTTGCTGACCTCATCCGATCTGAAGATGTTTATAAGAGCCAGCGGATAGAAGAAACTCATATCACTGATCGTGTAATTACCTGCAAAGAACAGGAACCAGAGAAACTTCACCAGACTGGCTGAGAGTATTATTATTTCAGATCCTGTAACCACCCTGAAAATCATTCCGGGTGTTATCTCCTTTTGAAGATCAAAGAGAAAAACCCCGGTGTATAAAACAAGGCTGACAAGTGAGAATTTTATAAAAAGTATTACCGGAATAAAAGCATATCCGACCCACGCAATATTCTTCAGATCTGCGAACAGTTTCAGCGACCTTTCCCAGGTGAGCTGTTCACTGTAAGTGTTGTAGAATACTATTTCATTTATAAGCAGTTTATTCGACAACAAGCTTATAAATATCGTTGCCAGCACAATGCCCGAAAACAGATACAGGTTTTTCAGGCTATAATATTTCTGAATTATACTCACGGCCATCTGTAATCTTGTTTGAAAAAACGTCCATACAGATTATAGTTTAGCACAAAAAACGGATCACCAATAGTTTATCCACAGACCATGCAATATAAAAATCTCCACTCCGAAAAAACCGGATTGGAGATTTTTTTTTTGAAAATATTGATTTTTTAAAAGACTTTAAGAGGATGGGGCTGGCTTGCCGACTTCGTCTTAAATCATGCCGCAACCAGGGTGCTTAATAAATGAAGTACCCGGGCATTGGCGAAAACACTTTGAGGTCTTATACCGAGAAAAAAGCCCGTCTCATCAACGGGCTCTTTATCATTATATGCATTATATTCTGCATTATACACACCCCCTCTTTGCAAAGCAGAGAGGGGGACGGGGGGTGAGTTCATGCCTCCCTTTAATGCAGCAGCGTCACATCACCTACCTGCCTGTATGGCTCGCCGTTGGCAAACTTCCCTTCCACATACCATACATAGACTCCCTGCGGACAGAGCTGACCCTTGTAGTAGCCGTTCCATGGCTTGTTGATGTCGCGTGTCTCATAGATCAGCACTCCGAGCCTGTTGAAGATCTGCAGCTTGTATTCCAGCACCCTCTGCCTTATCGGCGGGTAGAAGAACTGGTCAGCTTCAATACCACTCATTGGCAGGTCGGTCCGTTCTATTGGTCCCTCCTTGTTGGGGGTGAAGACAGTGGCAAACCTCAGCTCACCAACCGGCTCAACCGTTACTCCTGGCGACAGTACATATACGTCTGAACATCCGTTATCTGAATATGCCCAGAGGGTGATGTCGTAAACACCTTCCTCCATGTACCTGTGGTAAGGCTCCTCGAGCTTCGAGGTGTCGCCGTCGCCAAACTCCCACAGATATGAATCGGCTCCCTGACTCAGGTTGAAGCACCTCACCCTTTCATCATTTACGAAGACCAGGGTCGGGGCTATCTCAAAATAAGCCTTGGGTGAAGGATAGGCATGTACCACCTGCGACGTGATTGATGTGCCACCCGGACCGGTAACTGTCAGCTCAATGCGGTAAATACCCGGTGTGAAGTAGGTGTATGTAGGATTCTTCGCCGTTGAATAGCTTCCGTCGCCGAAATCCCACCTGAACGTGGTGCCGGGCAGATCCGCATTTACAGTTGTGTTATTAATCTGAACATAGAGCGGTGCACAACCCGAAGGTATTGAGTCAAAGTCGGCAACCGGAGGCTCAGGTAATATTGATATCTGATGCATGATGCTCCTCGTACAGGTTCCGTTTGTAGCCGTGAGAGTGACATTATATGTACCCAGACCACCTGTATAGGTGTATGAGGGATTCACATCTGTCGAGCTGCCACCGTCACCGAAATCCCAGGTGTATGTCCATGTTCCCGGATTGGTCTCATTTGTGAAATTCACCGTATTGCCCGCAGGGTTATATAACTGCGGTGTCGGCGCTGCGGTAAACTGCGGAACCGGAACCGGCATGACGGTGATGTCGAGCGTTTTGACATCCGTACAGTTATAGAACGATGTCGTGGTAAGTGTTACCGTATGCACTATCGGATCGGTGGTCATATTGGTGTAAAGATGCGATGTAACATTCACACCCGGACCACTGATTCCGTCGCCATAATCCCAGAAGTAACTGTTTGCACCCGGCAGGGCGTTGAACATAATTGCCTCGCCACTGCAGATTATGAGCTTATCGGCATTGAAGGTTGCATCAATTGCCGGATAGATTGTAATAAGGGTAGTCTGGCTTGCGGTGCATCCGCCCGGCGATTCAACCGTCAGTCTTACATTGTAGTACTCTATCGATGACGGACTGCTGTTGGTGAACACGTGTACGGGATTCTCATCAACGGTATTGGTAGTGCCGTCATCGAAATCCCATGTCCAGCTTGCAATACCCGTCATATCCTTTGTGAAAGTGACCGTTCCGGGTGTACACATGAAGCTGATATCCTGGGTGAATGCTGCATCCGGGCTGTCCACCATCACAACCACGTCGCCTGTGCCGAAACAGCCGTTATTATCCCTCACCCTGTAGTTCAGGCTATATGGTCCGGGTATGTACGATCTGAAGGTCGGGGCCTGGATGAAGTAATTGTTAAGAGGCCCTACATCGCCAGTCCAGATATGCTGTGTCCATACACCGGATCCGCCTGAAGGAGCCGGATCAATTACCTGTGCCACTCCTCCGCATGCATTTATTGTATCGGAGGGGAAGTTGATAACAGGAAGTGAATGTACCGTTAATGTTGCTCCGTTGGTGTAGGTCGTTGCACAGAATGCCTTGAGGCCCAGCCTGTACTGATTGGTGTTATACGACAGGGGAACATTGACCAGCGCCAGTTGCTGGCTGGTTGTCCCGCTGTAAATTGCGCCGTCATAGATATCATCCCATGTGGTTCCTCCGTTAGTGCTGACCTGCCACCTTATTGAATCTATCAGTCCCGAACCGTTGGCAATGAAGTAAACCGGACCACTGCCGTCACAAACAGATGCATTAGCCGGATTCATGCTCACTGCCGGGGGAAGGTTAACCCTCAGTATTGCAAAGTTGGAGTAGACAGGAGCACCACATACGCCGCTCACTATAACCCTGAAGATATTGTTATTGAAGCCTGCAGGTGCATTGGTGATATTGATTGCCGGGGTACCCTGACCCGTAATGTTGGCACCATCAATCACATCGTTGAACCCTGTTCCGGTGTTAACCTGCCACAGGTAGGTAATACCACTGCCGGTGGCCGCTACAGTAAATTCTGCATTTCCACCGAGGCAGATCGTTGTGTCTTTTGGATGCATCTGTATCTCCGGAACGGTGTTGACCGTCAGGAGAGCGTCATCAGATGTTACAGTATCTCCGCAGGTTGATACCTCAACATTGAACAGATACCCGTCCATGTCGCGTGTTACTCCGAACAGGTTGAGTGTCGCAGTCTGTGATCCGAACCAGATACCGCCGTCGGTTATAGCAGTGAAGCCGTTACCATCGTTCCTGTCGGCATACCACTGGTAGGTTATACCCATACCAGTGGCCACGACATTGAAGCTTACGACTCCGTACTCACAGGTTATCTTGTCTGCCGGTGATGTTACAATTGCCGGCAGATCCCTTACAGTGACGGTAGCCGTTCCCATCAGGTTAGAGGATGGGCTCACCACCTCGCAGTTATTGACATCGGTAACCCTCAGCAGTCTGTAAGTTGTTGTCAACAAAGGAGATACAATGATATCTTCTCCGCTGTTATATCCTGAGACCACTCCGTGATTCTCGATGTCGAGTTCGAAAGGTCCGACACCTGCCGGCAGAGTGACAGTCAGAATTGATGACTCTCCCGGACAGATGGTTTCGCCTCCTGTCAGAACCGCTACCGGTAATGGATTGACGGTTATTTTGATGACATTGCTCTCGACCGTACAGATGATACCATTCAGTATACTGGTCAGTATCCTCTTATAATATGTATCCGTATAGTGTATTCCCGGAGTGTAACCGGTTGACGTGGCTCCCGGTATGGTCGAGTAGATAACGTCGTTATCGCTTCTCAGCCACTGGTATGTCACCACTCCGCTTCCGCTTCCGTCATCTACACTTGCAAAAGGCACAGGTGTGTCTCCGAAGCATATTGTCTGATCGGCCGAGATCGTTCCGCCATACACTTCGTTGACAGTAACTCTTACAATGTTCGATATTTTTGTGCATTCAATGCCATTCAGCAGTGACCTGGTTATTCTCAGGAACCATGCATCCTGCATGAGCGGAGGAGAATCGTAGTTAAGTGCGTTTGCGCCCGGAATATCGGTGAAGTTTGTACCGTCGTCGCTGGTCTGCCACTGGTAGGTCACAGCGCCGTCGCCCGTTCCATGAACTACGCTCATGAAGGCAACCGGATCGGCGCCGTTGCAGATGGTCTGATCCGCAATGATGGTCCCGGCATTAACATTATTAACAGTTATTCTTATGGAGTTGGTTAGCCTTGTGCATGTAATCCCGTTGAGTGTGGATGTAACGGAACGCATGTACCATGTATCCTGTGTAAGGGCTCCCGGGGCATATACCTCGCTCGTTGCTCCCGGTATATCAAGATAGTTGACTCCATCGTTACTGCTTCTCCACTGGTATTCGATAGTACCGTCACCGGATGCCGCAACGCTTCCCGGCACTGCAGGCACCTCACCTTCGCATATCGTCTGATCGCCGGTTATTGAACCCGGATCGAAGTTGATAACCGTTATCCTTACAATATTGGTTACATCACTGCATGATCTTCCGCTGAGGGTAGAGGTAACCTCCCTCCTGTACCATGTGTCGGCAATCAGGTTGCCCGGATTGAAGACCTCGCTGATTGCTCCCAATATTTCGGTGAAGGTTGTTCCGTCGGGACTGCTGAACCATTTGTAGGTGAAGATACCGTCGCCCGTCGGTGTTACGCTGGTAAGAGTGGCCGGCGCTGTTCCTTCACAAATGGTCTGATCTGATCCTATCGATCCCGGTACAAAGTTATTGACCGTTACCTTTATTATATTGGTTCCGGCTGAACAGATACTTGTTCCAAGGGTTGATGTTACAACTCTCGTGTACCAGGTATCCTGAGTGAGCTGGCCGGGTGTAAATGTTGCTGCCACAGCACCCGGGATATCAGTGAAAGTAATACCATCCGGGCTATCCTGCCACTGGTAGGTTATAGTGCCATCGCCGGTGGCATTCACACTTGTGAATGGTAAAGGCGTATCGTTTTCACAGATTGTCTGGGATGATCCTATCGAGCCCGGGATAAAGTTGTTCACCGTTATCCTTACCGGTGCCGTTGCCTGTGAACAGGATGTCAGATTAAGTGTTGAAGTAACCTGACGTCTGTACCAGGTGTCTGCAATCAGGGCACCCGAAGCATAGGTCTCGTCTGTAGCTCCTGTAATGTTGGAGAAGTTGACACCGTTCAGGCTGCTCTGCCACTGGTAGGTGAAAACGCCATCACCTGATGGTGCAACAGAGGTGAGCGGAGCCGGTGTGTCACCTTCGCAGATATCCTGATCTGCGGAAATGCTGCCCGGGTCAAAGTTAATTACCGTTATCAGTATGGAAGGTGTCTCCTGACTGCAGGAGTAACCGTTTAGTGTCGCCGTAACAATTCTTCTGTACCAGGTATCGACAGTAAGCGGTGGTGCCGAATAGGTTGCAGATGTTGCGCCCGCAACAGGGCTCCAGTTGATGTTATCCGTGCTGAACTCCCAGGTGTATGTAAAGGTCCCGTCGCCTGCCGGTGTTGTGCCCGTGAAGGAGGCCGGTGCAGTGCCCTCGCATATAGTCTGATCCGTTCCTATCGTGCCCGGTGTGAAATTGATAACTGTTACCCTTACAATATTGGTCTCTTCGGTACAGGCATTGGTGCCCACAGTCGAAGTCACTGCACGTTTGTACCAGGTGTCGGCCATAAGGGCTCCCGGTGCATAGGTTTCGTTTGTGGCACCACCTATGTCCGTGAAGACTATCCCATCGCCGCTCTCCTTCCACTGATAGGTGAAGATCCCGTCGCCCGCAGGTGCAGTTGAGCCAAACGGCACCGGTATCTCACCCTCGCAGATGGTCTGATCCGCCGTTATCGAGCCGGGAACAAAATTGTTGACCGTGATAAGCACTGTATTCGTCTCCTCTACACAGGTGTTGGTTCCAAGTGTTGAGGTTACCTCGCGCCTGTACCAGGTGTCTGCTGTCAGGATTCCCGGACTATAGGTCTCGCCCACTGCAGCAGGTATTATAGCAAAGTTAACACCATCGATGCTCCTGAACCACCTGTAGGTGAAGATGCCGTCGCCTGTGGGCGATATGCTCGTAAGAGGCATCGGGGCCGTGTTCTCACATATCGTCTGATCCGATCCTATCGAGCCCGGATCAAAATTATTGACCGTTACTCTGATAATATTGGTCTCGGCTGAGCAGATACTTGTTCCGAGAGTTGATGTGACAACTCTCCTGTACCATGTGTCCTGTACAAGCGCTCCTGCCGAATAAGTTGGACTGGTTGCCCCCGGTATGTCGGTGAATGTCACTCCGTCGGGGCTGTCCTGCCACTGGAACGTGTGGGTACCATCGCCTGATGGAACGGCCGCAGTGAACGGTGCAGGGGTGTCTCCCTCGCATATCGTCTGTGATCCGCTTATTGAGCCCGGATTGAAATTATTAACCGTTACCCTTACAACGTTGGTGTATTCCGTGCAGGTCATGCTGTTGAGCGTTGAGGTAACCTGTCTCCTGAACCAGGTATCGACAATAAGAGCTCCCGGTGCGTAGGTCTCAAGGGTTGCCCCGGGTATGCCGTTAAAGCTTACCCCGTCGGTACTGCTCTGCCACTGGTAGGTGAAGACACCATCGCCCGTGGGTGTTACGGATGTGAATGGTGCAGGGGTGTCGCCCTCACAGATATCCTGATCGGCAGAGATGCTGCCCTGATCGAAGTTATTGACCGTTACAAGCAGAGTGTTGGTCTCCTGTGTGCACGTTACGCCGTTAAGGGCGGCTGTTGCCTCACGTTTGAACCATGTATCCTGGGTAAGTGCAGGCGATGTGTAGGTTGCCGAGGTGGCACCAGCTATCGGAGCAAAGATCACATTATCCGTGCTGCTCAGCCAGCGGTAGCTCTTCGTGCCGTCACCCGTGGCCGCTGTTCCGGTAAACGCTGCCGGTGCAGTGCCCTCGCATATCGTCTGGTCAGCTTCAATGAAGCCCGGAGAGAAGTTGATGACCGTTACCCTTACTGCATTGGTCTCCCTGACACATGGCACACCCATAAGTGTTGCCCTTACCTCGCGTTTGAACCAGGTATCGGCAGTCAGGGCACCCGGGGCATATGTTTCATTTTCTGCTCCGGGAATATCCGTAAATATCACGCCATCCGGACTGCTCTTCCATTGATAGGTAAAGACACCATCACCTGATGGTGCAACGAAGCTGAACGGTACGGGTATTTCACCTTCACAGATGGTCTGGTCTGCCGAAATTGAACCGGGCAGGAAGTTGATCACCGTTACCAGTACTTCATTCGATTCATCGGAACAAACAGTTGTTCCCATTGTTGAAACAGCAACCCTCCTGAACCAGGTATCCTGGGCCAGGGTGCCGGCAGTGTAAACCGCCGAGGTTGCCCCGGTAATATTGTTGTATGTTATATTGTCCGCACTGCTCTGCCACTGATAGGTAACTGATCCTCCTCCTGTTGCATCGGTTATGCTTACAAACGGAACCGGTGCTCCGGTCTCGCAGACAGCCTGGTCATTACCTATTGATCCTGCATTGATAAAGTTTATCACAGGTGTTACGATCCCGTTCATCTGGCGGGTACAGCCTGTGGTTGCATTTGTTGCTACAACATAATATGTCTCTGTTTCCCTGTCTGCCCATGTCAGTGCCGAACCTGTTCCGGGAAGTGCCGGTCCGTCAGGTCCAGGAGTGTTAAACAGCTGGTAGTTGACCCCAACCTGCGAGCCTGAAAGGGTAATGGTCACTCCCGGGACTCCCGTGCAGTAAGCCATAGGAGCCGTAAGGATATAAACGGAGGGAAGAGGATTTACGGTAACCGATATCGGCACATGTACAGTGGTGCATACCCCGTTGGATGACTCCACAACCGATACCTGGCCGGTCAGGGCCATGTTGAACGTGACCGCTATCTCGTGCAGTGTAGGATCAGAGGTGATTGCTGCTCCGGCGGGGACGAGCCAGGAATATGTCGATCCCGGATTATCCGGAACTGAATAAATAACATCCGTATCGCCCTGGCACACTTCGGTGGGCCCTGCCACCACAACTCCCGGTAAGGTTGACACCACTGTCACCGGTTTCTGAACGGGCACGCCCACGCAGCCCGTTGTGGTTGTGAATGTTTCCGTTACTGTTATCATATCGCCTGGTGCAGCCATTCCGGGCACCGCATCCACAATTATGAAATATAATCCCGGAGGCGATGTAATTGTCAGCGAAGGCGGTACTGTCCACGAATAGGTCGATCCCGGGGTGTTTACGACCTGGTAAACCACGTTTGTGGCATCATCGCAGAGAAGGTCGGGTCCGGATATTACAGATGTTACCGGAAGAGGATTGACTGAGATAGTGATAACATTGGAATAAGCTGAACTGACACACGACAGGTCTTCTACTTTTCTTACGAACATTGTCTGGTCAGTTAGTGTTCCATAGTCATACGCCGGTGAATCCGAGCCCGCTATATCACTCCAGCCGGCATCACCGGGCAGCGCTGACATGTTGGTAGTGTACTGCCAGGTATAGGTGTAAGTACCTGTACCTCCGGTTGCCGGTGCAAGGTTGGAAAATGGAGGTACATCATCGCCGTAGCATATGCTCTGCGTGGTTCCGATGGCTCCTCCCTGCAGTTCCGGCAATACCGTTATGATAATCATATTACTGTAAACAGGGGTGCTGCAGGTTCCTTCAACCGCCCTCCTCACAAATTTGGTTGGGGAGGTAAGTACCCCATAATCATATACCGGATTATTGCTTGACGGTATATCTATCCAGTTGCCGTCGCCCGGCACCGCAGCCATATTGGTTGTGTACTGCCAGGTATAGGTGAACACCCCTGCACCTCCGGTTGCAGCTGCAGAGCTTGTAAAGGCAGGCACATCGTCTCCGTAACATATTGTCTGATCAGAGCCAATGGTTCCTCCATTGAGCACCGGCCGAACCGTTACTGTTATCTCGTTGCTGTAAACAGGTGTTGTGCAGGTACCCTCAACAGCTCTCCTGACAAATTTTGTTGTTGTTGTAAGAGTGCCATAATCGTATGTGAGGCTGTTGCTTGCAGGGATATTTGTCCAGCCTGCGCCGCCCAGCACTGCGGCCATGTTTGTCGTGTACTGCCATGTATAGGTAAATACGCCCGCCCCGCCTGTGGCAGGAGCTGAGCTGATGAACGGGGCCACATCGGCTCCGTAACAGATGGTCTGGTCGCTTCCGATCGTCCCTCCGTTAAGCTCCGGACGAACGGTTACGGTTACCTGGTTACTGTAAACAGGTGTGGTACAGGTTCCTTCAACGGCTCTCCTGACAAACTTTGTAGTTGTGGTAAGGGTGCCGTAATCTATTGCAGGAGTGTTGCTTGCCGGCACGTCGGACCATCCTGCTCCGCCGGGTACTGCGGCCATATTGGTCGTATACTGCCAGGTATATGTAAAGGCTCCGGCTCCTCCAGTTGCAGGTGCAGAACTTGTGAATGCAGCCACATCAGCCCCGTAGCAGATTGTCTGATCGCTTCCTATGGTCCCTCCGTTAAGCTGGGGCCGGACGGTCACCGTAATCTGGTTGCTGTAAACAGGTGTGGTACAAGTGCCATCAACGGCCCTTCTTACGAATTTGGTGGTAGTGGTAAGCGTTCCATAATCCCAGGTTAGGCTGTTGCTGGCGGGGATATTTGTCCAGCCTGCACCGCCTGGCACTGCAGCCATGTTGGTGGTGTATTGCCAGGTATAGGTGAATACACCTGCTCCGCCGGTGGCAGACGCTGAACTCGTGAATGCAGCCACATCATCCCCGTAACAGATTGTCTGATCGGTTCCGACTGTTCCTCCGTTAAGCTCAGGACGCACGGTAACGGTTACCTCATTACTGTAAACAGGTGTTGTACAGGTACCTTCAACGGCCCTTCTTACGAATTTGGTGGTAGTGGTAAGTGTTCCGTAGTCGTAGGCAGGTGTGTTGCTTGAGGGTATATTTGTCCAGCCTGCTCCTCCCGGCACCGCGGCCATATTGGTGGTGTACTGCCAGGTATAGGTGAATGACCCGGCACCACCCGAGGCTGATGTTGTATTGGTAAAGGCCGCGACATCGGCGCCGTAGCAGATTGTCTGATTGCTTCCTATGGCTCCGCCGTTGAGTTCGGGATGTACAGTAACTGTTACCTGGTTACTGTATACAGGTGTGGAACAGGTACCTTCAACGGCTCGCCTTACGAATTTCGTTGTTGTTGTGAGCGTTCCGTAATCCCAGGTAAGGCTGTTGCTGGCGGGTATATCGTTCCACCCTGCTCCTCCCGGAACGGCAGACATATTGGTGGTGTACTGCCAGGTATAGGTAAATGAGCCTGCTCCTCCTGTTGCCGGGGCAGAGCTGGTGAAGGCAGCCACATCATCACCGTAGCATATTGTCTGGTTACTGCCGATTGTACCGCCGTTCAGTTCGGGACGAACGGTTACCGTAACCTCGTTGGAATATACTGCCGGAGCACATGTTCCCTCCACGGCTCTCCTTACAAACTTGGTTGAAGTTGTAAGTGTTCCGTAATCCCATGTAAGGCTGTTGCTGCCAGGGATATTTGTCCACCCTGCTCCTCCCGGCACAGCGGCAAGGTTGGTGGTGTACTGCCATGTATAGGTGAACGATCCGGCACCGCCTGTGGCAGGTGCTGTACTTGTGAATTCGGCAACATCGGCCCCGTAACAGATAGTCTGATTGCTGCCGATTGTGCCTCCGTTAAGCTGATTATAGATAGTTATATTCCTGTTCGAGGCAGCTCCCTGGCCGCACCCGTTCTCTGCGTACACAGATATTGTTGCCGGGGAAGCGGCTCCGGGTGCAAAATCGAGTGTAACCGATGTTGTACCCTGTCCCGATGCGATCGTAACACCAGCCGGCATGCTCCAGACGTAGTTTGAAGCGTTGGTAATAGGCGCTATCGAGTAAACAACACCGCTCTGACCGTAGCAGACATTTGCCAGTCCGGAAATAGCCCCTGCCGCTCCAGGAGCCGCGGGGTTGACATTAACTACATAATTTGGTGTGGTGTACTGGCATGATGTTATTGAGATTCTTTCGGTTACTCTCACCCAGCCTGGCCCTGAGGCGTTCCATATAACTGTAACTGTAACGTTGTTTGGAGACCCTGAGATTGATCCGTTTGGAGATACGTCCCAGGTATAGGTTCGGCCTGCAATTGAAGGTATCTCGTAAACCCTTGTATCGCCAACGCACGGGCTTGTTTCACCTGATATTACCGGTTCCGGCAACGGGTTAACAGTGATATCGCGTGTTGCCGTTGCCGGTGTGCCGCATCCGAAGGTTGCCGTTCTTCTGTAGCGGTAAGTGCCCGGAGTGCTCATTACCTCCGAGAATGTCGCCCCGGTTCCCGCAAGAGGGGTCCAGACAGTATATGGTGCAACGGATCTGTGCCAGCTGTAGGTTGGTCCCGATGAGGCAGGCGCGCCTGTGGATGCCCCTGTGATATTAGTAATATTGACGGTCTCTCCGGCACATATATTTGATCCTCCTATATTTCCTCCGTTATTTGCTGTCGAATACACTGTTATATCCCTGGTCGTGGATACAGGATCGCCGCACCCGAATGTGGCAGTTCTCCTGTACCTGTAAACACCGGGAGCTGCCATCACTTCGCTGTAGGTTGCTCCCGTTCCGGGTAAGGCTGTCCATGTTCCGAAACCGGGCCCTGTTGCCCTGTGCCAGCTGTAAACAGGCCCGCTCGATGCCGGTGTTCCCGTGGTAGCACTGGCGGTGTTTGTTATATTTACCGTGCCTCCGGCACAGATATTCGAACCACCAATAGAACCGGGATTATGTGTTGTAGAATAGACTGTAAGTGTGAAATTCCTGTAATTTGACTGGCACGTTGGGGTTGTTGTGTATCTGTTTCTGACTCTTATATACCAACTACCGGATATTGATCCCACATTAACGGTAACCTGCCTGGTCCCCTGTCCGGATGCAATAGTTATTCCCGCGTTTGTTGTGTACCAGTAATATTCGGTAGGCCCTCCGAATGGCATAGTCGGCGGATTTGCCGCCACGCTGTAAACAAGTCCGGTGACATTGGGACAGGTACTGGACGGTCCGCTTATAATTCCGGGTCTGGATAGCTCTTCTCTTATTGTGAGAGTTACTTCGGTTGGAGGACTCTGGCATTGCAAGCCTGTTAAAAATCTGTCCACAACCCAATATGTATATATCCCGGGCGCTGTCTGTGGTTGTGTATATGAGGTTCCTGTCCCGGCCAGGTTGGTCAGGGCTGCATCCCTGTACCAGCGTATTTCCCCCATAACAGGGCTTGTTACATTAAGCGTTCTATTATCTCCATAGCAGATTGTTTTATCCTCTACTGTGGGCGGAGGTGGTGATTCAACGAGTCTCAGGCGTGAAAATTCTGAAACGGCATCCAGATATGTGAATGGATTTCCGGCATCATAAGGATTACACGGACCCCAATTACGCAACGTAACATCAAAGATATCACCAGCCTCATCATTAATAAAATCTCCGGTATGATAAATAGGATAAGTTGAGGCCCTTGGAGTTATAAGTGAAGCAGTACCCGCGTCCCATAAGTATTGAACTACCGGGCCTTCAAAACCTTGTGTTGTCATATAAGGCGCAACTGCATTCCCAAACGCGTCAACAGTAAAAGGACCAAGTATTACATTTCCGTTTGCATCAGTCACCCTGACCATTGTCCCAAACACATTAATAAAAACATTTGGTATCCCATTCCCTGCATGAGTACCATAAACAAATTGTACATACCTTGGATTAATATTAGGAAGGCTTGGAGATACATCGACCTGACAATCAAATACTGTGGCATCTGTGAATGTAAATGCCACAATATCATCACCTACACAAAACAGTGTCCTTATATCATCTACGGGTGGATCAAGACCAAGGTCTCCTGTGCCGGGGACTGGTGTCCCATTGTCTCTTTTGTAGTTTGGAATAGTAATTATAACACGGTTTTGTGTTACCTGCAAATTTGGTTGCAGAGTTCCGGTATTCCATAAATATGGATACATTGAAATATCCCAAGTACAATTAATCGTGTTGTCAGGATAACCATTGTAAGACTGGACAACCTGGTATGAGCCAGAGCCGGCTCCACCCACTTCGGTGAAATATGTACCCACTGAACGAGGGTCTCCATTTGGGAATTCCCATTGTACCCATATTCTTGGGTGAGCATAATGAATACTATTCCGGTATCGCTTACTTAATGTCAGTTGAAATTCAACGTCTACGTCTTCTACCCGGGCACAAATATCTCTGGGTGGCAGTTCACCATAAAGTCCGTTAGTGAAGTCACTCGCTACAGCTATATAATTGTTAACAGCCTGAACATTCGAAATTATTGGGTTGAGTCCCCCTGTTAAAGTTAAGCCTCCTGTACCATTATAGGAAACCATAACAGAATTGCGGTTAGCATATGTAATTGAAGAGGGAAGAGTTATTCTTAAGAAATTACCAACAGCTGACGGATTTCCTGCCATAACAACCGGAACGCCACCAACAGTAATAGTCCAACCGGTTGAAGTACCAGGTGCTGTTACTGTTCTGTCAAACTCAAGTATCAGAGTTCGTTGATCAATATCCGTGAAAGTGATCGGGTATCGGTTATTTGGAGCATCAACCGGTATTAAATAGGATTGAGCAAAACTCCCGGTTGCTGATAATATCAATATTGTAAATAAGAGAATTAACTTACTTGTCAGTGAATTGAAATTATTATTATTCTCAGTCGGTTTCCAGGGTTTCATGGCAGGTTTGTTTTATTGCGAAAAACAATTTATTGACTTGACTTAAAATCAAGACTACAAGTTAGGTAATAAGGTTGCATGGGGGCGGGGAAGTTATTAACAGATGGGGGGTTTTTATTGGTACGGCACAACGGCGTAACGGCACAGCGGCACAGCGGTACAGCGGTACAGCGGCACAGCGGCCTAAAGGAAAGGGGCAGGCTTTGTCAGCCGTAGTCCCGCATAATCGGGACGAAGGCTGAGAGCGAAGGGCCAGCCTTCGCATAGCTTCGGCTGGCAAAGCAGGGGGCAGGGAAAATATTAAGAGGACTTTGGAATTCGTCATTGAAACCGGAAGAAAAATTTGGAAATATAAATTTAAGTACTTATATTTGTACCTATATAAATACTTAAATATTTTTAAGATATGATGGCAGCAAATTATACCGAATTCAGGAACGAGTTAAAGAATTATCTTGACAATGTCGAGTATAACAACGAGACTTTAATTATCAAAAGAGGATCGGGGAAAGGCACTGTTCTGATCTCACTTGAAGAATATAATTCAATTATGGAAACCCTTCATTTATTAAGTTCCAGGAAGAATGCCAAAAGATTATTTGACTCAATCGACCAGATGAGGACCGGCAGGAAAGCTCAACATAAACTGATCGAAGAGTTATGAGACTTATTTTCTCAGAGAATGCATGGGAGGATTATACCTCATGGCAGACGGATGATAAAAAGATTCTTAAAAAAATTAACAAACTGATAATTGAAATTCAGCGATCTCCTTATGAAGGAACAGGCAAACCAGAGCCTTTGAAATTTGACCTTGCAGGACTCTGGTCAAGACGAATTGACCGTGAGCATAGAATTGTCTACAGCGTGGAAGGCAATGATCTTCTGATTTATGCGTGCCGTTATCATT
Source organism: uncultured Rikenellaceae bacterium (assembly GCA_964633195.1). GTDB lineage: Bacteria > Bacteroidota > Bacteroidia > Bacteroidales > VadinHA17 > LD21. The sequence continues at coordinate 945 of CAZWFL010000007.1, read as the reverse complement.
ATGATAAAAAATAATGGACCCTGACACGGACACAAAACAGCTATCATGCCCGATTTTACCTTACATACTTTCCATCTGCTACTTTCTTCATTGAAAGAGCAGCAATACAACTTCCAGTCTTTCAAAGATTTTCTTAGTGCTCCTGCCCCAAGAAGTGTCATCCTCCGTCACGATGTCGACAGGCTGCCGGAGAATTCACAGGTAATCGCTGAAATTGAAAAGGAAATTGGGATACACGGGACCTATTATTTCCGTGCAGGGAAAGAGGGATTTGACAATGATGCAATTACACAAATTGCACGGATGGGGCATGAGATAGGTTACCATTATGAAGACCTCAGCCTGGCGGCTCAGGGCTCAGGGCTCAGGGCTCAGAGCAAAGAGCAAATGGAAGAAGAACTGGTAAAAATTGCATTCGAGAGCTTCAGGGAGAACCTGGAGAAGATGAGGGGGATTGTGCCGGTGAAAACTATCTGCATGCACGGGAGCCCGCTGAGCAGATGGGATAACCGTCTGTTATGGAAGTATTACGATTACAGGGATTTCGGGATAACCGGGGAGCCCTATTTTGATGTGGACTTCGGGGAGGTGCTGTACCTGACTGATACGGGACGGAGATGGGACGGGCAGGGGGTGTCGGTAAGAGATAAGGCGGAAGAAAGAGGCCGCTCATTCTCAATTAGATTACGATCTACATTTGATATAATTAACGCTGCAAGGGAAAACAAACTGCCCGACAGGATCATGCTGACTATCCACCCCCAGCGGTGGGATGGCCGTCCATTGCCATGGATGAGGGAACTGGTCTGGCAAAACCTTAAGAATACCGGGAAATGGGTTTTGAACAGGTGGAAATTGAAAGGCACAACGGAATAAAGGTACGACGGTGCAACGGGAGTTTGTCTAATAACCTTTATTATTCTCCGGAATCTGACCTTTTCTAAG
>CAZWFL010000006.1:125466-127261 GCA_964633195.1 uncultured Rikenellaceae bacterium | reverse complement strand
AGAGTTGTATTTTAAGCACTTAGTATGTTTTATTAATCTTAACCGATACTCATTAAATTTTAAAATCATCCTTTCAGTTGGATTCCGTTGTGTCCCTTTGTGATTTCCTTTGAACACTTTGTAGTTAATTCTTTTTAACACAAAGGTAACACAAAGGCCTTCACGAAGGGCACAAAGGATTTATTATGCTAAAAGCTTTTGTTTCTGATACCGGCTTTGTAAACCTCAATGGCTCTTTGCCTGGCGATCTCATGTTCGACCATTGGTCCCGGATAGGAAGTAGTATCATATTCATCGACCCATTTTCTGATGTACTCCCTTCCCGGATCGAATTTTTTCTGCTGTGTATCCGGATTAAAAACCCTGAAATATGGTGCGGCATCACAACCTGTGCCGGCTGCCCACTGCCAGTTGCCGTTGTTGGATGAGAGCTCGTAATCAAGCAGTTTCCTGGCAAAATAAGCCTCTCCCCACCTCCAGTCTATCAGCAGATGCTTGCATAGGAAACCCGCCGTTATCATACGTACCCTGTTGTGCATGTAGCCTGTCTCATTCAATTGTCTCATTCCGGCATCAACCATCGGATAGCCAGTTTCTCCGTTGCACCACCTTTTAAACTCTGTTTCATCGTTTCTCCATGCAATATCGTCATAAGCCCTCCTGAAGTTCTCTGTTACAACATGCGGAAAATGACAGAGTATCTGCATAAAGAATTCGCGCCAGATAAGTTCGCCCAGGAAAATCTGGTTCTGATCTGAGGCAGTCCTGACGATTTCCCGGATACTTACCGTCCCAAATCGCAGGTGAGGGGAAAGATAGCTGGTTCTGTCAGCCGCAGGATAATCCCTGTACTTTTCGTACTCGTTTATAGCTGACAAGTCATAAGGCCTGACACTGACCTGACTATCAAGAAATCCGATCTCCTTCAGTAAGGGGAAGGGAAAGATATGCCTGTAAAAATTCCCGTATCCGTTATTATTTTCCGGAGTTATCTCATGAACTGATTGCCTGAATTGCTGCAGCCATCTGTTTTTATATGGTGTGAAAACAGTGTAGGGTTTATTGTCAGATTTTACTATTTCAGCCTCCTCAAAGATCACATTGTCCTTAAACCTGAGAAGAGTTATTTTCTTTTCACCCAGTATCTTTTCAATCTTGTTATCACGTTCAATCGCATACGGTTCGTAATCCTTGTTTATGAAAACCGCATTAATATCATATGACGCATTCAGTTCTTTCCATATTTTTTCAGGATCACCCTTCAGAATCAATATTGAGCTTCCGGATTGCCGGAGTATCCCGTTCAATTCAGAGAGTGTCTTATAAATGAAACAGATTCTCGGGTCATCATCCGGCAATTCATCAGTAATATTCGTATCGAAAATAAAAAGGGGCAGTAAAGGTAATCCTTCCGCAAGAGCATTATCCAGGGCTCTGTTATCCTCAAGCCTCAGATCCCTTCTGAACCAGAAGATGTTTAGTTTCTGGTTGTATGTATTGGCCATGTTTTGGAAGTTAATGTCCTATCGACAAAATTAAGAAATAGTTTACCATCTGACGAATTTCCTGATTATGTTCCGAGTCCCGCAGAGTATAAACATATCGCCACTACGTGGCTCAGGATCTATTGGAAAATCTCGATTCTACAAACATACCGCCTCTACGCGGCTAATATAAAACTGGGTTCCGTGTTCTACAAACAGATCGACGCCACGCGGCTAATATAAAACTGGGTTCCATGTTTTACAAACAGATCGACGCCACGTGGCCCGGGAACATAGTCCCGTAGGGACGG
>CAZWFL010000006.1:89339-125366 GCA_964633195.1 uncultured Rikenellaceae bacterium | reverse complement strand
AATGTTTGTAGCAGCAATGAGATTTATATTCTGATTTTGAGCTCCGTAGGTGCGACATGTTTGTAGTCCCGTAGGGACGGAATGTTTGTAGCAGCAATGAGATTTATATTCTGATTTTGAGCTCCGTAGGTGCGATATGTTTGTAGTCCTGTAGGGGATTAATTCTTCATAAAGAGAATCAAGAACACATATAATTTTTTTTTCTTATCTTTTCACATCTGAAAAATCATAATTTTATGAAAAGCAAAAAAAGCAATTCTGCTAATTATTTGGTCATTTCAGTAATTTCTGCCGTTCTGATTATCAGTGTTCTGTCTTTCAGATTTCTATTACCGCAGGAGGATCTGAAGGGGAAATATGCCTATAAGGATTTCGAAACTGCCAGAAAGTGCAGGCAATGCCATATCGATTTTTATGAGCAGTGGACACAGTCGATGATGTCGCAGGCATACACCCATCACTGGGATGAGATTGAATATTTTGATCTCGCGGTTGCTCATTCAGAAGCGGTTCCTGAGCTTAAAGATGTTGTTGACGGCTGTAACGGATGCCATACACCGCTTGCATTTATGGGAGGGAGCCTTCCTCCTCCGCGGCCCGAAGCGAACAGTATGGCAAATGAATCGGTATCATGCGAGGCCTGCCATCTGGTGCAGGGAGCACAAAGTGATCCCCCGTTCAATTTCAGCTATATCATAAGTCCGGGGATGACCAAGTACAGTTCAAGGAAATCGAAAACCGAATCTCCTGCCCACAAGATCGTGGTGAATGATTTCTATAAGACCACTGAATTCTGCGGCAATTGTCATAACGAGCAGAGTCCTTTCGGTATATGGGTTAAAAGCACCCAGCTTGAATGGATGGATGGACCCTATTCGGAGGAAGGGGTTCGCTGTCAGGATTGCCACATGCCCAAGGGACCGATGCAATATGCAATCATGGGGGAGACCTATGAAGATGCGCGTCTTCATCTTTTCCATGGGGGACATGATCCCGGCAAGGTGCGCGGAACAATTGAATTAAGGATACAACCCGATATCAGGGATGCTGAACCGGGAGAGAAAGTGATATTCACCGTTGCCCTCTTCAATCAGAAAACAGGGCACAAATTCCCGACCGGATCGGTTGAGGACAGGATAGCATGGCTTCACGTTGAGGCAACTGATGCAAAAGGTAACTTATATCATCTCCCGGTAGATAAAAAGGGTTTTGAAGGAGAGGAATATACAATTTCGGGTGATTACCTGGCCTATCAGGATATGGGTGTTCCGCTCGGGATTGACAATTTTGAAGGTGTGCAGAGAGACGGAATACCCCACGGCAACAGGATATTCAGAATGCCATATTTCGACCCGGAAGGCAGGATGACAATCATGCAGTGGAACACTGCAAGCCTTGGCGTTGATTACAGGATAGGTCCGAGGGAAACAAAGGTGGAAAAATTTACCTTCCGTCTCCCTTACGATGTTGCCCCCGGCGAAATGACTGTAAGAGCAGTCATGAACTACCAGCTCCTTGTGAAACCGGTCGCCGATTTCCTTAAGGTCCCGGCCGATGAGTCAGAAATAATGATGGTGAACGAACACTCGACGGCGATAAGAATATTACCGTGAAGAAGTGTGGAGTGCCTAAAGTGCCTGGAGTGCCTAAAGTTAATAGTGTAAGATTTAATACTTTAATTCAGGATAATATGAAGGATCATTTAAATCTCAGATTTACATTCGCTTTACTAATCGTCTTTTTATTAGTTCCTGCAAATGACACAGAAGCTATTCCGGCTTTTGCAAGAAAATACCAGATCAGCTGCCAGGTGTGCCACTCACCGGCGATGCCACGGCTGAAAGGATTCGGCGAGGAATTTGCAGGCAACGGATTTCGCATGACCGAGTATGAATCACCGCGGCACTTTATTGAGACCGGGGACGACAGACTTTCACTTTTCCGGGAGGTACCTCTCGCGTTCCGCATAGACGGATTTGTCTCGTATAATTTTGATAATGCAGGGGCTTCGGATCTTGCCGCACCCTTCGTCCTTAAGATACTCTCGGGCGGGGAGCTCTCCAACAAACTATCATACTATTTCTATTTTTTATTGAATGAGAGGGGCAGGATAGCCGGTGTTGAAGATGCATTTCTGATGTATCACGACTTCCTGGGGACAGGGATAAACCTGTACGCAGGGCAGTTCCAGGTTTCCGACCCGCTTTTCAAGGGGGAGCTCAGGTTTACACTTGAGCCCTACAAAATTTACGGTGCCTCTCCTGGAAACTCCACAGCCAACCTTAAATATGACAAAGGGATACTGTTCGAAAAGGATTTCGCAACCGGTACAGGCATTGTGGGCGAGATTGTTAATGGTGCTGGTATTGAAGAAACCGGAGGAGGGTATCTGTTTGACAAGGATAAATACAAGAATTACATGTTTAAGATATTCCAGTCAGTAGGAGATAAGATAACAGTAGGGTTTTTCGGGTACACCGGGAAAGAGATTGTCCCCGACGGAATAGGCCCTCCCGTTACAAGCAACGTAAGAATGTTCGGTCCCGATCTGACAATTGATTTAGATGAGAGACTGGTCATTAATTTCCAGTATATTAAGAGGACTGACTCAAGGGTATTATTACAGGGTTTTCCCTCATCGTATATGGATGATGTAACTACAACCGGAGGATTCGCTGAAGTTATCATATCACCTCGTGGCGATATGAGCAATTGGTACCTCACCGGGCTTTTTAACTGGGTGGAGTCGGATTATACGCCGCTCGATTATACTTCTGCCACACTCCATGCAGGTTATATGCTCCGGAGAAACCTGAGGGTTGTGGGTGAATACACACATCAGTTTTCTGGCGCTTCATACGGCAGGGTAAGTGCCGGATTTATTACGGCATTCTGAAGAGAGTGGCTGATTCAGAATTTGACCGATCTCCCGGAACAAAAATTCTACAACATGGTGAAATATATAAATGTTTTCTTGTTCGTTGCCATGATAGTAATGAATTATATGGCGAATGCAATTCCTATTAATAATAAAACGACAGGAGAGCTTTCAGATATGTATCCGAATTTATTTGTTCCCGCGGGGCTTACTTTTTCCATATGGGGAGTCATCTACCTGCTTTTATTGGCTTATTGCATATTCCAGTTTACGGGAACAAACCAGGAACTGATTTCAGGTATCAGTCTGCTATTCGGGATCTCGTGCATACTGAATTCTGTCTGGATTGTATTCTGGCATTACGAGAAACTGCCTTTATCGCTTATGGCGATGATTGGTTTGCTGGTAACCCTGATAGTATTAAATACCAGAATGACCGGCACACCATCAGGCCTGGTCAAGGCAGCATTCGGCATCTATCTTGGATGGATCTGCATAGCCACGATAGCCAATGTTACTGCCCTGCTGGTGAATTACAATTTCAGCATACCCGGTGTCTCAGAGGAGATCTGGACCATTATAATGATTATTTCGGGAGCTCTCATAACAGGGTGGGCTCTTTATAGTCTCCGTAATCCTTTTATAGGCTTTGCTGTAATTTGGGCATTTATTGGTATTGCACTTAAACGTCAGGATGATTACAGGTCTATTTTTCTTACGGCCGTTGTTGTCTTGACCCTGATTTCTGTTGTCACCTTATGGGGTTTCATAAGAAAAAGCACAACTGTCTAAGGTTATGCTTTTATTTGTCAAAGTCCCTTTTAAGGTCAGGCATAGAAAGAGGGGTGCCCTTTTGAGACACCCTCTTTAATAATCCGATACTTTTACCGAGTTCTTACTTTCTTCTTGATGAGCTGCTGCTTTCCGAACTTTTTGCACTTTCATTGCTCTTCTGCGATGATGCAGCCCTTGTCCCTGCGCTGCTTCTGCGGGCTGTCGAGCCTGTAGCCTGAGTTGCCTGCCGTGTTGTTGTTCTGCTGGCGGATGTTGCCCTCTGGCTGGTCTGTGCCCTTGTGGAACTTCCTGACGATACAGAAGCAGGTGATCTGCGGGAGGCACTACTGCTCTGTCGCGCAGAGGTGCCGGTGCCTGCTCTGTTGTTTACCGTGGCAGGCGCCCTGCGTACGGTTGCCGTGCTTTGTCCTGCAGATGTACCTGTGTTAGCCCTGCTGTTGACCGTGGCCGGGGCTCTGCGTTCGGTAGCCGTGCTTTGTCCTGCAGATGTACCTGTGTTCGCCCTGCTGTTGACCGTGGCCGGGGCTCTGCGTTGGGTAGCGGTGCTCTGTCCTGCAGAGGTACCAGTGCTTGTTCTGCTGTTTACTGTTGCAGATGCTCTGCGATCAGCAGCTGTACCCTGTCCGGCAGAGGTGCCTGACGCTGATCTCCGGTCAGCTGCTGTGCTGGTCGATTGCCTTACAGATGTAGATTGTGCTACCGGTCTTCTTTCAGTTATGGTTCCTGCCACGGCTGCTGATCTCCTGTACTGCTCCGGATGTGATTTGGCAAATAATGCCTCACCATCTCTTCTGGATTCAGGCCGTGAGTATGTTGTTTGATATTTTCCGGCATTGATGTTGATATTCACAACCGGGGCAAAAACCCTGTATCTGGTGTAGTAAACATCGTGATACCTTATATAGCGGGGCTCATACCAGCGTCTGTAGTGTACATAGTAGTGGGGGTGCCAGTAGTAGTGGTAACCGTAGTAGTAGTGCCAGTAGACCGGCCTCCAGGGTCTCCAGTAGGACGGGTAATATCCCCAGTACCATCTTGAACGCCAGACTACATAACCCGGATGGTAAATAAACCTTACAATCGGCCATGCGGCAACTTCAACATAGGTTGTGGTTACGTACGTTACATTGCGGCCTCTTGCCGTGCCAAGGTAGCCCGGATTTGGAGTTTCTGCATAGATAGGCTCTACTATATAATTTCTTCCATACAGCAGTTCATCGCCGATAAGCTGTATCTGTACCGCTCCGTTGCTGAACTTTTCGACTGTGAAGACTGCCACATCCTGGCTCTCATTACGGTCGAGCATGGCCTGAAGTACTATTGTGTGAACATTGCCGTCGACGTAGTTTACAACTTTTAAATAATCAACGTAGCTGTCCCCATTGAGGTCGAGGTTGTTGATCCTGTTGTTTTCGTCGTTCAGGCTCCTTTCAAAAGTCTCCAGGGTCTCCGACTCCTGGAACAGCTTCATTACCGCGTACAGATTCAGATTATCTCCCGGTAGTCCCAGATATTCATCCGGTTGCCTCTGTGCCATCAGTGTTGCTGATGCTGTGAGGAGGACCCCGAGAACCGATGTTAGTATAAGTTTTTTCATGACATCAAGTATTAGAAGAACGTTTTACACTTAATCAAATGCAAAACTCATACCAAAATCTCAGAGGCTCAATTTTACTTATAGTCCGAGCAGTTTTTCCAGGATGGTTTCATCAACGGTGAATACCGTGCCGTGCCTTACTCCGTCAGGAAAAGCAACCAGGTCTGAAATATCTTCCCACCTGTTCAGGTCTTTTGAAATCACAACACCCATCTTCTTTTCAATATACTTGTCGAAATAAAGATGCCAGATTTTACCGATCCTGATCGCCGATGGTCCCTCAGCCCAGTAATTACCGGTAATGGGAGGAGAGGGATTACTGTAAGGCCCGTACAGACTTTTTGATGAGGTTACCCTTATATTCTTTTCGGGGGGAGTACGCGTTTCGTCCTTAACGAACATAACAAATTTTCTTTTGCTCCTGATAATGGTGGCATCTATGACATTGAATCCCCTGTCGTAGAATAAGGTGGTTTCAGAAAATGCCTCAAAATCTTTCGTTGTTACGGAATAGATGCGGTGATTGTAGCCCGAATCGCCGGATTTCTCCGTTTCAGGGAATCGTCCGGGAATTGTTGTGGACCAGAAGATAAGGAACTCTTTTTTCTTTTTGTCGTATAAGATCTCAGGAGCCCAGCAGTTTCTTGCCGTTGGCTCTTTTTCCATCACCATGAGATACTTCTGATCGCTCCAGTTGATAAGGTCCCTGGAATATGCATATCCTATCCCCCGCTCAGTCCAGCCCGCTGTCCATACCATATGGAAGATGCCATCGGGGGTCCTTATTATGCAGGGGTCACGCATAAGCTTTGAGATTCCGACAACCGGAGTAAGGAATGATCTGTCGTTGTTCAGGGCAGTGAAACGCAGACCATCCCTGCTGTAAGCCAGGTGAAGCCCGTCTTCCCCATTGCCTTTGAAGTAGGAATAGAGGTATGCACTTTTCTGAGCATGGCCGCAAAAGAAAAGGGCAGCAGAGATAAGAGAGAGTATAAGTAATCTTTTCATCGTTTTTTCTGTTATTTGCCACTGAGTCAATCCCCGAGAATAATCTATACAGGGTTGAAATTCATAATAGTCTGATAAACTCTTTCGCGGGTCTCGTCGGGGCTCGGATTAAGCTCTTCGGTAGTAAACCTGCCCTTTTTGATGTCGATTCTTTCATATACCATAAGGTACAGATCGAAGATCACTTCAAGGCTCAGCTGATACCTTGGTCCCATAAATGGTCTGATTTTACTTATCATCTCCAGGGTTTTCAACCGATATTCGCCGGCAAGTGTGTAATAATCATTTACAAGATTGCGGAAATTGTCAGTTACTTCAGCGCCTTCTGCAATATTGAGCAGCTCTTTTCTGGTGAGATTGTAATGATTTATTTTTTCGTCGGCAAAATAATTAAGATTATTTTTCTGGTCCTTCTGGAAGTCGCGGATAATATGAACAAGATAGCTGAAGATTGCGCATGGTGTTGCGGCATCTCTTACATTAAAGGATGGAGCCCGGTACAGACCGTTTCTCCTTTCGATTCCTGCCAGATGCACAAAGATTGAGGCAGGAGCCACCGACGCTCCCTGCGCATATTCAAGAAATGAATCCAGCGTGGGGAAACCGTCATTAAAAATGTCATAGATCATCGACCCGGCAAATGATTCAAGAGGCCATGAAGGAATTTTAAATGTTTTAATGGTCTCGACAAGATTATTCTGGTTAACGCTGCATCCTCCAGGATCCGTCATATTTTTAAGCCAGTCGTTCACATTCCTTATGAATTCACTCTTTTTACTATCGGCAATAATCCTGTGGCTGGCCTTATGATTATCGATCAGATCGTCAATTTCACGCATGAACCTGTAGCAGGTTCTGGCAGCACAGAATCTGTCGTTTTCCCAAAAGTTGGCAGCAATGAGAATATTGGGATGATCTTTTATCGAGTGAAAGTCGATGGAACTGTAGATACCGAGCAAATTATCTTTTAAGGTATTCATTAATTACTGGCAGATTAGGTTGACTTTGAGTTTTGTGCGGCTTCTTTCAGTATACGTTCCGAAACAAGCTTTGCCGAAATCAGTACATTGGGTATCCCGTTCCCGGGGTGGGTACTGCCTCCGACAAAATAGAGATTCCTGTACTTGTCATGCCGGTTGTGCGGGCGGAAGTAACCCATCTGGAAAATATTATGCCCGAGGCTTCCGAAAACCGCCCCTCGCGTAATATTACAGGCACTTTCCCAATCGGCGGGGGTATATGATATTTCGAATTTTATATGCTCTTCAATATCCTCAAGACCCTGCATTTTCAATCGTCTGATGACTCCTTCCCGTGCATTGTTCTTCATCGATTCCCAATCCTGGTGCCTCTTCCCGTCAACATGGCCGGCAGCTACTATCACCGATAGTGTGTCATGACCCGGCGGTGCTGAAGAAGGGTCTGTTCTGACCGGGGCGTGTACATAAAAGCTCGGATTATCACTTACAGATTTTTCAATGAAGATCCTGTCAAGCCCTTTTCTGAAACCATCTGAAAGGAATACGCTGTGATGGCCAAGCTGATCATATACTTTATCGAGCCCCCAGTGAAAACAGATGGCTGAACAGGAATATTTTAACTTTTCAAGGCGGCGGGAGACTTTTCTGTCAGGCAGAAGTTCCTTATAAACATACGGCAGATCGGCGTTTGCCACAACAATATCTGATCTGACCTCAGTATCATCGTATAAGACAACTCCTTCAGCTTTTTTGTCAGTAATAATGATACGTTTCACGGAAGTATTGAAATAAAACCTGACCCCTTCTCTTTCTGCCATTTCGGTTAATTTTTCAACAACAGCATATAGCCCTCCTCTGGACGGGAAAAAGGAACCTTCAGTGAGCTCGGCAGCCGGAACCATAGAAAAGAGAGCAGGAGAGTCGAAAGGACTCTGACCGACATATATATTTTGAAAGGTAAAGGCCATAAGGAGATGGGGATGCCTGAAAAACCTGCGGGCATAATGGTAATGGGAAGTAAAGGCTTTTATTCTGAACAATAACGGTATGTTCCCGGGATGTGCAAACTGAAATATATTGTAAAAATTGCGATCTATCAGTTTTCTCATCGAGAGCCCGAAGATATCATATCCTTTTTTTACATATTCCTCCGATTTAAAAGAACTTCCCGGCTCAATGCCTTCCAGTTCAGTCTTCATCCTTTCCCTGTCGGTGGTAAATGGCAGGACCCTGCCATTATCAAAATATATCTTATATAGATCTTCGAGAGGCGTTATGCTGACACTCTCTTCCAGCTCTGCACCGAGGGACCGGAATACTGATCTGTAAATTTCAGGCATAAGAAGCATTGTGGCTCCAAGATCAAACCTGTGGCCTTCCTTTGTCAGCTGGCTGCAACGCCCGCCGGGAGAAGAGTTCTTCTCAAACACTGTAACTCCGTAACCCTGTTTTGCCAGGTAAACAGCAGTCGTAATTCCTCCGACACCTGCTCCGATTATTACCGCCGTTCTCTTCTCAGCCATTCTTTGTCACTTAATTTGGAAAAGTTTTGTAAAAGACAATAAAATTAATCTTTTGTCCTGTAACTTTGAGTTGCAAATTTATATTTTATCATATTACAAAAGATTTACCAGGAATTAAAGATGCCATTATGAAGAAGATTTTAAGAATTGCAGGCCTGACCCTGATCTTATTCCTTGCAGTATTATTAATATGGTTCTTTTCGAACATGAAGGACAGGAACCCCGGATACACTCTGGATTTGAAAGTTTTCCCGGGCGAAATTGCACCATTAAATGCCGGCTTTGCTGCAGTTACAATCACGCCTGAGGTTCCCGACAGGTGGATTGACATGAACGGGGATGCGAAATACAACCCCAAAGACGGTGACACTTTCACTGATGGTAACGGGAACGGCAGGTTTGATCCCGTATGGATTGCTGGTTTTGGTAACAGGAGGGCCGCAAACGGTATCAACGATGACCTCTGGGCAAGGACAATGATTATTGATGACGGGACCACCCGAATTGCCCTGGTTGTACTTGATCTCATGGGATTTATGCACGATGACGTGATTGATGTCAGGAATCAGATTCCTGCAGGGGCAGGTATCACTTATACTATTATTGCAACCACACATAATCACCAGGGCCCTGATCTTGTCGGGATGTGGGGAAAATCGGTTCTGAAGAGCGGCGTAAACAGGGATTATCTGGAATTTGTGAAGGTCAGGACAGTGCAATCAGTTATGGAAGCAGTAAATAATCTCCGTCCTGCACGGCTTGAATTATCGGAAGACATGAACGGTGCTGCCTATCTGGTTGATGATACAAGAAAACCCGAGGTGTTTGATTCCGGTCTGAGATTTATCAGGGTGGTTGACAGGGAGAATGCAAATACACTGGGTACCCTGGCAGCGTGGGGCAACCACCCTGAAACTGTCTGGAGCAGGAACCTGTTGATCTCTTCTGATTTTCCGCACTATATGAGGGAGGGAATCGAAAAAGGTGTTTATAACGGAGATACACTGTTTATGCCGGGTACAGGAGGTACAACTCTTTATGTGAACGGTGCAATAGGAGGATTGATGACCACCAATCCGGGTCTTGCCGTGCCGGACCCTTTTACGGGTGAGGAATTTAAGGAACCATCGTTTGATAAGGCAGAAGCCCAGGGAAAGCAACTGGCGCTGCTCGCATTAAGATCAATGGAAAAGCCGCTGGAAGTGATCGATAGCGCATCGATCTCCATTATTGCGCAGACTCTTTCATTACCAATTAAAAACAGTATTTTCAGGCTTGCCACAATGATTGGTATTTTCCCGCGAGGTTCGGCAGGATGGATGAAGATGAGGTCTGAAATTTCAGCATTTACCATCGGAGAAATATCCTTTGCCACACTGCCCGGTGAGGTTTATCCTGAGATTATTAACGGAGGAATCGAAGCACCTGAAGGAAGGGATTTCATTATTGATCCGTTGGAAGTACCGTCAGTGAGGGAGATGATGCCGGGAAGGTTTAAGTTTGTAATTGGGCTTGCCAATGATGAAATAGGTTACATAATACCTAAAAGCCAATGGGATGTGGAAGCCCCGTTTACCTACGGAGCGAAAAAAGCTCCTTATGGTGAGGTGAATTCACTGGGTCCCGAAACAGCTCCGATCCTGCATGGTAGACTCAGGGAAATTCTTGATGAAATCAGGCTTTCAAAATAAATTTTCAGGTATCCGGATTGAACGAAGTTTAAGTATGTTTATTTGATTAGTATATTTAACGTATGGTTTTGAAAGCAGTAAAGCGGATTCTTGCAGGATCAGCGATCCTTGTGGCTCTGTTTATTTTGCTGATATCCACCCCACGGATAATATCGGCATTAAGACCCGGTTCACCTCCGGTCGGGTATCATTTTGAAACACCAGTCTATCTGGCAATCTATACAGGCCTGGAAAAAATGGTAAACCTGAATCCTGAAATACCGGCAAATATTGAAGAGTTAAGGGATATCGAATACAAAAAGACTGACGGTAAATCATTGCAACTTGATATATATAAACAAAAAGGTCTGATCAACCCTGCTCCACTTCTCGTTTTTATACATGGCGGGTCATGGAAGGGCGGAAAAAGATCCGATTATCTCGTTTATCTCACTGCATTTGCTGAGCGGGGCTTTGTCACCGCGACGGTTTCATACAGGCTGCTGGGTGACGGACCTTATCCTGCCTGTGTTGAGGACATAGCAGATGCTCTGCAATGGTTTTACGTCAATGGAGAGAATTACGGATATGATCCGGACAGGATTGCCCTTATCGGAGGGTCTGCGGGGGCCCATTTGGCGATGCTGGGCGCCTATGGGTGGGGTGATGCGCACAGACGGATTGACACGACCCGTTTTGAGACAGGGAAGCACAGAATAAAGGCGCTGGTGAATATTTACGGACCATCCGATCTGACAACCGAATATGCCAGGAACCACCGTCTGGTAACGGATCTTTTAGCACGTTCATATGAAGAAGCCCCTGATCTCTACAGGGAGGCTTCACCCGTTCATTATGTAGATAAGGATGATCCCCCTACTCTCATATTTCACGGGACATCCGACAGGCTTGTCCCGGTAAGCCAGTCGGATGACCTCAAGGCAAGGCTGGATTCACTGGGTGTGCCGGCTGTATACCACCGGTTGCCGCTTTGGCCTCATGCCATGGATGTGGTGAAGCGTGTAAATGATTTTTGCCAGGAGAAGATGACCGAATTCTTCGAAGAATACCTTTTGCCCCCTACCCCCTGAAGGGGGAGAAAGAATCATTCAAAAATGAAAATATCTTCGATTTTTGATTCAAAAACCCTTGCGATGTCATAGGCCAGCTTAAGAGAGGGATTGTATTTATTCTTTTCAAGGAATACGATTGTTTCCCTCCTTACATTGACCTTTTTGGCCAGATCCTCCTGTGTAAGGTTGTATCTGGCCCTGTATTCCTTTATCCTGTTATTCATTTCTCACCCCTCTGAAATTAAGGATCAGCCAGCAGACTGCAAAAGAGATTGCCATTCCCAGGATACCTGTGCCTATGAGCTCCTCGGTGTCGAGTTTTACCCTGTCTTTGATGAAGAGCATTGCCACCCACAGGTAAAGAGATACATAGTACGACCATGCAGCGGTCTTTTGCAGTACCCTTTTCGAAAGTTCATCCTCTGCCGGTTCGCCCCTTCTGGCGCTGATTAGTCTTTTATAACCAACAAAGACAGCAAAACCGACAACGCAGATTATAATGCCAAAGGTTACCAGGTCGAATGGTTTGAATTTCCCGGAGGAGGAGAGGATCCAGAGTCCGGTGGTAACAAGTACAAGAGCTGCAACAACGAAAACAACGATTGCTTTTTTCATGTCCATCAGTTTAAGTTAAGTAATTCTAACACAAAGTTAGAAATAAATAACATTAATCTCCAAATATTTTAACATAAACTTTTTGAGAAATTTTACCAGAATTCGTTTATGGAAGTGTATGGTGAAGAATATGTGAGAGTTGGGTATGAACCCCTCCTGTGTCCTCCCCTTAATTCCAAGGGAAGGAGTGTCATTGCTATACTACTATAGTACAGTTCTCCCCTTCCCTTGGAATTAACGGGTTTTTCAATAGATACTCAATCCATCACCGAAATGATATGACTTTTCTTTCTCAGTCTTTCTAAGTTCTACGACCTTGCCGTCATAGCTGATCTTCAATGGATTGCCAAGTTTCGATTTAACTGATGCATGTTTCAGCTTCCCGTTCTCCCAGTCGATATCGACCTCAAAACCTCCCCGGGCCATTAACCCGTGTATGTGACCGGTTTGCCAGGCGGAAGGCAGGGCAGGCAACAGTTCAATCTCACCTGCGTGGCTCTGAATCAGCATCTCCGTTATTCCTGCTGTCCCCCCGAAATTACCGTCTATCTGGAATGGGGGATGGGTATCGAAGAGGTTGTTAAGGGTTGATTTCCTAAGCAGTTCGAGAACATTTTCATACGCTTTCTCTCCGTCAAGAAGTCTTGCATAGAAATTGATTATCCAGGCCCGGCTCCATCCTGTGTGGCCGCCTCCGTGTGCCAATCTGTATTCTATTGTTTTACGGGCAGCATCCATTAGTTCGGGATGGTTCTGTTTGGTTATCTGGTTCCCGGGGTGCAGTCCGTAAAGGTGCGATATATGCCTGTGTCCGGGCTCAGCTTCTTCAAATTCTTCAGGCCACTCCATCAGCCGCCCGTCGGATCCTGTCCTTGTGGGTGCAAGTCTTTCAAGGGTCCTTTGCATCCGTACACGGAAAGTTCTGTCGGTGTCGAGTACAATACTCGCTTCAATGGTATTCTGAAGCAGGTCGCGGATGATCATGTGATCCATGGTCGGACCCATTACCATGCTTGCCCGTCCGCCCTCACCTGGAATTATGAAACTGTTTTCGGGTGATACTGAAGGTCCTGAAACAAGAAATCCGGTACGTGGATCCCTCACCAGCCAGTCCATGCAAAATTCGGCAGCCTCCTTCATTATCGGGTAGGATTTTGTCCGGAGATACTCAACATCGCCGCCAAATGCATAATGATCCCAGATGTTCTGACAGCTCCATGCGATTCCCATTGGCCACATACCATAGACTATAGCCCCGAGAGGTTCGGTATAGTGCCAGACATCGGTTGTATAGTGTGCTACAGTACCTTTCATGCCGTAGACTTCTTTTGCCGTTCTTCGCCCACCGGGCCTTAGTGCATCAATGAATTCGA
This sequence comes from uncultured Rikenellaceae bacterium, assembly GCA_964633195.1. GTDB lineage: Bacteria > Bacteroidota > Bacteroidia > Bacteroidales > VadinHA17 > LD21. The sequence goes on along the minus strand of CAZWFL010000006.1, from coordinate 111,854 downwards.
TAAAAGGTCTGTGCAGTTCTCCCAGGTTGGTTATCTCTGCCGTCCAGTAGTTCATCTGGATATTCACATTAATATGATAATCAGCGCTCCACGGGGGACGCAGGCCGTCGGCCCAGATCCCCTGCAGGTTTGCAGGCAGGGAACCGGGACGTGAACTGCTTATCAGCAGATACCTTCCGAACTGATAATAGAGTTCTATCAGATCGGTATCGGTATAGCCGTTCTGCATGGCTGTTATCCGGGCATCTGTTGTGAAGTAATTGCCGTCGGACGATCCCAGATCGAGTTTAACCCTGTCGAACAAAGATTTATAATCCGTAATATGATCTTTCAGGAGATCATCATAGGGGCGTCCGGAGACCTTCGCGATCCTTTCTGCAGTCGCAGAAAGTGGATCAATTCGGGCATAATCGGTTGCAGCCGCAAGAATTATGGTTACAGAGTTTGCTTTCTCGACCCTGATGGAATCTCCGCCGGAAATAACTGATCCGCCGTCAGCCAGCAATTTCAGGCAGGCAGTCATTCTGACCCCGTTACCGTCGCCCACATGTTCGGTCATCACTATTTGTCCCTCGCCGGAAGATATTGTGGCTTTGTCTCCCGGGCGAGATAGTCTGGCGGTAAATGTCAGGGCCCCTTCCCTGTCTGCTGTTAGTCTTAAAACGATTGCCTGATCGGGAGCACTTGAGAAGATCTCTCTTATGAACCGGGTCTGGTTTGCAGTGTAATAAACTCTTGCAACTGCTTCACTGATATCGAGTTCCCTTTGGTAGTTAGATATAGTACGCAGGTTGCCGAAGCTGAGTGTGAGATCGCCCAGGGTCTGATAGCTGGAAGCCTGGTCGCGGCGGAATTTGCCCATAATGCCGTTCTGTGCCAGGGTTTCGGCTTCTTTGTATCTGCCCTCAAAGAGCAGCTTTCTCACCTGTGGCAGGTTCTTAAGTGCATCGGGATTGGCATCCCAGCGAGGTCCTCCTGTCCATACAGACTCCTCGTTAAGCTGGAGCCTTTCGTTCTCAATACCTCCGAAGATCATGGCTCCCAGTTTTCCGTTTCCTACGGGGAGGGCATCGTTCCATGTTTCGGCAGGCTTGTTGAACCAGATTTTCATACCCGAAGGGAGATCCTGCCCGAAAGAAGATGGCGACATCAGGATTGCAAGAAGGGTCATGGCATGCCATGCCCTTATCAGAGACAATGCATGCATTGTCTTTGCCAGAAGAGACAATGCATGCATTGTCTTTACGATATGTGCCATTACTTCTTCAGCAGATCACGGATCTCCTCAAGCAGGATCTCCTGTTTCGGGGGAGCCGGCGGTGGAGCGGGAGCTGCTGCTTCCTTCTTTTTGCCTGCATTAATTGCTTTAATAAGCAGAAAGACAACAAAAGCGACAATTAAGAAATCAATTATCACCTGAATGAAATTACCATAATTCCAGGTCACTGCAGGGACTGTTTCGGTAGCTGCTTTCATGACAATATTCAGATCTGTAAAGTTAACACCACCAAGAAGTAATCCGATTGGTGGCATGATGATGTCATTTACCGCTGATGAGACTATCTTGCCAAAAGCAAGACCAATAATGATACCCACAGCCATGTCGACAACATTGCCCTTAATTGCAAAGGTCTTGAATTCGTCTAAAATTTTCATTTTGTCAGTGTTTAGTTAATAGTTATCAGAAATTATATGAGAATCCAACTCCGAATATCTCTTTGAACTGTATCCGCGGGCCCGGTGTCTCTGATCCCTCCACAGGGATTTTGATATCATCGTCATATATCAGATGGGTATTAAGGCTCATGGAAATATATTTATTGACTTTCAGTGCAATCAGGGTTTCCCAGCTGACGTCGATATTCTGGGGATTTTTCAGGTAATTCGAAAACAGATCTATTTTGGTTGTGAAAGAAACGTTCTGAAGAAATTCATTCTTGAAATCGTTCTTTGAATAGATAGCTCTGATATAACCTCCTAGTTCACTCCTGGATTTTTCTCCCGGAGTAACACCGAAGGCACCTGCATCTGAAAGGGTCTGATCGGTGACAAATGTTAATTTAGCAGTGAGCGGGGCTATAAATGCACTGAAATATGCATCGGGCTTGTAATCTAAACCGGCAGCCAGAAGAAGATATGCGGGGGCAAACAGGTCAGAGATCTTGTTTGTGATATCGGGATAATTGTATCCTGGTCTCATTTGAGTCTTAAAATTGAGCAGGGCAGCATAATAGAAGTCAGTGAATGCTTCTCTCCCGTATTTTGAAAGGAAATCGATTTTGTCATCTGTTTTAATAAAGTCAGCTTCTTTTCCCTGCTTAAGGACACCGTATCCCATATCCAGCGAATTGTCCCAAACGGCCTTGTCTCTCTTGTAATTTGCAAAAAGACTGAAAAGACCATTCAATGCCACTGAATTCTGTCCACCGGCTGCCCAGTTTGTAAGTGATGTCTGAGCGATGTTAACATTAAAAACACCACCTTTCTTCCAGCCTGTTGTAGTATCTGCACTGACCGACCGGAGTCTCTTTTCACCTTCGGTTACTTGTCCGGATAGGCCTGTAGAAAACAGAAGCAGCGTAAAAATCAACAGAAAGGTCTTTAATTTCATATCAATAGGTTTTTAGTTGTTTTGCTGAAGCCAATAAAGCCATGTTTTAAATGGCCATACTGATTTCAGATAGTTACCAATAAAGATATTATTTTTAAGCGTAATCCTGAATTCTTTCAATTAATATTGGCTTATGATCATATGTTTTTAGTCAAGTAAGCAGAACATGTTCAAAATTGGTCGTACCGATGAAAGACTTATTCTAAAAACCCTTAAATTGCAGTTTCATGAATAGAGTAGAACCAGAACCCACTTTTAACTATGGAAAAAAGAGAAGAATTCGCAGAAGCAATAACCAGGGGGTATACATGCAAAGGAGAATCAATAATCCTTGGCGCAGCCATGCTTGATGGAGAGACTATTACCGGATCACTGGTACAGGTGCCCTTAAAAACCATGAACAGGCACGGGCTTATTGCAGGTGCCACCGGGACCGGAAAGACAAAATCCCTTCAGATTATTTCCGAGCAGCTCTCTGAGAAGGGTGTGCCGGTGCTTCTTATGGATGTAAAGGGGGATCTGAGTGGAATTGCCATGCCGGGGGAGGAGAAGCCATTTATTGCGGAACGGCATCTTAAGATAGGATTGCCCTATTCAGCGAAGGGATCTCCGGTTGAACTGCTGACGCTCTCGAAGCAGGAAGGAGTAAGGCTTAGAGCCACTGTCTCGGAGTTCGGGCCTGTTCTTCTTTCCAGAATTCTTGATCTGAATGATACCCAGGGAGGTGTGTTGGCTATAATCTTCAAGTATTGCGATGACAATCATCTGCCCCTGCTCGATCTGAAGGATCTTAAGAAGATAATTCAATATGTTACTGATGAAGGTAAAGCGGAGATTGAGAAGGAGTATGGGAAAATTTCCCCGGCGACTACGGGGGTTATCCTCAGGAAGATAATCGAACTCGAACAGCAGGATGCCCAACTCTTTTTCGGTGAGCTCTCATTCGATATCCGCGATCTGATGAGACGCGACAGAAACGGTCATGGATACGTTAATATAATCAGACTGACAGATATACAGGATAAGCCAAAACTCTTCTCGACATTTATGCTGTGCCTGCTCGCAGAGATCTATAATGAGATGCCTGAAAGAGGGGACATGGACAAACCAGAACTGGTTCTTTTCATCGATGAGGCGCATCTGATATTCAGTCAGGCAAGCAAAGCCCTGCTGGATCAGATAGAAACTATTGTAAAGCTTATTCGCTCAAAGGGTGTAGGTGTTTTTTTTGTTACACAGAACCCGATGGATGTGCCTAACAGTGTGCTTGCCCAGCTTGGGTTGAAGTTACAGCATGCCCTGAGGGCTTTTACAGCTATCGATCGTAAAGCCATTAAACTTACAGCGGAAAATTTTCCTCTTTCCGATTACTATAAAACGGATGAAGTAATTACATCACTTGGCACAGGAGAGGCCCTGGTAACTGCTCTGAATGAAAAAGGTATTCCAACTCCTCTGGCAGCAACCATGATGAGAGCCCCCATGAGCAGAATGGATATACTGTCGCAGCAGGAGATTGATTCTATAAACAGGGCTTCAGAGCTGGTAAGGAGATATAACCAGACAATTGACAGGGAGAGCGCTTATGAGATCCTCGACAAAAAAATAAAACTGATAGAAAAACAAGCTGCCGAGGAGGCAGCGAGGAAGGAATGGGAGATGAGGAATCCAGCGCAGCGGGGTGCCAAAATTCCGCAAAGCGGAAAGGGGAGAATGGGAGAGAGAGCACGAGAATCCGCTCCTTCGAGGAGAACCACAACTACGAGACGCAGGCGCACAACAACCCATCCTGTTGTTAAGGTCCTTACGAGTGCCACCTTTATCAGAGGTGTAATGGGGATACTTAAAAGGGTGATCTGAGTCAGACTTCTGACCAGAAACATTAGCAGGTATAAAGGACAATTACGAAAACCGTTTTCTATTGTTTCAGGGCAGCGCGTGAAAAGATATAGTCAGGGATCTCCTGATTGAATTTGATGCTTGTTATCCTATATTCTGTTCCGTCTCCCTGCTTAAGCATATCCTTATAGATTACTGTCATAGGGAACCAACGGCCGTCTAACTGAACGACATCGCTGAGGGTTGTCCTTTTCAGCAGCTGGCCGCTCCTTGCATAGAGCTCTTCCTTAAGTGGAACAAACCTTTCTGCATCTATCCACATTCTTCTTGAATAGTAAGCCACATCCGTCACTTTAGCTGTCAGGGCGAGGATCCGGGTTTTCCGGCCATCAATCATTTCATCGCCTTCCAATATTGCTGAATATACATCTGTGAGCTTCCTGTCCTCCATCATATCCTCATAAGAAAGGTCTGAACCCATAACCGATTGTCTGAGCATATGTCCTGATATCTGGATCGTTCTGTCGGTTGACGGAGAATATATCCAAAGCTGGTTTTCGAGTTTTAGCATTTTTGTGCCCTGCTCTCTGGCAGGTGACAGATATTCAGTGAAGGACTGCTTATCACCCGCCACATATGTCCTGGATGTAATTAACCTGCTTGTTCTGCTGCCTTTAATAGTCATGGCAGACTCGAAGACCCTGTTATCTGAAGAGAGGTTATTTTCCACCCTTTTTAAGATCTGATCCGCATCCGCCTGGCTCAGACCTGTAAGTGATGCTGCTGAGAGGATTATTGTTAGAATGGTTCTCATTTGTGATATTATTTCCTTTATGCCTCCAGCTCTTTAAAGAGCGTGGCAGTCTGACGTTTGTATATTCCTATTCCTGATAACATCGTGCCGATAACTGTTGATACTAATCCCGGTATAAAACCCAACCAGAAATCGGGTGGGGTTATCCTGGCTCTTATCCTGTCGGGGAACATCATTGCAGCTCCCTCCATCAATCCTGACATGCTGATCCCGTACTTCTGAAGGAGCCATGCAAAAAACAGGCCAATGATCGTACCGAGTACTGATCCGGCGATACCGATCATTACAGACTCATAGATCATGGTCCTGTATATATGTCCTTTCTCCTCACCGATTGCAAGTCTCAACCCCACCTCCCCGTAGCGGCGGAGTCCTCCGAGCAGTCCTGCGTTCCATAAAACGAGCGACATGGCAAAAATGAATACTATTGAAATATAGAATGACCAGACTTCTGAAAGTGACACATACTGTCCCATTGTGCCCTGCTGGCTCAGGCTTCTCATAACAGGGGTGAAATCATCTCTGTTACCTTCAGTGCTCGTATTGAACCCATTGGCAACCTCCTCAGCAATACCATTGTTATAAAAACCGTCTCCGAAGAACCCAAGGATTTCTCCTGCGGCATCTTCCATGTCGAGAGCCATCCGCACGTCTTCTATATCGGCAATTATCAGTCCTCTGTCGAGTATTTCCTGGCCTGTCATAACGGTTCCTGAAACAACGAAATTGTACATTGTAATCCCTCCGTACATTGTGGATCCCATCAGGGTAACCTGATCTTCCGGATTTACCCCCAGTTTCCGTGAGAAGGGTTCACTGAGCAGAACCTCTCCGGTATTTGATGGCAGTCTTCCTCTAACGAGGGAGTTACTGAGGTTAAGACGGCCTGCTTCCGGCGATCCCTTCGTAAGAAGGTCGGCACCTATTCCGACAGCCGGACCCTGGGCCCGTGTTTCACCACTCTCATCAGGAGCATCAACCAGCCCGCCAAACTGTATTCGCGGCGACCAGGTCATGTCCGGATATTTTTGTTTTAGTTCATCAATCAGAGAGCTTACTTCTATTATAGCCAGATCGTTTGGTATCTGCTGCATCTCTTCGGCATACCCGTTGGTCATTACCTTCACATGACCGTATGAAAAGCGGGCGGTGAGTTCAATAGTATCGCCCATGAATCCTTTGATATAGGCATGCATCAGCACGGTGAGCGTGACACCGATCGAAACCACTATTACCGGCAGCCTGCTGCGGCTGCTGTCTCTTAAGAGACCTGTAAGCAGGAACTTAATCATTGTATTTTTCCTCTTAATGCGTCAGTAGGATTCATCTTTGCTATTCTCCTTGCCGGCCAGTAGCTGACAATGGTTGTTACGATAAGGACTAAAAGCGTGGTGCCGGCTACCAGTCCTGCGCTGTATACGGGATAGAGTGTCTGAGCAATGGCCATTCCGAATTCGCTGGTATCAATCGGCATTGTCCAGCCGGCCTTTGCCTGCCACATAAGGAAGGGCAGCCCGTAAACGGCAGAGAGCAATGCCGCAAGCACGGCATACATGGCTCCCTCAGTAGTAAAAAGACCCACCACCTGTTTGCGAGTATAACCAAGAGCCACATAAGTTCCGATCTCTTTCTGCCTTCTGAATATTGAAAGCACCTGGGTGTCGAATATTGCCAGCATGGCAAGAAGAAGGAGTATCCCGTATATCACGGTTGTACCACCTGACTTTACTTTTATAAGGTCATCAACCTGCTTTGTCAGTTCTACTTTTGATTTATGCACCCAGCCGTCCACAGAAGGACGCTCTTTCTCACTGTCTCGGAAGGATAGGAGAGTCGCCTCATTATGCATCCCTGTCATCTCTCTCAGCTTTTCGAGTGGAATGTATATCTGTCCCGCATCAACAGCAGGAACCGCTACATTGAACATGTCAACTATCAGCAGCTCTGCAGCATCGAATGTGCCGTTGGCATCGCGCCACTGCATCACAACCCTGTCGCCGGGTCTCATTTTAAGAGTTTTGCTCATCAGGGTTCCGATGATAGCAGGGATTGCATCGCTCATTACGGTATCGAGCCTCCCGGTGGGTAGCATGAAAAGAGTCTGTTGGGGATTTATCCCCCTGATGGTAACGGGCTGCAGCCTGCCCTGCGGGTAAACAGAGCCCTGTATCACAAGAAAGGGTTCCATATCCCCCGCAGCTATTTCTCCATCGAATTCCGGTGGCACCGGAGCATGACTGTCTGCGAAAGTAAAGGGATCAAAGGGATCATATGCTTCATGCCAGTATTGCCCGCCGGCAATCTCCCAGTTGGTCATATCATTCTTTGCCTGCAGGTCCCAGCCGGCAAGTACTCCTTTTATCCATATAATCACAACGAACGAGAATGACAGTACTATAACGTTCAGCCAGGTTCGTAATCCGGCTCCCACAAGGTTCCGGAATGCCAGTTTAAAAGCCAGTAACATATCCGGTTGCTTTAATTATCAATGATTACTTCCTTTTCAACTCGCCCGTCAGCAAGAAATATTTTTCTCCTGAGATAACTGATAACCTTTTCGTCGTGTGTTGCGAACAGGAAAGTGGTCTTCAGCTCCCTGTTAAGTTTTTCCATTGTTTTCAGTATATTATGTGAGTTGGCAGCATCGAGATTGGCAGTTGGTTCATCCGCCAGTACAAGCGAGGGCTTCTTTACCATTGCTCTTGCAATGGCTACCCTCTGACTCTCACCTCCCGACAGTTGGGGAGGCTTCTGCTTCACCTTGTCGGTCAAGCCAACCCATTCCAGGGCATCCATTACCATTTTTCTACGCTCAGTCGACCCGATATTTAACAGCAACAAGGGGAATTCCACATTCTCGAAAACAGTATGGACAGCCAGAAGGTTATAGCTCTGGAAGATAAATCCGAGGTTCTCCTTGCGGAGCTTCGCAGCCTCTTTTGCTGATAGATTCCCTACCGACCGATTCAGTACGGTAACTTTTCCCGATGAGGGAACATCAAGCGAGCCCACAATGTTAAGCAGTGTGGTCTTGCCTGATCCGCTGGGTCCGACAAGACCTGCAAATTCACCTCTCCCAAAGGTCAGATCAATCCCGTTGAGGGCTGTGAATTCACCCTTTCCCACTGGGAACTTCTTAACAAGTTTTTCAATTTCTATTACATGACCATTTTCCATACGGATCAATTTAGTGGTTGAAAACGAACATTAGTTGAATACCCTTTCCGGCATACAGGTTTTCGGAACCTGTCTGTGCAGGCAGCTGACCTGTTTCAGGATTCCAGTATAACATCAGATAGAACATGGTTTTGTCAAACTGTCTCTGCCAGCTGACGAAATTGTAGGTTCTGTTTTCTGTCCAGTTATAATAGACTATAGCGCTCAGTCTGTCGAAGAGCCCGGCAGGGTAATTAAGTGTTAAAAGAGAAAAGGAAGTTTTGTCAGAGAAGGCGAACGGTTTTTCATCCCATGAGATCAACAGGTGCTCATAAGCCATGTAAAGACCATTCCCGATACCGAATGTGTAATCAATCCCGGCATTTAGTATCTCCTGGTTTGTAAACCGTCCCAGGTTCTTCCCCTTTCTTGTCCATGAACCTTCAATCCAGATTCCTGCCTTCAGATCCAATTTGGCATCAAAGCCTAACCTGTTTTCAGGTATTTCCGGATATTGATCGGGGAAGATCATCATTCCTGTGTTATCGGCTTTACGATGGTGGTATGAGATTGCAGCCTCGCCGCGGATTATGGGCACCTGGACCCGGCCGCCATACTCAGGGATGTTCCGGTTGACCGGGATCAACTCAAATCCTCTCGGGTTTTCATTTCCGTAAAGACCCCAAAGCCAGATATTTGCGTTATTAAGAAAGTAATAACGCAGGAGTAGCCCCCAGACACCATCCGTCAGATTGAGCGGATCGCGGGAGTCCATCTGGTCAAACCACATGAGCGGTCTGAGTAGTGAAGCCGAGCCGAAATTTATCTTTTGAAGCCCTGCGCGAAGTTCCAACTGTTCCGATGAATATCTTATCCACCCGCGGTATGGACTTACACCGCTGTTGGAAGAACTCGTTTCATATAGATTAAAAGAATATATACCAGATATGTTTGCAGATGCTTCGAAATCCAGAAGCTTACGTCCGGGAAACATGATACTGTAATTGGCGGATGGGATGTAACGTCCGCCGGTGGCAATGGGCAGATCAGTACCCTGATTATAACCGGCTCTTAAGGAGAGCTGCCCGCTTATCCTCAGAGAATCAGAACCTCTGCTGCCACTGCTTTGCGAAAAACAATAAACCACATTAACAGGAAACAAAGCAAAAATGGCGATGATTGTAGTAATTTGCATGTATGCCTGTATGTTGAAAGAATATCATTTTAAAATTAATAAAATGTTAGTATAAACCAATCATCATTGATCCTGTCAGCATCAATATGTTCAAAAAAGCGGTTTTGAACTATATTTGCATAACAGGTTAATAATTATTGTTGGGGGATGAGCATCGGCAGCAATCAGGGTTTGGTAAATTTCTCCAGGATGGGGACATATAAAATATATCTCCTGATTTTAAGCCTTTTTGCCGGCAGTTCTATACTTGCTCAGGAGCGTGTATCAGCTAAAATCCCGTTGGTTATGACCGACACTGAGCGAAGGGGAAGGTCAATCCCTGTTGATATATACTTTCCTCTCGAAGCCGGCAGAACTGATATAAGGTACATATCAGAGAACGGAGAAAAGTACCCTGTAATCTGTTTCGCTCACGGGTATATTATCAATCCGGATGCTTATTCAAATGTACGTGAATCACTTGTTCCGGAGGGATATATCATGGTCTTCCCACGGAGTGAATTAAGGCTTTTCCCGTCACATAAAGAACTGGCCCTCGATATAGTGTTTATTATTAACGAGATGGAACGAATGGGCAATGATGAGAATTCAGTTTTCTTTAATAGCATTGCTCCGGTATCCTGTGCAATGGGTCATAGTATGGGAGGAGGATCTGCTTTTGTGGCAGCCTCGATATACCCAGGGATTTCCTCACTTGTGACACTTGCGCCATACGATACACGACCATCGGCCATCGAAGCGGCTACGTCAGTAAATGTTCCCTCGCTTATTTTTACAGGAGAAAATGATTGTGTTACCAGCCCTGAAAGATACCAGATCCCGATGTATGATTCACTGGCCTCATTAACGAAGTGCATCATTCACATAAAAGGAGGGAACCATTGCCAGATGGCAGGTGATAATTCCATGTGCAGGCTCGGGGAGAGTTTCAAAGGTTGTAAACCCGGTATAACCATGGAGGAGCAGCATAAAATTATTAATAAATATATGGTTAAATGGTTGAATTTACACCTTAAGGGAGATCATGAATCGGGAAGATTGTTTGATAATCATTTGATATCCGATCCTGCAATTGATTTTTCCCGTTCGGGAAAATTGACTCAATGATGCCAGTCAGGGATCGTATAAAAAGTTTTTTTTAATGAGATAAAAGTCAATGCTTTGCGAAACTCCTTTTCAGGACCGACCAGAGACTGTATCTGTCAAGTGTTCTACCTAATCCCCTCCCCATAACAATGAACTCCGAAACATCCTCTTCTGAGAATGATATTCCTTTCTTTTTTTTCAGTTCAATAAATCTGGCAAGGTCTTTACGCATGGAAAACCAGAAAAAGAAATTGATAAAAACCATGAAGACAGCAAAACGGTAATCATTGAAATAATACCAGAGCCAGAATATCATCAACACATAGCCCGACCATCGTAAAACGAGCACACTTCCTGTGATGAAGCCAAGGATTATGGATACTATATTAACCATAATGAGTCCGAACCAGTTAATAACCAGCAATATTCCGAGAATAGGTGATTCACCCCGGCCTCCTTTAAAATTGTAATATACCGGAAGGTTATGTCCGATTACCCCGAATAATCCGACGATCAGGTAGTATGGTTCATCTGTGAAAAGCAACCTGGTGGCCAATACCGGGAGAGCAACTTTTAACATATCCGTGATGGATGTAATACATCCGTACTTTGCCCCGATTTTTTTTGTAACAAGGGTTGCGCTTACCAGGTCTGAATCGAATGTTTCATCGGAATGGGGGACTGCTTCTTTGAAAGGTCCAATATCGGCTGTGCCGGTTACAGCATAATGGATAATCCTTGAAAAGGAGACTGAACCGATGAGATAGCCTGTTATCGCACAAATGAAAGCCAGAAGCAGAGGCCTGTTTTCGAGTAATATAACAGTGTCATTCATAATCGTGAATTGTTAAGATCCCATTTGATCCATCAACAGTAACTGATAATCCATTGCCAATCGCACAGGCATTCTCAACCGAAACCAGTGCCGGGATGCCCATCTCCCTTGCAATAATAGAACAATGGGAAAGCAGTCCTCCGGTTTCGGAGACAATTGCTCCGGCTTTTACGAGTATTGGCGTCCAGCTTACATCGGAAAATGGTATTAGCAGGACATCGCCTCTCTCAACAGCATCAAAGTCATCAGTTGTCCTGATAACTTTTGTTTTGCCGCAATAAGAGCCGGACGATGTGCTGATCCCGAAATGATTTTTTGCTTTATCTCTTTCAAGAACAGGAGCATTTTCGCCGTAAATTACCTGGGGCAGAACAAAATCCTTTGTATCGTTCATCTCAGCCTTGCGTTTATTTACCAGATCCTGGTACCCTTTTAATTCTGGCATTTCAATGTTCTTGATTATGATGTCAATCTCCTCCTTGCCAAGGTAGAAGATATCATTGGCGGAGTCTATAATTCCCCTGGATGTAAATTCTTTTCCGAGATTAAGGAAGAGTGTTCGAAAAAGTCCGTAGCCAAAAATATACAGAGAGCTTATCTGTTCGCGGTATACTTTGAACCTGCCTGCTTTTCTGTAGATCCTGAGCAAAGAGGACCTTATCCTGGTTCCGTTTTTACTGAGTTTGTCAAGAGTATACATTCTGGCCCCGCTTTCTTCCTCGGAGGATCGCCGGATCATTCTGAATACCATTTCCGGGTCCTCTTCCCACTTGGCAAAGGAGAAATCGTTGCCGCTTTCGCTAAGATGGCCGAATTCCTCAAGGAATTTGTCAAACTCGTCTGCAATTTTTCCCGCTTCGTTGAATGACCTCAATTTTTCAAGAGTTACACACTTTTCCCTGATATTATCCGGCAGGTTATCAATCTGCCTTTTGATTCCCTGCATCGAAATAAGGGGTGTATACTTGGCCAGAAGGGGAAAATCATGGCGGAAATTGAGATTGTTATAATCCAGGTTTAATTTTGCCAGCTTTTTCTTAAGTTTCCTGTGATAATATGACATCAGGATAGGGATCACAATATTAAGATATGCCAGTTTCCCGCACTTGTCAAACAACATGGAATAACTCTCCTGAAATGAACCGGTATTATGATCATTCTTCAGATGCTCTTTTATTTTCCTGAAGTCTGCAGACAGAATTTCAAAATCCCGCAGGTAGATCTTTTCGAAGTTTAATTTATGTCTTACAAAACGAATTATTCTGAAGGTATGCTTCAAGATTTCTGGTCCGGGTTTAAAAGCAGGTTTTTGATTGTCATCGCTGAGCATGAGCATTTCCAGGCTGTTGGCTGACATACCGAATTTGCTGAAGATTCTGCCCAGCCTGGCAATATTGAAATAAGTCTGATAATAGAATGGTTTTGCAAGATCTTCTGGCTTTACGTCCAGCTGGCCGGTTATTTCCGAAAGAATTCTTATCCAGGTGCCGTTGACCAGCGGGATGTTTACCGACCATACCAGTGGCATTATCTGGCCGGGAAGCATTTCCCTGGCCATTTTATTGGAGTATATATTTATATTTTGCTTGCCTGTAATTTGTCTGAGCTGAAGGTAATAGATCTTCTTACCGTCAAACACCCATTCAATATCAATATTGTTGCCATAATATTTTTTAAGCCTTGAAGTATCTTTTGCTACCTTCCATATTTCCGGCAGATGTGGATATCCCTTAATTCCCTCAATAATCATATTATTCCTGAATCTCCATCTGAAGGGCGATTTCCCTTTCTGAACAAGGTCCTCTCCATAACCTTCAACAGCCTCAATTACTATCTCATCCTGATTAGTTACCGGATTTCTGCTGAAACTTACTCCTGCAAGCTTTGACGGGATCATTTCCTGTATGATGACTGCACATTTAATTGTTGAGACTCCGGTCCTTTTCAGATATTCATTGTTATTCAATAAAGAGGCTGATTCCCAGACATTCCGTATCGCTTTTAAAATGTCTTCAGTCCCCTGTATATTTATGAGTGTCTGAAATTGTCCGGCAAAACTGAAGTCACTCGAATCCTCTGATGTTGTTGAAGAACGTACGGCATAATTTAATTCCGGAAGCCTGGCAATTTCTTTCCTGAGATCATCCAGTACAGGTATTCCTCTTTCAAGGTAAAGCTCATGTGCCCTTGTTGTTACCAGCCAGGTGAGGGGAATATTAAATCCGTATCTGTGAAGAAAGATCAGTGAATTGGCTTTATTGCCTGTTTCATCTGATTTGAGGCCTGCCTTCAGACGCTTTATCAGCAGAGGGTTATTCATACTAATCCGGAATTTTTTCAGACTTCCTTCAGATCATCAGATAATAATACTTTGTTGTTTAGTATATGGTTCCGGCTAAATGGTTTTCAGTAAAAATAAGTATTCCTTAAACGTATCGATATTGTTTTGAGAAAAGTTTACCGTGTGATAGTTAATTATTTTTATCTCCATTTAAAAGATTTGATAATGAGGCAATTATTGCATCAACAACAAATTTCCGGTAAGGTCCGACAGGACAGCCTATATATTTGCCGGTGGTTCTACCTTCGCTGAAAGTCCTTATAAGAGGTTTCTCCCAGTCGGTGTAATAAACTGGCAGAAAAGGGTCATACTTACGAAATGCCATGAATTTTTTCATGGCATGAAAGATCATAAGATCGGTATTCTCGGCTATAAAATCAGTAGGAACCTCCATTGCCAGGTCGTATTTCTCTTCAATGGCCATCCTGTAGGCAGAAAAGGTTGAGAATTTTCTTTTACGGGGATCCCAGTACTCGTCAGCATATTCATCATCACTCCAGACCAGGTTCCATTCACCTCCCCACTCTTTCAGGACATTTATCATTCCTCTCTCAAGAGGGATTCTGTACTCCCAACCCCGTTTATCTGATGTTTCCTTTTGGAAAGGATGCCCGTGCTTTGACAGGATAAGGAGTAAACTGGAACTGCGGGGTGTGTTATCCAGCTGGTCACGGATCATCTGTATGTATGCTTCGCACAGTGACGGCTGGTTACCTAACTGATCGGCGCAAATCACTTTAGCTCTGCCATTAACGATCCGGTGAAGTGCAGGAAGAGTATAGGCATAATCTTCGAAGTCAGAATAGACCGGGTTGCAAAAACACTGATATATAATCGTCTGACAACCATAATGGATGAGATCTTCAACAACCTGAACCATAGATTCTTCACAGGCATATTTCATATGACGTATTTCAGCCTCAGGGTATCTTTTTTTCAGTATAGCGGCTGAATCTTCAAATATTTTCCCGCACTGGTACTCCCACGGAACTTTCTTTTCGGGTAAAAGATGTCCGAAATACCAGCCGGCAACTTTTGCTGCCGTTTTCTGACACACCTCCGGGGCACCTCCCTTCCCGTCGCCGGTATATAGAAAATAGCCGTGATCGGAAGGATTCTTTTTCATTCCGGGAGGGTGCCATGAATATTCACATTCAACATAGGGACGTCCAATTTTATTTGTGGGAGAACCATACATGTCAACCAGAAGGCGGGGAACAAATTTATCCCTGGCCAGGGGATTTGCCGGATCGATCAGGGCTATACCCTTGTCGGCCAGGATAAACCTTTTCAGAAAAAAGGGTAAGGAATAATCGAAAACATGTTCCATGAATTTTATGTAGAAATCAGCTTCGTAAATCCCGGGCATGCCAAGATCAGCAAGGATAATACCCTTTTTTCCGACCGGCAGGGTATCCTGTCCCCTGAAGAACCGCTCATATCCATACTGGTTTCCGAATCTCCAGTGTCTTAACCATTCAAACATACTGGCAGTGTTACTTCGGTTTTGTCTGTCTATGATAGCGGCTCCTGACGTAAATTTTTGATGAAGGCAGCAATGTAATGACACTCAGTCCCCTGACTGTGGCAGCAGCTAAAGAATAATCTCCTCCTCTAATTCATTACTTCAAATGATATCTTCACATTTACTCGAAATTCCGTTATCTTATCGTTCTTAACAACTGCGCTCATGTCCTGAACATAAGCAGAGCGAATTCCCTTAACGGTTTTTGCAGCAGTTTTAACTGCCTCTTTTGTAGCATCTTCCCAGCTTTTTTCTGATGATGCCATAATCTCAATTACTTTTAAAACAGCCATGATAATTAATTTTTAGTGAGTAAAAAAAAGAATTTCATTGTGAATATTTAGGTTCGAATTCATAGTATGTCGAAGAGGTAATTTACACAAATTAATTCAGAAATGAAAATCAAAAAAGGGGAAATCCGGAAAACAGGTTTGATTTTTATAATTTTGTAAAAGAAATTATATTGATTGAAATGAAAGCAAAAATTTTCTCTATCATAATGGTCCTGGTTATATCAACCACATTTGCCCTGTCGCAGAAGACCACTTTCAGCCTCCTCGGGGGCGTTAATTTTCAGAATATGAACGGTAAGGATAATGCCGGCAATAAGCTTGATTATAAATTTATCACATGCTTTCATGCCGGGATCCATTTATTCAGTCCAATTGCACCTGAATTCTATTTTCAGCCCGGATTGCTCTTTTCCACAAAAGGAGCCAATAATAAAATTGCTAACCCCGATCTCAAGTACAGACTCAGTTATATCGAATTGCCGCTGAACATTGTTTACAGGGGAGAAATGCGTGACGGTTACGTTATGCTCGGGTTCGGACCTTACATGGCTTTTGCAGTTGGCGGAAAGGTCATTTTTGAGAATGATGCCAGGCAGGACATTGTGTTTACTACTGTTGTTGAGACATCAGATGATCCTCTTGCAACATACCTTAATCCGTTTGATGCAGGAGCAAATATTTTTGCAGGATATGAGCTCGAAAGCGGAATGTTTTTACAGCTGAATACCCAGCTTGGATTACTGAAGATCAATCCCGAGGATAAGAGGATAACAACAGATGAAAAAAAAGTCAGAAATACCGGATTCTGTCTCTCTCTGGGTTACCGCTTCTGAAAGGAAGAGATATCATTATATGTTATTATAAAATATTACAGAGAGTTTTGGCTAATCATCCGTTACTTTTCAAAATCTGTTGAATCCGCCCAGCCGGCACTGCGGCGTGAGAGTTCCCCGCGCATATACCTGTTGTAGAAGTCTCTTGTTGCTTCCGAGGCGTACAGATAACTGTCAAAGATATCGCCATTGCCTGTTATCCTGGGATCACCTTGTCTCTTGAGCTCTTCGGTCATCTGGTATCTTAGTTCTCTCCGGATGCTGTTGTATCCTGTGTTGGTTGCAAGGTTTATTGTGCAATCGGGGTCTGAGCCGATATCATACAATTCCTCGTCGACCCTGAGGCCGAAGTTAAGGTCCCAGAAGGTCTGCGACATTCCGCTTCTTCTCATTTCGAGTATTAACGTTTTGGTCGGGCTTGCGTCGCAGTTCAGATAGCCGGTAACAGGATCGCCTGAGGGCCAGCGCTGCGGTCTGTAGTTTATAAGATAGAGATAATTATTTTTAACAATGCCTCTTATAGGGTATCCTGCATCATCAGGTCTGCCTACGTCATGGCGCTCCTTGCCGATCAGGACCCAGTTGCGTGTTTTATTCACGTACCATTTTTTCCGGGAGGAAAAGATATCCGCAAAACTTTTACCCTCAACAGGCTGCATCCCGCTTTTTTCAGGGCTTATCCCGGTTATCTCCAGAATTGTGGGGGCAAAGTCGATGAAACTGATGAAATCGAGAACACTTCGTCCGGGCTTTTTTATTCCCTTTCCCCACATTATTGCCAGGGGAAGGTGGTTTGAAGCTTCATAGGCCTGACCTTTTATCCGTGGGAAGGGCATGCCGTTATCGGCAGTTACTATAACTATTGTATTGTCAAGCTCCCCCCTTCTTTTAAGTTCATCAAGCATTTTTACCAGATGGTTGTCGAAATGCTCTATCTCAAAAGCATAATCGAGCATGTCATTACGGACGGTCTCGTTGTCGGGCCAGAATTTATATACATTGTCAATATCGTCCAGGCTCTTCCCTCCCTTTCCGACGCCCGATCCATACTCATATCGCCTGTGAGGCTCCAGTGATCCGTACCAGAAGCAGAAAGGTTTATTCTGATCTCTTGAATCAAGAAAATCCCCGAAGTTGGCGGCGTAGTCCGAGTTTGAAATTCCTGTTGCCGGAGGCGGACTCTTTCTTGCATTGAACGGTTTTCCAGTCATCTCCCTCGGATTTCCTTCGCTGTCGAGTGCAACACCCGGAGCCCATCCCTTTGAAGTATACCCCACATCATACCCGTTCCTTCCAAGAGATTCCATAAAAGTTGTGAACTCAGGAGGGAAAAAGGGAACATGATTGGCAGCTTCCTCGAGTTGCCAGCTGTTGCGCCCGGTAAGGAAGCATGCCCTTGACGGTGATGACTTGGCATTGGGTGTATAGGCATTCTGAAAAAGGATCCCGTTCTTTGCCACCATATCAAATCCCGGCGTATTTACCCATCTGCATCCATAGGCACTCATGTGCGGATAGGAGATATCATCGCCCATTGCTATGAGAATATTGGGTGGCCCCGATGGTGTGTCTGAGGAGCACCCTGTAAAAAAAGGAAGTGACGCTGCCGATAATATCCCGGCAGATAATTTAATTGGTATATTCATAATTTAATAATTACTGCTTCCGGCAATAAAGTTAATATTTTGATTTCAAAGTGCGGGGATCAGAGCCAAAAATCAGTATGATTTACCCTGCGTCCGTGCCCCATGAGTGGTTTGCCCGATCACCCATGATGAGTATAAGGGTCCCGCCCAGCACTATATCGTCATGGGTTATTGTGGTCATATTCAAAGGTTTTCCGTCAAGCGTTGCTGACTGAATATATTTGTTTGATTCACTGTTGTTTTTAGCGATGACGGTAAAGGTTTTACCGTTTTCAAGATGTATCTTAACTTTGCTGAAGAAAGGACTGCCTATCTGGTATTCGGGTATTCCGGGTGTAATGGGATAGAAACCCATAGCCGAGAAGACATAGAAAGCCGTTAAGCCTCCACCGTCCTCATCTCCCGGTATCCCCATCAGATCGTTCCGGAACCAGGTGTCCATAAGCATTCTGATCCTTTTCTGGGTCTTCCATGGCTTCCCTGCAAGATTATAAAGATACGGGATATGCATCGAGGGCTCGTTTCCCATCACGAACTGTCCGACATTACCTGTTGCATCAGGCATTGTGGAATAGTATACCCATTTGGACCGGCCAAGACCTTCACTGAAAAGCTGGTCGAGCTTGCTGTCAAATGCTTCAGATCCCCCCATCATATCAATAAGATCGTCAAAAGCATGGTATGGCTGCCAGATATAAGTCCATCCGTTGTTTTCGTCGTAATAATCGCGTGCCCCCATCCCTCCGTCGATACGGTAATCGAAAGGCATTATCCAGTTGCCCTCTTTGTCTTTCGGATGATAGAAACCTGTCTCGCTGTTGAACAGGTTCCTGTGGTTAAGACTTCTTTTAATGAAAAAATCGTAGTCTTCATCCTTCCCCAGAATCCCGGCTATTTGCGCCATGCACCAGTCGTCGTAGCAGGCTGCAAGCGTGACTGCCACCGACTGTCTTTTTTCAAAGTTATGAACCGCGGGTATGGTTTCTTTTTCTCCCTTATTCAGGCCGGGAAAATAACCGTTGAGATCGTAGAACTCATCAAACCAGTTAGCCGGTCCTTTTACCCACGGCAGTTTAGTTTCGAGCAGTATGGTTTTTTTCAGGTGATCATAAGCCTCATCAAGGTCGAAGTTGCGAATACCTTTATTCCATGAATCAAGAATAACTGCTACCGAATGATTGCCATTCATGGCATGATTATCTCCCGAGATGGTCGGGAAGGTAGGCATCCAGCCCGACTGCCTTGCCATTCTTATATAGGAGGTGATCTTCTCGTCCTGTTGGGATGGATTCAGAATAACCTGAAGGGGATGAAGCGCCAGGTATGTATCCCACACCCAGTCGTCGGTATAGAAAGTTGTGTCATTGGCCGGTTCCGTATTTTTGCTCCAGGCACTGTAATACCGGCCTCTTTCCGTAATGTCGATCATTCGTTCGTGGCATCTGTACAGCGATGTATAGAAAACCATTCTCTGGTCTTCGGTGCCTCCTTCAACTTCGATCCTTGAGAGGACATCGTTCCAGATACTCCTTGCCCTGCCGGATATCTCATCTGATCCGCGGCCGGCAACAGTTTGCATGTTTTCCCCTGCCTGATCCGTACTGATGTAAGAGATGCCGTATCTCACATTCAGTTCAGGCGGAGCGCCTGACGGGAATGAAATGATTATTGCGGTTCTGTTGCCTTCAACCGTAGTGCCTTTTTCCAGCAGAGTCCTGTCATCTGCCCTGTAAACCCTAAAATCATTTAACCCTTCCGGTTCGAAAGAGAGGTAAGCTTTAACACTGTTATGGGTGTCGTAGCCTGTTATTGCTTTATCCTCAACAGTGAAGCTCCCCCTGCTGTTGGTTCTCAGAATGATCCCCGCCTCTTTTCCGGCAGGGAAGGTCAGTGTAAAAATTCCCGATTTCTCAGCAGGTGCAAATCTGACACCAATGTCGTGTTCATCGAGATAAACGGAATAGCTGTAAGGTTTAATCTCTTCGTTGTCATAAGTGTATGTAAGGTTCGGGCTAATAGTGCCTGCCTCTCCGCAGAATGGCATAAGCGAAAACAATCTTCCCGAGCGGTGCGAAGGAATATTGAGAGGAAACCCCTGCATTTTGTAAGCGGTATAATCACTCCTGTCGGGATAGAAGCGGAGCATGCTGTTCGGAAGATGAACGGTCGGGAATGTCGGGACTAGCAGATGACTGATATTGCCAATAAAAGGATTGACATAATCAACCGGCTGGCACCTGTCCGTTCTGCAGGAGTTCATCAGGATTATGAAAGCGGAGATGATGATTATTTCTTTTCTGATCATGGGGTGAAATTGTGTGATTGTTGGAATGAACCATATGAAAAACCAGTTAATTGTCGATTACAATTTATAAAAAATTACCGGGCCTCTTTTATTCTATTACTTTCTTAATTGTTTCCAACACGGATTTGTTATTATTTCCAAGTGTAACGGCAAGATTCAACAAGCAGGATTTTGTAATGACAGTTTTTCTTATAAGAAAACGTCTTCTGTTGTGTCTCCATAATTTGGCATACAATTCTTTGTCGTAGCCTTTCATGAAACCTGCTGAAAAGTCGTTTTTCTCAAAGCATCTTATTGCCTGCCAGGCAGCATATCTTCCGGAAAGGATCGCGTGTCCCACACCTTCTCCGGTGGCGGGATCGGTTAATGAAGCAGCATCACCGCACAGC
This sequence comes from uncultured Rikenellaceae bacterium, assembly GCA_964633195.1. Lineage (GTDB taxonomy): Bacteria > Bacteroidota > Bacteroidia > Bacteroidales > VadinHA17 > LD21. The sequence continues at coordinate 90,986 of CAZWFL010000006.1, read as the reverse complement.
ATGAACCGGTCACCCGATACTATAATTTTACGGGACCCCAGCGGCAGCAGACCCGTTTCGGGCAGACCTGTAAGTTCTGCAGCGTTAAAACGTTCCTTTATACCCGGCTCAGATTCCGTTATCAGAGCCAGTCTTTTTACCAGGTTGATTTTCTTTTTTGCTATCATTTCTGAGGGAACTCCCAGTCCAACGTTGCTATGCCCATCAGGAAGGGGAAATATCCAGAAATATCCGGGGAGGAGATCCTTAAGAAAATGAAGTTCAAAGGTTGATGCAGGAGTATCCTTTACGCCTATGTAATATGCTCTAACGGCTGCCGAACAATGCCTGAGATCGGTTTTATTACCTGCAAGATTTCTCCCCGTAATGCTTCCTGCGCCGTCGCAGCCAATAACAAGAGCACCAGTGAATATCCCTCCGTCTTTGGTAATGACAGTAACCTTTTTCTTGTCTGCTTTTATACCGGTTACCTTTGTGCCGGGAAAGGCAGTTACCCCCGGCTGTTTAATAACGATATCGAAAAGAAGTCTGTCGAAAACCGAACGTCTGCAAATGAATCCTGATAATGAGTACTTTAGGTCCAGGAATTTGCCTGAAGGTGCAACAATAAGGCATTTGTTGACTTCAATTTTTTGTTCACAAATTTCCAGGGCCGATGTGAATTCAGGGGAGATTCCGCCCAGCACTTTCGGAACATAAGCGGCGATTGCATCACCACACACCTTATTCCCGGGAGAACTCTCCTTATCTATCAGGGCAACCTTTAACCCTGCAGTGCCAAGCACCAGTGAGGCTGTGAGTCCTGCCGGACCTGCCCCGCAGATAATCACATCGTAACTCATTAATAATAAGAGATCGATTAAATTTTAAAATCACGTATCGCCTCATGCTCAAAATCACAGTTCAGCCACTCGTCATCAATAACGGCACCGCATTTTCTGTACATCTCTATAGCCGGCTCGTTCCAGTTCAGTACCTGCCACCTTACCCTTTTACACTTCTCTTCGTTTGCGACCTCAAAGACCTTTCTCAGCAGCTCACTACCGGTTTTCTGACCCCGGAACTCCTTCTTTACATAAATGTCGTCCAGGTAAAGAGACTTGCCTACCCATGTGTAATAGGCAAAGAAACAGAGTGCCATACCTATTATCCCGTGTTCTTCAGTTTCTGCCACGAAACACCTGAACAGCTCTTTCTCCGCTTCCATCTGATCAACGGTGTTGGTGACTTTTTCAGGGGCCTTTTCAAATTCGGCAAGCTCTTTAATAAGTGAGAGTATTGCAGGGAAGTCCTCAGGAACGGCTTTTCTGATGTTTATTTTCATTTTCAGTGGTTGTAAAATAATTCAGGCATTTTTGATCATCATAAAAATAAGATAATAACTCTTTTCAGGGTTAAGGCTGAAGCATAAATTTAAAAATAACCTGAACGTTGGTGAGTGACTTCGTCCGAATTTAAGCCATCCGTGTACCGAGCCGCGTTGCGGCGGCATGTTTGTAGAACCGGAATGTTCCATCATAACCGGAGCCACGTAGTGGCGGCATGTTTATACGAAAAATGATTCGATTTTATACATGTCGCACCTACGGAGCTCACGTTGTTATAATTAACCTGTGTTTTCTACAAACATGTCGTTCCTGCGGAACT
>CAZWFL010000006.1:0-89239 GCA_964633195.1 uncultured Rikenellaceae bacterium | reverse complement strand
CAAAACGCGATCCATACATTCACCTTTTCTACAAACATGTCGTTCCTGCGGAACTCAAAACGCGATCCATACATTCACCTTTTCTACAAACATGTCGTTCCTGCGGAACTAAAGACAGGCCGCTCCTGCGGAGCTGATAATTATTCCGGCTTCCGACTACACATAAGGACCGAAGGTTGCATCAATACCGACTCCGGTGTCAACGCCCATACCGATAGCCATCGGGAGCCCGGCGTAACCCGACCGTGGTGCCGCTCCTGATTTAAAGCACAATCAGTTTGCCGGCATATAAATAGGATAAAAAGACCACTATATCGCATTTTAACAAATTTTTAGGAAAATGAAGAGGGTTTTGTAGTGCACAATGGCACAAAATTTGAACATTTAAAAGTAAAAACGTGTTAAAATGGATGGTATAATGTTGATTAATAAATAATTGATCATGAAAAGGATTACCTGAAAGGAGGTGCCTATGAAAACAATGAGCCTGAATATTAGAAATTTTAAAAGTTGTATTATAAGATCAGTTGTGATCATTACTGCATTTATGTTTGTATCCGGCTTCAGTGTGAATGCCCAGTACTTTGGCAGGAACAAACCCGGGTACAGCAAGTTCAGACATAATGTTCTGCAGACCCCCAATTTTGAAATATACCATTATCTCAATAATGATTCGCTGGTAAATATTATTTCTGACTGGTCGGAGAAATGGTATCAGATACACATGACCACGTTCCAGGATACATTCAGAAAAAGAAATCCGGTAATATTTTACAACAACCATGCTGATTTTCAGCAGACCAATACGATAAGCGGCCTTATCGGGTCCGGAACGGGGGGAGTTACAGAAAGCCTCAAGAACAGGGTTATAATGCCTGTTGCTCCCACGCTTGCGCAGACGGACCATGTTCTGGGTCATGAGCTTGTTCATGCATTTCAGTTCAACATGTTTGTCAATTCCGATACAGCAAGGGGTTATTCATTAAGAAACATGCCACTGTGGATGATTGAAGGGATGGCTGAATACCTGTCGATCGGGAGTGTTGATCCCAATACGGCAATGTGGATGAGGGATGCGCTTGTCAATGATGATTTCCCTACTTTAAAGAAATTATCGACAGAATCAAAGTATTTCCCTTACCGGTACGGTCATGCATTCTGGGCAATGGCAGCCAAGACCTGGGGCGACTCCATAGTAATGCCCCTGTTTCAGAAAACAGCACTGTATGGATTTAATGCAGCGGTCGATTCAGTATTCCGTTTCAATGAGGCAACCCTGTCGGGATTCTGGAAGAATGCGATGGATCAGCATTTCAGGCCTTTTATGGATGCCAGCAGCAATAAGCCTGCAGGGAAGGAGATCATTTCCGGTAAGAATGCCGGACGCTTGAATATATCGCCGGCTATCAGTCCCGACGGTAAATATGTAGCCTTCTTCTCCGAAAAGAATCTCTTTACGCTCGATCTTTTCCTTGCTGAGGCTGCAACCGGCAGGATAATCAGAAAACTGTCGAGCGTGGTCAGGAATAATGATATAGATGATTTCAGCTTTATAGAGTCGGCAGGAACATGGTCTCCCGACGGTGAAAGATTCGCTTTCGTGATTTTCACGAAGGGAAAGAACAAACTTGCGGTGGTCGATATCAACAGGACCAGGAGGATAAGGGAGACAGATATTAAGGGAATAGATTCCTTCTCGAATCCGGCATGGTCGCCCGACGGAAGAAAGATTGTATTCTCAGGCATGGTTGACGGTGTGACCGATCTCTATCTTTTCAACATAAACTCCGGTGTGGTTGAGAAACTTACGGATGGGATGACTGCAGGCATACATCCTTCATGGTCGCCTGACGGGAATTATATAGTATTTTCCAGTGAGAAAATAAGCCGGATACCCAACCAGAGAAAGTTCAGCTTCGACCTGGCCATTCTTGACCTTAAGGGCAGAACCATTAAAGTGATTGATGTTTTTGACGGGGCACATAATCTGAATCCCTTATTTTCAAGCGACGGAAGGTCTCTCTACTTTTTATCCGATGCCGACGGTTTCAGGAATCTTTACAAGTATGACCTTGAAGAGGAGAGCCTGATGAGACTGACAGACCTTGTGACGGGCATTAGCGGCATAACTCCATTTTCTCCGGCAATCAGTGTTGCAAGGGAAAAGGACCTGGTAGTTTATACTTATTACTACAACAACAGTTACAGGATCTGGATTGCCGAAGATTCAGAATTCATGGCTGAACCGGCTGACAGGCACCTTGTCTCTCTTGATGCCGGCACATTGCCACCCCTGAAGCATGTGGCAGATAATGTTGTTGACAATGCTCTCTACAACCGTCACGAAATAGCCTCATTGCCAACTGACTCGGTAAAGGAGGTGGATTTTCGTCCCAGGTTCAGGCTTGACTATATATCCAACACTGCGAGCGTAGGAGTATCGACCGGTATTTACCGCAACAACATGGCAGGAAGTGTGAATATGATTTTCAGCGACATTCTGGGTAATAATCAGCTCTATTCATCTTTAGCCCTTAATGGGGAAATATATGATTTCGGAGGAGTAGTTGCCTATATTAACCAGAAAGGAAAAATAAGATGGGGTGGTGCTGTATCACATGTTCCTTACCGCACCGGTAATATGTCCCTTGTACGGGATTCAATCAATTATGGTGATGACAGGATACCTGTCAATAATCTTATGCTTGACTATATCAGGATGTTTGATGATAATATCACTGCTTTCGCATTTTATCCGATATCACAGAACAGAAGATTTGAAGCGGGAGCATCCATGTCGTGGTATTATTACCGCGTCGACAGGTTTAATAATTATTATCTCCTCAACGGGCTTCAGATAGGGGGTACGAGAGAAAAGCTTGATGCTCCTCGCGGAAATAATTACCAGCAGTTATCACTGGCTTATGTTGAAGACAACTCCTATTTTGGGCTGACCTCACCTTTACAGGGCCATCGTGCAAGATATCAGGTGCAGAAATATTTCGGGGCTGTTGATTTCTACACTGCATTATTTGACTACAGGAAGTATTTTTATTTAAAGCCAATGAGCCTGGCCTTCAGGTTATATCATTACGGCAGATATGGCAGCGGTGCTTCAAGTGATCTTATTTCACCACTATACCTAGGTTATCCATGGCTGATAAGGGGATATGAGAACATCTCATTATATGATAGTCCGACCATGCAGGCTGAAGCTTTCAATGTATCGCGCCTCAGCGGAGAGAGGACTCTCGTAGCCAATGCAGAACTAAGGATCCCCCTTTCGGGTCCCGAAAGGCTTTCACTGATAAAGTCGAAATGGATTCTTACGGATCTCAACCTTTTCTTCGACGGAGGACTTGCATGGTCCAAAGGTCATCAGGTAATATTTGACTGGAATCCGGTCAATGTTGGTACTGAGAAGCGTTTCCCCATTTTCAGCACAGGGGTATCGGTAAGGATAAATGTTCTCGGAGCTCTGATAATTGAGCCCTACTATGCATTCCCCCTGCAGAACGGCGGGTTTAAGAACAGGGTCTTCGGCCTTAACTTTGTCCCGGGCTGGTAATCCATTTCGTGAACTATTCACTCAACGTTTAAATTGAATCTAAGGATTGTAGCCCTATCTCCCCGGCCCTCATTTGAGATGAGCATGTCGCCATTGCCCAGGAATGTAATTCCCTCAGGCTGTCTGAACAAATCGGAATCCAGTTTCTCCATATATTCAATGGTTCCTTCCATATCAAAAACGAACAGCAGTTTCTCAACGCCTGAAATAAGGTAAAGTTTTTTTGTCAGTGGATGAATACCAATGGCAGAAGCCCTCAGCTCGATTACCGGCTCTTTCTTATCCTTCTTGCCGGTCATGGGAAGGTCAATCTTATTCTTTATGGCAAATTTCCTGATATCTGACATATCAAACTTTATGACAGGTTTTTCAAGAAGTTTTCTCTTTTTCAGGTTAAAGCCGTAAATGGCCCTTTTGCTTTTTTTGGCATCAATAATATTACTTTTTGGTGCAATGAGGAGTCTGTTGTTGTAATTATCATGGCAGAGACCTTCATTGTCGGCAGCAGGGATGCCTGTTCTGTGAGCTATCCTTGTGAACTCACCGGCTTCATAATCGGGAATCTCAAAAATAATCCCGTCACTTCTCAAGACAAAGATTGTTTTTCCGACCCTGGCAATTCCCTCATAGTCCCCGTCGTTATTGAAAAAATAGTGTTTGCTGATCATGCCTTTTAAGAGATCGTAAATAAACAACACCCCGTTCTCGTCCTGTATGCAGGCAACGGTTGAAGAATCGATCTCAGTTATTCCGGAGATTTCATAAAGAATGCCGGGCAGGACGAAGGTCCTGTCGGGATTTGAGAGATCATAACCTAGCGGATTATAATTCTTTTCTGTTGCGGTTACAGCAGCCTCTTTGCCTGTATTTCCGTTTCTGCAGCCGGAAAGGTTCAGAGAAGGCATAAGCAGAATTAAGGTGATTATTTCTTTCCAGGATAGTATCATATTACTGATTTAATAACTTCCACGGAGAACTGATTGCCATGCCCGGGGAAAATGATTTTCGCCCCTTTTTCAATTAACGATTTCCAGTTTTTTTTAATTTCATCAATATCACTGGCATATATTGGCAACCCCGGATTTAAACGGAAAGGGAATCCGTCATGTGCCATGCAACCCACAAAAGCTTCTCCTGTCTTAAGCAGCACGCTTATCGAGCCGGGAGTATGACCGGGTGTGTGAATGACTTTACCATCGATCCCGAATTCATCGAGGGGGTACTCTTCACCCTTCATAATTATATCAGGTTCGAAAAGAGGGAATTTAATTCTCCTGAGAACCGGAAAAAGCAGAGGCTGGCTTATCTTACCCCATATATTCACACCTTTAGGTATGCACATCTCTCCTTTTTCCAGATATTCATAATCCTTTTCATGAAGCAGGATCTTTGCGCCGGTGTAATCTCTGATATCTCTGGCTGAACCCGCATGATCAAAATGTGAGTGGGTAAGTATGATCAGCCTGATCTCTTCCGGGTGTACATGAAACCTGTTCAGTTTCCTCTTGAAGGCATTCAGTTTATTGGGCACGCCTCCGTCGACCATTACAATATGTTTACTTCGAATCAGGTAGCAGCTGTCGAGCCCGAGCTTCATTGAAAGAATATCTGTTGACATTGTATTTGCTTTTAATGTTGTGGAACAGCGAATCTCCGAATGAGCATTAACTCCCTGAAGATAAACAAAATTTCTTATTTACCGGATTTATTGAAGAATTTGAATAGTTCCATTGCCAGTAACACGGGCAGGGCCAGAGCAATCAGATAAAGCCATTGATTAAAGGTTACAGGTTCCGTTCTAAGGATGTTCTGCAAAAAGGGAAGCTGCATACTGAGGATATGAATGCCCTGGGCTGCCAGAACGCCAAATGCAAGGAAAAGATTCCTTTTCAGTGGCACTCTGAAGGCTGACACCCTTTCTGAACGGCAATTGAATGCATGAAAGTTCTGCATGAAGACCATCAGCAGAAGAATGATATTTCTTGCATAGGCTTCATCCAGCCGGGTGTAATTAATAAGCCAGTACCACACTCCGAAAACGATTCCACCAATAATTATGCTTGATACCAGTGTCTGTTTGATCATAAGAGGGTTGAAGATCTTTTCTGACGGAGAGCGTGGAGGACGTTTCATGGCGCCGGGTTCACCCCCTTCAAAGGCAAGAGCAACATCCTGTATTCCGTTGGTCACCAGGTTTAACCACAACAGTTGAACGGCGAGGAGGGGAAGCGGTAAGCCTGCCATGATTGATGCAATAAAAAGGATAACCTCTGCTGCTCCTGTTGAGATAAGCAGGTAAATCACCTTACGGACATTGTCATAGGCAAAACGACCCTCTTCAACTCCTGCAACAATTGACGAGAAATTATCATCAATAACAATCATTGCCCCAACCTCTTTGGCCACATCGGTCCCGGAACCCATTGCCACACCGATGTTTGCACGTTTTAATGCCGGTGCATCGTTCACACCGTCGCCCGTTACGGCGACAAACTCACCCTTTCGGATAAGAACATCAACTATTTCGAGTTTCTGGCCAGGGGAGACCCGGGCAAAAACTGTTGTGGATGCCACGAGCTTTTCAAAATCACGCGTATCGGCCGCTCCTGCTTCAGAAAGCATCTGTCCTGTTACAACCCGGGTGGTCTTATCACTGATGCCCAGTTCCCCGGCAATTGTGCCGGCAGTCTCCGGATGGTCGCCGGTTATCATAATCACCTTAATACCCGCATCATGGCACTCCTTAACAGATTTCCCTGCCTCCGGCCGCAATGGGTCCATGAAAGCTACAAGGCCATAAAAAGTCAGTGGAGGAATATCTTCATCCTCGTAAACCTCTTTCTTTTTGAAGTCGGGATAATCCCCGCTGGCAAAGGCCAGAACACGATAGCCCTCTTTTGCAGTTTTTTCAGCCTCTTCAAGAATCTTATCCTTCTTTATTTTTTCAGAAGAACCATTTAACGACATGGTATCGCAAAAAACAATAATAGTCTCCACGGCGCCTTTCACTCCAATATAAACGTCGCCGTTTATCTTACAGAATGAGGCTGAAAACTTCCTTTCCGATTCATAGGGGATCTTACCTATTGCAGTTTTTTTTGCCCGCCATTCTTCGGGGTCAATTCCCAGTTTATAGCTCATCCCGAGCAGTGCCACATCCATTGCATCGCCATGGTAAACCCAGTTCTCTTTTTCTTTTAACAGCGATGCTTCATTGGCAAAAACTGCGATTCTGCAAATTCGCTGAATCTCGTCCGAAGCGGAATAAGTAATTTCCTTACCGGGATTATTCTTTTCAGACACTTTTCCTTCACCGTTATATCCCTGGCCGGCAATTTCAAAGCGACTACCGTCGGGGAGGATTATGATCCTGGCTGTCTGCTCGTTAACTGTCAGTGTGCCGGTTTTGTCACTGGCTATAACAGTGCAGCTGCCAAGGCTCTCTACAGATGTGAGTTTACGAACAATAACATTCCGTTTTGCCATCCGCCTTGTGGCGATGGAGAGGGCTACGGTTAATGCCACCGGAAGGCCTTCAGGTATAGCCGATACTGCGAGGGCAACAACAAAAAAGAAAATGGTTGCAGCATCCATGCCCTGCATCCGTAAGATAACAGCAAGAATTACGCTGAGCGCTATAATAAAGATACTTATCTGCCTTATAAATTTCTCCATCCGGTTCACGAGCGGAGGTTTGGCAGATACCGATCCGGCGACATCGCTGGATATCTTCCCCACCTGTGTCTCGATACCGGTTGCGACAACAACCCCCAAGCCCCTGCCCTTCATGACAGTTGAGCCGGCAAATGCCATGTTGGTCCTGCCGGCCACACCAAGCTTCTTCTGTAAGACATCAACCTGTTTTATGGCAGCGACAGATTCCCCGGTCAGAAAACTCTCGTCAACTTCCAGCCCAGATGTTTCCATCAGACGTATGTCTGCCGGAACCCTTATACCCGACTCAAGTAATACAATATCACCCGGAACAACTTTTTCTGATGGTAATTCTGCTTCTCTGCCTTCTCTTTTTACCCTTGCCTTGATTTTCATCATTTTCTGAAGGCTTTCGGCACTCCTTTCAGCATTGTACTCCTGAAATGTACCAAGAGCAGAGTTAATAAAAATGACAAGAAAAATGAATATTGCATCCTTTCCTTCACCAATGAGGATTGATGCTACAGCTGCTGCAATAAGAATGAAGATGAGAGGATTAAGAAGCTGATGCAGTATAATGGACCACAGGGTAACCTTTTTTCCTTCAGGAAGCCGGTTCTCACCGTAGTGATCCAGTCGCCCTGATGCCTCATCAGGGCTCAGACCGTCAGGACCCGTCTTAAGTTCGCTGAAAAGTTGCTTTTTACTTAAAGCGTGCCACGCCAGGGTTTCTTTGTCATTTCTTCTGATCTCATCTTCCATGGCAGTTTGCTAATATCTTGTGATGAGCACCACATTCCCGAACTTCTTTATCTCATCCCCTTCTATGAAAACAGTGTCACCTCCATATTTAAGATTCTGATCTATCATCTCATCAATAATATCATCTATTATTCCTTTTTGATCCTTTTTATGTTCATCCACAGGAATAACCTCGTTGTTAATAAGTAATGCGGGCTTGAAGAAACCCTTTCTTACAAAGAGTGTTTTGCCCCTTCCATTTATAATTGCGTTCCAGATCTCATTATAATCGGTCATATATTTATTTGTGCTCACTGCTTTATTGAGTTCAGCGAGTCTTTCATGGTTTCTTTTCTTAATGAGTCCGATCATTGCCCGCCACACTTCATTCACAATGCTTCCTGCTTTTTCTGCATCGCGGTTCTGATTTATGTGACCGGTAATAAGATCCTTTTTGTCAGTCACCTTAACATAGTGATGGTAGTTCCGTGTTTCAGTGGCCAGGAATATGGGCAGGGGATTATCTTTTATTGTCTCGTTCACTGCTTTATCAACCCTGTTGAAGAACTCTTCAATTAGATTATCCTGTCCCTTTACTGTTGACAGTTTCTCCCTGTCTGTTGTGTAAAGCTTATTTTTTATCGGGAAGATGCCTGATTTTTCTTCAACTTCCTTATCGTTAAAGGCCTCAATAAGCCTGGCCTGCTGTCTGCTCAGAACCAGCACATAATAGGCTGACTGCTGGTGCATGGCCCTTATCAGATCCCGGGATGCGAAAGTGTCATCAACAACCACCCGGTTCTCTAGGCTCACGGGGAGCCTTGTGTACTCTGCAAAATCCCGGCAGGCAAAAATTACAAGACTTTCAAGGTTATGACTATGGTCAATATTATCAACGAGATCGTTCAGTTTTTTCATCAGAGGCCATACAAATCTTTTATCGTAATCGTTAAATAGCCTTTTTTCAGCCTCTTTTACAAGATTTTTCAGATTTATGGGATCTTTTTCATTGTCGGGTCTTGTGCGATGCGTATTCAACGTTATGGTTACACATCCCTCCCTATATATGTTTCTTACTTTCTGTAATAATTGATTCATAAAATTATGATTGGTTTACAATTCTGTCGTTCCTGAGTTTTGCCCCAAGAACGAATGCACCGCCTATTATTATGATGTTTTTAACAATATACTGGCCTTCGAGAGTCAGGCTCACCGGAAAAACATGAAATACCTCGGAGGGAAAGAGGAATAAGGGAGTGAATGTTCCGAGCATCTGAAGGAAAAGCAACAGCAGAGTAGCCCTCATAAATCGATTTATAAGCATTCCCAGTCCTATCAGAACCTCCCAGATGGCCAGCCCGTAAATAATGACTTTCGCGGGAAGGAGATGGAAGGTAAGCGTATCAATTGTTCTTATTGCAAGGTCTTCAGCAGGGCTCAGCCCTTCAAAAAACTTCAGGAATCCAAACCAGAAGAAGATTATGCCAATGTTTATGCGCAGCAGCATAAGCCCGTTTCTTGCCATCCAGCTGATTACTGTCAGTTCGGCCTTTTCAAATGTTTGTTTGCGTGTATTCATAATTAATTGTATAAAAGTCAAACCAGTTGGTAATATATAAAAAATTCCTTTAGTGGCAAATAATATGATTACTCCATGGGGGAGGGGTTGGCATAATAGAGGCCTGCTTCAGGGCCCAGAGGAATACCTAACAATATCCAGACTACCAGGAGCATGGTCCATGCGATGAAGAATACAATGGAATAGGGAAGCATTGTGGCTATCAATGTTCCTATGCCGGCTTTTTCATCATATTTCTGGTAATATACTATTATGAGTGCGAAAAAGCTCATCATTGGTGAGATGACATTGGTAACGCTGTCTCCTATCCGGAAGACTGCCTGTGATAATTCAGGTGAGTAGCCCAGAAGCATGAACATAGGGATAAAAACCGGGCCGATTAAGGCCCATTTGGCCGAGGCGCTGCCCATAAACATATTAATGAAGCCCGAAAAGATAGTGAAAAGTATTACTATCGGTATGAGGCCCAGGTCAATATCTTTCAGGATGGCAGCCCCTTTTATGGCTATCAGCAGGCCAAGGTTGCTCCACCTGAACCAGGCTACAAACTGGGCCGCAAAGAAGACCAGCACAAGAAATGCCACCATGCCTTTAAAGCTTACCGCCATGCCTGAATAGACATCGCCGTGTTTTCTGTATGTGCCGGCTATAAATCCGTATACAATGCCGCATGATGATGCTACAAGGAATAGTATCGCAATAAAACCCTTCAGTAGCGGGGAGTGGATCACTGTGTTGTCCGGTCCTCTCAGGAAACCGTTGTCGGGAATCAGTCCTGCACAGAAAATCAGTATCCACATAAACAGCGTTAAGAGAACCCACTTAAGCCCCTTCTTTTCAGCGGCAGAAAGATCCTCAATCGGTTCCTGCTCCACATCACCTGTATAATTACCGAGGCGCGGTTCGATCCATGCTCTTGTCACCCATGTTCCTGCAGCAGCAATTATTAATGTCGATACGGCCATAAAATAGTAATTGGCTGTCGGTGTCACATAATAATCAGGATCGATTATCCTGGCAGCTTCTGTTGATAATCCTGCCAGCAGCGGGTCGATGGTTCCTATAAGAAGGTTGGCGCTGAAACCGCCGCTCACCCCGGCAAATGCAGCCGACATCCCTGCGACGGGATGTCGCCCCAGTGAATGAAAGATCAATCCTGCCAGCGGGATTATAAGAATATACCCCAGGTCAGATGCAACGTTTGAAAGGATTCCGGCAGTCACTATCATAAATGTGACAAGATTCCTTGGTGTCTTGAGAAGAAGGGCATTTATGGCAGCTTTTATCAGCCCGCTGCTCTCGGCAACTCCGATCCCCAGCATAGCGACCATTACTATGCCCAGCGGAGCAAACCCGGTATAATTATTCACCATTTCGAGAAGGATCCGGTGGAGCCCCTCTTTCGACATTAGATTAACGACCCTGATGCTCTCTCCCGTAGAGGGATTTACACCTTCCCAGTTCAGGTAATGACCGGCTGCAGAAACAAGAATTGTTATCAGGCCGAATATGCCGAAAAGCGCTGCAGGATGGGGAAGAGCATTACCGGCTTTTTCTATTGCGCCAAAAATACGATCACTGAACTTTTTACCCTTCTTTCCTGCCATATAAGTATAATAATCTGTTATTTAATTTGTTGCCCACATGTGCATTTCTCAGCAATTCTCCTTCCCGTAATAAGGTTCGATGTGTATGCCGATATGTGAGCGGAGCCCAAATCTCTCCTTTATCTTCTCCTCTATTTCTGTCGCTATCTCATGCGAAGACTCAACTGACATTCCCCTGTCGACCTTAATATGAACATCCACTGCAACCGACTCGCCAATTTTCCGGGTCCTCAGATTGTGAAAGCATTTTACTCCCACGGTGGTTTTAATTATTTCAGAGATATCGTTCCTTGCGTCTGCTGGGAGAGAGCTTTCAAGCAGTTCCTGAATGCTGGGGCCCGCAATCCTGATTGCTACCCTAAGGATGAAGAGACTCACAACGATTCCGGCCAGAGGATCAAGGATCCTCCACTTTTCTCCCAGGAATATGGCTCCAGATATGCCAAGTGCCGTCCCAATTGAGGAAAAAACATCGGAGCGATGATGCCAGGCATTGGCCGCAAGAGCCTGGCTTTTTACTTTCCTTCCGGCTGCTTTCGTATACCAGAATAACCATTCCTTGCTGATAATTGAAACAAGGGCGGCATACAGGGCTATCATGCCCGGCTGCTCAATAATGATTCCCTTAAAAGAACCAATCACTTTTTCCAAAGCTGACCATAATATTCCGATTCCGACGGCAATAAGTGCAAAGCTGATAAGCATTGTTGCAAAAGTCTCAAACTTGCCGTGGCCGTATTGGTGATCACTGTCTCTCTCTTTACCTGAAATCCCTGTAAAAAATATTACGATGAAATCTGTCGCCAGGTCGGAAAGTGAATGGACACCATCGGCAATCATTGCCGAACTTTTACCGGCAATCCCGGCAAGGATCTTTCCGGCAGTCAGTAAAATATTAACCAGAGAACCGGTCAGGGTAACACTCCTGATAACACGTGTCCGTTCCTCCATTTTATGATCATCTTTCCGCACAGGTACAATATTATTCTTGAGCGGCTATGAAGTATCATCTTGACGTACAGCCAGGTTCGGATAAAATCAAAGCCGGCACCGGAATCAAAGATAATATTTTCAGTAAGATTCAGACATATCAGACCGGCATGCGGTAGTGAATAAAATAAGGCTCAGTTCATTATGATGGTCATCCCTCCTCCGGATGAGCTGCCGAATCTTGGATTGACAACATTATTATAGATGGATCCGAATGTATATGTAAAGCCGAAACTCGTATAATATTCATACTGTGTTTCAAGTTCTTTCCGTCTCAGCAATATTTCATCCGTCGAGAGGTTCTGTTTTAACAAACCAAGCTGATCATGAATCAGCGAGGCTCCACCCCCGAAGTTCACTGAGAGCCCTTTTGCTATCCTGAGGCTTAGATAACCGTAAAGTGAGAGATTGTTCTTCGACCAGTCGTGAAAATAATTACTGTAGTTCAGACTAACATCCACAGAACCCCATTTCTGCACTACCTGGTAAGATGCCAGCAGAGAGTGGAGCCACAGTGGTTCGCGGGTTTTATCGTAAATAGTCGTATCGATGTAATTAACATACTTGAATCCGACAGAATATAGGATCCTCAGCTGCCGCCTTGTGGATTCAGAGTATGGGAAAAGATCATATTCAATCCCCGGCAGAATGTTGAACATCATCTTTTCATTGCTGTAACTTGCGGCACCGGCCCTGAAAGATCCCCCGACTGACCAGTGATCCGATATGCTTCTCACAATAAGGCCGTTGATATATTTTGAATTATTGTTGCTTTCAATAGTGTTGTCACCGATTATGTATTTACTTGTACTGGTGTAGTACCGTGCATTGAGATTGATTTTCCAGTCCTCCGTTATTCTGCCTGCCGAGACAGTCCCGGATATATAGTTTGACTTATAGGTCTTCTGCCCGTTGAGATAACCGCTTACGGATGATCGGAAAACCCAGCTGTTCCAATTGTCTGAGGCCACACTCTCCGAGAGGGGTTCGCTGAATAGTATTCTCATATATTGCGCAAGCGGTGTTTTCATCACATACCTCATAAGACCCATTTTCAGGGTGTTGACCTGTTTCTGCCTTATCATCTCGGTAGTCTCATCGGGAAATGAAACAAAGGTTATTGTGTCTCGCATACCGGAAAACCTGTTCTGTCCGATCAGAAAATAAGTGTACTCCCGGCCTCCTGAGCCGGTAGACTGACTCGTGGAAATTATATATACACCGGCATCTTTAATATCCCTTACATAATTAACGTAAGGGATCTCCCTGCGGATAAAATCACTTGTCTCCATATAAACATTCAGTGCATCTTTACGGAGAGTGTCAGTCTGAACAGATTGTATCTGGGCCCAGCTCTGACATGACAGGAGCGTTGTCACCATCAGGATTAATAATCTTCTCATGTTTTGCTTAAAAGGTTAGTTAATTAAATCAGACACCGAAATTAAGTAAACTATCGGAACTGCAATAACAATATCTGAATTTTAACATTAGGTTAACAAATAACCTCCGGTGACATAAGGCAATCACCGGAGGCTTTTATGACCAACAATGGTAAATAGGAACTTTGCTGAAGGATTTTTCAGTTTGCGGATCTCTTAAGACCCTCATCGGTCATTATCCATGTTTTACCGCTACTGTATATGGTTTTTGAGTCGAAGTCACGATTGAAGTAGAAATTCGGTCTGAACATGTTCTCAGATACAGTGTCAAATTGCACTATGGTGCCTGTTGGAATCTGCAGGATCACTCCCACATTATCGCACGACCATTTGGAATCTTCCGGGATGGTGAAATATTCATCGATCAGGATAGAATCGCCTGAGATGGTGTAATTGTAAATAAGAGTTTCTGTTTTTTTCCTGGCGTCTGATTTACTCCGGCCGGCAGAACGTTTTCTTATTTCAATACGGAGCGAACTGTCGTTTGAGGTGCTGATGCTGAACTGCGTATTCACATACAGATTTTTGTCATCATCGCGGAAATAGAGCCGGTAATTCTCATCGGGTACGGAAATGTCTTTATCGAACCGAAGCTCATCTATTGAATTATCGCATACTATGTAAAGCTTTTGAGGCGCATCTTCAATAATCTCGACTGAAGAGGTTTTTGAAGTTTCTGCGAAGCTGACCCCCTCATTGAAGAGTATAAGTGAAAGGGCAGCAATACTGATGACCCACAGCACAAGGCATATCAATCCGATCACACCGTCTCTTGCGCGGAACCAGAATATCATCCTGACACCCCAGTATATCAATGCAAGCAATGGCAGAATTATTGCCAGCGACAGCAGCACAATTATCCATGGTGCAACAGCAGGAGAAACAATATAGCTGAGAAAATCGGGCAGGTAGAAAAAGTTTAGCCCGAAAGCTTCAGTGGAAAAATATCCGGGATACCTGAAAAAGAACACCATAACAAATGTGACCATTGCAAGGAAGCCGGTCATTACAAATGAGACACCGATAATCACCAGAAAAACGCGTACAATGATAAAGAATACTCTGCCCAGAGCCCTGAAAACCTCGTTAAATGCATTGCCTATGTTCGATCCGGCATAAGTGCCCTGAGTGTTGCGGGATGGGACATATCCGGATGATGAACTCCTTTTTCTTCCGTACATATCTCTCCGGCTGGTCCCGGCCGGAGCGGAAGGAAGTGCTATCCATAAACCCAGATAAACAAAAAAACCGATTCCAAAAAAGAGCGCAGTTACTATGAAAAGTATTCTGAACCAGACCGGATCGGTATTAAGAAATGCTCCTATGCCCCCGCATACTCCGCCGATGATCGAATCATCGGGATTTCTGTAAAGTCTCTGTCCCTCCCGTGAGAAGGGAGGCGGTACTGTTTCATCTTCATCCGTTTCAAAATCTTCAGGTTTGCCAATGATCGACATCATAGCCTCAACATTTTCACGTGAAATTATTCCTGCAGTGATCTTCTGAGACAGAAAGATTTCCGCAATGCGCAATTCAATATCTTCAAGGGTCTCGGCAGCTCCGGCTACATTGCGAAGCCGGGTATCAATTGCCTGAAGGTAATCACGAAGGATCCGGTAAGCATCCTCATCAATCTGGAACAGCGAACCACCGAGATTTATTTTAACTGTTTTATCCATTGTTTTCAATATTAATTAGTTAGCAAATGGTTACTTCGATCTGATAAGCTTTACCGATTCAACAAGCTCACCCCACGATTTGTCAAGATCCTTAAGATAGTTAATCCCCTCGGCTGTGAGCTCATAGTACTTCCTGGGTGGCCCCTGCTGGGATTCTTCCCACCGGTAGCTCAGCAAACCTGCATTCTTCTGTCTTGTAAGCAAAGGATAGAGCGTGCCTTCCACAACAATCACCTTTGCCTCTTTAAGTTCCCTGATAATATCACTTGCGTAGCACGAGTTTTTTGACAGTACCGAAAGAATGCAATATTCAAGTATGCCCTTCCGCATCTGTGCTTTTGTATTTTCCAAATCCATAATATGAAGTATTAAAAATTTTTAGAAAGAATAATAACACACCTTGAAGAAATCAGAGTTTCATGTTTCTGCGGACATTATCGAATTCCTTTTTAACCGACTCCCTGATGTTGTGAATGTTAACCGGATCTCCCTTCATCTCGATCTTCTGGGCAGTGGTTTTGGCTTCGGGCAAAACGATATAAAGAATAAGATAAACCAGTATCCCCAGTCCGCCCATCATGGCCAGAATAACGAAAATGATCCTTATTATCCAGGGTTCGATCCGCCAGTAGGCTCCCATGCCTGCACAAACCCCGCCTATGATCCTGTTGTCAGGGTCGCGATACATCCGGTGATAGCCGGAAGATGCAAACCTGTCACCGGTTGTGGTTTTTTCACTGTCGGAGATGTCCTCGGGGGTTCCCAGAACGGAACAAACCTCGCGCACATCCTCGATCGTAATTACCTGTTTATAACCGGTAATCCTCGCACGAAACAGTTCCGACATACGCGATTCTATGTCGGACAGTATCTCAGCCGAACTCTCCTCTTCTGCAAAATGCAGTTCAAGACTCCTTATATATCTTTTCAGTTCGGCATAGGCGTCCTCATCAATATTGAATGAGTAACCGCCAAGATTAATGCTGATTGTTAATTTCATGTGTATATGGTTTTATTTTTAATGGCCACATGGAACCTCTATGTTTGTTGTTTATATTCATGATTGTTTGAGTTTGGATAACATAGAGGTTTCATAGAACTATAAATTATTTACTACTCTAAAATATATATAACATTACAATGCAAAGATATATAATAATATTTATACTATGCAATACATAGTACTAAAAAATTTAATGTTTTTTTGAATTATTATTTAATAAGCTATAAATCAACAATAAAGGAGAAAGGTAAGAAAGGCAGATGTTGCCGGGATTTCGGACTTTTTGTGAAGAAATGCACAAAAACATGATTTTACATGCACCAGGACAATTTCGCGTTGATTAAGGAATTCCTATATTTATCAAAATATTTATTTATATGAACCGATACAAATGGGGCATTATGGCTCCGGGGAAAATGGCTGCCAAATTTACCGGGGGATTAAAGATTCTCGATAACGCAGAGTTATATTCTGTTGGCTCACGCGATATCGAACGGGCAGAGAAATTCGCGGGGGAGCATGGTTTTATGAAATCCTGTGGCAGTTATGAAGAACTGGCGGAAGATCCGGAAGTTGAGATAATTTATATTGCTTCGCCTCATTCACACCACTATGAGCAGACTATGCTATGTCTCGGCAACAGGAAAGCTGTGATCTGCGAGAAGGCCTTTTCGCTCAACAGCCGTGAGGTTGAGGAGATGATACAGGAAGCAAAGAAGCAGGATATTTTCCTGATGGAGGCACTCTGGCCACCGTTTCAGCCATTTTACATGAAGGCAGAAGAGATACTGAATTCGGGTGTTATGGGCCGCCCTCTCCATCTTCACGGATATTTTTCATTTATTCCCCCATACGTCCCGGATGACCGTAAATTTAACGTTTCACTTGGTGGAGGTTCTCTTCTCGACATAGGCATTTATCCTGTTATCGATGCCCTTACTTATCTTGGGGTACCGGATGAGATAAAGGCATCAGCTCTCTTTGCACCTTCCGGATCCGAAAAATCGATAAGCATAATATTCAGATATAACGACGGACGCATGGCAACTCTGTATAGCTCTTTCGGGACAAATGCCGGGATAGGATGTGAACTTCTGTGTGAAAAGGGGAATCTTACCATCTTAAGGGGTCGCGATATGAACCAGAGGGTGATTGTCCAGCCACACGGAGAAGAAAAGCAGGAGCATCTCTTCAGTCCCCCTGCAATGGGTTATCACTGGGAAGCCGAAGAGGTGATGAGATGCCTTTCGGAAGGTAAGACTGAAAGCAGTGTTGTACCTCTCTCCTTTAGTCTGGACCTTATCAGAACACTTGACCGGATAAGGAAGGAAGCAGGGATTGTTTTTCCGGGAAGAGATTGAGTAGTGAGTGATGAGTAGTGAGTAGTGAGTAGTCAAAAGTGGAACCATAGCACTGTTGCCCCTCCTTAACGTTTTAGCCTATGTCAGAATCACATCAGATAAGTGAAGGAGCTTTTTACAGGAAGAAATTTCTTCTGAGCATAATTGTTCCGGCATTGTTTGTTGCATTGATGTGGCTTGTTAAGATTGCAGAAATACTTTTCGATGCTGAGTTCTCCCGGGCCGGTATATATCCCCTGACTCTGAAGGGAACCCCCGGGATAGTGTTATCTCCCTTCATCCATTCCGATGCTGAACATCTTTTCAATAACAGCCTGCCTCTTTTCTTTCTTGGCACAGCACTTTTCTATTTCTATTCCGAGTTAGCTGTAAAGATCTTCTCATTCACATACCTTTTAACCGGAATGCTGGTCTGGCTTGGAGGACGCGAAGCGTGGCATATAGGAGCCAGCGGACTTGTATACGGGCTGGCCTCCTTTCTTTTTTTCAGCGGCATAATCAGGCGTTACTTCAGACTTATTGCACTCTCCCTGTTGATTGTGTTCCTATATGGATCGATGGTCTGGGGGATATTCCCGGGGATCTACAAGAATGTTTCGTGGGAATCACACATGCTGGGATTCATTTCAGGGGTTCTGCTTTCGGTCATTTACAGGAAGGAGGGACCTCAGGCGCCGGTGTATGACTGGATGGAGGAAGAGGAAGAGGAAGGGGCGGAAGGCAGCAGGCAGCAGGCAGCAGGAGCATCTGAAAGTGTTAAAAATAATTAATTGTTGTACTTCCGATCACCGGGGATATACCCTGTTTTAATTCTTATTTCCATATTTGCGCCTGAATCGGTCATAAGGGATTCAGTAAAATGAAGTTTTTACACTATTTTATTTGATTATAAGCATTTATTATGAATAAGATTTCATCCATCGTAAGTTTTTTTCTGTTCATTCTTTTCTTCTCTTTGCCACTTGCCGGACAGGATGTGGATATTCCCCTCGAGACACCGAGGAGCAGGGCGGTCAGGGTTTTTCTCGATTGCCGTACGTGCGACATGAATTATACAAGGCAGGAGATCCCTTATGTCAACTATGTAAGAGATGTAAAGGAAGCTCAGATTTTTGTGCTTGTTACTGACCAGAATGCTGCCAGCGGCGGCAGGCAGTATACCTACAGGTTTCAGGGACTGGGTCAATATGCCGGGATGAACGATACTCTTGTATATTCAAGCAATCCCGATCTTACGAGTACCATAATAAGGGAACAGCGCACTAACCTTCTTAAAATGGGGTTGATGCGTTATGTCGCCCGCACCCCCCTGATAAATGAGATAACCATATCGCATAACAGGGACCTTGAGACTGAAGAGGTTATTGACAGGTGGAATAACTGGCTCTTTGAGATTCAAACGAGCCCGAGATATAACGCTGAACAAAGTTACCGGAGACTTTTCCTGAGGAATTCTATTGAAATTTCAAAAGTTACTCCCGAAATTAAACTGGAAATTGATATCAGTCAGGACCTTAACAGACAAAGATTCATAGAGGAAGATCAGGATACAACTTATGTCAGGAGCGGTGAATCGGCAGATATTCTTTTTGTGAAGAGCCTTGGGGAGCACTGGTCAATCGGATTAAGATGGGACCTTGGTGCTTCAACATCAGCCAACTATAAATTCAACCAGGAATTCTTACCCTCTATAGAGTACGACCTTTATCCATATTCGATTGCCACACATAAGCAATTGAGAATTATGTACAGTGCGGGTTATCAGTATAGCAGCTATATTGACACTTCAATTTACAACGTAACCAGAGAAAACCTTTTCAAACAGGAATTAAGGCTGGCCTATCAGGTACAGGAAAGTTGGGGATCGGTAAACCTTTCACTCACCGGATCAAATTATTTCAATGATTTTTCAAAAAACAGTATCGAGTTAAATGGTTTTGTCAGAATACGGATCATAAGAGGACTTTCATTTTCAATTAACGGGGAAGCAGGGTACATCAATAACCAGCTTAATCTCAGAAAAGGCGATTTAAGCGAAGCTGAAAGACTTTTACGCCTCAAGGAACAGGCAACCAGATTTCAGATCGGAGGCGGTTTAAGCATTACTTATACATTTGGTTCAATATTTAATAATGTTGTGAACCCCCGTTTTGGCCGGACCGGAGGCGGAGGCGGAGGCGGAGGCGGAGGCGGATTCTTTTAGTCTTACTTATTTGCTGCGGCACACGCAATTATCCGGGCGAGAAATGTTATATTTATCCGGAAAAACTCATCCGGATGCACGAGCGGTTCAGGTTTAAAAGCAAATCAGAGCTTATCTCTAAAGCGAAGGAGCTTGATTTTGACCTTCCCTGGTCAGATGAAGCGGATCCTCTTTTTCAGCCTCTTTTTCTTGATGATATAAAAATCAGCAACCGGTTTGTCGTACAGCCGATGGAGGGTTACGATTCGGAGGTAAACGGTTCTCCTTCAGACCTGACAAAGCGACGCTACCTGAGGTTTGCCGGGGGATTAAGCGGAATAATCTGGTGGGAGGCAGTATCGGTATGCCGTGAAGGAAGATCAAATCCCCGCCAGCTATGGTTGAACATGCAGAATGCAGATGATTTTGCCAGGCTGGCTGAAAGTATCAGAAAAGCTGCCATGAAGCACGGATATGATCCGCTGCTTGTAATCCAGCTGACACACTCCGGGCGTTACAGCAATCCTGAGGGAAAACCTGAACCTCTGGCTGCCGCTCCCAATCCCTTGATTGACAGAAAGGATCCGTATATACTTACTGATGATGATCTGAAAAGAATACAGGATCAATATATTGTCGCATCAAGACTTGCAGTCCGTTCGGGATTTGATGCCATTGACCTGAAAGCCTGCCACGGATATCTTATGATAGACCTGCTTGCTGCAAAAAGCAGAAAAGACTCCATTTATGGAGGACCTGAGCCCGAAAAGAGATTCCGTTATTTCCTCGAGACTTATGACAGGATTAAATATGAGGCCGATCCACTTATAATGACTACACGGCTGAATGTTTCTGATCTTTATACGGGCGGGTTTGGTGTGGATGATAATGGCAGCCCCGATTTTGATGAGCCCGTAATGTTAATTCATGAGCTGGCAACGAGGAGTATCCGGTTGGTTAATATCAGCATGGGCAGTCCATATTACAATCCATATGTGACAAGGCCGTTTAATGCTCCTTTGCCCGGACAACCCCTGCCTGATGAGCACCCTCTTGCAGGTGTGATGAGGATGATAAATGCAACATCATCTTTCCGGAAGGTTTTTCCGGAGATTCATTTTACAGGCTCAGCATATTCGTGGCTGAGGCATTTCGCCCCAAATGTTGGAGCTGCAGTTATCAGAAACGGTGATGCTTCACTGATCGGGTTCGGCAGGAATTCATTTGCCTACCCTTCAATGCCTGCTGACCTGATGAAGAAAGGTAAGGCGGATCCTTCAAAAACCTGCATATCCTGTTCGGGCTGTACAAGGCTTATAAGGAATATGCGTCCGGGTGGTTGTGTAATACGCGACCGTGAGATATATGGTGAAGAGCTTAAAAAACTTATCGCCGATGGAAAGTGAAAGGCTGGAGCTAAGTGGTTACTTACTTGAATATTATAGTGTCAATACACTGATTATAGGAAGTGGCGCTGCTGCACTTAATGCTGCAGTAACTCTTAATTCACTGGGACAGGAGGATATCCTTATAGCCACAACGGAATGGGGAGGCGGTACTTCCAATAATGCCGGTT
Source organism: uncultured Rikenellaceae bacterium (assembly GCA_964633195.1). Lineage (GTDB taxonomy): Bacteria > Bacteroidota > Bacteroidia > Bacteroidales > VadinHA17 > LD21. The sequence continues at coordinate 67,857 of CAZWFL010000006.1, read as the reverse complement.
CCGACAAGCAAACCTATTATAAGCTCTCCCTGTGCGGCGATCAGCCTGATTCGGTTCCTGAAATGGCAAGGGATCTCTTTAACGGCAGGTGCATGCACGGAGATACAGCACTCTGTGAGGCGCAGGGCTCTGTACAGGCATTTATGAACCTTGTCTGGCTCGGGGTCCCTTTCCCGCATGACAAATATGGTGCTTATGCAGGATACAAGACTGACCACGATCCCCGTTCCAGGGCAACCTCTGCGGGTCCTTATACCTCAAGGATGATGTTTGAGGCCCTCGCAAAAGAGGTTAGAAAGCGTAAGATCAGAATCCTTGATAAGCACCAGATAGTTGCTCTTCTTACAGATCCGGGTAAAACAAAAGTACTTGGAGCTCTTGCCATGAAAAGTGAGGAAGAAGATCCTCAAAAAGCTTTCGTTCTGTTCAATTCAGTTAACATCGTTATGGGTACAGGTGGTCCCGGAGGTATTTACGAGACAAGTGTGTATCCTCTGTCGCAGAGCGGCTCAACCGGGATTGCCTTTGAGGCAGGGGCCCCGGGACAGAACCTTACGGAATCGCAATTTGGGATAGCTTCACTCGAATTCCGGTGGAATCTTTCAGGCAGTTATCAGCAGGTTATTCCAAGGTATTTCTCCACTGACATTAAGGGAACCGACGAGCGTGAATTTCTGAACGATGTGTTCCCCAATTATAAAACCCTGACCAGGGCAATTTTTCTTAAAGGTTACCAGTGGCCTTTTGATCCACGCAAAGTTGAAAGTTATGGTTCATCCCTGATCGACCTTCTTGTTTTCAGGGAGAGAGAGGAGAGGGGCCGCAGGGTATGGATCGATTTCAGACGAAATCCCTCGTGGCAGGGAGATGACAGATTCAAACCGGTTGAAACAGATAAGGAGGTTTATGACTATCTTCTAAGGTCCGGCTCATTGCAGTCAACACCCGTTGAAAGATTGCTGGCAATTAACTCACCGGCGCTGCAATTATACGGTGAACACGGAATCGATTTGCGGGCGGAACCTATCGAAATAGCCGTATGTGCCCAGCATAATAACGGGGGACTGAAAGGAAATATCTGGTGGGAATCGGATCTGCGGCATCTCTTCCCGGTAGGTGAGGTTAATGGCTCGCACGGAGTTTACCGGCCGGGAGGTTCAGCACTTAATTCAGGTCAGGTCGGCAGTTACCGGGCAGCGAAATATATAGCAGGCAAATATAATAACCCTTGCATTGGAGCAGAGATTTTTTTGTCAGAGACCGGCACTCAGATCACGAAAAAACTTGAACTGACATCCTTCTGGCTCACCTCCGGCAGCAAAGAGAATAATAGTAAACTTGCAGGAGAAATACGGAAAAGAATGTCAGGGTACGGAGCTATAATCCGCAACCCGGCCAGGATAGCTGACGCTGTAAAAGAAGCTGAGGCTATGTACAGAGAGATCAGTGGCCTTACAGGTGCCTCATCGGTTGAAGAACTGGCAGACTGTTTCACACTTACCGGACACTGCCTTGCCCATCTTATGTACCTGGAAGCGATAAAGTTCTATATCATAAAGGGAGGGAAAAGCAGAGGTTCATATATTATTACTGCACACAATTCAGTTGATGAGATGCTTGGTAATCCCGGATCACCTGATATTGACCTCTGCTGTTACGATAATCCTGTTGAAGAGGGTATTATGGAGATCTGTTACAAAGACGGACATATTATCAAAAAGATTGAGAAAGTGAGGGAAATCCCATCCCAGGAGCTCTGGTTCGAGAATGTCTGGAAGAGTTATCTTAAAGATAATTATCTCTGATATTGCCAATATCAGCCAAATTACTAACTTTGCCCTCTGATTACCGTAAACCTGAAAAATACCATTTCTGTATGAACAGTAAACCTGTGGCTGTGATTACAGGCGCCAGCAGAGGGATAGGCAGGTCGGTAGCAATAGCGCTGGCAGCCGAAGGTTTTGATATAGCTGCAATAGCACGCTCCGTCGACAGCGAAGGAATGGAAATCCTTGGCTCTGCAGTCGAAAAGAACGGCGGGGCATTTCTCCCGATAGGACTTGATATATCATGCACATCGTGTCATAATGAGGCAGTGACAATTATCCTTAACAGGTATGGCAGGATCGATTTCCTCGTCAATAATGCCGGTGTTGCACCCCTCCACAGAGTGGATCTTCCTGATATGGCAGAGGAGAGCTACGACAGGGTAATGAACATCAACCTGAAAGGACCGCTGTTCTTCTCGCAGAAAATAGCCAGGGAAATGGTATGGTTGAAGGAACAGATATCAGATTATAAACCTGTAATAATCTTTATAACCTCGGTATCGGCGGTCCTTTCATCACCAGGCCGCACCGAATATTGCATCTCGAAAGCCGGATTAAGCATGGCATCGACAATATTTGCAGACCGGTTTTCAAAGGAAGGTATACTTGTTTTTGAAATACGTCCGGGAATCATTGAGACTGATATGACTGCCATCGTAAAGGACAAATACGATAAAATGATAGATAACGGCCTGATACCGCAAAAAAGATGGGGTTACCCCGGGGATATAGGTAAGGCTGTCGCCTCAATTGCCCGTGGCGACTGGGACTTCTCTACTGGTATGATATTCGAAATCAGCGGCGGACTTAATATCCACAAGCTGTAAAAATTCCTTTTTTACATTTTTACCCCCCGGAGGATTAATATCCTTATATATCTATTTGCTCTTAAATGAACAATTCTTGTATAATTATTGTTTAAGTTAAACAACAATAAATGACACAGAAATGAGAACAATAATTGCAATAACAGTAATTTCATTACTAAGTATCTCAGCTATGGAAGCACAGGTTAAATATAATGCGGATATTAACAAAACAACACTTGCATGGCTTGGAGAGAAGGTTCTTGGCCAGCATACCGGTACAATTAAACTTAAGTCTGGCCGGCTCGAATGGCAGGATAACAGGATAACTTCGGGAGAATTTGTGATCGATAAGAGAACAATAAAAGATGATGATTCCAATGCCAGGCTTGAAAGGCACCTTAAGTCTGATGATTTCTTCGGTGTTGAGAAGTTTCCCGAGTCAAAGCTTGTAATTACAGGGAGCACACTTTTCGATAAAGGAACGGGCACAGTAAGAGGTAATCTCACTATAAAAGGGATCACACACCCTGTTGAATTTATGTCCGCTATCCAGAAAAGTGAAGAGGGTGTATGGTTCTATGCAAATATTATTGTGGACAGGTCAAAGTACGATGTCCGTTACGGATCAGGTTCCTTCTTCAGTAATCTCGGGAATCAGCTCATTTACGACGAGTTCAAGGTTAAGGTCAGCCTTCTTATGAATTAAGTGCCATACTGCTTCCGGCTTTGTTATTACAGAAGCTCTTTTTCAGCTTTTCTGCCTGATATAGCATAATAGGCTATTACAGCAAAGCAGATAAGAGGGACAATATAGGAATAGTTGATAGTGCCTGTAATGTCAGATACCTGACCCTGGAAGAAGGTGACCACTGCGCCGCCAACTATAGCCATAATAAGACCTGATCCGCCTATTTTTGTGTCGTCGCCAAGACCGATAACAGCCTGTCCGAAGATGGTCGGGAACATGAGTGACATGAACCCTGATATTGCCACAAGAGCCAGCACACCTGTCATCCCTTTGCCCAGGATTACTACCAGTGAACACACGATAGCCATAAAAGCTGAGAATGTGAGAAGGGATGAGGGTCTGAAGTACTTCATCAGGTAGGTGAATATGAATCTCGATGAAGCAAAGAGTATAAGGGCAGCAATATAGTAACCTGCAGCCACCTGTTCGGGGGTTTTGCCTCCGGGAAGAAGAATATTCTCGAGGTTGAGGTTGATCATGGCATACCTTATGGTGAACGACCATACTCCGATCTGTGCACCAACATAAAAGAATTGTGCAATAACGCCAAAAACATAATTTTTGTTCTTAAGCAGTCTTTTCAGTGTTGGACCGAGATTTACTTTCGATCCTGCGTCAGAGGCCCTTGGCATCTTAACAAGGTATATCACCAGCCACAGGATCAGAAGCAGAAAACCGATCGTTACGTATGTCATAGTCACGGCATTAAGCTCTCCGTCCCGTATCGTCTGCAAATCGGCGGTGGCCATGGCCGCTCTTTCTATTGCCGATGCCCTGTTGAGTTCGGAGAGGATGAAGATCTGGCTTAAAACCACGCCGCTTATCGATCCGAGAGGATTGAACGACTGTGCAAGATTCAGCCTCCTTGTGCCGGTATGCTCATCACCCATAGCAATGATATAAGGATTAGCGGCCGTCTCCAGGATTGAGAGTCCGCCGAATAATACCCACAGGGCACCAAGAAAATGGAAATAGTTACCCGTAAGTTTGGCCGGGAAGAACATCAAGCAACCTATAACATACAATCCCAGACCCAGTAACACTCCCGATTTATAGGAGAACCTCTTAATGTAAATTGCTGCAGGCAGTGCAAAGATAAAATAACCGAGTCCGTAGCAAGATATCTGGATAAGGGAAGTTCTGGCATCGGTCATACTCATGATCCTCTTGAAGGCAGCCAGCAGGGTGTCCGTCATGTTGTTGGCCAGTCCCCAAAGGAAGAAGAGGGAGGTAATGAGAATAAAGGGTATAAGATTGCCCGGAGCAATCAGTCTTTCTCTGATCTTGGCTGCATTCATCTTGCGGTTACTTTTTGATAAAAGGGGTATGAAATTGTCAGGGCATAAATTTGGTAAAAAATTTTCAGATATAACAGGCTTGTCTGGTTGACCTGTATTTAAAATGTAGCTGCATGATCAGGTCAGGCCTCTGAAAATACAATTCTTTGTTCCCCTTTCAGACCAAGATTGATAAATCTGAGTTTTATGCGTGTAACACCATCGGGCCAGTAACGTTTAAGTGAGCGGTCAGTAACCTCAATAAATTCGATCTCAGGCGTGACCACCCGGGGATTATAAGTCATATTCAGTGTAAAACCATCACCAATAAACCTTAACAGGCCTGGTTTTACCTGTGTCACTTTGCAGTATGTTATGAGGTTGGAACTGGTTGTGGCTCCGGTCACTTCGCTTAGTTCATATTTGTCACTTATAATGAAGTTCTTCCCCCTGTTAAGGGTATAGGTACGTATCCAGCTTTCCACCTTTGCTGCCTCAGGATAAGCTCCTGCGATCTCTGTCGTGAAGGTGGCCGAGCGGGTATTAGCCTTGAATCCGGAGTTCCGGGCTCTGTAATTTTCTCCCTGCATCTGGTCTGTTCCGTTGATAACAGGCAGGTTATGGTATCCCGACTGCATGGTCCAGATCTCGTATCGCCTTGAGCTGAATGTTTTTGCTACATACTCCTCACGTCCAAGATCGATAAGGCATGGTTTGCCGTCGTAGTACATCAGGCATGAGCCTGCATCGTTATGGTTATGGCTCTCGGCATTGAATCCGCCTTTTGCGCCGAAGAAAAAGCCTGAAAAACTGCCCTCCTTATCTCGGGCTCCTGCTACCTCGGTATCGGGAAACCAGAAGTCGGCTACCAGAGCTTCCTTAGCCTCGGCGGTACGGATCTCGCTTATAAGGCCAAGATTGCGTATCTGATCGAAGATCCTGCCTGTCATTGCCCTCTCTCCCCAGTTACCGATCCTGGCCAGCCAGGCTCCGAATTGGTGCATTACCGGATCATTTATTGCCTTGCCGTATCTGTAAACGACCGATGGATTCCCCCCGGTTGTCGCATCTGCATCCGCGAAATTTATAAAGTAAGGCGCATGAATATTTACCTTATGAAAATATGTGCCTATATTCCATATCAGGGGATCATCAAAAACGTCAAACTTCCCATTTGTCAGATTCTTCATTATCTCGAGGCTCTCATAAAGTAAAGCTCCTGCAGCGCCCCAGTATGAAGGCCCTTCGTCGCATCCTCCGTCGTCGGAATAGCCATTCAGGAATTTATCGAGTGAGCTCAGTATCTTCATTACCTGTTCAGCTCTTTTTGCCGGATCACTCTCCAGAAGCATATAGCTGGTCAGCATATTATAATTGATCCAGGGGTTCCAGTTATTTGGCCGCCCTCCCCTGAAACCCATATATCCCCAGTCGTCCCTTTTAAAATAGGGATCAAGGGCTTTTCGGGTGATCTCCTGTTTAAGCCTTTGTGAAATGAGAGGATGTACCTTGTCAAATACATCTTTAAAGAGATGAAGTGTCAACGAAAGGTTGCTTGTCACTTCTCCCACTCCGAGGTCGACATAGGGTTCGTTTACATCGGGAAGACCTGGCCCTGCTTTTTGCGCTCCCAGATGTGCTGACCAGCCCCACCATGTCTGCTCGCTGTAGTACCATACGGCATCTATTATCTGGTCGATGAATCGTCCCTTTCCTTCAATCAGCTCACCCATAACGAGCGAAACAAGTGCATTGCTGCAGGCAGAGTAAACGCTTTGCCGCCTGTCGCCTGACCGGATGAACTCAAGATAATCAGTTGCCTTAACAACGGGCCAGTCATAATCGAGATAACCTTCAGCCCTGGTGATATATTCCTGCCGTATATTTGCAGGAAGACTCTCCCAGAACTCCCTTTCGTGATAGCCGGGAAGGTTGTTCCATGAGGCGTCATTGATCATAACTGTTTCCAGTCGGATGGCTTTTGCCTCATTCGCAAGAATGTTACGCTCCTTTGGCTTCTGCTGGGCCTGCAGGTGCTGCAAACCGAAAAGCAAAATTCCCAAAGTGATAACAAATGTTTTTTTCAGTGTTCTCATCAGGGTATTCATACTTATATATTTAATCATAGCAATATTTATTGTGCAGAGTTCATGTATTACCAGCCATAGGGTGTCTAAAAAGCCTGTTGTTGCCCCCTGCCCCCTAATCCTCTTTTTACTAAGTCCCCTTCAGGGCCTGCCTGCCGTAGCGTCAGCGAAGGCAGGGATTTAGGGGCAGTCCCCTTCATGGCCTGCCTGCCGTAGCGTCAGCGAAGGCAGGTATTCAGGGGCAATCTGCAAAAAGGGGCTACAAAGGTACCCTCCGATTTGTCACAGGATTAAGCATGAAAGTTAGGAAAAAAACATTATAATTGGATTGAAAAAGCACAAAGGATATGAGAATAAGGATCACAGTTTTATTTGTAACAATACTTACAATAGCCCTTAATGGCCAGCAGAGACAGACTATCGATCCGGTCATCAGCGCCATGCACACCATTTCGAGTCACGATCTCCTGGAGTGGGTTACAATTCAGTGTGACGATAAATACGCCGGGCGCCTTACCGGAACGCCTGAATACCAGGCATGTGCGGAATGGCTTGCTTCGATGTTCGAAGGATGGGGCCTCACTCCTGCCGGCGATAACGGAACGTGGTTCCAGTGGTTCGACATACCCTACACGCTTGTTTATCCCGACTGCGGGGTAAGCCTGCATCTAAGTGCGGGAAAGAAAGGATCGGTAATGAAGGACTACAGATATGTGACCGAATATATGCCCGGATCGACATCAGGTAACGGGGAGGTTACTGCTGAAGTGGTTTATGCAGGTTACGGTATCACAGCCCCGGAACTCGGCTACGATGATTATGCAGGGATTGATGTAAGGGGTAAAATAATACTTATTGAACCTGAGGCCCCGGTATCGCCGAATGCGGGAGCGGAAAAATTCACTCCATGGTACCATCACTCATTTCACCAGACAAAGCTTTTAAATGCAGTAGAACACGGTGCGGCCGGCATGCTATATAATTATGGTCCCATAGCCAATCCGAACAATGCATGGGACGAGAACTTTATCTATGTACACATAAGCAATGCGGTGACTGAGGACATGTTTTCCGGCACCGGGAAAGATCATCAGCAGGTTGTTTCCTCTATCCGTGAGAAACTCAGGCCTGCTTCGTTCTCAACGGGTAAGAGGGTTACTATAAAGATGAGCACAAAGCATTTTCCCGACGGAAGAGGGTCGAATATCATAGGTATGCTGAAGGGCAGTGATCCTGAACTCAGCAAGGAGGTCATAATCATAGGAGCTCACCTCGATCATATGGGACGTTGTTACGAGATAATCCCCGGCGCTAACGACAATGCCTCAGCCGTAGCCGTAATGATGGGTGTTGCAAAAGCTCTGACTGAGAATAAAATTCAATTGAAGCGCTCTGTTCTGTTCCTGGCATTTGGCGCTGAAGAACAGGGTATTGTGGGCTCAAAGCAATATCTTGAAAATCCGGTTTTCCCGCTCAATAAAAGCATATTGCTGAATATGGATGGTGTTGGTATAGGCCACTCAATAGGAGCCAATGCAGGCAGGAATTATCCTGAGCTCTGGGCATTTGTTGAAGAGGCCAATGAGAAATACATTCACAGGCCCCTGAATACAAACTTTTTCTCCAACCTTGGCCGTCCGAGGCTCGATGCCGCCAGGTTCATGACAGCCGGGGTTCCAAGCCTGAGCTTCTACACATCAGGATCAGTTAATTATTACCATGTCCCGGGGGACAATCTCGATATAATAAAACCCGAAATCATGGAGGATATGGCAAAACTGCTGTTCCTGACAGTCGTGAACATGGGGAATTACGAGGGAAATCTTGATCAATCACCAACCGGTAACCAGTGACCGGTAAACTGAGTTAATCAGGAGATTTGTCTGAGATTTTAATTTATTGATAAGACCTGAAAGCTCTCCACACAGATTGGTTCTGAACAGATTTTGATATACCTTCGATCTGATCACCGCTAATACGGCCGGCGTATTCCCGGAAACCTGCATTGAATGTAATAAGATCGCCTCTTAATTTCCCATTATATAGATTTGTCGTTCTCCCGGCTCTTGTAAGAGATCCGGTGACCATCTGGTATTTCTGATGCAGTACCAGTTCTCCTTCCGGAAATTGCCATATGCCTTCAACCTTCGCAGGCACAATCCACAGGAGTGCGTCACAGTATGAACGGCATGGTCTTGCGCTGCGGGCAGTGTCGTCGGGGACCCATTCTCCCATGCCGAAGCTGTTTGATACGATTCTGGTTCCAGGATTTAACTCCATAAAAACAGGAGCCAGTCTGACATTAAGTGAAGGAAGCAGGAACATCGTAATGACAGTGGCCCCCGACAGGTCTGCTTCGAAAATATCGCCTTCGAAAAATTCCACCCTGTCAGCCACCCCTTCGGCTTCAGCCAGTCTTTTCGAATACTCAACCAGGTCATGATTATATTCAATCCCCCTGCCCCTTGCGCCCCTTTTAGCCGCAGTGATTACCGCGCGGCCATCGCCTGAACCCAGGTCAATCACAAAGTCATCCGCTGTGACATCCGCTGCCGTCAGCATAGCCTCAATAAGCGGTTGAGGGGTCGGAATCCATGTCACATCCTTTCCATCCTGACCGTAAATGGGTCTGTTAATTTCAACAGGCTGTATCTCCTGGGCGGTGAGTAAATTGCCGGTCCAGGACATAAGAAGCATTATTAATATTGCACTGAAATAATTGGCTTGATTCATATTACAGGTTCTCCTTATCAGGATAGAGTGTACCCCCCTTGGTCAGCCAGGATATGCCGAAGGCCACCAGTGCAACCGTCTCAGCCCAGAAAATAAAGGGAGTCGACATATGGTCCGAGCGTTTAAAAATAAGATAGATCAGAAGGGCTATAAGGGATGCTGTCATTACTGCACCACACGTGATATAGATTCTGTTCCTTATAATTTTTTGAGGTGTGGGATTCCCATTATCCTTGGTAAAGAGAAATAATGAAAATACAACCAGGCAACTCAGAAAGAGCCCGGCAGCAGGGAAGTGAATATAGTCTGAAAATCCTGCCGGCCCTGTCTCTGAGGCCGGGAAGAAAGCTATCAGCAAGGCAAAGAAACCGGCCAGATTGGCTGTAATGTTGTCCCACCTGTCATAGCCGCTGTAGAAAAAAAGGAACAGGGCCACGGCACAAAGTCCGCCTACAAGAACATCCCTCATCGGGGTGTGGTAATAGAGGCTTATCGAGGGCTGACCGGGGCTGCCACCAAAGATTAATGTATTACCAAGCAGAAGGACAAAGGGAAGCAAAATGCCGATCCATCCCACGGCTTTTCGCAGGGCCAGGTATGAGTAGGTTAATCTCTTATACTTGTCAGGTAGCTGCAATCCCATTTTTATAAGCGGTGTTTACACAAAATTAAAAAATATCCGGTCATTTCCGGTGATTACCAGGAAATCCATCGGGAGGTGACAATCAATTTTTTTTAAGACTTTTTTGCAGCGTTTAGCACCCGGTTTGCGTAATAGAGATATAACCTGATTTTTTTAAAAAATAGAGATTATTAATTTAAAGCAATAAGAATATGAGAAAGATAATTATGGCAATGGCATGTATTGGATTGATGGGAATACACAGCACATGCGAAAAGCAACCCGGTGAACCCGATCTGACACCGAAGAATATTACACTTACCTCTGCGGCACCACAGGCAATAGAGAGCAGCAATGAATTCGGGATCGGGCTTTTCACTAAGGTCGCGGAAACCGAAGAGAAGAACCTTATGCTCTCACCCCTGAGTGCAAGCACTGCCCTTACGATGCTGCTTAACGGCTGCGGCGGTGATACTTACACACAGCTGCAGGGGGCGCTTAAATATCCTGCCGGCATGACGATCGACGAAATCAACGAAGCTTATAAAAGCCTTGTTGACCAGCTGCTGAAAGCCGATCCGAAAGTAACACTGGCACTGGCAAATGCAATTTTCTATCGTAACGGTTTTGTCGTTAAACAGCCATTCCTCGCTACAATGAGCAGTGACTACAAGGCCACGGTTGAAGGACTTGACTTTGCAGCCCCTTCAGCCCTTACAACAATAAATAAATGGGCCGACGATAATACCAACGGCAAGATACCCGAAGTGCTTGCAATGATCGACCCTGATGCAGTGATGTTTATTATGAATGCCTTATACTTCAAAGGCGACTGGAGCTATCAGTTCGACAAGTCGGAAACCCTGGAGCGTCCCTTTTATCCCGATGGTGGTTCAACGATCAATGTCAGTACAATGAAAAGCGAGGTGGGGACAAGGGTCTTTTTCGGCGGGAATTACAGGGTGGTGGAAATGCCCTACGGCCGCACCAATTTCACGATGATGGTAATTGTTCCGGCAGAGTCACTCGGGGAATTCAATTCAACCTTTACCCCCCAGGTGTGGAACTCGATTACTGAGGGATTAGATGAGGCAGATGAATTCGGGAAGCTTATCGTTTATATGCCGAAGTTCAAATTCTCATACGAGAAGTACCTGAATGATCAGCTTATAAGCTTAGGAATGATTGATGCCTTCATCTATGGTCAGGCAAACCTGTCAGGTATATCTGATGCCTCAATTTATGTAAACTTCGTAAAGCAGAACACATTCGTTGAGGTGGATGAGGAGGGAACGGAAGCAGCAGCGGTAACAACTATTGCTATTTTCGAAACGGTTAGTATGCCTCAGCAACCACGTCAATTCATTGTTGACAAGTCATTCATCTTTGCCATACGCGAGAGGACTACAAATACACTTCTCTTTATCGGACAGGTAGTTAATCCGCAGGATTAAAGCACAGAGCACAGAGAAAGAAGAAATCACCGGACAAAATCACCGATTACCGAATACCGATAAAACATAAACCTGTTAAAAAGGAATGAAAGAATTAATTAAAACATCAGTTTTTCTGCTGCTTGTGGTGATTTTGAGTGCAGGATGTGAAAAAGTTGAAGATACCAATGAAGAAGAAAGAGATGAAGATACCAATGCAGAAGAAAGATTTTATTATGCCTTCGATGAGAAAGTTCCGCTTATCATCAAACCCAATACAATTCTGGTAAAATACATTGAAGGGACGAGAAAAAGAGAGATTGAAGAATCTGTCAGCAGGTTTACTAAGAATTACACAATAAAGTGGCACGGAACTCTAACTGCGGAAATCTCTGTCAGTTCACAAAAGTTAGCGGATGAACTGGTGAAAAAGCTGAAACATTACGATAAAGTATATATCTGTCAGCTATTTTATACTTTAAAGGACGGGCTCGATATGGGAGTAACCGATGAAATCCTGGTCCATTTTCTGCAGGACGCATATGAAGGTCAGATAAAAGAATTACAGGATCTTTTCGGTATATACTTAATAAAAACAACTAAGATTTATCAAAAGTACAGGGTCTCCAGAGGAGCTGATGCTCTTGAGATTGCAAACAGGATCTATGAATCAGGACTGGTTGAATTCGCCACACCCAATTTTATTTCCCATGGTGGAATTTTTACAGAGCTATTGACTTCGAATAACCACGGTCTTACACGAGGTATTATGTGAAGCAGTATTCAGTTGATGGCATTTTATACTTCAACAATGCGACTCCGTGCCTGCCCCGCCCTAGCGGGGCATTAACATCCAATAGCCGTGGTATCTCCCGGGGTAAATGACGAGAAGTCATTCCGGTTAACATGACAATGCCGGAGGCATTGACTTCCATTAGCCCCGGTCCCGCCCGGGGTAAATGGCACCAACAAGAATGGTAACCCCGGAGGGGTTGCCATCGAATAATCATACAATAAGATACTCTTCCTTAAACGATACCAGATTATCATTCAGCATCTGTATCAATTCTTCCTTGTATGTTACTTTCCTGTGATGCTGCTCCTGATTCAATACATATTCTATCAGAACATTTTTCAATGATATTTGATAGGTGAAAGCGCCAAAACCAACCTGCCACCCACGGAAACCGGGAAAAAGACTTCTGTCGTTTTTCATCATTTCATGACTTGCCTTTTTTATTTCTCTTACAAGGTCGGAGAGACAAACTTTTGGTGAAATATGAGTTACCAGATGAACGTGATTGCCGAAGCCACCCACCTGATAAGGGTGACAATCTCTCTTTTTCAGCATTCCGACTATATATCCGAATAGAAGCCCTCGGTTTTCAGGATTTAGAAAATAGGTATAGTCTTTACTTCCAAAGACAATCTGATAAAGGATCTGGGTGTAGGTTGACATAATTATTCCAATTTGATAGCACAAAACAAATATAAATAAAAAATTGGAAGTCAATCCCTCCGGGATTGCCATATTATTGTTGGGGAATCTGCCCGGGACACCACCCGGGCTATTGGATGTTGACACCACAGGTGTCAGAAAATACGGATCCCTATAACCGGAGTATTGTTTGGTCTAATTGGTTTTAATACCTCCGATTTCCGGAAAAAGGATCCGCCTACCCGTGGCGTTGCCCAGCCTGTTAAAGATCGATCCAAATGATTTCAAATATTTGTATTATTATCTTACATCGAAGTCGTGTTAATTACATTTTCATGAAAAAAAAGAATTCTTTGCAGCGTTTGGCCTTTGGTTTGCGTAATAGAGATATAACCTGATTTTTTTAAAAAATAGAGATTATTAATTTAAAGCAATAAGAATATGAGAAAGATAATTATGGCAATGGCATGTATTGGATTGATGGGAATACACAGCACATGCGAAAAGCAACCCGGTGAACCCGATCTGACACCGAAGAATATTACACTTACCTCTGCGGCACCACAGGCAATAGAGAGCAGCAATGAATTCGGGATCGGGCTTTTCACTAAGGTCGCGGAAACCGAAGAGAAGAACCTTATGCTCTCACCCCTGAGTGCAAGCACTGCCCTTACGATGCTGCTTAACGGCTGCGGCGGTGATACTTACACACAGCTGCAGGGGGCGCTTAAATATCCTGCCGGCATGACGATCGACGAAATCAACGAAGCTTATAAAAGCCTTGTTGACCAGCTGCTGAAAGCCGATCCGAAAGTAACACTGGCACTGGCAAATGCAATTTTCTATCGTAACGGTTTTGTCGTTAAACAGCCATTCCTCGCTACAATGAGCAGTGACTACAAGGCCACGGTTGAAGGACTTGACTTTGCAGCCCCTTCAGCCCTTACAACAATAAATAAATGGGCCGACGATAATACCAACGGCAAGATACCCGAAGTGCTTGCAATGATCGACCCTGATGCAGTGATGTTTATTATGAATGCCTTATACTTCAAAGGCGACTGGAGCTATCAGTTCGACAAGTCGGAAACCCTGGAGCGTCCCTTTTATCCCGATGGTGGTTCAACGATCAATGTCAGTACAATGAAAAGCGAGGTGGGGACAAGGGTCTTTTTCGGCGGGAATTACAGGGTGGTGGAAATGCCCTACGGACGCACCAATTTCACAATGGTTGTGATTGTTCCCGAAGAATCGCTGGGGTCATTTTACGCGTCACTGACCCCGCAGGTATGGAATGAGATAACTTCAGGATTAGACACGAAGGATGAGTTCGGAAAGCTTATCGTCTATATGCCTAAGTTCAAATTCTCATACGAGAAGTACCTTAACGACCAGCTCAAGAGCATGGGAATGATAGATGCCTTTATCCCTTTCCAGGCAAACCTCACGGGAATATCCGACCAGTCTGTCTTTGTGAGCTTTGTGAAGCAGAACACCTTTGTGGAGGTAGATGAGGTAGGGACCGAGGCCGCCGCAGTAACGACAATAGGCATCAATCTTACCAGTATGCCTGCGGAGCCACCCCAGTTCGTGATCGATAAATCGTTCGTTTTCGCGATCCGCGAACGTACCACAAATACACTTCTCTTTATCGGTCAGGTAGTTAATCCGCAGGATTAAAGCACAGAGCACAGAGCTCAGGGCTCCAGCCTTCGCCAAGGCTTCGGCTGGCAGGCAGGGCTCAGTGCGCAGGGCGAAGAGCGAAGAGCGTAGAGCGAGACAAAGAGATCACTGGGCAAAAGTCACAGGATAAAAATTACAAAATACCGATTACCGATTACCGATTACTGATTACCGATTACTTACAAACCATAAACCTATTTAAATGGTATGAAAAATTTAATAAAAGCATCAATTACCCTCCTGGTTCTCGCAGCTTCCCTGACGGGTTGCATGGACAAGACCGTGGAGCGGATAACCTACACGGCCAATGTGCCAGTGTACATGGCATTCAGCGATTTCCGGACCAGCTTTGAGAAGAGCGGGCCGGTTGAGATCAGACAGCCGGGAAAAATATATTTCAAGGACGGCTATCTGTTCGTTAATGAGTATGGAAAGGGGATACATGTAATTGACAATTCAGATCCCGCCAATCCTGAAAAAATAGCTTTCTACGAAATAGTAGGCAACATCGACATGGCAATAAAGGGTAATATCCTTTATGCCGACAGTTACATCGACCTGGTTGCCATTGATATAACCGACATCGACAACCCCAAAGAGGTGGGCCGTCTCATGAACATCTTTCCCGAGGTAGTTCCTGAAGGTGACAGGTGGTTTCCTTATGCAATGGTCGATAAGAGTAAGGGCGTGATAGTTGACTGGGAAGTCAGGACTGTTACAGAGGAGAGGGAGCCGGGCAGTAACTGGGATGGCTATATATATCGTGGGGAATTTGCTTTTCTGGCCTCTTTCGACGGCGCAAAGCAATGGTCGTCGGGTGCCGGGACGGGCGGTTCGATGGCAAGATTTATGCTGAACGATGAATATCTTTATCTGATCGCCCATCCGTGGATGCTTAAAACAATTGATGCAGAAAAAGCCGACAAGATGAGTGTTGTTGACAGCGTTAACGTCCCCCGTACCATGGAGACACTTTTCAAGCTTGAAGATAAGCTGTTTGTAGGAACAACAACCGGCATGCTCATTTACGATATTTCCAATGCAACACAACCCAGGCAGATCTCCTCATACGATCATATTACAGCCTGCGACCCGGTAGTTGTAGACGGGCAGTACGCCTATGTCACGCTCCGTACCGGCACCATGTGCGCAAACGGACAGAACCTGCTGGAGGTAATTGATATTTCGTCCATCACCAATCCCTATCTTGTGAAATCATACCCTATGTTCAATCCGCACGGGTTAGGAATTGACGGCGACCTCCTCTTCATCTGTGATGGCGCTGCCGGACTGAAAATATACGACAAGTCCGATCCGCTTGACATTATTAACAACAAACTGGCACATTATCCCGATTTCGACACCTTCGATGTAATTCCGATGGACGGCATACTTATGCTCATAGGCGAAGACGGGATCTATCAGTATGACTATTCAGATCCGCTTAACATTGTCCAGATAAGCCATCTTGTCATTGTTGATGACGGAGAGTAAGACAATGAATATCATAAGGTCAATATCTACTGCTTTCTTACTGGCAATAAGTCTTATTGCCCAGGCTCAGAAGGGTGAAAGACAGACGGTTGTGCTTAACGATGGTACCATTCTGACAGGTACCATCGTAGCCGACTCGTCAGACTACCTGGTAATGAGGATAAGAAGGCCGCAGGTGATCATGCTCAGGAAATCGCAGATTAATTCTACGGTTAATACGAAGCAGGCAGAGCCAGGATTTGATGACAAGCGAGGTTACTCAATAAGGTTATCCACCGCGCTTCTCGCCGGCCGTACCAGCAACAGCAAGGAAGGAAGCTTTAGCTTTCACCTTTCAAATGGCTACCAGTTCAGTAACGGACTGAGTACGGGGTTCGGAACAGGCATCGAAGAGTTCGGCATTGTGGTTATGCCGGTTTATACGGATTTTCGGTATGAACCTCTGAAGACAAAAGTTTCTCCGTTCATCTGGCTAAAAGGTGGATATGGCTTTCCGGTGAGCGGTCAGGATGGAGGGTATGAATATTACTATGTTTTATACCCTGAATCGAAAGGAGGACCTATGCTTAACACCGGTGCTGGCATCGCACTCTATTCATGGAGACGAAATGCCGTAAATATCGGTTTAGGTTACCGCTACCAGAGGTTAATTTTCAGGCAGGTGAATACATGGGGAGGGGGATATAACAATGAGATTGTTACACATTTCAACAGGATTGAGGTACAATTTGGTTTTATCTTCAGGTAAGTGAAGAAATACAGGATAATCGATCATAAAACCATCCAAATTAAGTTATTTTGAAAGAACTTAAGCTGGATGCTGATAATGGGCAAATGGGAAAAGGATGAAAAGAGTGTATCAGACCTGGATCTTATCAGGCGTTGTTCGGAAGGGGAACTCCGTGCACAGGAGACCCTTTACAAACGCTGGTTCTCCTTTGCCATGTCGGTGGCCGTCAGATACACAGCCGATGAGGATGTTGCGATGGAAGTGGTAAACGACAGCTTTATGAAGGTACTTGACAAAATAAACGAATTTGATCATACAAGGCCTTTCCGGTCGTGGTACGGAAGAATACTTATAAACTCTGCCATTGATAATTACCGGAGGAATGCAAAGCATTCATCACATCTTGAGATCAGCGAAATCGAGGCAACAGAGGAACAGGAACCTGCTATTGAGGCAGAGCTCACGGCAGGTGATATCCTCCTGCTGTACAGAAAGCTTCCTGAACACTACCGGGTAACTTTCAATCTCTTCGAAATTGAAGGGTACACACATGCTGAGATAAGTCAGAAACTTGGCATTACTGAATCAACCTCGCGCTCGAATCTGACTCGGGCAAGGAAGATGCTCAGGCAGCTCTATATTAAGAATTTCAATCCCGGGAGGAGAACCAATGAAGCGGTTTGACGATATATTCAGGGAAAAAGTTAAAAAGACTTTCAGCAGCTATAACGCTGACCATCTGGCCGGCGAGGGATGGAATTCGTTTATTGCAGCCAGAAAAACCCGCCACAGACTATCTGTGATCATCCCGCTTTGGGCCAGGGCTGCTTCAGTGATCGTCATCATTGGTATAGGCGCGTTTCTTGCATACCGGATATCCACGCGGCAGCTAAGGCAGGAGGTGTTAACAGAAACCAGACCTCCGGCAATTAAGGAGATGGAAGCCACTCTGCCGAAAGAGGCCACTGAGACTGAGATTCCGGTTGTTGCATCAATGAAAGAACCTCTGCCCAGGGAGAGCAGGGTCAGTAATCAGGAGATCTCTGAAGTTCAGCAACTCTCTGTCGTAAAAGACGCAACTGTTGCGATAACAGTGCCGTATATAGATACAATCCACATGCCTTTCACTGCTGAAAGCAGCTTTCTGAACCGTGCTGAGATTACAGAAACGCCGACAGAGGAGGCTTTAAAAAGATATCCAGGAGATGTATTATCGGCAACCGGCGAAGTTGAACGTGAAAAGAGATCAGGCAGAAGAACAATCATGGCGGGTTTTTCCGGGTTGATGGCACAGACCGGAGAAATGGTTTCGTCAACTCCAGGAGTATCCGTCGGATTTTATCTCGACCAAAAGATCACAAAAAAGATCTCGGTACGTCCCGGACTTGCGCTGGCTATGAATTCAGTCGGACTTGAGAACAATAGCGGCAACACAGAATTCAACTACGCCCTGCCGCTCTACGACGGTACCAACGGCAATCTTGAGTCATACAATGGTCAGCTGAGCATGCTGGCCATGGAACTGCCGCTGAATATTGTTTTCAGGATCTTTGAAAAGAATAACACCGGCCTTTATTTATCTGCAGGAGCCTCTACGATGTTTTATTTAAATCAGCAGTTCAGGGCTGATTTTGTGAATGAATACACAAAGCAAAGTTACAATAACACATCGGGTGAATTCAGTACAGAAACCAGATACTCTACTGTTGAGGTCAGCAATGATTACGGTGCATTCAGCCGTACCGACCTCTTCGGTCTTGCCAACCTTTCAGCCGGATACTCCTTTCCATACGGCAAAGCGGGGACACTGCTTATCGAACCCTTCGTTCAGCTGCCACTTAACGATCTTACAAGTCTTAACCTGCGTGTAAGATACGGAGGGATATCGATGAAGCTGCGGTTTGGCAGTCAGAAGAGTGAGGAGTAGCAGTTATCAACAGGTATCTCCCAGCAGCACAATAACCACCATCGGTCATTCCTTGCTATTACGAATATAAACCGA
Organism: uncultured Rikenellaceae bacterium; assembly: GCA_964633195.1. Taxonomy (GTDB): domain Bacteria; phylum Bacteroidota; class Bacteroidia; order Bacteroidales; family VadinHA17; genus LD21. The sequence goes on along the minus strand of CAZWFL010000006.1, from coordinate 48,972 downwards.
AATAATTTTGTATGTTTACCTCTCTAAAAAAAAGTTCGATTCATAGGGGGTCAGAGCATTTATAAAAATTCCGGGATGTCAATTTGCTGTAGGATGAATGATTGGCTGTTTAAGCAAATAATGAACTTATAATCAGGAACAAACCAAATATGAAAGCATGAAACATATTTCATCTACTTCTCTGGTTTTTGCATTTTTTATACTATTCTCACCTGCATTTTCGCAAAGTCACACAACAGGGTTTGCAGTTAATCCCAAGCTGGGAATTTTTGTGTGGCCGAATCATAATAATGGAGCTGCATTTGGTGTTGAAACTAACTACCTGCGAAATGGATGGATGCTATCTGTTGATTTCTTCCAATTCCAGGAAATTCAGCTATTTTCATCAGATGAAGATATATTCAGGCAAGTAGGAATTATGGCAGGCAAATATTACGGCGACAGATTATTCAGAATTCAGCTTCAGGGAGGTGTTGCATCCATTTGGGAAATCGGTTATCGTGATAGTTCTGAGCCAGAAAATTTGTCCACTGTCGGATTGGTATTGAAAACCGGCTTCAAATTCATTCCGCTGCGCTTTTTTAGCATAGGGCTGGATTTGCAAAGCAACCTCAATCTCCAAAAACCTCTTTTCATGCCCCTCATTAGTATTGAATTTGGAACGCTGAGAGACAATATCAATAAACCATAACAAGGTAGTTTATCTTTTCGTTCATAATGAAGATGAGCAATGTGAGTCCCTCGGCCGGTGGGTAGTCGAATGTCCTGCCTTCCTCATTAGCAGCAACTGCAACTGATTCCAGCACTGGCAGGCCGGCCAGGCTATTCCGGCCTGGGAGCCGGGGAGTGTAAAAGCTCCAGCCCGACGGATGTGCGCGGTCTGAAACCAGTCCATTTACCGGTATTCGAATTTTCAGGCAGATCAAGATATTGCCGGTATTCCATGTTCTTAAGATGAAGACCCAGGAAGGCAGTAACAAAATGCTGGTTGATATTGTTTATCCTTCGCTGGTCCCATGCCGGTTCAGCATAATGATAATAAAAATCGAAAGGCAAACCATGATTCAGCGACTCCTGCGGAGGCGGATTGGGAGCCACATTATGCCTTGCATTGATGTATGTAAGCAGGTAGCGGTCGATGTTGACTGCCCCTTCGAATATTGCCCTGGTCCCTTTTTCGTAACCCGATATATCATCAAGAGTGCCTGCAACAAAGAATACCGGTATTTTCAATCCTTGTAATCCTTCCTGATCCCATATATTTAGCTGCATTCCCCATGGAGCGAATGCAACTGCAGCTTTTATCCGGGTATCATTCATGGCTTTGTAGGCAGGATTGTTTGTGCACAGAACTTCTATTGCTTTACTGCCACCGGTCATTGTGGCGAACATATTAACCAGGTTCGGGCTGTAACCAGCACCTGCTGCATTAAGTACACCATATCCGCCCATCGAATAGCCTATAAGCCCGGTATTGCTTGCATCGGCCAGTCCTGCCAGAAAACTATTGACTCCGGGTTTGCTCAGGTCTGCAATCTGGTTAAGAACAAACAGGATATCCCTGGAGCGGTTAAGAAGAGTGCTCTGGAAACCTCCTGCATCGCCGTAGGTTGATTCCATATGATCTATTGCCACAACCACGTATCCCTTTGATGCCAGATTTTCAGTAAGGTAAGTCAATAATAGCCTGGATCCGACGTACCCGTGTGATACTATCACCAGGGGAAAAGCCCCGTTCTTTGTGTCGGGGGCTGCATCACGCGATGCTCTCCCTGTGAAATTATATCTGATAACTTTGCGTTCCGGATCTTTTGGCACCGGTCTCTCCTCCTCATATGATGTAAATTCTTTTTCTCCGTCAGAATAGAATGCCGGATACCAGATCTCCAGTTTCAGGTTTCTGTCGTAAGTTGGTTCAGTTCCTTCCTTGAAATTGAGAATATCAACCTGACCTTTATTCACCACGGTAATCGTTCTTACTCCGACTTTGAACTCACCCCTTACTGCCAGCTCCGGTGCATCAGGAAGGGGATCTCCGTTAATAAAACGCCATTCATCGTCCTGGGCAAGGGAAGTATTAATCGCTGCAGACAATATTATTATCAACAGGAATAACAGAGGCTTCTTATTCCGTAATGGAGTAATAATACCAGGTTTAACAGAACAAGGGTTAAGGATTATCTTCATCTTTTGAGATAGTTGGTTTTAACAAATATAACAATTAGTATTATGGATCTGATATAGATATACAAACATGCCGCCTCTACGCGGCTCAGAAAGGGATAAGGGTAATTACCGTTCTACAAACATTTCGCTGCGAAGCAGCTTAGTAATATTTTGTACGCTTCTCCATCGCCCTATCGTTCTCTCGCTCTTTCGTACTATCTCCTCATGGCTCCCTCACCCTTTTCAGCATTGGTGCCTGGAATGGCGGAAAAGGATAAGTGTCGGGTGCAACTACTGTTCCGCTTGTGAAGGTAAGCGGAAATACAGTTCCGGGATCAAAAATTACCTCAACAAGGGCAGCCTTGTAACCGCTGTCGGGCTTTTCTGTGTAAATAGTGTATTTTCCGTTCTTGTCCCGATTTATTTCTTCTTTGTACCAGGCATCTCCAACCACAAATTTGCGGAAATCCCTGCCTGTGGGGTTCACGGCCTCCCATTTGTTAATCATGTAATCGCTTTCAGGATCAACCTCCACATAGATGGTATCGTTACTGATTGTCCAGTCGAAGGAAGGTATGGCAGTTCCTGTAATAATCCTCTGATAAAAGGATATAAGGCTTATCGGCTGGTAGGCGTTACGCAGGCTGTGATTAGCATTCGGGACATAATGAAGATAACTGTCTCCCTTCAGGTCATCCCAGTAAAACTTCCAGGAATCGGTAACAAAGAATTCATCGGAGGTGGCGTTCACAATATATTTTGGGATAGTCAGCTCACCGGCAAACGAATATGGTTCGACTTTTTCAAGCAACTCTTTGAATTCGGGTTCATCCATCCTGTCCATGATACCCTCTGTGACATACTCCTCAACGGCAGGGGACCATTCGCCATAACACTGCCAGTGGTGTTTGAAGGATGGTATTAGGTTCAGGAGATCAATCACTATTGGTGCAATTGCCATAACCCGGTCATCGACAGCTGCCGTGGTCCATGTTGTCCATCCTCTCTTGGAAGCGCCTGCGACGAAAAAGCTGTCAACGGGAGCACCTTTTTGGCTGCTTATTTCCTGCACCACATCCATTGCCCTTACAACAGCCCTTGTCATGGGGAAGCGCGCGAGCCACTCAGTTTTATCCTCTGATGCCCCGCTCTCGAGGTATTTCCTCCATCCGTATGCGATAAGGTCATCCTCGTATCGTCCTCCCCTGTCGTCGCCCTTGAAATCAATTGGCTGAAAAGGAATATTGCTTATATGTGATATGATCGAGCCGGTTGCCACGGCCCCTGCTATCAGCCATTCATCCGGTGATGGTGGAACAGTGTCGCGTGATGATCCACCGCCTATGAACATCATCGACTCACTCTCCCTCACATGATCAGGTATTATGATATTTAGCCAGTGCCACCAGGTTACGGAGTCAACATCATTTTCCGTAAGCCAGGTACCGGATACCATTTTCACAGACCAGGCTGTCCAGTTCTCTCCGTCAACCGAATCTGTGATCTTATATTCAAATGCGTCATCCCCTGCCATTACATATTCTTTCAGGGGAAAGGCAAGTTCAGGTGCAGCAGTGCGCCGGGTGCAGGCTGCTGATAAAATCAAAAAGGAAATGAAAGCAGCAAATATTATTAGACGGCTTTTTGTTGCTGCAGTAATTGTTCTGGATTTCATGTTTTATTATTGGTTTATTTTGGTACTGTGATCAGGCGATGATTTTTCTTGTCGGACTACATGGCACATGGATATTCCATACAGGTACCGCAATTATCCAAAGTTACAATAACAATAAACCAAATCCAAGCTCCCTCTTCCTGTCTCCCTTTCGCCCCCTCGCCCCATCGCTCCATCGCCCCATCGCTCTATCGCCCCATCCTTCGGCCTCCGACTTCGTCCCGATTTATCGGGACTTCGTCGGACGAAGTCCGTAGTCTTCCGCGAGCGCTGAAGCTACTCTGCGGAGGCGCTGACGAAGGAGGCGCCCCTTCGCTGCATTTTTTTAATCCTTCACACAACGGACAGAGTACCCGTTTCTTTTGTTGCCGGTTGGTTTTCTGATCTGTCTGATATTGCAGCTGGCGGCAAGGGCTGAATTGGGTTTGGCAAGACCGCAACCTGCGTAGTTGGTTGCCATGTTTCTTTGAAGGTTGTTGTCGAAGGGGTATACAAGTGAATACCACTCGGTTTCATCAGAAACATGCCAGCCCGCCGGACAGAGCTTACCCGTATTAACTGCATACCAGTTATACAAAACACCATAATCATCCGGAGAATCTGAAGCGTTATTGTTGTACCAGCAAAATGCAGGAGAAGAAATCCGGGCCCACTCGGTGTTATCGGTAACCAGGGTTATCTCAGAACCATCATTTAATTTTGTTGTCCTGAGATTTTCAGCCATCCACTCATAATAGCCTGTGCTCTTCGCTCCCTCGCTCTTTCGCTCTTTCGCCCCTTCTTTCTTATCTCTGTTCAGCAACTGCCTTTTTTGCTGCTTCGAGATGAAGAAATGGAACGTGTTCGTAAACTGCTTTTTCCCGTCGTAAGTCCCAGCTTTCCTGAAGCAGTTCAAGAGCCTGATCATATTTTCCCATTTTGTACAATCCCCATCCTTTGGTATGCAGGAAGTTAAAATGTCCGGGACTTGCTTCAAGTGCCTCATTAACGAGCTTCATGCCTTCATCCGTGTTTCTCTCCTTATCGATCAGGAAGTAGGCCAGATTGTTGATCCGTTCAGGATTACCGGGTTCCAGTGACAGGGCCTGCCGGTAATACTCCTCGGCCCTGTCAGGCATGTCTGCTTCATTGAAACCAAAAGCTTGCAGTGTGGCAATGGTCGCTTCGGACAGGGGTATGTTTCTTGAGAGGGTAACAAGTTTGTCCCAATACCTGAGTGCTTTAATGGTGTCACCCATCAACCCGTACAGGATTCCCTGCCATCCGGCCAGCTCAATGTCATCAGGAAAATATTGTTCTGCCTTTTTGTAGACTTTTTCCGCCTTTTTGTACTGCCCGTTTTTTTGATAAGCCTTTCCCAGATAATTATAGTTCAGAGCCCAGGAGGGTGGGATATCCCAATTATCATATATTTCCAGTGCTTTCTCATATTCTGGAATGGCCTTTTCATATTGCTGCAATACGAGGTAGCAGCTACCAAGGTTAAAATAGGTGCCCACCATCTGGTCATCAAGCTGGATAAGCTGCTTCAGGTACTTGATTTGATCGTTCGGAGTTTCAAAACGACAAGCATACACCCAGTTTGCATGTATTTTCTGTTGCACAGACATCCGGTCTGTTTTATCACATGCCCTGAGGCACCATTCTTTTGCCTGCTCCAGCAGGTGAAGCCTGTCGTAGGTTGTTGACAACCAAAATTCAAGCTCGAACTGGTTACTGTAGGCCAGTGATGTCATGATGACGGGCAGATAAAAGTTCGAGTCAATATCTATCGCCTTTGAGAACCAGTTTATGGCTGAAAAGAAGTTCATTTTATGGAACTCGCTTCTTCCATGGACAAAATACCTGTATGCTTCAGGTGACCAGGTTGACAGGAGAGATGTATTAAGCAGGGGAGTGTTCTTTTGCAGTTCCGACAGAATGAGAAAGTCTTTCACCATTACTGACAGTGAGTCGATCAGAAGAAAAATGCTCTCCTCCCTGTAAAGGCCTTCAATCTGAAAAGACCTGAACACTTCCTCTGTTTCCGGGTCAATGATCTGTGCATAAAGGCGGCTGATGGTCCCTGCCTGTTTTATGCTTCCCAGGATAAGGACATCTGCCTCAAGCTTCCGTGAGATTGCACTGCCGACAGAGGGAGTGATGGAGGCATAGTTAACAATCCCCTGACCTCTGACGAGGCTTTTTACCGATTCGACCTGCCTTACTTTCAGCTCTTCCGAGTTGGAGAGTGAGGATATCAGGATATCCTGTATCCCTTCCTGCCACACATTCCATACCGTGTCACTGGTCAGGTTCTGAAACGGCATCACGGCCACGGCAATCCTTTCGCCGGATGATCTGAGACTTACCAGCTTGTCGCGTTTGAATATTTTCGGATAAGCAAAAATAGCTGCAATTGCCAGGACAACCAGTAATACTGTTCCATAGAATATCTTATGCTTTCCTGTATAAGGTATCTTTTCCTTGTCCGGTTTTGTGACTTCAGTGTGGTCTTCTTTTTGAGATTCTCTGTGCTGAGAGCTCTCCCCTGAAAATGGAACCGTCTCTGTCTTTAACCCTGTAACAATCTCTTTTATGGCAATGGCTACCTTATTAATCTGGTTGCGGTATCTTGTTTTGCCAATGTTACTCTTCTCATCATCTTCGTAGATTAATGGCCTGTTAACTCCGGGTTCTTTATAGATAAACTCAATACCGCGAAGGGCTCCTCCCAGAACCGCTTCACAAAGTTTCTCATCACCGGGATCCAGGTCATGAATTCTCACAGGAAGCACCCTGCGTGCCACATTACCGTTTGGCAGTTTAACCTTCAGGCCATATTGATCATTTGACGCCAGGTCAACAAATGCCCTGAACTCATGTTCCCATGCAAATGATTTTGGATCACAATAAGTACGGGACAGAATGGGAATAAAAACCAGACATTTAAGCTTCTCTTTCAGGGATTCATCAACATCATGCGTCTCCAAAAGGCCGTCATGAGGATTGATGTCAAAATATACACTAATTTCTTCCTTGAATGTGGATTCAAGCTCTCCTTTCAGGTTATCAACAAACTCAGTCACCCAGCCATCATGCTTATTATCCTTCTGGCGGTAGCTTATGAATATGTCGTAATTATATCCTTCAATAATGCTTGACATCTGGACGTTATTTATTTCACTATCAAAGTTATACTGTTTATTCTCCGTATCACACCAGGGCGTCCGTCAGGTTAGTCAGGCCTGACAAGTATATTTCAATTAAAGTATTTATTCAACAGGTCCCTGAACCGGACATCATAGTGTAAATTCCACAAATCAGGATGAAGTTTTAGCCAGGCTAAATTACGGTAACCCTTCTGAAGAGACGTTTCCAGGTGTTTTAGAGTTTCCGGGATCTTACCCTGGACACAAAGCACATAAGCAAATTTATCATGTAATGTTGAATCAATTCCAATTGCTTTTGACAGCATTTCCTGAGAATAATCCATATCGCCCAGCCGTGCTGATACCGCTGCCAGGCTGGTATATGTGTCGGGCGAATCCGGCCACCTGGTTATCCATTCGTCAGATGCAATTTTCATAAAGCCGGTAAAATATTTCCGGCTTTCGGTTCTATTTCCCATAGCCTCGTAATTAACGCCTAAATCATAGTAAGCTGAGGTTTCATGCTTATTTTTTTCAAGGATGTATTTAAGGATTTGGATTGCCTCGTCATATTGTCCGAGGATGCGGTATGTATGAGCAAGCCGGTAAAGGTTCACAGTAAGATCAGGGTCCTTCTCTCTGGCTTTCAAAAACCAATCCCTGGCTCTCTTGATGCTGTCTGCCATTACCCAGGCTGAACCCATATAGAAGTAACCCCAGGCGTTTTGAGGATTTTCTGATATCATTCTTTCCGACCAGAGCCTGGAAGAATCAAACTGACCGATAAAATCGATATAAACCCATAACAATCCGCCATAAGGGAGTGCTTTCTTTGGATCAATACGGATAGCTTCCTTATATTCTGCAACAGCTTTTTCGTACTCACCTGAATTCTGATAATACCAGCCGGCGTTATTTCGGGCAACTGCATCATCGGGATAGAGTTTAATCCTCGCATTGGTATATTTAAGAGCTTCAGGGATGTCATTCTTAACATTTGAGGCGTGGAAAGCCAGTATACCAAGTTTTTCCCTTTCGGTCAGCCTGTCAACATTTTTAACTGCCTGACTCAATAATTCCCGCCCCTTTACGGGATCAAACCTTTCAATATTAATATTCCCCAGAGAGGCTTTTGCAGCTATAAAACCACTATCTATAAGCAAAGCTGCCTCATAATATTTACGTGCACCTTCAAAATCCAATAATAAGTGCTGGTCAATACCGGCAGAATATAGTTTCAAAGCCTCAAGAGACGATGTTGTCACTTCCGTCAGAGGCTTATTCTGGATCGTAATATTATATCTTGATTCACCAAGGATCCGTCGGATTTTTCTGCTTAACTGATCCAGTCTGGGCAGAATCTCATCCCGGGATTCAGCATAGGCAGTTTCCGATCTGAGCAGGTCACCTGTCTCAGGATCAATGATTCTTGCTGAAATAACATATCTGGTTCCCGCCTCGCTGACAGCCGGAACGACGCACAGGTTAATCCCCTCACGGATTGCTATTTCCCGGCCTGTTTTTTCATCAATAAATGTCAGTTCCCTGTTTCCCATTCTTGCAAGTGATTCAAGCATACCGGATCTGGGGAAGATGTTAATATATCTTGATTGGCTGATACTAAGTGAAATTGCAGTATAAAGTGATTTATCAAAAACAGGATTTTCAGTATGATTCTCAAAATCAGTTATCAAGACCCAGTCGCGTTCTTTAAAGGAGAGAGTACTTCCGCTTGAAAAAATCAGCAGTGATAGTATCACTATGATAACAATGACAGACGTCACAGCTGAAAATACCCAGTTTTTCAGCTTAGTCTGATTCTTTTGTTTTGGTTGTTGTTCCGCAGACTCCTTTTCTATGGTGTCGGACCGGATAGCTTTTTGCTCTTGCAGTCTTCCGTCACTTACGGCGTCAGCTTCAGATTTTATTTCGGTGTTGGAGGAATGAATTAATTGAAGGCCTGATATAATCTCATTTACAGCATTAGCCACTTTATTGATCTGGTCACGGTAAATTGTGTGGTTAAGGTTATCCTGAGGATTTTCTTCCTTTGATCTGAGTGGTCTGTTTACTCCGGGAGTTGTGTAGATAAACTCAATACCACGGATCATCCCTCCAAGAATTGATTCACATAGTTTAATATCATTATTACCAAGATCATATATCCGGACCGGAAGCACCCTGCCGGCAACGTTACCGTTTTCCAGTTTAATCTTTAATCCAAAATCATCTCCTGAAGCCTGTTCAACAAAGGCCTTGAACTCATGTTCCCAGGCAAATGATTTCGGATCGCAGTATGTTCTTGAAATTATAGGGATAAATACCAGACATTTAAGCTTTTCCTTCAATGTTTCATCCACATCATGTGTTTCGAGAAGTCCGTCATGAGGGTTGATGTCGAAGTAAACGCTTATCTCCTCTTTAAAAGTAGCCTCCAGTTCTTTTTTAAGGTTGTCAACAAACTCAGTGACCCATCCATCGTACTTGTTGTCCTTCTGGCGATAGCTTATAAAGATGTCGTATTCGTAACCGGGGATAACACTTGCCATCTTTGTGGGTAATTTTGATAAAGTTAGGAAAGAATGTGATGCGAGTCAAATAAATTTGAGCTGAGATATCGTTGCCTGGCAACTGACAACAGAGTATCGAATACTTACCTCCTTATTCCATAAAGGTGCCTTCTGTTATCCTTATATTTTCTGTAAGCTGCTTTTTTGGTCTTCTTATTATGGCTGGAGTAATATGGCTTGTTCCTGCTTAACTGTTTATTATCGAGAAGCATAAGCCCTTTTAACTCGCCGATGTTCTTTTTGCTGGTGGCGCAGCTTGTAAGAGTGAATGCAAGCAGCAACAGAAAAATCGTGTATATTGTCAATCTTCTCATAACCAAGCAGATCTGGTTTAAACAGACAAGGCACTCATTAATCAATCACACAGGTATTTTTACGAAATTTTTCAGAAAATGTTTCTTTAAATTCGTGGAACAGGGAAACAGGATCGTGCAATCGTGTCGTAGCGAAGCCCGATCAAAGGGTCGGGACATTCGTGCAACCTTCCTTTGGTGGCAGCTTATAAAGATATCAAATGAATAGTCTTCAATAACGTTTGCCTTCTAAAGTATTTTATTTATCATAATGGTATCGGCAGCTATAAACAAGTAATTCATTTTCATTTAACTGGTATACTAATCTATGTTCGCGATCAATACGTCCTGACCACAAGCCTGCCAAATCATATTTTAAGGGTTCAGGTTTACCGATACCTGAATATGGATTTGATTGAATATCCTTGATTAAAGTGTTTATTTTCTTTAGTATCTTTTTATCCTCTGCTTGCCAGAAGACATAATCTTCCCATGCATTTTTTGAAAAGATAATTCTCTTCATTCTTCAATTAAATTACCCTGGACAGTGTTGCCCGAATGCATCTGTTCAAAAGATTCGTAAAGTTTTTGTGCGTTCTTCTTTGAACTGAGCAAGTGCAAAGTTTCCATAATGGAATTGTACTCTTCAAGAGAGATAAGTACAGCTCCTTTACCTGATCCGCGTTTAATGATCAGTGTCTCATTATTATACTCTACGCTGTCAAGGTAACCCTTAAGCTCTTTTCTGAATTCAGAATAATTTGCTGCAATCATGACGAAGCCCTTTATAATTTAATTAAGTACAAATATACGTACTTAAACAAGTAATTGCAAATATCGTGCAGAAAATCTATACATACATCAACTTATTGGGAGGAATACTCGATCAGACCCAAAAACTGACTTTTATGAATGGACATGTAGTAAAATGTGTTGAACGAGTGTTTGGAGTACCAGACTTTAAATATTATGTTCTTGGTGATGGACTCTCAAATATCTTCGCCAGGTTCCCGGGAAAACCGATATATCCTATAAAAACGAAGGATATTCAGCTAATCTTTGGATCCGGTTAAAAAATGAGGTATGTTCAATACCGATCTTGGGAGGACTCTATTTGTATTATCCACGGAGTATAGTAAAATAAGAAGGGCATCCCCTTTTGTGGCAAAAATAGCCTCCATTGCACTAGAATCAGCCCTTTGTTTTTCTTTCTCAAGAATTTCAGTTAATTAATCAGATTGTTGATGAACTTTTATTTCAAGACTCAATAGACTCATATTTCTGATGTAGATTATTCTATGATACGTTTCCATGTCTCTGTTCCTTCAACTTGAACAGAATCCAGCATAGTAATAATAGAAATTTTCCACAAATCTCCTTCTATTGAAGATTTATATCCAAATGAATTGCCTGCTACACTGGTATTATAATGGAGTTTGATATTTTCAGTATAAGTAGCGCTATCAAATGTATATTCTCCAGTTCCAGCATAAACCTCGTTCATTTCACTTAGTCTAACAAATGCCCAATGCTTTTTTGTCAGAAGCTTTACAGATGGATTAACAAATTGGGTAATCTCATAAATAGTATCAGGAAAAACCCACTTTGAGTAAGTCAATTCCCATGCACCTTCATACGGATTCTCTTCTACATCCTTATTAGGATTATTACAGGTAATAAGAATCATTGCAAAAGTCAAAACAAAACAGAAATTTCTTTTCATAATTACAGGTTTTAGTTAATAATCTATGATGATTTAGTAATCTGTTAAGCAAAGTTATGACGGATAAATACCAAAGTCAAGTTTATTTTGCTTTGGAAAGTCAGAATCAAGTATAGCAGAATTTGTGAGTTTATGTTATATTATTAAATCTGGAAGGATTTATTCCAGAGGGAAAGTGGTTGGAGAGGGGGAGATAGCGGTTTTGAAAGATATGTGTTCTTTCGGCGCTCCCCAGGCAGGGTTCGAACTATTTTGCCACTACGCATATAATCAATCTTTTACAGAGGCATCTTTTTCAAAGGTCCCGAAAAATACTCCTCTCTGCCTAAATATGCTTTTATAAAGCAGATTATTCTATTTAAAGCATCCCCTGTTCCTCAAGCCATTTCCTCACCCTCTCATGCTCTGCCTGGTATTTGACTTCAATATCTCTAACGATTTGCTGAAATTCTGGTTCGTTCCGGATACTGTTTAATAAAGGATCATTTTTAATAAGCGTCACAACCCATAAAGGCATTCTCAATCTTTGATTGAACATCTGAAGATTTGCAAGTGCCTCATCAGTTTCTCCTGTGAATGCATAAACAGCAGCGAGATCATAATACACATATTTAGTTGCGACATTATGGCGATTCAACCTGATGCTTTCATAACAATACTTCTTTTGTTCATCCATAAAGTATTCTGATTCGTTTTTATATCCGTTAATCCAGTAGGCATATCCAATTCGATGCATAGAATTGATTGTGATAGATCCGCTGGCTTTAAGGAGGTTAATATATTCAATGAAGTATGTTAATGATTTTTCATTTTGATTCATGAAAGAATAAATTTCTCCTAAATTCAGAAGAGTATTTATCCTTGTTGAATCAAATGCATATGATCTTGCCCAATAGTTGACGGCTTTTTCATAATTTCCAAGGTAATTTTCGGTTCTTCCCTGATTTTGAAAGTATGTAGCCGAATCAGAGGTTAATTCAACGATTTTCTTGTCGAACATATTTGCCTGATCCATAAATCCCGCCCATTGGTATGCTAATGAAATATAATTCAAAACAATAGGCAATTGTGGACCTCTATAAGTTGAGTAAGCATGATAAAAATTTAAAATTGCCTTATCCATTTCCTCGGCTACAACCAAAAAAAGTTCTCCTTTCCCCAAATACGCCTCCCAATCATTAGGATTATATTTCAAAGCTCTGTCAAACTCCATAATAGCCTGCTCTGGCTTCCCAATTTGAAAATAATATTTTCCTCTTATTGTATATGCTTCTGATAATTGGTTGTCATAAGAAAGTGCTTTATCAATAATCATCATTACTGAATCCATGAAACTGCCGGTAAAGAACTCACTCGAATAATTCTTCTCCCAATAAATCCATGCTAATCCAATATATGCCTGAGCAAATGTTGAATCATAATCTAATGCTTTTAAATATAAATCCTGGGCTCTGTCAAGTGCCTCACTATCATTAATTCTCAATGTGTAATTAGTGTATTCTTCCTTGCCTTTCTGATAAAAGTCTAATGCTGTAAGATTTCTTGTAGGGATCTTGTCAATCAACTGTTTTTCATCAGTCGTGATATTTGCCTCAAGTTCCTTGGCAATTGCTTCAGCAATTTCGGTTTGTATTGCCAGGATATCATCTACTTCCCTGATCTCCTGTTCAAAGGATCTGCCCCACAGGTGATCTTCCCTCTTGTAAGCTTTTATCAATTGCACACTCAGGCTGAAGGCATTTCCATACTTCTGGGCACTTCCTTCCACTATATAATTTACACCGAGTTCCCTGGCGATCTCAGGAATCGTTTTGTTCTGATCACGGTATTGTTCAACAGATGTCCTGGAAATTACCCTGAAATCTTTAATCAGTTGCAGGTTATTAAGGGTCTTTTCCATAAGTCCATTTACAAAGGCAGTATTCTCCTGATCAGGACTTTCATTACGGAATGGCAGGACTGCAATGGACTTTTCTATTCTGGCAGAAGGCCTTAACAGCTTTGTAACAAGAATCAAGCCGGCCGCAACTAAAAATAAAGTAATTATTGAACCAATAAATATTTTTGAAATCCGTCTTTCAGGTTTAGCAGGTTTTTCTGTAACTGGTTTCTCAGATTGTGCTTCAGTTGTCAGCCCGGGTTGTTTTAATGAAGTTATAACCTCTTTAATTGCATGGGCTACTTTGACTATTTGAATTCTGTATTTTGCTTTATTTAAGTTCTTCTTTTCATCATCATCAGGGGTAAGTGGCTTGTCAACACCAGCTTCCTTATAAATGAACTCTATTCCTCTGAGCACACTTCCAAGAACAGATTCATATTGTGCAATATCTTCTTTGTCGAGGTCATGAATTTGAACAGGCAGCACCCTGCTTGCTACATTGCCGTTGGGTAGTTTTACCTTCAGACCATATTCATCCTGTGAAGCCTGTTCCACAAATGTCTTAAACTCATGTTCCCAGGCAAAAGATTTCGGATCGCAGTAGGTACGGGATATTACCGGGATGAAGACAAGACACTTTAATTTCTCCTTAAGTGATTCATCAACATCGTGAGTTTCCAGGAGCCCGTCATGGGGATTGACATCAAAGTAAACTCCGACATCTTCCTTGAAGGTGGACTCGAGTTCTGTTTTCAGAGCTTCCACAAACTGACTTACCCACCTGTCGCCTTTGTTATCCTTCTGGCGGTAGGAGATGAAGATGTCGTATTCGTAGCCGGGAATAAGGCTGGCCATGGTCGGATTTATTTATCAGTCTGATAAAGTTAGGAAAGTAATGGATACGGGGCAAATAAAATTTTGGCAGCAGGTTCGTTGCATGCAACGAACCCACCACCAATACAGTTTTTAATATTAAATGAGTATCGGTTAAGATTAATAAAACATACTAAGTGCTTAAAATACAACTCTATGAATTCATGTACTCACCCCCTTCCTTCACTTCGTTCAGGCTTTCCCCCTCTCTACTTCGTAAAGAGGGGGAAATATCTGATATGCAATTAAATACACTCCCCCTTCTTTATGAAATAGAGAAGGGGGCAGGCTTTGCAGGCCGAAGCTTATGCGAAGGCTTGGGGGATGAGTACATGTAGAATAGAAACAAATATTAAATGAATATTATTGATTCCGGATACTCATATAATATTATAATACATTGCATTGATGTTATTGATTCCCGGCAATCATTTTATTTTTCGTAATTTTATTTAGTCCTGATTATTGTTTTCCATCAGGATTACCGGGGAAAAGCAGGGGATGTCAACAAATGGAAATACTGATCGAATTAAAATAGCAAATATTACATGTCAGGAATTTAAGAACATATTAATTGGCAGAAGAATGAGTTTTAAAGACAAGGTTGTAATCGTAACAGGCGCCGGCAGAGGTATAGGCCGCACAGTTGCACAGACCTATGCTGGCAGCGGAGCAAGGGTCATCATTGCTGAAAAAGATCCGAAAACAGGAGCAGATACCGAAAGGGCCATCAGGAAAAGTGGAGGCATTGCTGCATTTATCAGGACCGATGTCAGTTTACCGGACGAGATCAGGAAAATGGTCGGTGAGGCAGTAAAGCTTTTTGGGACAATTGATATTCTCATAAACAATGCAGGTATATCGAAGTGGGTCTCTCCATTCGAGCTGAGTGTGGAAGATTGGGATATGGTCAACAATACCAATCTCAGGGGTGTCTTTCTCTGCTCACGGGAGGCAGCAATGATTATGAAGGAGCATGGTGGCGGATCGATAGTGAACATTGCCTCTACAAGGGCTTTTATGTCGGAACCGGCTTCTGAAGCCTATGCAGCATCAAAGGGCGGCACTGTTGCACTGACTCATGCTCTGGCAGCATCGTTTGCTCCCGATCATATCCGTGTTAACTGTATTAGTCCGGGCTGGATTGAGACCGGAGATTATGGCCAGCTCCGGGAAACAGATCACCGGCAGCATTTCTCTGGAAGAGTCGGTAAGCCTGAAGATATTGCGAAAGCCTGTCTGTACCTTACCGGTGCGGGTAGCGAATTTATTAACGGTGCCAACATAATCATCGACGGAGGAATGACACGGAAAATGGTTTATGATCCATGATAAAGAAGAATAGCCTGATACTGGTAGCGGGGCAATACTGCAATGTTGTAATCGTGCTTTGTCAGCCGTAGCTTTCTTTGACCTCCGGCTTCGACGGACATAGTCCGCTACGGCGGACGAAGTCCGTATCCGCCAACCGGAGGAGGAGGTAGCGAAGGCTGGCGATCGTGCAATTCCTGATTCATTATGTTCATCGGGACTTCGTCGCGATGCTCCTCGTTCTCTCGTCCCAGCTCACTCCTTCTTTCTTCTGCAGTTAGGAGTTGACTAAGTAATATAATATCAGGTTTTTTATTTGTAAGCTGGGAATTCGTAACTTAAGTATGAAGAATCCTGACGAAGGATTCCCTTCTGGAGTTCTACTTCATCAGGTGGTAATGGCCAGAAATCATCCTCTTCAGGATCATAAATAGCTCCTTTCATATAATTTGTCATTATCTGATCTCGCTGAATGAAGTCATTTAGTACAGAGTTATCCAAACCCCAGCGTCTGAGATCAAAGAATCTGTGACCCTCTGTAGCAAATTCAAGCCTTATCTCCATTCTCACAGCCTCTCTTGCATCCTCTATATTCGAAAATGTGGCATGACCGGGGGGATAAGGTTCAACCTTATAGTTTGCAGCGGGTTGAGTCCAATCTACCTGTGGTTTGTTCTCAAGGTCGGAGTATGATGTGCACAAGCCCATAACCGGTGTGCTGTTTTTTGCCCTGTCCCGGATTTTATTTACAAGATTTCTTGCATAATCCAGGTCACCTTCTTCAACTGCAATTTCGGCTCTCCACAATATTATATGGGCTAACCGGTATAACCTGTAATTTTTGCCATTGTAGAATCCACTACCATAATTATTTAGGATCTGTTCAGATTTGAAATGCATGTATTTTTTAGTCATATATGGGCCGTTGATATCTTGCTCTCTTATCCAGGCCTTACCCGGGTGGATCCCCCAGCCGAGGTAGTCAACTCCCCGACGGGCAATTGTCCAGTCAACTCTTAAATCCAGAAGGTGATCAGTCGGGATGAATTCTGAATTGCTACTAATACCCTGATCATTGGTTAATGGCTCTCTATCAGAGATATCTAAAATTGGCAATCCGTCATTATTTACCTGAAATGCCTCAAAAAGCAACTGAGTCGGATTAAAGAATCCCCATCCACCCAAACTCGCCGGTCCTCTCTGATGGAAAGCAGCACCTGCAGGATATAAAGAGTTGTGACTTGTTGCAGTTGTAGCCACCTGAATCTCGAAAATGGATTCTCTATTATTTTCATGTGTCATGTCATAGTTGTCATAGAAGTCCGGAACAAGTTCAAAACCTCCGTTGTTGATAATATCGTCAAGAAGCTCCCTGGCCTTATCAAATTCCTTCTGATACAGATGGGCATGGGCTTTTACTGCTTCTGCAGCAAATTTTGTCGGTCGGCCTACTTCACCAAGTGGATGATTTACAGGCAGATTATCAATTGCGAATTGCAGATCTTCTTCGATGCCATCCCAGCCATGATCAGAATTTGGCACATTTTCAGGCAGGATTGGAGCGAGCTCAGCTTCTGTTTTAATATATGGAATGTATTCAAAGACCTTGTTTGCCTGGAAATGAAACCATGCTCTGAGAAATTTAGCCTCTCCTTCTATCTGGATAGCTCTTTCGGGGGGAATAGGTTTCTCTCCCTGCTGGTTTTTAATTAAAAACTCTATGACACGATTCGCACGTGAAACTCCTTCATAGCAGAATCTCCACCTGTCACGAAAGCCAGGAAAAGCAATCAGTATTTTATATTTGTCCATTGGATCCCAAAAGGTTCCGGCACTATGCCCAAAATGACAATCATCAGAATAGGCACTTCCATAAGTCCAGTCTGTTCCCATTGCACCACTCATTGAGGTGCCTCTGATTGAAGCATAGGTTGCGACAAGAATAGCTTCGACTCCTTCAGGTGACTCAATTACTGATCCTGCAGCAACTCCGTGTGGTTGTTTCGTCAGGAAATCTTCATTACAGGACAGCAACCCCGATGCGATTATTATAGCTGGAAACAAGATTTTCCTGTACATTTTGAATACCTGTATTTCCGAAAATTTAATAACTAGATTTATACAGATGGCACCTACAAAACCAAACTCAAAAGTGTTTATTACAAAGTCATATTACAGTTTACCCTTAAAGGTAAGAATAATATATAAATGCATTGTTGATCTTAAGAAAAAACCATGTATTGAATTGGTACTGAATTATAGTCTGTTTAATACATGAGTATTCATAATTTACTGTATTCCTTTGTGTTACTTTGTGGGTTAAGAATATTTAACCACAAAGGACTCAAGGGATTTCACAAAGGATACAGAAAGTTTTTAAGTTAAACAGAATAGAACCAGCTTCAGAGTATTTTGACATGCTGTTCTCTTCTTCAGAAAGGATGTTTTCAGAAGTTTATGATTTTGAGATTTACAGAGGCTTTTTCTCTATTTTCAGAGAAATATCTTTTTCAGTTAGGGTCTGGTACCACTTGAGAAAGATAATCTTTAGAAATAGATTTTTTACGTGAACAAAAGAGTAAAAATCGCAAATTTAGTGGGGGTGCTCTGTCAAGCCTTAAATTACCGAGCAGGAAGAACATATAAACGCAAACTGTGTTAATTGATTATCATTACAACGTTGTCCCAATCTCACTATTATGAGTCTATACAAATCAGAGCCTGCTGGGCGGCGTATTGGCCATAGACACGATAATCTGAGTGGTTGGCGACGCTTTCTAACCTATTAATACAATCATGTTCAATGACCGCGTGTTTTAGGTTGGATTATGGAATTTCTTTCTTTTTTCATTCCGTTTTACTAACGCTACAGCTCCAGGAAAAAGGCTGCGATATGCCGTAACCTGGAGCCGTATGTTAAGCGATCATTTTGCACAGTTGTTGATTACAAATAATCTTTAACAACCGGCTTTTAGAGTTTGGAATAATGCACCGCCAATAGCTTTTACCATCGCCCATACCCACTTACAATCTTGCTTCTTATAACAATAAACGACGGAAGCTATAGATACTACTAGAGCAACAGCAATTAGAACTATTTTCCACCATGGAAGTGGACTTGTGTGCTCTCGTCCTTTCGCAAGATCTTTTCTTGCCTTTTCCAATTCATTGATCTTTTCTCCGGCATATGTTATAAGACCGCTCATTCCATTGACATCTACAATATTACGAGCTTTTTTATACTCATTCCAGATTTCTTGGGCTTCCGTAGAAGTAATATCCATTTCAAAGAGCTCACTTTTAAACATCCCATCATAATCCCTAAGAATGTCCTTCATCTCCTTTTCAGAAACAAGTTTATCCTCTTTTTCCAACACCTTTGGGTACATCTTTATCGCTTCCTGTACTGCTTTACCTGCTCTTTGTAGTCTTCTTAATCCCTGCCTATTATGAAGCAGAGACAAATCTTTAAAATATTCGCTTGCTCCCTTAGGAAGATTCAGCACATTTGCTCTTTCAGCCTTTCGATTAAGAATCTCACAGTTAATAAAACTTTCTCCGGCGCTAAACAAGAGTGCTACAGGATCACCAAACTTATAAACTCCGACGAACCTATTGAACTCTCCAAAAGCTGGGTCGGATAATATTAAGAATTTGAAATTAGCTTCCATTTTCTATTCCTCCTTGTTGTTTGTTAGTTGTAATTTGTTAACTATTATTTAGTTTACACATGTCTTCACCTGTTTTGTTTCCTTGACTATGTTACTCGCTTTGGCAACCTAACCAAAAAACCAGAAGGGCTTCTAATACCACTACCCCCTTGATTAATCACATGTGTGTAAATCATAAAAGCGTCTCGGAATTAACGAAAAAAATATAGATAAACAATTACTGTATTACCCTTAGAAAACTTCCTTGCGCAGACCGATTAAATTACAAACTTTCTATTGTCATTTCAAAATTAGACAAATCAAAAGCCAAAGTCAAGTTTTTTTCTATCAATACAGCCCTCTGTTAAAGTCGACTTGGATGGTGGTTTACTATGGAGGACTTATCAAGAGTTTGCAGCAGATCTAATCTTATTACATGATTATCCTGAAGTTAATAATGTAGTAGTGCACCCCCCGAATAACATATACCTCCTTCACCTCAACTGTAAGCCTGACTGCGTCAATTGTCACCTTTTGCCCCCTGGCAATTTCAGGGAAGTCGACAAGTGAGACTGACAAAAAAGTGTTAGCGTAAGCGCGAGTCTTCCACCTTCGCTAAAGCTTCGGTGGACGAGGGAGGAAAAAAGAATGAGTGTGCTCGCTCCCGCATTGTCCTCCGTAGTTTTAACGAAGGAGGGCTCTCACTCCCGCTCTTTTTTCTTTCCGCTATCGCGGAATCTCCATTTCATTCCGAGCTCCCCAGGTAGGGCTCGAACCTACGACCTACGGATTAACAGTCCGCCGCTCTGACCAGCTGAGCTACTGAGGATTTTTTCTTTTTTAGCGTTGCAAAAGTAAAGGCTTTTAGCGAATTTAACAATATATTTAAACAAAATTATTGAATGAAACGGATTATAGGTATAGGCAACGCACTGGTGGACGTTTTAACTCTGATCAATGATGATAAGTTACTTGAAAGGTTCTCACTGCCAAAGGGTAGCATGACCCTGGTGGACGCCGGGAAATCAGGACTTGTAATATATGAAACAAGGAACCTTAAGAGTACTTTTCTATCGGGCGGATCAGCTGCCAATACAATTCACGGACTTGCACGACTCGGTGCAGAAACAGGGTTTATAGGCGCAGTTGGGAAAGATGAGACAGGAGATATCTTCGAAAACGACATGAAAGAGGCAGGGGTCAGCACAATACTGCTGAGGCGTGATTCCCCAACCGGTACCGCCGTTGCTTTAATAACCCCCGACTCGGAGAGGACCTTTGCGACACACCTTGGAGCCGCTGTTGAACTTAATGCCGAAGATCTTCTTCCTGATATGTTTAAAGGATATGATATCCTCTATCTGGAAGGGTATCTTATTTATAACCTGAACCTTGTTGAAGCTGCCTGCAGAATTGCCAAAGAGTCGGGAATGCAGGTTGCTCTCGATCTTGCGAGCTATAATGTGGTGGAGGCCAATCTGCAGGGGTTTAAAAGAATAATTGAAAATTATACTGATATCCTGTTTGCGAATGCAGAAGAGGCAAAAGCATATACGGGTATGGAGCCGGAAGAGGCTCTGGATTACTTTTCGGAATTTACGGAAATTGCAGTTGTAAAAACGGGTGCTGAAGGATCGTGGATTAAAAGGGGAGAGGAGAGATTAAAAGTGGAGGCTTATCCGGTAGTATGTCAGGATACAACCGGAGCAGGAGACCTTTATGCTTCAGGGTTCCTGTACGGATATGCTCATGGATTGGATCTGAAAAAATGTGGTGCTGCCGGCTCCCTGCTGGCCGGCAGGGTAATTGAGATTGTTGGAGCAAGGCTCGGGGAAGAAGTGTTCTCCATGATAAAAGAACAACTCGAAGGATAACTCTCTTGTGCATCTCAGGATAATCCGCTATCTTGAACCTGAAATTTTTATCAATGACAAATACCAGATAACCATGAAATCTTTAATCTCCTTTTTCTTTGGGTTTTTACTCTTTGTACCTGCCGTTGCCCAGCAGACCCGCCAGGAAGAACCGCCGGATCTTTCCCCAAGGAACCTGTTTAATGGCAAGGACCTTAAAGGATGGCACGTGGATGTACCTGCATTGGATATTAATCCGGATACAATCAATCCTTTTATCGTGCGTGACGGGATGCTTGTCACTCTCGGGAATCCACGCGGACACCTGATCACCGATGCTGCTTATGAGAATTACCGCCTTGAAGTTGAATACCGTTTTGCCGGCAAACCCGGAAACTGCGGTGTTCTGGTTCATACATCAATACCTAGGGCAATGGGTATATTCCCGAGATCCATCGAAGTACAGATGCAGTCGGGGAATGCAGGAGATTTTTATGCAATCCTCGAAGACATCGTTGTACCTGATATGGAAGCACGCCGGGGGCCTAAGGAAAAATGGGGCAGTACAAGAGGTACAACGAGACGAATCCCGAACCTTACCGATGACTCTGAAAATACTCCGGGTGAATGGAATACTATGATCATAGAATGTCTGGGCAGGGAAATAAAGGTATGGGTGAACGGGGACCTGGTCAATTACGGCTTTGACTGTACAGCCGATAAGGGACAGTTAGCCCTGCAGGCTGAAGGATCCGAAGTGGAGTTCAGGAAAGTAATCCTGACGCCAATCATAGCGCTAACGAAATAATTATAATCAAGAGCACCAAAAATTTCGCATCCTGCCGGATCAGTATTCAGGCAGTAAGTACCCGTTGTTATATACGGGTGTGATAAGCTTATTGGCTGCTGCTGATGTGAATTCTTGTTTTGCATTATTCCAGTAAACCCTCTCTCCGGTGCGGTAGGCAATATTTCCCATCTGGGCGACCAGTGCCACACCTCTTCCTATTTCAATCCCGCCATTGAGTTTTTCCGGGGTGTTATTTTTAATACAGTCGAGGAAGTTTCTAACATGAAGATCGAGTCCGGAGCCTACATTCTTCTGAACAGGCATGGCGGGGATCTTCTCTTTTTCGGGAACAACCTCCCAGCCGTTACGGTCGAGCACCAATGTTCCGTTCTCTCCTATATATGACATTCCGTGGGGCCTTCTCCAGTTGCCGAGACCGATACCTATTGTATGTTCCCAGACCATGGTGAAGTCATTGAAATCATAAACGGCAGTCATGGTGTCGGGGGTTACCATATCATCTTCGGGGAAAGCATATTTTCCTCCGATTGCCATTACTGATGAGGGGACTGATTTACCCATACCGTAAAGTATATAATCGATCAGGTGGACACCCCAGTCAGTCATAAGTCCGCCGGCATATTCCCAGTACCATCTCCATGTGAAGTGGAAACGGTTCTGATTGAACGGACGTCTCGGGGCAGGGCCTAGCCACATATTATAATCGACACCATCGGGAGCCGGTGTGTCAGGCACTTTCGGAACAGCTCCCTTCCAGTCAACATACGACCACGATTTACACGTGCGGATGCGTCCGAGCTTGCCCGATTTAAGATAGTTAATAGCATCGACGAAATGGGGCTGGCTTCTTTGCCACTGGCCTACCTGAACCATTTTTCCATGCTTTTTGGTGGCATTGAGCATTATATTGATCTCGGCAATCGAATTTCCGACGGGCTTTTCGACATAAACATGTTTGCCTGCTTCGAGGGAGTGAACAAACTGAAGGCAGTGCCAGTGGTCAGGTGTTCCGACAATTACTACATCAATGTCCTTGTTCTCGAGCATTTTGCGATAATCAGCATATAATGCCGGTTTTGGCAGATTGAGTTTTACCAGATCGCCGGTACGTCTCTCCAGCACATTTCTGTCAATATCGCACATTGCGACACACTCCACTTCGGGATTCTTGACGAATGATGCCAGATCGCTGTAGCCCATGCTGTTGCCTCCAATAAGGGCAACCTGGATCTTATCGTTGGGGGATACCCTGCTTCTGGTTGCTGACAATCTGTCAAATGGTATTACGGTTCCTGCAGCAAGGACCGATGCTGTTTTGATGAAATTTCTGCGATTCGGATTCATAATAGCTGAGTTTATTAGGAATTGCAAGGTAATGTTTTATTGGAAAAAGAGCAATGCGGGACTATTAAAAAATTCTAAAACCGGAGGAAATATGTAGAGACGCCCAACTTGGGCCTCTCTGCTATTCCGCGGGTTTAAATACTATATCAATGATGTCGGCCTTTTTGAACATCTTTTTTGAGATTTTTTTAATATCCTTCACCGTGAACGATTTAAGAATATTTTCATAATTGGCCGGATCGTCACTGTTAATCCCATAACTGTAATATCTGGTGAGAGTACTCATCCAATAAGCGTTGTGCTGTTTATTTTCTTCCCTTGTTTTCAGAAGGTTGGTAACAGCTTTTTCGAGGTTGATCTGATCGGGGCCTTTGCGGTTCATATTATCAATCTCATTGTAGATAATTGATTTAAGTTCTTCGGCTCTTGCAGGGTCACAATCGAAGCTGATTATACCCTGGCCGGTTTCGTTAGGGCGTTTCTGTGCTGACAGCGACAGACCCACACCATAAGTTCCGCCTTCATCTTCTCTTACCTTTTCTGTATAGACGATATCAAGAATTCCCTGAATGACCTCAAGCCCGAGATAATTCTTCGGCTCATATTTAAAATCATTTGAAAACGAAAGGAAAACAGTTGATTTGGGTATGGTGAGGGGAAAGCTGATCTCGCGTGCTATCCTTCCTTCCGGCTGAAGTATCTCCCTGTTGATCCAGGTCTCTGACCGTCCTCTTGAGGGAAGTGACCCGATGTATTTCTCAACCATCGGGATAACATCTTCCTTTTCGATATTACCAACGATAAAGAAAGTAAACTCATCGGCGCCGTCATATCTGTCGTTATAGATATTCCTGATATCTTCAAGGGAGATCGTTTCAACACTCTCTTTATTCAGAATTGCTGTTCTCGGATGGTATCCGGTAATAATCAGTGATATGCTGTCACTTTTCATCTTATTCGGATCTTTATCCATGTTTGCCAGCAGTGCTGCATATCTTCCTGTAATGGCATTGTGTGCCGTCTCATCAAATCTGGGACTGGCAAATCGCAGGTAAAGAAGCTGCATCATGGTTTCAAGATCCCTGGGTGTTGATGAGCCGCTTATAGTCTCCGCTGTTTCGCTGAGAGACAATCCGATTGT
Source organism: uncultured Rikenellaceae bacterium (assembly GCA_964633195.1). Classification (GTDB taxonomy): domain Bacteria; phylum Bacteroidota; class Bacteroidia; order Bacteroidales; family VadinHA17; genus LD21. The sequence goes on along the minus strand of CAZWFL010000006.1, from coordinate 24,549 downwards.
TGCCTTTTTGCCGGCAAGCATTTTCTGTAGAGTAATATTATCATATTCGCCGGCGCCATACATGGTTATCAGCTGAGGCATAAGGTTAGCCGCAAGAACCAGGTCATCATCAAGTCTTGATATACCTCCGAAGCTGAATGCGGTAAGCAGAACATTGTCTTTTTCGTAATCAGCCTTTCTGTAAACAACCCTTACATTATTTTCAAGGGTCCACTCAACGGCATCGAACTGAGGCAGATCCCTGGTGCTTATTATACGCGATCCGGCAAGTTCTTCGGCTATCAGCGAATCTTCAAGATCGTCATCCTCGTAGGGTGTCAGCGTACTATCCTTTACCCGTTTCATGATTTCAAGGGCTTCCTGTTCGGAAAGATGCATGACATCTTCACCCTCAAGTCCCTGTACTATTATCGTTCTGTTCACATCTATCATCAGTTCCCTGTATTTTGCGGAGATCTCTTCGGCGCTTATTCCGTCTATGATCAGTTTCAGGAATTCAAAGTCGAATTCAACGGTAGTAAGAGGTTCTCCTGCAAGGAAATAATCCTGTATTCCCTGGATATATGTGTCGTTTCTGATCTTGTCTTTCTGTTTGTAATAATTCTCGAATGATGCCAGTCTGGATGCCTTTGCCCTTGAGAGTTCACCGGGGAAAAATCCGAATCTGCGGGCTCTTTCAGCTTCGGCATAGATAGTTTCAAGGGCAAGAGCCTCCTCATTTTTCCGCGCATTGGCATATATGCTGAAAGCGTCATAGTTTCTGGCATAATAGCTTCCGAACGATATGGATCCTGAAATGAAGGGAGGATTCTCTTTCTGAAGCAATTCATTTATCCGGGTGCTCATCATTGCATTCATCAGAGCTATTATATGGCTTTCGCGGATATAGTTAAGGTTTTTTTCTTCGGGAGGGACCGCTTTATGCAGTGCAACCACCTGAACAGATGTCTGCGGAGCCTCTTTGTCTGCAGCAAGAACGAACCGGGTTCCGTCATGAAATGGCACTTCCTCTGTCTCTCTCTGTATCGGATCCTTAACAGGCTCAATTTTCGAAAAGAGTCTCCTTACCCGTTCTTCAACGTCATCAACATCAATATCCCCTACAATGGCAATAGCCTGCAGGTCAGTGCGGTACCAGTCGTGGTAAAAATTCCTGAGTGAGCTGTATGAGAAATTTCTTATAACCTCAATATCTCCGATAATATCCCTGTTGGCATACCGTGAGCCTTTCAGAACGACCGGGATAACATCGAAGATCATCCTGCGCTGGGCGTTCTTACTGGTTCTCCACTCTTCCGCTATAACTCCCCTCTCCAGGTCTATCTCCTTTTCCGACAGCGTTATGAAATCCGACCAGTCATGAAGTATCAGCAGGCATGTGTCAATAAGTCCGGGCACATCTACAGGGACATCAGATATATTATATACCGTTTCGTCGAATCCGGTGTAAGCATTGATGTTATAGCCAAATGCCACGCCATGTTTTTCGAGACCGTCGATTATTCCTTTCCCGGGAAAGTTTTTTGTACCGTTAAAAGCCATATGTTCAAGGAAGTGAGCCAGGCCATCCTGGTCGTCGTTTTCCAGAATAGCTCCCACATTCTGAATAATGTAAAAGCTTGCCCTTTTTTCGGGTTCCCTGTTATGTCTGATGAAGTAGGTAAGTCCGTTGTCGAGTTTCCCGATCCTGATCTCAGGATCGACAGGCGCCGGCCCGCCGAAATCAGGCTGGGCATTGATTATTCCGGCAGCGATAAAGGCTGCAATAAGTACAAGAACTGATTTAAGTTTATTCATGACGGATTTTAAATAAGCAGATTATTTCAATAATGCAGACCAATATCATGTAAAAATATTCAACCTTTCCTATTCATAATTATTGTTAATTTATTGTTTGCCTTTGTGATACTTTGCACTAAAATCCTTAACCACAAAGGAGCTCAAAGGATTACACAAGAGGTTCACAAAGTTTATAAATTAATCAGGTTAAAAAAAGAATAAGCAAGAATAATCTTAAAACAGACCGTGCAGTTCAGCATTTATCTTGTCGATTACTTCGCTCAGATGAGCGTTGTTGTTTGGGAAATTGTAATGGTCGGCTTCGATGATCAGAAGTTTGCCGAGATCATACGATTCAATCCAGGCCTCATATCTTTCGTTAAGCCTTTTCAGGTAGTCTATTCTTATGGAGCTTTCATATTCGCGTCCCCTGTTCTGGATCTGGTTTACAAGTGTGGGTACTGAAGCACGGAGGTAAAGGAGAAGGTCAGGGGGTTGAATGAATGAGCTCATCAGTTTGAAGATTGTGGTGTAGTTATTGAAGTCGCGTGTCGACATGAGACCCATTGAGTGAAGGTTGGGAGCAAAGATGTACGCGTCCTCGTAAATGGTCCTGTCCTGTATTATCGTTGTGTTCAGTTTTCTGATCTCCAGTATCTGGGATAGCCTGGTGTTGAGAAAATATATCTGCAGGTTGAAGGACCACCGTTGCATATCCTCGTAGAAGTCGTTAAGGTATGGATTGTCATCAACATCCTCATAATGAGGTGTCCATCCGTAGTGTTTGGCAAGTAATCCTGCCAGGGTGGTCTTTCCCGATCCAATATTTCCTGCTATTGCAATATGCATGGATGAAGGTGTTAGATTTTGAACGATAAAAATAGTAAAAATAACAGGAGTTTTACAATATATAGACAGAAGACGGAAGACAGAAGACAGAAGACGGAAGACGGAAGACCGAAGAAAGAACTTTCTTTGTGCCTCTGTACCTCTGTGCCACTGTACCGCAATACCGTTGCACAGCTGCACCGTTATATCCTTTCGCCTTTAAACTTCCATATCCATAAACTTATACAGCTCCTCAATATACTCCCTCGTATTTGACAGCCTCGGTACCTTATTCTGTCCGCCCAGTTTGTTTTTGGCTTTGAGCCAGTTGTTAAAGGTGCCCCCCGGCAGAGGTCTCACCAGGGGCATTACGAGATTAAGATCCCTGAATCGTTTGGCTTCGTAATCGGAATTTAATGATTTCAATGTATTGTCAAGGACTTCAGTAAATTTTCCGATGTCATCGGGTTCATTTTCGAACTCGATAAGCCACTCGTGAGAACCTTTCGATTCGGTTCCTGTAAATACCGGGCCGGCCGTATAATCAGCAACGGTGGCTCCTGTTGCCCTGCAGGAGGCTTCAATGGCCTTGTCGGCATTGTCAACAATCACCTCTTCCCCGAATACATTAATATAATTTTTTGTGCGTCCCGTGATAGTAAATTTGTGGGGTACTGTACCGGTGAATGTAATTGTATCACCTATCATATACCTCCACAGCCCGCCATTGGTTGATATAACCATGGCATAGTTGATTCCCTTCTCAACCTCACCGATTGTGTAAACCGGGGGCGAATCGCTGCCGAGCATGTCAAGCGGGATAAACTCGAAAAATACGCCGTAGTCGAGCATGAGAAGCATATCCGTTTCCGAAGGATCATCCTGAATGCCGAAGAATCCTTCCGAGGCGTTATATGTTTCCATGTATTTCACCCTGTCGCTACCTATAAGCTTTCTGTAATGTCCACGGTAAGGGGTGAAACTTATCCCTCCGTGAAAGAATACCTCAAGATTTGGCCAGATGTCAATGAGGCATGATTTTCCCGTAAGGGCAAGCATCTGCTTTATCAGAACCATGTACCACGATGGCACCCCCGAGATATTTGTAACATTCTGATTTAAGGTTGATTTGATTATCAGGTTTAGCTTCTGCTCAAAATCTTCCAGAAGCGCAATTTTCTTTACAGGTGTTCTGACCAGTTCAACCCATAAGGGGGCATTCTCTATCAGAATGGCGGAAAGATCACCAAACAGGGATTTGTTGCTGAACGCATTGATACTGTGACTACCGCCAAGAATAAGCCCTTTTCCAGGGAATATCCTGGTGCCGGGATTATTGAGGATATAGATTATAAGAATATCTCTTGCGCCCCTGTAATGACAATCTTCGAGGGATTTGCTGCTGATGGGAATGAATTTACTTTTCGTGGATGTGGTGCCGGACGATTTGGCAAACCATCTTATCTCTCCGGGCCATAACAAATCCTTTTCACCCGTTCTGAGCCTTTCAACCCAGGGGATCAGTTCTTCGTAGGTCTGTACAGGCACTCTCGACTGATACTCTTTAACTGATTTAATGGATTTGTAATCATATTTCTTTCCCCAGAGAGTGCCGGCGGCACCGGTAAGAAGATTGCCCAGAACCTTATCCTGAACATCAGCCGGATTCCTCCGGAAATGCTCAATCTGATCTATGCGATTGGAATTTAGTCGCTTAACAAGTGAAGGGATAATTGTCATTTACTCCGCTGATTTATAAAACTAAGATATGGAAAAAAATTTAAGGTTCTAACGGAGTGCTTAAGTGAAAATCTCTTTCATAACACCGATTGAGTTGATTCTCTTCAGACCCGGAAGATGAAGGGAAAAATATCTCAATATCGTTTCAAGAACTTCATTCCGCATTTTCCCCGAAAGGGTTATACGGGCCGCGGAATCAAAGGAAGCACTGAAAAAATCAGCCAGTATATCAGATATTTCAGGAATTGAGTAATGGCCATGCGGAGGCGGCTGAGAAACAAATCTGCCATTAAGCATATCAAAATATCTGTCGCAATGGCTTTTCCTTCGTCCGGGTTCAAATCCAAGATATCCCGAGAGGGAAGAAAGGAAGGCAATGTGAAAATTTGAAATACCCGCAATACTTCTGTCAAAGTAGATAATTGATTCCTCTAAATAATCGAACAGCGGCTCATTGGCGCTCTCTTCCCTGAGCACGGAAGTTAGAACCTCCGAGAGGAAAATAGCGATGCAGTTCTTATATGTATCTGCATAAATACCTGCAGGTGCGTATGATACGGAAAACTCTTTCAGCATTTGCATACTCCTCGACTCTTTCTGGTATGTAACCAGATCGAGTATGACCATTGGCTGGAACAATACATTATGCCTTCCGCACTTCCTGTTCCTCATGCCCCTGATAAGGAACGACTGCCTGCCCGATTTGCGGGTGTACATCTGCGCAACAATGCCCGAATCGGAATACTTTATCTGATGCAGTACAATAGCTTTGGTCTTGGCAATCATCCGCAGGTAGTTATACGGCAAAATTACTAGTAATGTTAATCAAAAACACCTGTTTATATATTTTCTTATATTTACCTGTCAATATACTGCAGAATGACAGGTACCAGCAATGAAAAACTTGTAAGGCGGATAGCCCGTCTGGCCAGGCAGAACCAGGAGCTTGAGGAACAGCTGAAAAAGCTTGCTAAGCTTAATGAGAAGCTTATACGGGAGAACGAAAATGCAAAGGCACTTCTTGAAAAGACAGCACCCGGAAAAGCTAAGGAAGAAGGAGAAACCGACAGAAAGCAAAAGTCGTTTAAGTTCAACATGGCTACCGTGCTTTTTACTGATATCCACGGTTTCTCAAAGCTTGTCGAAGCAATGGATTCGACCACTGTTATGGATGAGCTTGATCAGATAGTATACGAGTTTGAATCTATAGTGAAAAAATATAAGATCGAAAAGATCAAAACTATCGGTGATACCTTCATGTGTGCCGGGGGAATTCCTGTTAAGAATATAACAAACCCGGTGGATGTTGTAATGGCGGCTATCGAAATGAGAGCTTTCCTTACGACTTATGAAGCTTCCAGAAGGGAAGAGGGAGAGAGGATATGGGAGCTTAAGACAGGTATTCATACGGGTCCGGTTACTGCATCAATATCAGGTAAGAAAAAGATAAGCTACGACATTAAGGGAGACACGGTAAATACTGCAAGCCGGATCGAGGCGGTCTCGGAAAACGGATCAGTGCTCATATCGGTTATGACATATGAGCTTGTAAAGGAGTTTTTCGACTGCGAATATTTCGGGAAGCTGCCGGTTAAGTATAAGGGAGACCTTCAGATGTACAGGGTAAAGGGGATCAAGCCGGATTATTCTGTTGATGGCAGGGGAGTGGTACCCAATGAAGAGTTCAGGATAAAGTTCGGACTGATACAGTTTACTGATATACAGGAAATAGTACTGGACAAGCTCGAAAAGGAGCTCCCGTCATATCTCTATTATCACAATGTTAAACATACTGTCGATGTGGTTACCGAGGTGGAGCTTATCGGCTGGGCTGAAGGATGCAGCGACGAAGAGATCCTTCTCCTGAAGAGTGCAGCTTTGTTTCACGATGCGGGGCATACGGTGGCTTACGACAATCATGAGCACTACGGGACGCTTCTTGCAAGGGAAATGCTTCCCGGGTTCGGTTACACCCCGGGCCAGATCGAGAGGATATGTTCACTTATTATGGCCACACAACTGCCGCCCAAACCTAAGGATCTTCTCGAAAACATCATGTGTGACTCGGATCTCGATTATCTTGGCAGAAGTGATTTTATACCGGTTTCCAACACACTGTTTGAAGAGCTTAAAGCCCAGAATAAGATGAAATCTCTTAATGAATGGAACAAGCTTCAGGTTAAGTTCATCTCGGGCCATCAGTACTTCACAGAAACAGCACGGAGCCTGAGGGAGGTTAACAAACAGCTTCAGATTGACAGAATTCAGAGCCTTATAACTGATTAATATTTACCTGATCACGAGTATTTTGGTGACAAATGACACGGAGCCGTCAGGGCTGGCTCCGAAGATAAGGTAGACACCGGTTGCCGCTCGGCGTCCATTGTAAGTTGCAAGGTCCCACGAGGCCTGTCCCCCTTCCGAAACGGTTTCGCTCACAAGGTTACCGCTTATATCGGTAATCTTGATACGCGTATCCCTTAACAGCCCGGTTATTGTTACGTTACCATGAAAATCCTCCCTTACCGGGTTAGGGAATGCATATACCTTTTTATAGTCGGATGTTCCGGCGGTAGACTCCCCCCTCAGGGAAACCACTCCTTCGGATGTTCCGAACCAGACCTCTCCCGATCTGTTATCAACTGCCACGGCTGTAAGAGAATCGGAAAGGAGTGGAGAGTTTGATCTGGTGAAGTGTTTAAGCAGGGACGATCCGTCAGGTGACACAAGGAAAACACCCGATCCTGACGTGGCAAGCCATTTCCTGTTGCCACCATCAACAGCAATCGATGTTATCGTCTCGTTACCCAGAAGATAATCCGCCAGGCCTGTTCCGTCGTTACGGGGTATCTTAACCCTGAAAGCCCTTATGTTTTCATCAAATATTCTGCCGGGATCATAATATAACAGGGGGCCCTGATCGGTACCTGCCCATACCGTCCCTTCAAGATCCTCTGCAAGCGAGAAAACAGAGGGGAATATTCTGTTTTCGGAATCTTTCACCGTGATTCTTTTATACCTGTCGTCGTTGAAATTAGCGGGTGTGCCGTTGTCATCGAGTACAAAGAGTCCGTTTCCCCCGGGCAGAATTATCCATATAAGTCCTCCGGATGTAATAATCATATCACCTGTTGCCGGGGCATCTATGGTTGCCGGATTAACGATCCAGCTTCCATCAGGTTTTAATACCTTTATGTTGCCTGTGCCTCCCGACTGGGCAATCCAGAGATTTCCCGAATGATCGGCCGCTATCCCGCATATCCTGATATCGTCTCTCCCCGGCATAGTAGGCTGAAGAGGTGAGTTTAGTGATGTAAAGTGATTCCTGAGCAGATTATTCTCATATTCCAGAAGCCCGCTGCCCCATGTCGAAATAAAGACCCTGCTGTTGCCGCCTTTGGTAATAACGGCTCTCATAGGATCGTATAGTGTTCCTGATGTGATGGAAGAGAAATTATAGTTCTGATGCAGGGAAATCCCCAATGACCTGCCGAGAGGATTCCAATACCTGTCGGTCCCGCCACCGCTTATAACGGTTATCCCATTCTCTGAAGCAATGTGCGCAACATTGTTATTTAACGGTCCCGGAAGTGCAAGGTTTGTGAAGCCGGTCATATTCTCTCCCCTTACCAGTCCGTAATTGATATCGGCCAGCCATATATCGTTTTCATCAATTATTCCCTGCGAAATATTGGGGGCTCCCCATCCGTAAGAAGAGATTGTTTTTTTCAGTGAGCCTGAAGTGTCATAATAGCTGACCGAGCCGGCCGATGAAATTGTGAATCCACCGGGTGCATTGTCAAACGAATTGTTTATTATTCCGGGAATATTCAGGAAAACGGATACGATTTCACCAACAGCATAGACTATATCGGATCCCTGTTCCTGATTTACCCCGTTTACATAAAGTATTTCTCCGGAAAAAAGAGCGTGTGTATAACCGGCATCTGGTGACGGCAGGCCCTCAATACGTCTCCAGTTGCCGAAGTATGCCAGTCCGGGATTAGTAATATCAGCGTACCACACACCCCTTTCAGTGGCTGCAAATACCTTCCCGATTCCGAATGCAACATCGAACACTTCACAGATATCTGCATCCGGCCCCGGTTTCCACGTATCCCTGATCTCTTTCTTAACAGGATCGGCCACTATTATCCCGAAACCGGAAGCCAGGTATGCATATCTGCCATCTGTCCTGATCCTGTTAATCCTCTTTTTTTCAGGGATCTGTTTGTTCATAACATCAGGGATATTGTAAATACTGCTTTTATGTAGTATGTCGATGTTTGTGTTTGTATAGGCTATAATGAGCATTGAGTTTTCCTCCGACCAGGCAATTGAGCTTACTCCTGTTTCGGAGAGGCCGTTCACTTTTGACAATTTCCGGAGTTCGGCAAATTCCTTATTGTAAACAATTATTGATGAGCCCGTTGACACATAGATATTACCTGATCCGGTCACCACGGATTTTGCACTGTTATATGAAAGATGGTCGCTCCACGATCCGACCGGAACCTGTCCTTCTGCAGAAAGAAAAAGCAGAAGAAATCCCGTTATGACAGAGATTCTTCCCATCAGGGATAAGAACAATTAATTGATCTCTTTATTGTCCGGCAGGACGTTGATGAGGAGGAACTCCCTCAGTTTCTCAAAGGCTTTAGCCCTGTGAGAGATACTGTTTTTTTCTTCGAGGTCCATCTCCGCGAACGTAAGGCTTTTACCCTGAGGAACAAACACCGGATCATAGCCAAAGCCTTCCGTGCCCCTCCTTTCCCGAAGGATCAGACCGTTTACCGTTCCTTCAAAGAGGTATTCCCTTCCATTTAGTAACAGTGCAATAAGTGTCCTGAAGCGTGCCTGCCTGTTATCTGTGTCAGCCAGCATCGTAAGGAGCTTTTCAATATTTGCATCGGAATCCTTCTTTTCACCTGCAAAGCGTGCTGAATTGACTCCCGGAAGACCGCCGAGGGCGTCAACTTCCAGCCCGGTATCGTCAGCAAAGACATCCCGATGTGTGGCATCATATATGTATCTTGCTTTGGCCAGGGCATTTCCTTCAAGAGTGGGCTCATTCTCAGGTATATCTTCCGGCATGCCTATATCATTAAGGCTAAGCAGCCTGAAACTGCCTCCAAGAATATGATTTATTTCCCTTATCTTGTTACTGTTGTTTGAAGCGAATACAAGTTGCATTTTCTGATTTTCAAATTGAGGGTAAAAATACTCAAAAATGATCTATCCTTTTGCCCTGTTTATATTATATGTTACATTTGGACTGGTTTCATCCGCCTAATCTATGTTTAGTTTCAGGAATCTGGTTCTTCCGTTCGGGATTATCCTGTTCCCGGTAATACTTTCAGGGCCCCTTGCAGGGCAGGATGCTTACCAGGGAGGTGAGAGAGCAGTTATATCAGCACTGATTATTGACGGCGAAACGATTATCTCTCCCTGTTCCCGGTCTGGTACTTTTAAGCTGAGCTTCAGGCAAAACAACATAGGATTTGTTTTTGAGGGAGGTGAAGGGCATGAATTTCAGTTTTTTCTTGAAGGATTTGATAAGAAATGGAGTTCCTGGCGAAACAACGGCATAAAGGAATATACCAGCCTCCCCGCACGCAGTTATACACTTAAGGCGAATACAAGAGCACCGGATGGTGTAGTATCAGAGGCTGAACCTTTCCGGTTCATAATAAAACCTTTATGGTATTTTTCCAAAGTGGCGATTGCCCTTTATGCAACACTCTTCTTCCTCCTTATATGGGTATTGTATGAATTTCTTAATCTGAGATTTGCCCGGAAGCAGCACATGCTTGAGCAAATCATTAATAAAAGGACAGAAGATCTTATTATTGAGAAGGAGAGATCGGAAAACCTGCTTGCCAATGTCCTTCCCAAGAATACTGTTGATGAGATAATGATAACAGGTAAGGCCACAAAGATCAGGTATAATTTTGTGACGGTTTTATTTTCAGACATTCAGGGCTTTACACAGATAGCAGAGGAGATGAACCCGGAAGTTCTGATCGATGAGCTTGACAGATTCTTTTTCCATTTCGATTCGGTGGTTGAAAAGTACAGGATAGAGAAGATAAAAACAATAGGAGATGCATATATGTGTGCAGGAGGCATTCCCGAGAAGAACAGGACCAATCCGGTTGAAGTAACCCTTGCGGCGCTCGAGATGCAGGATTATATGAGCAGGCTGAAGGAAAAGTCGAAAGCAGAAGGGATGAAATACTGGGACATAAGAATAGGTATCCATACCGGATCGGTGGTTGCGGGAGTAATCGGACAGAAGAAATTATCATACGATATATGGGGCGATACGGTAAATACCGCGAGCAGGATGGAATCATCCAGCGAAGGAGGCAGAGTCAATATTTCAGGAACCACCTATGAATTTGTGAAAGACTTTTTTTTATGCGATTACCGTGGGAAAATGCCTGTCAAATACAAAGGTGAGCTTGATATGTATTTTGTAAATGGTATTATTCCGGAGCTGGCCGGTGACAATGGTGAACCGAACAGTAAATTCATGCTGAAACTTCAGATCATCAGGATACGCGATATTGAGGATATTATTGTTAAAATCTATGACGAGGAGGCACCCCCGAACCTCTATTTTCACAATACCGATCTTGTAAGGAGCATAATAAACCAGGCGGAATTGCTCGCAATGGCAGAGCAGTTGCCGGAAGAGGAAACTGTCGTCCTGAAGCTCGCGTCAATTTTTCTTCTGAGCGGATATGTCTATGATTATGATCAACCGGCAGAAGCCTCACTGCTGTTTATGGAAAAGATATTACCATCCCGGGGATTTGACGAGCCAACCATCTTAAGAGTCAGGACGATGATAAACAATTCATGGTTTGATCTTCAGAATACTCTTGCTGACAAGATACTTCATGATGCCCGTTATGAATATCTGGGGAGGGTTGATTACCTGCAGCTGACCGGGAAGCTTTTCAGGGAAAGAGCCGAACATGGAAAGGTATTGGATGAGAAGGCATGGAAGATAATGCAAAAGGATTTTCTTCTCGAGCATGAGTTTCTCACAAACAGTGCACGGCTGATGAGAGGCGTTTCAGCCCGCGAACAGATAGCCGGTCTGGGGTTAAGTGACTATTAGTGGTATTTCTGAAAAGAAATACTTCAGGGATAATTATTAAAAATGTACTTTTACGGCAGATAAAATAGAGCTGATATGGAAAATACCGACTGGAAAAACATGCCTTTTGGTTATATCAAAACTGATTATAATATACGTTGCTTATACAGCAATGGAGGGTGGGGCACTCTGGAGAAATCTGATTCCGACTATATTAATATTCATATTGCTGCAACCGCCCTGCATTACGGTCAGGAGGTATTCGAGGGCCTTAAGGCATATATGGGGAAAGACGGAAGGATCAGATTGTTTCGCTGGGAGGATAATGCCAGGCGGTTTATTCACTCTGCAGAGGGTATTATCATGCCGGAATTTCCTGTTGAACTTTTCAGGGAGGCTCTTTTTGAGATTATCCGTCTTAACAGGCGTTTTGTTCCCCCTTACGGATCGGGAGCTACACTCTATATTCGCCCATTGCTGTACGGAAGCGGACCGGAGGTTGGTGTAAAACCGGCACTGGAATATACCTTTATCATTTTTGTTACTCCGGTAGGACCCTATTTCAGGGAGGGCTTCAAGCCTGTTGATATGATGATATGCCGGGAATTTGACAGAGCCGCACCGCTGGGAACAGGAACCTTCAAGGCAGGTGGTAACTATGCTGCCAGCCTGAGGGCAATTATTGCCGCTAAGAGGAAAGGTTACTCCAATTCTATTTTTCTGGATGCCAGGGAGAAGAAATATATTGATGAGTGCGGTCCCGCCAATTTCTACGGAATAAAGGATAATACTTATGTGACACCACGGTCAGATTCAATACTCGACTCAATAACCAACAGGAGCCTGATAGAGATTGCGCAAAGCATGGGGATGAAAACGGAAAGGCGTCCTGTTCCTGTCGAAGAGCTGGAATCATTCACGGAGGCCGGAGCCTGTGGAACAGCAGCGGTGATCAGCCCCATAGCAAAAATCTTTGATCCTGTAACAAATAAAATCTATGAATACAGTAAGGATTGCACAGCGGGGCCGATAACAACAAAATTATACAACAAACTTACAGGTATCCAGAACGGCGACGAGCCAGATGAGTTCGGATGGATAACAATAGTAGATTAGAACCAGCAGGACTCCATCGTGAAAAACAGTGATAAATCATCAACCACAACAAAGCTTAGAAGCTCCTATATCACTCTTGTCATCAGTGTATCGCTGGTCCTTTTCCTGCTGGGGATACTCGGCCTGGTACTGATAAATGCAAAGGCGCTGTCGGATTATTTCCGTGAGAGCCTCTCCTTCTCGGTAATGCTTGACGATGATGCAAGGGAGGCTGATATAAGGATGCTTCAGAAGGACCTTGATGCAAAATCCTACGTCAAATCAACAGAATATATCTCAAAAGATCAGGCCGCAATAAAAATGAGAGAGGAGCTTGGAGAGGATTTTATCAGTTTTCTTGGAGATAACCCGCTCCCTCCTTCAATCGACGTATATCTGTATGCCGGATACACAAGCCCCGACAGTGTCGCCATAATTGAAAAATATATTCTTGAATATCCTTTTGTAAAAGAAGTGTTGTACCAGGAATCCCTTCTCATCCTGATAAACGAAAATGTAAAGAAGATCACTGTTTTCTTGCTGGTAATCAGTTCATTCCTGTTCCTGATAGCCGTGACAATTATCAATAACACAATCAGGCTGTCAATATATTCGAAACGGTTTCTTATCAGGACCATGCAGCTTGTGGGCGCAACACGGGCTTTTATCAGGAAGCCTTTTGTCATCAGGAGCATCTATCATGGAGTGCTTGCTGCACTCATTGCCATGACCCTGCTGATGGGCCTTTTATACCTTATTGAAAAGGAATTTTTCAGGATGTTTGCCTACGAAAGCATAAAGCTGCTGGTGTTTCTGGGGGTATTCATCTTAGCCACCGGCATCCTGATAAATATCGTTTCCACCTGGCTGTCAGTCAACAGATATCTTGATATTCCGGAAGACAAACTTTATTATTGACAAATATGGGTACAAAGAATACAGGTAAGGATAAGCCAAATTTTGCACTCGGCCCCGAAAATTACAGATTAATGGCGATAGGTTTTGCCATAATAGTGCTGGGATTTCTTCTGATGCTGGGAGGAAAGGCTGAAAGCCCCGATGAGTTCAGCGAGGATATTTTCAGCTTCAGGAGGATTACCCTGGCACCGATAGTGGTGCTGGCCGGTTTCATCTTCGAAATTTGGGCTATCATGAAGCGGCCTAAAAATTCAGAGAAGTAAGCTTGATAATCATTCACCATGAATTGGATTGAAGCAATTATCCTTGGACTGATCCAGGGACTCACTGAATTTTTGCCAGTAAGCAGCTCGGGCCATCTTGAGATAGGGAAAGTACTGTTCGGGATAGATGCCTCTGAGAATTTCTATTTTTCTCTTGCCGTGCATGGAGCAACCGTGGCCAGCACACTGGTTGTTTTTCGCAAAGAGATCCTCTGCCTGCTCAAAGGCGTACTTGCTTTCAGGATGAATGAAGAGACAACCTATGTGCTGAAAATCATAGTATCAATGATACCGGCAGGCCTGGCAGGATTTCTCTTACGGGATGAGATTGTCGGACTCTTTAACGGTAAAATGAATATAGTCGGTTCAATGTTGCTGGTAACTGCTTTTTTGCTGACTGCGGGACATTTTTCCAGTAACAGGGCAAAGCCAATAGGATGGCTTGATGCGGTTATAATAGGAATTTCCCAGGCATTTGCCCTTATACCTGGTATTTCACGTTCAGGAGCGACAATCGCAACCGGGATGATGATTGGAAACCGGAGGGATGAACTGGCCAAATTCTCGTTTCTGATGGTTCTTGTTCCGGTTATCGGAGCAAACCTGCTGGAGTTATTCACAGGAGATGTAACTGATACGGGTACCGGCACGGAATTGTTGCTTGCAGGGTCGATAGCAGCCTTTATCTCAGGTTATCTGGCGTGCCGCTGGATGATCTCACTGGTGAGAAAAAGCAAATTGATCTGGTTCGCAATCTATTGTGCTGCAGCCGGACTCTTAACCATTTTGTTCGGTTGACATGAGCCATGACAGAAAAACAATTTTTGAGGAGGGAATGGTCCTGCTGTTTGATAAGCCGGTTTACTGGACATCATTTGATCTGGTGAGTAAGATCAGGAACATGATCAGGTCTTTCGCCGGAATAAAGGATATTAAAGTCGGTCATGCCGGAACTCTCGACCCGCTGGCTTCGGGTTTAATGATTATCTGCACCGGCAAGGCAACTAAAAGAATTGAGGAATTCAGGGATCTTGACAAGGAGTATGTTGCTTGTGTGCACTTTGGTAAAACAACTCCGTCATATGACCTGGAGACTGAGATTGACGGGTCATATGCGACAGAACATATTACAGAGAATATGGTAAAGGAGACTCTGCAGGATTTTTCAGGTGAACAGGATCAGGTTCCGCCCCTTCACTCCGCTAAGCTGGTCGAAGGGAAAAGAGCTTATGAGTATGCCAGAAAAGGGATCGACAGGAAACTTGAACCGGTAAAGGTATATTTCAGGGAACTTGAACTGCTTTCTTTCGGAATACCGGAGACAAAGATCAGGATACTCTGCAGTAAGGGGACCTATGTAAGATCATTTGCAAGAGACCTGGGAAAAGCACTGGGCAGCGGAGCTTATCTCTCTTCACTCGAGCGAAGTGCAATAGGGCCCCACAGGCTCAAAGAGGCTTATGACATAGAAAAATTTAAAAATTTTCTTGCCAAATTGAAACAAACCGGAAAATTTTACGTATAAAGGTTCTCAAAAAATCAAATAATAGAGAAGTATGAAGTTATCACAGTTCAGGTACACCCTGCCGCAGGAATTGATTGCACTCTACCCGTCGCCGAACAGGGATGAGTCAAGGCTTTTTGTATTAAACAGGAAGACAGGTGAGATGCAGCACAGGATATTCAAGGAGATAACCGAATATTTTACTGAACACGATGTGCTTATTTTTAACAATACAAAGGTATTCCCTGCAAGGCTCTACGGTAATAAGGAGAAGACGGGAGCCGAGATCGAAGTATTTCTTCTCAGGGAACTTAACCGCGAGCAAAGGCTCTGGGATGTACTTGTTGACCCGGCACGCAAGATAAGAATAGGAAATAAGCTCTACTTCGGTGAGAATGACATCCTGGTTGCAGAAGTTATTGATAATACAACATCTAGGGGCAGGACTCTCAGATTCCTTTTTGACGGTACTTATGAGGAATTCAAGCAAACTCTGTACGGGCTTGGCGAGACACCTCTTCCCAAATTCATCAACCGTCCTGTCGAACCGGAAGACAACGAGCGCTACCAGACAATATTTGCCAAGCACGAGGGTGCTGTTGCGGCCCCTACTGCAGGGCTTCACTTCAGCAGGGAACTGCTTAAGAAGCTTGAAATAATCGGGGTTGACTTTGCAGAGATAACCCTGCATGTGGGACTCGGCAATTTCCGCAGTGTTGATGTGGAGGATCTGACAAAGCACAAGGTCGATTCGGAGAGGATAAAGATATCAGAAGAGGCTGCAGAGATAGTAAACAAGGCAAAGGACGAAAAGAACAGGATATGTGCGGTCGGCACAACAGTGGTCCGAACACTTGAAAGCTCGGTTTCAACAACAGGATACCTCAAGCCCTTCGATGGCTGGACCAATAAATTTATATTTCCACCATACGATTTCAAGGTCCCCGACATGATGATCAGTAATTTCCACCTTCCCTATTCAACTCTTCTTATGATGGTTGCTGCCTTCGGCGGATTTGGGCTCGTCTTCGAAGCCTACAGAACCGCTGTAAAGGAGAAGTACCGGTTCGGGACTTACGGTGATGCAATGCTGATCATTTGAAAAGCAGAGAGCCAGCCTTCGCATAGCTTCGGCCTTCGGTCGTCGAAGTCCCGATAAATCGGGACGAAGACGGCTGGCGAAGCAGGGGGCAGAGGGCCGGGAGGTTGAAGTTTTTGGCCCATCACTCCTCGCTCTAAGCTCTGAGCCCTGCATTTCAGCAGACTGAGGTTGTTAATAAGTTTAAGTTTTAGTTAACTAAATCCATTCAGACGTCTCTAATAATTAAGGACATTTGATATGGTTTTTTTATTGTATGATTGCAGAAACCCCGGTGCAACCATTAATGGTTTTATGCAGTCAAAGTAACATATTGAATAAAAGTCCGTTTAATAAAAATATATGCGGACGTGGACATGATAAAATATACTTGCCGGCTTTTATTTAATAAAGGAATGCCGGTAAGTGAGTGAATTATACTAACCGAACCTGAAAAATTGACCTCCGGAAGGGGACATATAATAACCGGGACAGGGTCAGCGCGATCAGAGCTGAACAGGCTGCTTTTTCATAAATTGTTGCTGGTTGCAATTTGTTTTATACTGGTCTCCGGATTTGCAAAGGGACAGACCTTAAACGACTACCGTACAACCGGAAATGTGACGTTTGCCTCAAATTCAAACTGGCAACGTTATAATGGAGCAGCTTGGGTTCCAGCTGGTTCTGCTCCCACCTCGGCGGAGAATATAATTACGGTAAGAAACGGACACACAGCTACGGTTACTGCAAGTATCAGCCTCGATCAGCTGGTTGTGGATCCCGGAGGAACATTAACCGTCAATGGAGGAAGAACGCTGACAATCCTTAATGGTCCGGGGACAGACCTGATTGTTAATGGAACAGTTATCAATTACGGGACAGTATCACCAACCGGCACAATTGTATTTAATGCAGGTGCTGTCTATAATCATTCACTTAATGGCGGATCAATTCCTGCTGCAAACTGGGATCCCGCATCAGATTGCATTATTACCGGACTTACAAATAATCCAACCATTACCGGATTTGATCAGGTATTCGGAAATTTCACATGGAATTGTCCCGGACAGACGATAAACTTCTATATGGCTTCTGATATAACCATTGCCGGTGACTTTACTGTTTCAGGCACAGGAGCTTTCGATCCAAACAACAGAGCCCTCAGGATGTCGAATACTGCCACTGGTTATACAATGACAGTGAATGGTAATATTGTCATTGAGAATAATTCCACCTTCAAAATGAATAACGGCTCTGGTTCCTGCTTTGTCAATGTAGGTGGTGATGTCACATTAAACAGTGGAAATCTGACCATAGTAACCGGACCGGCTAATTCAATTATGTCAGTCGCAGGTAATGTTAGCATTCTGGGGGGTACATTGGGTATGCACGAAGATGGCAGCCCTACGGTGGCGACCCTGGATCTGAAAGGCAATTTCACTCTTTCAGGCACAGGTACTATTACTGAGACAAGCACTGGTTCGGGTTTGATTGTTTTCAGTAATACTTCAGCGAACCAGACCTTTACCAGGCCGGGAGGGACCATTTCAAATACAATAAATTTCACTGTAAATCCCAATGTTACACTTGCATTTGGGGCATCTGATTATGTCAACGGCGGCGGGACTTTTACCCTTAGTGCCGGTGCAACCTTTCAAACCGCAAATCCTTCAGGGATTAACGGTTCAATTCAGACATCCTCACGATCCCTGTCGACCTCTGCCAACTATACATTTAACGGGTCAACAGCACAAAATACCGGAACCTATTTACCTGCCTCGGTAAATAATTTATCAATAAACAATCCTGCAGGTGTCAGCCTTACAAATAGTGTTTCTGTAAGTAATCAGCTGTCGATGATCACGGGCAACGTTTCAACAGGATCAAATATTTTAACTTTGTCCCCGACAGACCCGTTATCCCTCAATCACACTTCCGGTACTATTGTGGGCAGGTTCCTCAGGGGGGTGGCAACAACCGGTGCAGATTATCTTTTCCCTGTCGGAACGGCATCTTATTACAGACCGGCAGTTTTTAACTTCTCTTCTCTCTCTTCATCCACAAACATTACGGCACAATTTGTCGAAGCCTCCCCGGGAACCCTGACTCCTTATCTTGATGATGGAACCGATCAGCTTGATTATGCATTCACTGACGGGTACTGGAATTTTTCAAGTTCCTCCACCCCGGGCAACACCTATTCACTCTCACTGACAGGCGAAGACTTTACAAGTTTTGTGATCGACGACAATTCAAGGATTTCTGCAAGAAATGCCGGTAGTCCCGACTGGAATGATTTTGGAACGCATGGGTCCGTCGATATTGGAAACAGTACTATTACCAGGACAGGATTAAATGTTCTTAACACAACGAGTTTTGATTACTGTTTTGCAGGCAGATGCAAAACAGCCAATGCAGGTCCGGATGTTAATATCTGCAAGGGAGGTTCAGCGATCCTTAATGGTTCGGGCGGGGGAACATATCTGTGGTCCCCTGCATACGGATTAAACAATCCGAATATTTCCAATCCGACAGCAAGTCCGGAGGTTACAACCACATATACTCTGACCGTAACGCAGGGACTATGTATAAATACCGATCAGGTAACTGTAACTGTAAACCAGTCACCTTCAGCAGCATTAGGGTATGAGTATCAAAAGACGATTACCATAGATCATAATCAGGTAAGCGGGGGATCCGATTTATACAATTTCCCGGTTCTGGTTACAACGACCGACAATGATCTGAGAACAGTTGTGAATGGCGGTCATGTTGTAAATTCAAACGGATATGATATAATATTCACCGATGCGAACTATATCAGGCTCGATCACCAGGTTGAGAGCTATGACGGGACAAGCGGCAGCCTCATTGCCTGGGTGAGGATACCTGTGTTATCCGCATCGTCGAATAGTGTTATCCGGATGCTCTATGGTAATCCTCAGATAGTTGCCGATCCCTCATCAACAGGCACATGGGGTCCTGAATACTCAGGTGTGTGGCACATGGATGACCTTTCTGATGCAACAATAAACGGCAACGACGGAATAGACGGAGGATCAACATCTGCCGGTGGGATAATCGGCAACGGACTGCAATTCAATGGAAACAGTCTTGTCTCTATTCCCCGAAGCGATAACCTCGAAGCTTCCAATAACCTTACCGTCTCTATGTGGGTCAGAAGGAGCGGAGAACAGAACCAGTGGGCAAAACCTCTCTGGTATGGCAGAAACGATGTGAATCCATGGGGACCTTATGGATTTGAATTTAACGGCGACAGTGATAATTCAATCTATTTTCATGTAACCAATGGCACTCTCTCTGGTAATGTACTTACAGGGACAGTAATCAATAATAATACCTGGTACCTTCTGACAGGAACATACGATGGATCAACAGTACGCTTCTATCTGAACGATAATTTTGTCGGATCGACCCCCCTTGCAGGTCCTATAGGTCATTATAACACAATCGGTTTGACACTGGGAAACCGAAGTACAGGGGGGCAGGGATTTACTGGCTATATAGATGAAGTCAGGGTATCAACCGTAACACGCTCAGCAGATTGGATCATGACCGGGTATAACAATATGAATTCGCCGGGCACATTCTATTCTTTCGGGGTTGAAACAGGCTGTTCCGTCTTCAGCTTTACGGATCTCTGCTCAGGTTCTCCGATAACATACAGTGTTCCCAATACAACCGGGCATACATACAACTGGATAGTTAATGGCGGTGTGCCTTCCCAGACAACCGGTAATTCTATAACTGTTGAGTGGGGGGAGACAGGGCCATGGACCATACAGCTTCAGGAGACAGCAGGAGCCTGTACTGGAAGTTCCATTGAATACAGTGTTTCCGTTTCTGCACAGCCGGTTGCCCGTTCGATCATCAGGGATCCCGATATTCCGGATGTTTGTGTCTCAGCAGCGGTATCTGCAACATTCAGCGGAGGAAGCGGGGGCGTAAATCCTGTTGATGTTTATGAATCAAGTATTGACGGAGGCAATACATGGCAGACGTATACCCCGGGGACCCCTCTCAGCAGCGCTGTTGCCGGAGCAAACAGGATACAGGTCAGGACAAGGCGGACAACTACCGGAACGGGATGCGACAACAGCGGATGGACAACAGTGACCTGGAATACTGTTGCCCAGCCTGCCGGACCCACTCTTAATACAAAAACACCGGATCTTGTAACAGTTTGTGAGGGACAGGCTGTATCAGCTCTCTTTAACCCCGGAACGGGAGGTGTGGGTTGTTCAGACATATTCAGATATCGTTATGATGGTTCGGGATCATGGTTCGCATATACACCCGGAGATGATATCAGTACAGCAGGGCACAATCAGGTCGAGATTCAGGGCTCCCGTTCAGGTTGCACTGCGGATGCAGGTTGTACAGAGACTGCATGGATTACCCTGGCCACATGGAATATTGTACCTCAGCCGACAAACCCGTCACTTAATACGAGAATACCTGATCTGCCTGCAGTATGCGCGGGACAACCGGTATCGGCAACCTTTGATCCGGGCTCTGGCGGAGTTGGTTGTGACGATGCATTCCAGTACAGATATGATGGTTCAGGTGCCTGGTTGCTCTACACGCCGGGGACAGATATTGTAACAACAGGGCATACTCTTGTAGAGATAAGACTGCAAAGGGCAGGCTGTGATGAAAATACCGGCTGTTCAGGTACCGAATGGATTATTGTTACTTCATGGAATGTAGTACAGCAACCCGCAGGACCTTCAATTGACACCAAAACGCCTGATCTTGCAGGTGTTTGTGATGGAGAGACTGTATCAGCCACTTTTAATCCCGGCACCGGAGGAATAGGATGTACGGACAGTTTCCGATACCGTTTCGACGGAACAGGAGCATGGTTAAGTTATACTCCGGGGACCGGTATTAATACATCCGGACATACCCTGGTGGAGATACAGGGACAGCGCTCCGGATGTGATGCCGGAACAGGTTGTTCAGGAACAGAATGGATTGATCTCGCATCGTGGATCGTCAATCCGCTCCCGGTTCCGGTTATTAACGGTGATAATGAAGTTTGTCCCGGGACAATGGGAGTCAAATATTCAACACCCGGGATAGCGGGGCATACATATGTATGGGTAATAGCAGGCGCTTCATCCTATTCGGGAGAAAATACAAATGAGGTTACGGTAAACTGGGCTTTTAACTGCAACACCACGGGTAGTGTAAAAGTTACGGAAATAATCACTGCTACCGGTTGTTCGTTTACCACTGCAGATTACCCGGTTACAATCCGTGATAATATTGATCCTGTATGGACCACTATAGCAGGATCGCTTGATGCAACACTTGAATGCAGTGATGCAGCAGGATTGGCTGCAGCACAGGCTCTCTTCCCTGTAGCCACGGATAATTGTGATACTGATGTGACCAATATTGTAAAGAGTGCCGGATCGTTCGTTCCGGGAGGAATATGCCCGGAAGCCGGAACCTATACCAATACATGGACAGTAACAGATGCTTGCGGCAACATCAGCGATCTGTTTACACAGGTCATCACAATAACAGATACCCAGGCTCCGGTGTGGACTACTGCTACGGAGGCTCTTGACGTGACTTTACAATGCAGTGATGCAGCCGGACTTACGGCAGCCCAGGCATTCTTCCCGGTAGCATCAGATAACTGCGATCCCGATGTAACAGATATAGTGAAAACAGCCGGTGCATTTATCCCGGGGGGTACATGTCCGGAGGCCGGAACATACACCAATACATGGATCGTGACTGATGCGTGCGGCAATACCAGCGATCTCTATACCCAGGTTATTACAATAACGGATACCCAGGCACCTGTCTGGATAACTGCCCCGGCTGAACTGAACAGAACTGTTGAATGCAGCGATGCAGCCGGACTGGCAGCAGCACAGGCACTTTTTCCGGTGGCAACGGATAACTGCGACCCTGATGTTACAAATATTGTGAAAGAGCCTGGATCATTTGTGCCGGGCGGTATTTGCACCGAAGCAGGAACCATTACCAACAGATGGAGAGTAACAGATGCCTGCGGCAATATCAGTGCTTACTATACACAGATAATAACAATAACAGATACTCAGGCGCCGGTATGGACCACACTTCCCGGATCGCTCGACAGAACACTCGAGTGCAGTGATGCGGCCGGAATAGCAGCTGCACAGGCTTTGCTGCCTGTAGCAACAGATAACTGCGATTCCGATGTGAGCAATGTGGTAAAAGTATCAGGCGCATTTGTTCCGGGTGTTACCTGCCCCGAAGCAGGAACATTTACAAACACATTTACAGTAACAGATGCCTGCGGAAACACCAGTGCAGTGTATACTCAGGTAATCACATTAACCGACACCCAGGTACCGGTCTGGATTAATGCTCCCAATGAACTTGACCGGACCGTTGAATGCAGCGATGCAGCAGGCATAACAGCAGCACAGGCGCTCTTCCCGCTGGCATCGGATAACTGCGATACAGACGTCACCAACATTGTTAAAATATCAGGAGCCTTTGTTCCGGGCGGATCATGTCCTGAAGCCGGTACTTACACAAATACATGGACTGTAACAGATGCTTGCGGTAATATAAGTGGCATTTATACACAGGTCATTACTATTATCGATACGGAAGCACCGGTCTGGACGACACCGGCAAACTCACTTGACAGGACAGTACAATGCAGCGATGCTGCCGGGTTGGCTGATGCACAGGCTCTATTCCCCGCAGCAACTGATAATTGCGACACAGATGTAACCAATATTGTTAAAACAGCAGGTGCTTTTGTCCCGATAGATAACCCATATCAGGGTACATATACTAATACATGGACCATAACTGACAACTGCGGAAACGTAAGCGATCTGTTCATCCAGGTGATCACAGTTATTGACAATACCCCGCCTGTAATAATTTGTCCGGCGGATATTACGGTTAACTGCGAGGATGATTCTTCACCTGCAGGTACGGGCTCAGCCACAGCTACAGATAATTGTACGCCGGTTGACGACATTGTTGTATCTTTTGTTGACGCCAGCGGTTATGATGCTGATCCTTCCAGTATTAACCACTATAATTATACTATAACCCGGACCTGGATAGCGACCGACCTTACCGGTAACTTCAGCGAGTGTATACAGACCATCACCGTACAGGATGTTACCTTGCCTGTCATCACCTGTCCGGCTGATGTGACTATCAGTTGCGAGGATGACAACACACCAGCGGGAACGGGCACAGCCACGGCCACGGATAATTGTGCACTGCCTGCCAACATAGCGATCACCTGGAGCGATTTCAGCACTTATAATGCTGATCCTTCAAATGTCAATCATTATAATTATGTAATCACGCGTACATGGAGGGCGACTGATGTAGCAGGTAACTTCAGCGAGTGCATACAGACCATCACCGTACAGGATGTTACAGACCCTGACTTTACTGTTCCTGCAACGGTAACAATATGCAGGGCGGCAGACTGTACGTACGACGCCGATCCTTCAGCAACAGGTGATGTAACCGATGAATCTGATAACTGTACACCAGTTGCTCTGCTGGATGCTGTTTATGCAGATGATCCTTCGGGTATGATCGATTGCAATACAGCCGGCTTTATTACACGTACATGGACCTTAGCTGACATCAGCGGAAACACAACAACGAAGATTCAGATTATCTGGGTAGAGCCCACACCGACAGCTACTATTGTTAATAACACACCTTTAATATGTGACAGCACATCAGTTAATCTTGTATTTGACAGCCCGACAGTCAGCACTAATCCAGATGATCAGAGTTTCGAAATAGTTGTTACATCGAGTGATCCGGTTAACCTGACTGGCTCTGCATCTGTTGGTTTTACAATTACCAGGGCACAAATGCCTTATCTGCTTGATGGTACTTTAATCAATAATTCCGATTCCCCTGTTCAGGTTACCTACACGGTGAACTCAAATCTCACAGGGTGCAGTGAATTTGTACCGGTTTCATCAACTGTATGGGTCAACCCGACACCACGGATCTTCCCTGTAATGACGAACCTTATACAGTGCGACAGCACCACGACCAATATCACCCTTCAGAGCCCCAGCACCTTCACGAGCGGATTTGTGACGTTTAATTTGTCGGCCACGGCGCCGGCCGGATTGAGCGGTTACACACCCCTGGCACCGGGACTTGCAAACGGGCATGTCATAACGGATAATCTTATAAACACCACTGATGG
>CAZWFL010000005.1:19987-133403 GCA_964633195.1 uncultured Rikenellaceae bacterium | reverse complement strand
GGGTATATGAGATCCCGACAGGAAAAAAATACCAGGTAACCGACGATAATTATTCTGATAACAGCCCGGTATTCAGCAACTGCGGCAATTATATTTTCTTCACTTCCGACAGGGATTATAGTCTTTCTTTCTCCGGTTTTGAGTTTGATTATATTTATGATAATCCAACAAGGCTTTACGCCGTTTCCCTTACACCTAAAAGCCCTAAGATATTCAAGGATAAAAATGATATTGAGCCGGTTAAGGCTGAAGCGAAGGCCGAGATATCGGCTGCAGAATCAAAAAATGCAAAGACAAAGATGCCAGCGACCCCTGCTGAACAGGCTAAGAAAGAAACAAAAGTTGAGATCGACTTCGATGGCATCAATAACCGTATTACTGTCCTGCCCGGCGCTGCCGGACGATACCGTATCATTGGAGCTGACGAAGCCGGACTTATATATATATCAGGCTCAAAGCTGATGAGGTTCAACCTGGCAGATGAGAAGAGCGAGGAGATAATGGACCAGGTGATGACCGCCCTGCTGAGTGCCGATAAAAAGATGGCATTGTACAGGTCAGGCAGCGACTATGGCATAATAAAACTGAGTCCTGGTCAGAAGCCGGGTACGGGAAAACTCAACCTCAGCGGCCTTGAGATGAAGATCGATCCGCGGAAGGAGTGGAACCAGATCTACACCGACGGTTGGCGTATCTTCCGTGACTTCTTTTATGTTGATAACATGCACGGTGTTGACTGGGCAGGGTTGAAGCAGAGGTACAGTCAGCTTCTTCCCTCCGTCAGCCATCGTGCCGATCTCGATTATATACTTAACGAAATAGTGTCCGAGACCAATGCGGGACATGCCTATGTTGACTGGGGTGATTTCGAACGGGTAAAAAGGATAGACAACGGTCTGCCTGGAGCTCAGCTTGAAGCAGATGAAGCATCAGGCCGTTACCGGATAGCAAAAATTTACCAGGGAGAGAGCTGGAATACCGCGCGGCGTTCACCTCTTACAGAACAAGGGGTTGACGTGAAGGAGGGAGATTACCTTATAAGTATTGACGGCGAAGATGTTACTATTGCGACAAATCCGTACTTCTTCCTTGAAAATAAGGCAGGCAAGACCGTGGAGATTACAGTCAACTCCAGGCCAACCGCCGCAGGTTCCCGTACTTCGAAGATCAAGCCTCTTGCCAGCGAGCTCGAACTGCTCTATCACAACTGGGTGAACGAAAGGAGGGAGATGGTTGACAGGCTCTCGGGTGGCAGGATAGGATATATGCATATTCCTAACACATCGACCAGCGGAAACAAGGAGCTCTTTCATGGTATGTACACATACTTCAACAAGGAGGCTCTTATAATTGACGAGCGTTATAACGGCGGCGGTTACATACCTGACCGGATGGCTGACCTGCTTGACCGTACAACCCTAGTCTACTGGCACAGGAACGGA
The DNA here is from genome assembly GCA_964633195.1 of uncultured Rikenellaceae bacterium. Lineage (GTDB taxonomy): Bacteria > Bacteroidota > Bacteroidia > Bacteroidales > VadinHA17 > LD21. Next base: position 131,961 of record CAZWFL010000005.1, on the reverse strand, counting down.
CTTCTCCCGACCAAATCACCGGCCATAGCTCACGACGGACCCAAAGTGATGCTGATAAACGGGTACTCATCATCAGGCGGAGACGCTCTGCCTTATTTCTTTAAGAAGATGGGACTCGGCACACTGATAGGGACACGTACGTGGGGAGGTCTTATTGGCATATCGGGCAATGCCGGTCTGGTTGACGGTGGTTACATATCGGTGCCCCGCTTCGGTATTTTCGACAAGGATGACGGGTGGATCATCGAGGGTGTGGGTGTCTACCCCGATATCGAAGTTGTTGAGCGTCCTGAGCAGCTTGCCCGCGGAGTCGATGCCTGCATTGAAAAAGCTGTGGAGGTGTTGCTTCAGGAACTGGAGAAGATCCCAGCCAGGAAGGTTACACTTCCCTCTCCGCCAGAGCGTTCGAAATGGAGAGAATGATAAAAACAAGAAATAATCGTCATCCGGTTTATATAAATTCAAATACGCAATTAACACATTAATTTCACTCATGAGAATTAAAGAATCGGTTAAGCAAGGATTGACATATCTGTCAGTCACCCTCGCTTTAATCCTTTTATTGCCTGGTACGGCTTATGCCCAGCAGAATTACAGCAATCCTGCCCAGGTGAATAAAGGAATTGACCAGATAAGCCAGAAATCCGGCGGACTGATACAGGTCAGGAAACTCGCCGTAAGTCCCGGCGGTACTGATATACTGCTGATGGAAATAGGAAAGAAAGGCGATGTTCCAAATCCTGCCGTTCTTGTTGTGGGTAATCTGTCGGGCATAAGCCCGGTTACGACCGAAGCGGCATTATCACTTGCTGAAAGGATAGCCTCCGATCCGAAGCTCTGTTCGGAAATATCATGGTACGTAATACCAATGGGCAATCCAGATGCATATTCCCGTTATTTTACAGCACCGCTTTATATGGATCCGGGTAATTTTTCACCCTATAATGACGATATGGATGACCGGACCGATGAAGACGGATTCAACGATCTTGACGGTAATGGTATTATTACATCGATGAGAGTAAAATCGCCTGATGGTATATGGGTACCGGTAGCATCAGAACCCAGGCTGATGCGAAGGGCCGATGCCTCAAAAGGGGAGAAGGGCATCTATAAGATCTACACCGAGGGGATTGATGATGACGGCGACGGGCAATACAATGAAGACGGGGCCGGGGGAACTGACGTGAATGCCAATTTCCCTCACCTTTTTAAATATTTTGATCCTAAAAGCGGTCTCTTCCCCGGATCAGCAACTGAAGCAAGGGAACTGATAAAATACGCATTTGACCATCCTGAAATTGCAATGGCATTCTCGTTCGGCCAGACCAACTTTCTTCTCGTTCCACCGAAGGGAGGCCGTAAAGGATCGGTAGATTTTGATAATATTACTATTCCCGAGGAGGTGGGTAAGGCGATGGGTATAGATGTTTCACGGACATATACCATGCAGGAGATAATGGAATTTGTTCAGCCCATGCTTCCTCCGGGAATGACAATTGATGAGGGGATGATAGCGAGTTACCTTGGGCTCGGCGCGGTGGTGAACCCAATGCAGGAGGACCTGGTGTTCTACAACAGGATATCCTCTGAATATAAGGATTACCTTAAAAGCAAGGGCGTTACAGTAGAGCGCTTTGATCCGGAAGATGCAAAGGAGGGATCTTTTGAGATGTGGGCATATTACCACCTTGGTGTTCCGGTTTTCAGCATGGATATATGGGCACTTAACAAGCCGGAGGCGGAGAAGAAGGAATCGAGTGGTATCACGCTTGAGGCAATTGAAAGAATGACCAAAGATGAATTCGCAGGGCTTGGTGAGGAAAAAGTAAGTGCTTTCCTGAAAGAAAGAGGAGCTCCTCCCCAGTACACAGCTAAAATGGTTATTGGACTGATAAACAGCGGGCAGGCCACACCGGCGCAGATGGCTTCAATGATGAAGCAGATGCCGGCCCCTCCGTCTGATGAACAGAAGGGAGATCCCAGGGAGCTGGCCCAAATTGCTTTCTCTGATGCAAGAATGGAAGGTAAAGGATTTGTAAACTGGATGCCATACGATCATCCCACACTGGGAGAAGTGGAAATAGGGGGATTCGCTCCGTTCAGCGGTAACACTCCTCCTTACAATATGGTTGATTCGCTCCTTGATCTTCATCTGCCATTTGTTTTTGAATTGGTTAAAAAACTGCCAAAACTGCAAATAGCTGATGCAAAAGCTATTGAGAAAGGAAGCGGAGTTTATCAAATAGAGGTATGGATTGAGAATAAGGGCTATCTGCCATTCCCCACGGCGATGGGAAAAAGGAACAAGATACCCGCCCCGGCAGTGATCACTCTGGAGGGTTCCGGGATAGAATTCCTTTCAGGCATAAAGAGAACCCCACTGCATGACCTGGCAGGCAATAAATCGTTGAAACTCACCTGGCTTGTTAAAGCCGGCAGGAAAGGGACACTGACTATCAGTCTGATGTCGAAACAGGCCGGTTCGGATTCAAAACAAATAAATATCGGAGGCTGATCATGAAAAAAATATTCATTTCCCTAATGCTATCCCTGGCAATAACGATCATATCAGATTTATATGCCCAGGAGATCAAGGTCCCCCTCAGGTTCGATCATTATTACACCTATGAGCAGGTTGTGGAGGCTCTTAAAGTACTTAACAAGGCTTATCCTTCCCTTACGACCCTCGAGGAGGTCGGCAGGAGTGAGGAGAACAGAATTATATATGCACTTACAATAAATAATCCGAAGACCGGCGATCCGCTGTCGAAACCGGGTATTTATGCAGATGGAAATATCCATGGCAATGAGATCCAGGCAGGAGAGGTGTGCCTCTACCTTGCAAACAGGCTTCTTACAAACTACGGGAAGCTTGATGATATTACACAGGTTGTTGACAGGAACGTCTTTTATATCATACCGGTAGTGAATGTTGACGGGAGGGTCCATTTTTTCAACGATGCGAACACTCCGAGTACTAACCGCGGACTGAGGATACCGGTGGATGACGACAGGGATGGCCTTTTTGATGAGGACCCGCCCGATGATCTGGATGGCGATGGGAACATTACCTCCATGAGAAAGAGAGACCCTCACGGCCGGCTTAAGACCGACCCTGAAGAACCACGACTGATGATACCGGTTAAGCCGGGCGATCAGGGCGAATGGATAAACCTGGGCCAGGAAGGCTTTGATAACGATGGCGACGGTCTCGTGAATGAAGATGCTGAAGGGTATGTTGACGGTAACCGCAACTGGGGATATAACTGGGCTCCTCCCTATGTGCAGAACGGCTCGGGTCTCTACCCCTTCTCCGGTACAGGCATCAGGGCAATAGCCGAATGGATGCTGAAGCGCCCTAATATAATTATGGTATTTGCTTTTCATAACTCGGGAGGTATGTATCTGAGAGGCCCTTCTGTAAAAGCTGCCGGGGAGTTACCGGCAGGTGACATAGCTGTTTATGACCATCTCGGGAAAAACATCGAGAAGATCGTCCCGGGATATAAATACCTGATTAGCTGGAAGGACCTTTATGCAACTTACGGGGATTTCACGGATTTCACAAATAATCTCATAGGATCATATTCATTCGTGGGAGAGCTTTACCAGGTCGGCACAGAGACCTTTGACGGTACATTCATCGAACAGACAGACAGAAGCCTGGTTATGGCCGGAGGCTCAAATGAAAGAGAGCGGGAGCGACTCAAATTCAACGACCATCTGGCCCAGGGAGAATTATTCAAAGAGTGGACTCCGTTTAAACATCCTGAGTACGGCGACATAGAGATAGGCGGATGGGTAAAGATTAGTACACGATTGCCCCATCCCTTCATGCTTCAGGACCTGGTCCACAGGAATGCCTCAACAGTGATCTATACGGCACAGAATACTCCTGACGTAAGTCTCGAAATATATGAGGTGACCAGGCTTGAAGGAGGACTCTACAGGATCCGTGTAAGGCTTCATAACAGAAATGCCATGCCGTCTGTCACATACATGACAGTCAAGAACAAACTCTACCCTCTTGATATTGTAACTGTTAAAGGCTCCGGAGCGAAGGTTGTAAGCGGGGGTAAGCTAGTAAGCCAGTACCCTGAAAAAATAGAATACAAGGAGTTCAAGCCCGAGGTTCAGTTTTGTCAGGTTCCCGGATCAGGCAAGGTTGAGTTTCAATTCCTTATCAGCGGAAAAGGCAGCCTGGAGGTTAATTATGAATCAAAAAAAGCAGGAAAAAGGAGATCGGAGGTGATATTGAAATAATTGAAAAAGGTCATGCCATGGCATGACCTGATTGATATGATCTCCTTTGAAGATGGATGTTTCAGGGCAGTGCTCAGGCGTGAGTTTTCCGCCATGTTCTTACAGGATCGGATTTAATATAATGCCTTATATTCATCAGCTGCTGCCGGTTATTGATTATAATATCATGAAATCTTGGTTGCCAGGCAAAAGATTCATAATCATTTTTATTACACCACCTTTTTACAGCCGATTTGAAATGATTTATAATCATCGAAACAGACCCGGATAATGGCCTGCTGAATTTATTATAAACACGATTTTCCGGTTTTAAAAGGTTCATGCCTTGGCATGAACCTTTTGAATTTCCTGATGGATAATCCAATTTGATAATACCATGAATATGATTTGGCATTATCATAAATTCGTCCAATCTGACATGCGGAAAATGATCCGGAATCTCCATCCAGAATTTCAGGGCCATCTCCCCGGTTTCAGATAATATTGTTTTATCCGCCGCTGCCATACCAAGATAGTTTATTCTTCCTTTCGTGCAGATTGTAATAAAATGTCGATAATTGCTTCTGTAATCAAAATTCTTCAAACGAATATTTTTTCGTCTTCTTATCATACATTCAAATATGGGACATGCCATGGCATCTCATCAAATATGGGACATGCCATGGCATGTCCTGATTAAATTAATTTCTATTGAAAAAAATATTGTCAGCGAGACAATCTTTTTACCTGTTATTCAAATATAATTTTTTTTCTCTTATTATACAGTTATCTCACGCTTCTCTTAAGAAATTATTAGATGGAAAATATATTTGACTTGTATCTTACTATTTTTTAATTTTATATCAATGAATTAGTAACATGGCCAGCCTCATCACCGGGTATCAATACGACATCTTCATTTCATACCGCCAGAAGGACAACCTGCCTTTGCCTGGCTCAGGCAGGCAGACAACCAGCGACAGGTGGGTAAGTGAGTTTGTTGAGGCACTGAAAACCGAGCTCGAATCCACCTTCAAGGAAGAGGTGGGCGTCTATTTTGACATCAATCCTCACGACGGACTTCTGGAAACACATGATGTCGACGCCTCATTGAAGGATAAACTCAAGTGTCTGGTTTTTATTCCGATCATTTCCCGCACTTACTGCGATCCCAGATCCTTTGCATGGGAGCATGAGTTCAAAGCATTTGTGGAGCAGGCATCAAAGGATCGGTTCGGACTTAAGGTAAAACTACCAAATGGAAATGTTGCAGGCAGGGTGTTGCCTGTTAAGATATATGATCTTGACGAACCTGACATTAAACTCTGTGAATCGTTGCTGGGGGGTGTGCTCCGGGGGGTTGAGTTTATCTATAAGTCACCGGGTGTCAACAGGCCTCTGAGAGCAGCCGAGGATCATCCTCACGACAACCTTAACAAGACTTATTACAGGGATCAGATAAACAAGGTCGCGAATTCAATCAGGGAGATAATAGGAGGGCTGTCAGCATCGAATGAGCCGATTAAAAGAAACAGTGTTATTTCAGATATTGAGCAGGAGGCACCCCCGGAAAGTGAGAAGATCGCCCACCTATCAAAGACGGATAAACCTAAGCGCAGGAATCTGTTTTCGATAATTCTTTCAGCTGCAATCCTGATACTTGCGGCAATCCTTCTGTATCCCAGGTTTTTCGGAAAGAATCGGCTTGAGAAACTAAGATCATCAGGTGATAAGATATCCGTGGTGGTAATGCCGTTCCAGAACATGACCGGTGATAACGGTTGGGATGTATGGCAGGACGGGATCCAGGATATACTGATCAATTCCCTCTCGGAAGAATTGAAAGTAAGGCAGGCGGAATCGGTAAACAGCCTGATACACGGCAGGGGGCATGCCAATTACGCATCAATAACCCCTTCCCTGGCAGGATCATTTTCACAAAAACTCGCTGCAGATGTTTTTGTTTACGGGAACATCAAACAGGCAGGAAATATTTTGCGGCTATATGCTCAGTTAATCGATTCAAAAACACAGGAGGTGTACAAGTCATTCCAGATTGAAGCGCCTTCAAACGATGAGATCATTTTTAACCTGGTTGATTCCCTGTCAGTGATGGTCAGGAATTTCCTTGTTATTTCAGATCTGGAAACCGAGGTGGGTCTCCATGACAGGCAACAGGTATCCACAAGCTCCCCAGAAGCGTATAAGGCATTCATCAACGGCAGAAATGAGTTTATGAAACGTGATTATCCTGCTGCAAGGAATTACCTGATGAAGGCAATATCTATCGACTCAAACTTTGTTCATGCAATTAATGTCCTTGCACTGTCTTACGGTAATCAGAACAACTGGGAGCAGGCGAAAAAATGGAACCTTAAGTCTTACGCAAAAAGAGATCAGATGTCTTTGCAGCAGAAAATCAATACAAACAGGGTACATGCACTCTATTTTGAAACACCTTCTCAGGAGATCACATACCTTAGACAACTGGTGGAGTATGACGATCAGGACCCGATAGCTTACTTTAATCTGGGAAATGCTTACACCAAATTGCACCAGTATGATAAAGCTGTCCCTGAGTATGAGAAATCCCTCAAGGTTTACAAAGACTGGGGGATTAAACCATCCTGGGCCTATAACTACACCTATCTCGGAACTGCATACCATAAAACCGGTCAGGTTAAAAAGGAAAGGAAATTATATACTAATGCAGAAGTAGATTTCCCGGGGGATATTATGATTATACGTAACCAGTTTGTTTTATCAAAGTCTGCGGGTGACACTACTGAGGCGAACATGTATGCTGAAAAAGCCCTTGCCTTTTTTAAAAGTAATTCTATGAAAGATGCGGAAATTGCGGCCACCAATGCAAGTGCACTTGCAGATGCAGGATCTCTGGATGAAGCAGAGAAATACTACAGGGAAGCCCTTTCCCTGGAACCTGAGAGTCCTGTCAGGATGAATGCACTTGCTTATTTCCTGATCGATAATGACAGAAATATACCCGAGGGTATGGAACTCGTTGAAAAGGCGATTCAGTTGAGGCCTGCTCATTACAGCAATCTACACACAAAAGGTCTGGGCCTTTACAAGCAGGGCAAATACAGGGAAGCCCTTGATCTGCTTCAGGAAAGCTGGGACCTGAGAAGAGAGGCAGCCGTATATAACCATGAGGCCTTTCTCCATCTTGAGGCAGCGAAGAAGGCTGTGGCGGGAGTGAAGTGAGAATTGAGAAGTGAGGGAACCCTTCCCTCTGTATAAGCTGCGAAGGTGCTTAATATTTTAAAATAACTCACTAAATTGTAACTTTGTTTTCAACCTTGATTTTTATTGTCGCAGATAATACTGGTAATGTAATCTCAGAATATTGATTGTTAAAGACAAATCCCGGGAGCGAATTTATATAAGAGCAAATACCGTAAAAATATTAATAATCAGATAGTTAGTATTTATTTAATATATTAATAAAAAATATTTTATCCTTTAAACATGAGTAAACTGATAATAAACAGGCTGGACTATGCACGTATAAATAAGTGCATTAATGATGCAAAACAATTTAAGTCAATCAGTGATTCAGAGGCTGAAAAACTGATGAATGAACTGGATTCTGCAAAAATCGTTGAGCCTGAATCCATACCTTCTAATGTGGTTACAATGAACTCAATAGTTAAACTGAGTTTCCTGAACAATAATAAACAGGTCCAATTTCAGATAGTTTATCCTTCTCAGGCTAACATTAAAGAAAATAAAATATCAATTTTTTCTCCGATTGCCACAGCCCTGATAGGATACAGAGTAAAAGATGAAATAGAATGGATAGTACCGGCAGGTCTTACAAAGATCAGAATTGATGAAATAATATATCAGCCGGAAGCTGCAGGTGATTATGATCTTTAAATGAATCACTATGATCGTTCCGGACAGCGAGATCGGCAACTATATTTTCAGCAAAGGCACGAAGTATTCATATTTCGGAGGAAATAATTACCTGGGTCTTGCCAGCCATCCTGAAGTAAAAGAGGCAGTCATCAGGGCCGTTCAGAAATATGGTGTGAACTTCTCAGCCTCACGTTGTACGACGGGAACATCTGACATTCACCTTGAGCTCGAAAAACAGCTATCAGACTTTAAAGGGAAACAGGACACGGTGGTGTTTGCATCCGGTTACGAGGGGAACGGAATTTTGCTGGAGATCCTGAAAGGCAATTACTCTGTGGTAATATCAGATCAATATGCACATGCCAGTATTCTTGCCGGAGTCCCACGTGATGTAAGTGTGATGACTTATAATCACTGCGATACCGGTCACCTGGAATACCTGCTTGCACAGAACAGAATAAGCAATCCGCTGATAATCACCGATGGTGTATTTGCTCTCACAGGCGAAATTGCGCCGCTTGAAAGAATTTATCCTGTTGTTAAGAAATACAACGGCATCCTTGTTGCTGATGATGCACATTCAACCGGAATACTCGGAAAAACCGGAAGGGGAACGCCGGAGCATTTTAATCTCCCCGGCGATGAATTTATTTACCAGACTGAGACAATGAGCAAGGCGCTCGGAGGCTACGGGGGATTTATTTCCGGAAGTAAAGAAATTACGGAACTGATTAGAAACAGATCAACGACATACCAGGCGTCAACCGCTCTGCCCCCTCCTGCAGTGGCGGCAGGGATAGCCTCACTAAAAATGATCAGGGAAGATCCTGGTCTGCGGATACGCCTCCTTGAGAAAGCCGGAAAAATGAGGGAAGAGATCGCAGGACTTGGCTTCCGGACGACCTGTCACAGTACTCCCATATTACCCGTAATGCTCTCATCAATGGAATTGGCAAAAAACCTATCCCTGTTCCTCGAGGAGAACAGAATTATTGTACCTTTAATCAGATATCCTTCAGCACAGGAATTGCATATGGTAAGAATCACGGTCACTGCGAGCCATGAGGATGACCAGATAACAACACTGATCGGAATTTTAAAGAAATGGATTAAAAAAAATGGAAAATTCAGGATGTAACTTAACGAATAAAAGGAGCAACATCAATTGGTCAGTCATGACTCTGGCAGTATCCCTACTAATGATTCTTCCCTGTTCAGGGCAGGGAGTGGATGACCTGAAATTAAAGGATTACCGTCCGAAGTCCATCTACAATATCCCAGTAACAAATGTCAGCAGGGCAAAATACCCTGCCATAGACATGCATACTCATGTATACGGAAGGAATGATCAGGAGATTGCCAGGTGGATCAATGCAATGGATGCCTGCGGCATTGAAAAGGCTGTTGTACTGACCGGTGCAACAGGAGTGCGGTTCGACACTCTTGTGAAAATGTACTCTAAGTATGGCGACCGTTTTGAATTATGGTGCGGATTTGATTACACGGGCTATGACAAACCGGGGTACGGACCTGAAGCCGTTAAGGAGCTGGAAAGGTGCTTTAAATCCGGTGCCAGGGGAGTCGGCGAAGCGATGTTCAAGGGGAAAGGTGTTGCCCCGGGCTCAGGCAGGACAATCATGCTGCCAGATGATCCGCGCCTTGATCCGCTCTTTGAAAAATGTGCCGACCTGAACCTGCCTGTCAATCTTCATATTTCTGAGGATAAATGGATGTACGAACCAATGGATTCCACAAATGATGGTCTTATGAATGCTTCAAAATGGGAAGTGAAGATGGAAAACGGGGCCAAAAGTCATGAGGAAATGCTTGAAAGACTTGAGAATACCCTGAGGAAGCATCCCGGGACAACCTTTATCGCTGCCCACCTGGCCAATTGCTGTGCCGATCTTACTGTACTGGGAAGATACTTTGATGAATACCCGAACCTGTATGCCGATATATCTGCCCGTTTTGGCGAGATTGCCCCTATTCCAAGGTATGTGCACGATTTTATTGAAAAATACCAGGACAGATTTGTCTATGGCACCGATATGAATTTCAATGAGCGGATGTACAGGGTTACGTTCAGGATACTTGAAACCGCCGATGAGCATTTTTATGAAACCGGCATGTTCGGATATCACTGGCCTCTTTATGGCCTCTATCTGAATGATGAAACACTGAAGAAGCTTTACAGGGATAACGCACTGAAGATCATTGACAGATGACAAAGAAGGATTACCTCCTCTCTTCGTTCGTCGGTGATCCCTCACGGGGGAGCTTCAAAGCTTAAATTAACCCTCCGGGTTTTGTTTATTTTACTTTCATCCCCTTCAATAAGCAAGCTTATTTCGGCGATTCAGTAAAATAAACAATCCCGCTGGCGCGGGATTAATTTAAGCTTTGGCGGAGAAAGAGGGATTCGAACCCCCGGTCCGGTCACCCGGACAACGGTTTTCAAGACCGCCGCGATCGACCACTCTGCCATTTCTCCATATTGTATATCCTAAGCCGCGATCGACCGCGGCGTCTATCCCGCGAAGCTTCAGCGTAGCGGGGCCATTTCTCCGCCGCAAATATAATCTTTTTTTGTTTTCAGGAAGTTTTTAGATGGAAAAATGAAGTAAGTTGCATATATTCAATGCGTTATAAAATTTATTAACAGAATTTGAACAAGAAGGAAGATTTAGAGTGTTCATACCATGATTTTATGAGGATATGCGATTTATTAAGCTAAAATTGTTTTTTTCGGAAAAAAATGCTGAAATTTGCTTTAAAGTGGCATTATTTCTGGAAAAACGCAAAAATAAATTTGCGTATGAATTATAATAAAATAAATTTGTATTTAGTTTGAACCATTGGTCTAATCTTTAAACTTTCTATCATGACAAAAAAAGAACTGATTGGCGAAATCGCAAAAGAAACCGGTCTCTCACTTAAAGCCTCAGGACAGGCATTAAATGCTTTCGTCGGAGCTTTCGGAAAAGCAATGAAAAAAGGACAGAGGATCCAGCTTCCCAACCTGGGAACTTTTAATGTTACCAAAAGAAGTGCAAGAGTTGTTCGTAACCCGCGTACAGGTGCTAAACTGAATGTTCCTGCCAAGAAAGTGGTTAAATTCAAGGCAGCTCCAACACTTAGCAAAGGACTTTAATCCTTAACCTATGAGATTGCCGGGGGGTGTTAATTCACCCCTTTTTTTGTGAATCTGAATAAGTTAGCATGCCCTTTCTTTCAGTAAACCATCATGCCGGTTAAATAATCAGTAAACTTTTCTTAAGTTTAAAAATTCATTGAACCATATTTGAAATAATTTACTATTTTTGATTTTATAATCCTGGCCTAAAACTATACAAGATGAACTGTATTATAGTTGACGACGATAAACTGAGCTGTAAGATACTGGAGGGGTATGTAAACAAGTATTCTGCACTTAACCTCGTCGGTTCATTCTGCGAATCGGTTTCAGCCAGGAATGAACTTGCACAACGAAAAGATATTGACCTTGTTCTGCTCGATATCATGATGCCCGAAATGGACGGATTTGATTTCATCGGCAGTCTTGATCATCCTCCAAATATCATCATCGTGTCAGGTGCGGAGGAGTTTGCTCTTCGTGCGTTTGAATTCAATGTCGTCGATTACCTGCTTAAACCGATCTCATATTCGAGGTTCTGTAAAGCCATTGACAAAGTAATCAGATATTTCTCACCGAAAGAGATAGCAAGCACAGGTGATGAGGAGATCTTTATCAAGAAGGGCTCATCCCTGGTTAAGCTTAAGCTGAAGGAAATAGTGTTTGTTGAAGCCCTTGAAAATTACGTGACACTCAATACCAACAGCGATAAATTCACGATTCATTTTACGATGAAAGCCATTGAGAGCCAGCTTCCTTCGGGAGTCTTTATACGGGTTCACCGCTCCTTCATCATCAACAAAAGCATGATCCAGTCCATTAAAGAGAATTCACTCGATATTACCGTCGGCAATATTGTAAAGAATATCCCGGTCGGAAAATCATTCAGAGATGGCCTTCTGAGCGATATCAACGTTATGGCCAGATAAATTCTTTCTCTTCTCATGCTTACCAACCGTCAGATCTTTCTGCAGCACCTGGGGCAGACTTCCTCTTCACCATTGCTGCTCGAAGTGGTGAAGGCACAGGGGGTCTATATGTACGGACCATCGGGTGAGAAATACCTCGACCTTATTTCGGGAGTTTCTGTCAGTAATGCGGGTCACTGCCATCCCAGGGTGGTGAAAGCAGTCAGGGAACAGACAGAGGCGTACCTGCACCTTATGGTATATGGCGAGATAATACAGACACCACAGGTCAGGTATGCTGCAAAACTTGCGGGGCTGTTGCCCCGGGTGCTTGACACAACCTATTTTGTCAACTCGGGGAGCGAAGCCATTGAGGGGGCTTTGAAACTATCAAAGAGATATACCGGCAGAAGCAGGATAATATCATTCAGGAATTCCTACCACGGAAGCACCCATGGTGCCCTGAGCATACAGGGGAGCGATAACTATAGAAACGCCTTCAGGCCTCTGTTGCCCGATACATGGCAGATCCCGTTCAACGATATGATTTCTGTTGATACGATCAACAACAAGTGTGCCTGTGTTGTTATCGAGCCTGTTCAGAGCGAAGCAGGTGTTATATTGCCTGAAAACGGTTTCCTGCAGAAAGTAAGGGAGCGCTGTACGGAAACAGGTACACTGCTGGTTTTTGATGAGGCCCAGACAGGTTTCGGGCGAACCGGATACATGTTTGCCCTTGAGAGATACTCTGTAATACCCGATATACTGGTTCTGGCAAAGGCACTGGGCGGAGGAATGCCTCTCGGAGCCTTCATTTCATCACGTGAGATTATGAAGTCGCTGATGTCAGATCCTCCCCTTGGACATATAACGACATTCGGCGGTCATCCTGTCTGCTGCGCAGCCGGACTGGCCTCCCTGGAGGTATTAATGGAAGAAGATCTGGTTAACAGAGTTGAATATAAATCCGGACTTTTCAAACGCGAGCTTAAACATCCTCTCATAAAAGAAGTCAGGGGAGAGGGACTGCTTCTGGCTGTGGTATTGAAAGATCACCGGCTGATCCACAGGGTAATATCAAAAGCCCCTGAGTACGGACTTTTACTGGATTATTTTCTGTTTTGCCCCGATGCCTTCAGGATAGCTCCACCACTGGTGATAGAAGAGGATGAGATTTTTCTGGCCTGTGATTTGCTGAAAAGACTACTGAATAACCTGCTTGAAAACATAGGTTCTGAGTGAAAATATTTTTGTTCATATTACTGCTTGTTATCATACACCCTTCTGTTGCACAAACAGATGAGAAACCGTCGCAGATCTCCGTCAACCTTGAAAACCTCTATTCACGACTCCTTAAGAGCAGCGACGATGAACAAAAAATGCGTATAAACGACTCTATCAGATTGATCATAAGCGGTTATGCCGCATCCGATACCGTTTTTCAGCATAATTTTGAAAATTTGCGCTACCTGGGCCAGATCACATCCCCGGATTCTCTTCTTAAAATCATCACATGGAACCTTATTCTGAATAACGGATCAAATAATTATAACCTATATATAATAAAAAGAACATCACCTGATGTGCAGAGCCGGATTTACAACCTGAATGGAGAATTCAGCGAAGAACCCCCAAGAACTGACACAACATACTCTGAAACAGACTGGTATGGTGCGCTGTATTACGATGTGAGGCCAGTTGCCACCGATGATGAAACCCTCTATTTATTGCTTGGACTCGATTTTGGAAACTCTCTTATCACAAGAAAAATAATAGAGGTACTCAGTTTTTCCGACAAAGACAGCCTTATATTCGGCAGGGAATGGTTTATGAAGGGAAAGGCAATGATATACAGGGAAGTACTTGAGTATAGCTCAACTGCTGTAACAATCCTGAGGTTTGTGAATAACAATCAGATCGTTTTTGATCACCTTGTCCCTTTTTCTCCTGAACACGCCAACGATCGCAGGTATTACGGTCCGGACTATTCATACGATGCTTATGAATACAGGAACGGATTATGGAGGCTGAGAACAAATGTTGATATAAGAAATAAAGAATAGTAATGGTAAAATACCTGTAATGGCAAAAGACCCCATAACTCAGATAATCTGCCTTGATGATCACAAAGCACTGGTAACCACAGGAATACTTGAAGACGTCAGAAGAAGGTTCTCCGATTCCTCAAGGTACAAAGTGGTCACATTCCCGGAAAAGCACTCATTTCTGCAGATGCTCTCTGAGAAGAAGGAGAGGGGCGCCTGCAGAATAGCAATAATGGGGATTCATGAGGACGAGGAACATCTCGCCATGATCAACAACCTGATGATCGGGGTCAGACAATCAGACCCTGAGACCGGGCTGATCCTGCTTGTTCCTGGTGATAAAGCTGAAAGCATAAAACAGAATATCAGTATAAATGCAGATGCCTATATCCCAAAAAATGACAATGCAATTCTGCGCATCCATAACACCGTAAAAAGGATAATCAGTGAAAAGAATCTTACCATTTGCGGGAAGAGAAGGAATATTTCACTGATGGTTCTCTCTGGTTTTCTTGCCTTGGTAGTGATACTACTTCTTGTCACGTTCCTGCTACTTCCCGATTATTTCTGAAAAATGTGACTATTTGTCAGTATTAATTCAACGGCATGCCTTTTGAAAGCCGGGCATTGTCATATTTGTTTAACACTAAAATCCAACCGGTATGCAGACAGGTAAAATTGGAGTCACAACTGAAAACATTTTTCCGATAATCAAAAAATTCCTCTATTCAGATCATGAAATCTTTCTGAGAGAACTAATCTCAAATGCAGTAGATGCAACTCAAAAGCTGAAGACCATCTCTTCGGCAGGTGAGTTCAGTGGTGAGCTTGGCGATCTGAAAATAAGGGTTTACGTCGATAAGAAGAAGAAAACCATCAGAGTATCTGACAATGGTATTGGAATGACGGCCGAGGAACTCGATAAGTACCTTAACCAGATTGCTTTTTCGAGTGCCAATGATTTCCTCGACAAGTATAAGGATCAAGGCAATGCGATAATCGGACATTTCGGTCTCGGATTCTATTCATCGTTCATGGTATCCGATAAGGTGGAGGTGATAACAAAATCGTGGCAGCAGGATGCCCCTGCGGTTAAATGGGTCTGTGACGGTAGCCCGGAATTCACGATTGATGAGGTTCAGAGAGAGAGCAGGGGAACAGATGTGGTATTATATCTTGACAAGGATTCAAAAGAATTCCTCGAGGAGAGCAGAATTGAACAACTGCTTAAGAAATACTGCAAGTTTCTCCCCGTTGAGATTGCTTTCGGGCAGGAGAAGGAGTGGAAAGACGGCAAGTATGTTGAAACAGGAAAAGACAAGATCATCAACAACACAAAACCAGCTTGGACTATTAAGCCCTCTGACCTGAAAGAGGAGGATTACATTAAGTTCTACAGGGAGCTCTATCCTGCCGGCGACGAACCTCTCTTTAATATTCATCTCAACGTCGATTATCCGTTCAAGCTTACCGGAATACTCTATTTCCCCAGGATAAAAAGCAATATTGAAATTCAGAAGAACAAAATACAACTTTACTGTAACCAGGTTTTTGTAACTGACTCGGTGGAAGGAATTGTTCCTGATTTCCTAACCCTGCTGCATGGGGTAATTGATTCACCTGATATACCTCTTAACGTTTCAAGAAGTTACCTGCAGAGCGACTCGAATGTGAAGAAGATATCAGCTCATATTACAAAGAAGGTTGCTGACAGGCTGAATGATATTTTTAAGAAAAACAGAGATGAGTTTGAGAAGAAATGGGACAACCTGAAGCTTTTCATTAACTACGGTATGATTACCGAGGAGAAATTCTATGAGAAGGCTTCAAAATTCGCCCTCCTGAAGAATACTGATGATAAATATTTCACATTCGAGGAGTATGAAAAACTGATTAAGGAGAACCAGACTGACAAGAATAAGATGCTGGTCTATCTCTATGCGACCAGCAAAACCGACCAGTATGCTTATATTGAAAAAGCAAAGAATAAGGGCTATGATGTCCTTCTGCTTGATGGTCAGCTTGATGTTCACCTTATTAACCACCTTGAAACAAAACTTAAGGACTCAGGATTCGTAAGGGTGGATGCCGATGTTATCGACAAGCTTATTCAGAAGGAAGAGCAGAAGGAGTCTAAACTTACAAAGGAACAGCAGGATGACCTCAGGAGTGTCTTCACTATCAAGGCAAAGTCAGATGAGATTTATAATATTGTTTTTGAAACACTCGATGAGAATGACGCTCCAATAACGATCACTCAGTCGGAATTTATGCGGCGCATGAAAGATATGTCACAGCTGGGAGGCGGAATGAATTTCTACGGTGAAATGCCCGAAAGCTATAACCTCGTGATCAATCCGAACCATAATCTGATAACAAAAATATCTGAAGATCTTCAGGAAAAAGAAGCGACAAGGCTTTCAGAGAATGATTCCCTCAGGAAGAAGCTTAAGGAAGAGGTTGAGTTCATGGAGAAGGAACAGGGAAAAAAGAAGGCCGAAGAGGTAAGCCAGCTTGAGAAGGATGATCTGGAAAAGCTCCGGAAGGAACTTGAGTCGGCAGAGAGTGCAAGGAAAAAGATCCTTGAAGCCTATGGTGCCGGCAACAAGGTGGTCAAACAGCTCATCGACCTGGCCTTCCTTGCCAATAATATGCTGAAAGGTGAAGACCTGAGCACTTTCGTAAAAAGAAGCGTGGAATTACTCTGAAAAATAAGACCGAAGACCGAAGACCGAAGACGGAAGACCGAAGACGGAAGACCGAAGACCGAAGACAGAACTTTCTTGCTCTGTGCCCTGAGCCCTGCTTTGCCAGCCGTAGCCTTCTTCGACTGACGAAGCATTGGCGAAGTCGGTGGCGAAGGCTGGAGCCCTGAGCTCTAAGCCTATATCATTCTTCCGACCTCTGCCTTGATAAAGTCGATTGCGGCCCGGGTTGGCTCCGATTCAAGCTCCATAATCTTTTCCAGTAGTTTTTTACTGAGGTCGATAGCGGGAGCAGTGCCTGACAATTCTTCAGCCTCGCTGTTGATCATCCTTATCATGTTCGACCTGGCATTCTTCACTACTTCCCATGCCTGCGGGCTCATGTAGATCTGCTGGGAAAGATTGTGCTCAAATTCACTGCGTATTGTTGTGAGCATGGCAGACTGAAGCTGTGAGACTGTCATTTCTGATGTACTAATCCTTAGTAACAGAGATTCCAGAGATATTCTTTCGAGGAAAAGGATTATTCTTTCGTAAGCCTGAAGTTTTATCGGAACAACATTACGGCTGTTCTGAAGTATCAGCTCCTGCTTTCGCCTGCCCTCCTCGTTTTTCATAAGGTTGCGCAGCAGAACCCATGCAGTCAGGAAGACAATAAGCGCAGGGATTGTTATTTTTAGTATGTCGAAGAGTGTTTCCATTTTTGAGGTAATTAACACACAAACTTAAGGATTTTTTGTATTACATTTTGCCTTATATTTGATTCCGGGCGAAAACATTATAAACAATAAATCATCATGGAATATTTATCTGACAGGGTCAAATCCTTATCGGTGTCGCAGACGCTGGCCATGGCTCAGAAGAGCAGGGAACTTAAAGAGAAGGGTCTGGATATTATCAGCCTGAGTCTTGGAGAGCCTGATTTTGACACACCTGATTACATAAAGGAAGCGGCAAAGAGAGCGATTGACCAGAATTATTCAAAATATCCTCCGGTACCCGGTTATGGAGACCTGAGGGAGGCCATTTCTGAGAAGTTCAGGGTTGAGAACGGGCTCAGTTATTCTTGTGAACAGATAGTCGTTTCTGCCGGGGGCAAGCATTCGCTCATCAATGTTATCCTGTCAATTGTGAATCCGGGCGATGAAGTGATCATTCTTGCACCCTACTGGGTAAGTTATCCCGACCAGGTAATTCTTGCCGGTGGAAAGCCGGTGGTTGTGAACGCACTGATAGAAAATGATTTCAAGATAAATGCATGCCAGCTTGAGGAGGCGATCACTGAAAAGACCCGGCTTCTTATCTTCAATTCACCATCCAATCCTACAGGCATGGCCTATACAAGGGATGAAATGGAGCAGATTGCGCTGGTTATTGAAAAGCATCAGGGACTTTTTGTCATCTCAGACGAGATATACGAGCATATTCTTTTTACAGGGGAGCATGTCAGTATGGCTTCTTTCGACTTTATCTACGACCGTGTTATCACAGTAAACGGTGTATCAAAGAGTTATGCAATGACTGGATGGAGAATAGGTTTTTTCGGTGCCCCTTTATGGATAGCCAGGGCCTGCAATAAATTACAGGGTCAGTTCACCTCCGGGGTCTGCTCAATAGCACAGCGGGCAGCCCTTGCCGCCATAAAGGGCCCTTTTGATGACAGGCATAGAATGAGAGAGGCGTTTCGCCGTCGACGCGACCTTATCTGCAAACTCCTGGCGGAAGTTGAGGGCATCAGGATCAGGGTGCCGCAGGGTGCTTTCTACGTTATGCCTGACATTAGTTTCTATCTGGGTAAAAAAGACGGAGATACCATCATCAGGAATTCCGACGATCTTGCCCTGTTCCTCCTTGACAGGGCTCAGGTAGCCGTGGTGGGAGGTGATGCTTTCGGGGCACCCGGTTGTATCAGAATATCTTATGCCACCTCCGACGACCTGCTCACTGAGGCCGTCAGACGGATCAAAACGGCCCTGGCACTGCTGGTGTAACAGGGGCATAGCATGCTATGCCCCTATACCATATACGCCGTTACGCCGTTACACCGTTACACCGTTGTACCGTTAGGCCGTTACGCCGTTTCACCGTTGCGCCGTTTGCGCCGTTGCGCCGTTTCACCGTTACGCCGTTTGCGCCGTTGCGCCGTTACGCCGTTGCACCCCTACACCCTTTTTCAATATTTGTTATAGGAAACCGTTACTTCTCTTGGCTTACGTTTCTTGGGCCTTTTATCTCCGAGCGGATAGCCTAGGGTGATAAGAAGCTCAACCCTTTTTGCGGACGGGATCCCAAGGATCTTTCTCACCATGGCCTCATCGAACCATCCTAACATGCAAGAGCCCAGTCCCTCGGCCTCAGCCTGAAGGCAGATGTTCTCCGCGGCTATGCCTATATCGATATGCGAATAATCCTTTCTTTTTATCGTTCCGCCTATCTTCGATGAGAAATTGGCATTCTCTCTTACAATAACAATAAGAGCCGGGACCTGTCCGACAAATGTGTTCATTGCCAGTATCTTTGCTGATGCTGCAGTGGCAATCTTCCCCAGCAGTTCAGGCTCCGTTACAACGATGAATCGCCATGGCTGGGCGTTACATGCCGATGGCGCCATCCTACCCGCCTCTATTATCCGCTCTAGCTTCTCGATTTCAACCGTTCTGTCACTGTACTTCCTGTCACTCTGCCGGCTCAGTATCAGCTCCAGCATTTGTTTTCCGTCAACCATCCGCTAGTAATTTTCTGCTTTGATCTCAAAGTAGTTGAATGGATGGAGACAGGAAGGACACATCCTGAGGGGTTTGGTTCCGAAATGCACGTATCCGCATTTCCTGCAATACCAGAAAACTTTTTCACCACGTTCAAAAACCTTGTTTTGCATGATGTTTTCAAGCAGTTTCCTGTATCTCTCCTCGTGGTTCTTTTCTGCATCGGCTATGGCTTTAAAAGCAGTGGCGATATTTTTGAATCCCTCTTCTTCAGCTATTTTGGCGAATGCGGGATAGAGGTCGCTCCACTCTTCATGTTCCCCTTCAGCAGCCATATCAAGATTCTCTTTTGTATTGCCTGTCTTACCGGCCGGGTAGCTTGCCGTTATCTCCACCATGCCTCCCTCCAGGAAATTGAAGAAACGCTTTGCATGCTGCTGTTCCTGCAGGGCTGTTTCAAGAAAGATGGCGGCAATTTGCTCGTAGCCCTCTTCCTTTGCCACTTTTGCTGCAAACTCATACCTGTTCTTTGCCTGTGATTCGCCGGCAAAGGCTTTAAGAAGATTCTGCTCGGTCCGGGTTCCTTTTAAACTCTTTTCCATATTTTTTTTTGATATAAATTATTTATGACGACCGGAATCAGATAAAGGATAAACAAGTTATTCTGATCCGGGGCATAAAAATAGCAAAAATTATTATCTTTAGATTTCGTAATCCGTAAGGTGATGCGGAGAATAACTTTTGTAATTTAGTTTTAAACATTAACAAAATCAGAAAATGGCACTATTAATTATCCTGGGACTAATTGTAATACTGGTCATTATGGCCATTTCCCTTTACAACCGGCTGGTAAGGCTGAGGAATAACAGGGAGCAGGCATTTGCAGATGTCGATGTACAGCTGAAACAGCGTCACGATCTCATACCACAGCTTGTTGAAGCGGTAAAAGGTTACATGAAGCATGAACGTGGTGTGCTTACGGAAATAACCGAAGCACGTGCAAGCGCTATGAGAGCCGGCTCAATAGACGAGAAAATCAAAGCTGAACAGAGACTCTCTACAGCACTCGACGGGCTGAGAATTGCTGTGGAAGCGTATCCCGATCTTAAGGCCAGTCAGAATTTCCTTGATCTGCAGAATGAGATTTCAGATGTTGAAAACAAGATTGCTGCATCAAGAAGATTCTTTAACTCGGCAACAAAAGAACTGAACGTGGCCACAGAGGTGTTCCCGTCGAATATTATTGCATCAATGTTCAACTTCAAACGGGAGACAATGTTTGATCTGGGTGAACAGCGTGCACAAGCGGAAGAACCACCTAAAATTCAGTTCGATTAACAACAGAATTCTGAACCACAAATGAAATACTTCGGGTTGCAAAGCCAGATATGGAGGAACAATGCCAATTCGGTGCTTATCCTGCTCATGTTCCCGGTTGTCTTTTTCGGGCTCACCTGGCTATTTTTCTTTTTCAACTCAATGGGAGCCTCCGAAAGGCAGATGACCCTTTATGATGTTAATTACAGCTGGCTGAGAACCATTCCCTGGATAACCATCGGTGTAACTATCTGGTTTATAGTTGCATGGTTCACTCACACATCGATGATTAATGCAGCAACAAATTCAAAGCCGCTTGAAAGGAAAGAGAACAAGAGGGTTTATAACCTCGTGGAGAATCTTTGCATAGCCGCAGGAATGCATTTGCCCAAAGTGAATATTATAGAGGATGATTCACTTAATGCGTTTGCCAGCGGCATAAATGACAAGACATATTCAGTATCTCTTTCGCGCGGCATCATCGATAAGCTGAATGATGAGGAGCTCGAAGCGGTCATTGCGCATGAGCTAACACACATCAGGAACCGTGACGTGAGACTTCTCATAATATCAATAGTCTTCGTGGGGATCTTTGCGTTTATCTCGGAAACAATACTGCGATCGATGCGCTACGGCAGCCTCGGAATGGGAAGGAGCAGTAAAAACAAAGGAGGAGGCATTACCATCATCATTGCTCTTCTCCTTGCTCTTGTTGGGTGGCTGATTGCATCTCTCTTCCGGTTTGCCCTGTCGAGGAAACGGGAATATCTTGCCGACGCAGGAGCCGCTGAGCTTACTAAAAGACCTCTGGCACTGGCTTCGGCACTCAGAAAAGTATCTGCTGATCCCACGATCGAGGCGGTAAAGAGGAAGGATGTGGCTCAGATGTTCATAGAGAATCCTCAGTTGAAGAATGAGAAGACATCACTTTCTCTCACTTCACTTTTTGCCACTCACCCTCCCATAAAAAAGAGAATACAGGTCCTGGAACAGTTTTGATGATGCTGGTGCAGGGGGCAGGATTTGTCAGACGTAATAATAGGGGCATAGCATGCTATGCCCCTATTATTCATATTTCCGTGTTCTTTTCCTGATAAATTTGGATTCTTCGCCTTTTAGAAGTCTCCGGATATTTTTCCGGTGTGTTGCAATAAGAGCGGCTGCGACAAGTATTGAAAAGATCCTGAAGACAAATGACGGTGAGTCGAATACCAGAAAGAGCATGAGGGGGAATGCAATTCCTGCACTCATGGAAGAGACGGATACGTAGCCGGTTATAAGGAGCACCGCCACAAATATTGCCAGACACGAGAGTGTAAGCAGTGGGTGGATTGCAAGAAGTACTCCGGATATTGCCGCTACACCCTTTCCTCCTCTGAATCCTGCGAACACAGGGAAAATATGGCCCGTGACGGCCGCCACTCCTGCAAGTATCTGATAATTGACAAGCTGGGCGCTTCCGTTCTCAGCAACTCCTGCAAACAGGGGAAGCATTGTGGCAAGCCATCCCTTTGCTACATCGATCAGTAAAACAGGGATGCCGGTTTTCCAGCCAAGCACTCTTATCACATTTGTTGCTCCTGCATTTCCGCTACCATGTTCACGTACATCAACTTTATGAAAGATCTTTCCTGCCCAGACGGCAGTGGCAACAGATCCAAGGAGATATGCCAGAAGCAGGATAAGGGAAAGCTTTATTACAATCATTAATAATTTTTTTGTTCAGATTTGAGGTCCGGCATTTGCCAGGGTGGCGCTCTCTTCAAGCCCTTCAAATTTACGGAAGTTATTTATGAATTTGAGTGCAAGGTCAGTCGCAGCATCAAGCCATCTGACATCAGAGCCCCATGCTTTTACCGGATCAAGCAGGTCTGGATCAATCCCTTTCACGCTCAACGGGATTATCAGGTTGAAAACGGGTATCTGCTTAAATTCACTGTTATTGATAGAATTATCCAATATCGCATTTATTATCTTTCTTGTAGACTGAAGATCTATCCTGCTCCCTGTCCCATAAGGGCCACCTATCCATCCTGTATTTACGAGCCATGCTTCCGCATTATTCTGCTCCATTTTCCTTGTAAGCTCGTTGGCATAGACAATTGGATCGAGCAGGAGGAAGGCTGCCCCGAAGCAAGCCGAGAATGATGGAACTGGCTCTTTGATGCCCCTTTCGGTGCCAGCTACTTTTGCAGTATATCCGCTCAGGAAATAATACCTGGTCTGATCTTTTGTGAGACGGCTCACAGGAGGCAGTACCCCGAAAGTGTCGGCTGTGAGAAATATGACCTTTCTGGCATGCCCCGCCCTTGATACAGGCTTTACAATATTATATATATGGTATATAGGGTAGGATACTCTTGTGTTTTCGGTTTTGGAGCTATCGTCAAAATCTATTGTTCCGTCAGGCAGTACAACAAGATTTTCCAGGAGGGCATCGCGCCGGATGGCATTATATATATCAGGTTCCTTTTCTTTGCTGAGACTGATGCATTTGGCATAACACCCGCCTTCGAGATTAAATACACCCTCATCATCCCATCCATGTTCATCGTCGCCGATAAGAGCTCTTTCATGATCGGTGGAAAGGGTTGTTTTACCTGTGCCGGAGAGTCCGAAATATATTGCAACATCGCCTTTTTTGCCAACGTTGGCAGAACAGTGCATGGAGGCTATCCCTTTGATAGGCAGGTGGTAATTCATAACTGAGAAAATGCCCTTCTTCATTTCGCCACCGTACCATGTGCCTCCGATAACAGCCATACCTTCTGTCAGATTGAAAAAGACAAAATTCTCGGAATGGAGGCCCTGGCTCTTCCAGTCGGGATTTGTTGCTTTTGAAGCCATGAGCACAACAAAGTCGGGCTCAAAATTCTCCAACTCCTCAGGGTCAGGCCTGATAAACATATTTTTCACGAAATGTGCCTGCCAGGCTACTTCGAGGATAAACCTCACACCCAGTCGGGTATTTTTATTGGCCCCGCTCCAGCAATCAATCACGTAAACCCGTTTTCCGGAAAGCTGGCTGGCCGCAATCTTCCTGCAGTGCTCCCATACTTCAAATGTAATTGGCTTATTGTCTGATACATGTGCTTTTTCAGACTTCCACCAGACTCTGTCTTTTGTCTTTTGATCGAGGACGATGTATTTATCTTTCGGGGAGCGGCCGGTAAAGACACCTGTGTCAACCGCAACGGCCCCGGTTTTGGTAATAATACCTTTCTCCAGTCCGGTCAGTCCCGGGTTGGTCTCTTCATCAAAGAGTCTGTTATAGTCCGGATTATAGATTATCTCCTGAGCATCGTATATATCATATTGTCTCAGGTCCTCACTTGTAACCATAACCAATTAAAATGTCATGTAATGATTTGTTTTATGTTCCCGGAATATGTATAAATAACCTTCTAATATAATTCAAATTTCCTGAAATTGAATAATTCCTTACAGTGTAATAATTATGTGGAACACTTCCGGTGTTCAATCATCAGATGGTAGTTCCTGATGCCCATCACCCTTCAGGAACGATTGATGACCAAAATACAAGAGGCTGTCTTTTCGGGACAGCCTCTCAATTCTGAAGAATAATCTGTGTTATTTTCCGTATTTAACGGCTGCCTGTGCGGCGGCCAGTCTTGCTATCGGAACCCTGAAGGGAGAGCAGCTCACGTATGTGAGGCCATTCTTGTAGCAGAACTCAACAGAAGCAGGATCGCCTCCCTGTTCGCCGCAGATGCCGACCTTGAGATCTGGTCTGGTGGCACGGCCCTTCTCGACGGACATTGTGATCAGTTGTCCCACACCATCCTGGTCAATTGTCTGGAAAGGATCGGCCGAAAGGATCTTTTTGTCGAGGTAGTCATGCAGGAAGCCTCCGGTGTCGTCGCGGCTGAATCCGAACGTCATCTGCGTCAGGTCGTTTGTGCCGAATGAGAAGAACTCGGCGCTTTTTGCCATCCGGTCAGAGAGGAGGGTGGCACGGGGGATTTCGATCATAGTGCCATATTTGTAATCAATCTTTTTCAGTCCATGCTTCTTGCATATTTCTGCATAGACCTTATCAACTACTTTTTTGGTCTCCTCCAGTTCAGCAACATCGCATGTAACAGGTACCATCAGCTCGGGCATCGGTTTTTTCTTCTCATTAAGCAGTTCGGCTGTTGCATCGAGCATAGCGCGTACCTGCATCTCGGTTATTCCCGGGTAAGTAATGCCAAGGCGGACACCACGGTGACCCATCATGGGGTTGCTTTCGTGGAGTGCCTCTCCACGCTTGACGACATCCGATTTTTTAATACCGAGAGCCTCCGCCAGTTCAGCCTGCTTTTCTGCACTCTGCGGGACAAACTCATGGAGCGGCGGGTCGAGCAGCCTGAAGGTAACCGGCTTACCATCCATGGCCTCAAGAGTAGCCTTCATATCTTTCTTTACATATTTAAAGAGTTCGTTAAGAGCTTTGCGTCTTTCATCCTCATTGGCGCTCAGAATCATTTTCCGGAGAAGGAAGAGCGGCTGTTCTGATCCTTTTCCATAGAACATGTGTTCGGTACGGAAGAGTCCGATACCTTCGGCTCCGAAATCAAGGGCGATTCTGGCATCCTCGGGAGTGTCGGCGTTGGTGCGAACACCCATAGTACGGTATTTGTCAACGATCTTCATGAAGCTCTTGAAGCGAGGATTTTCTGTTGCATCCATAAGCTTCAGTGCTCCTGTATATACATTACCTTTTGTTCCGTTAAGGGTGAGGAGATCTCCTTCTTTTATCACCAAATCGGTTCCCTGTACTTTGGCTCTCTTCCCGGCTGCATCGACATGGAGTGCACCGGCTCCGACCACACAGCATTTTCCCCAGCCGCGTGCCACAAGGGCAGCATGTGAGGTCATACCACCACGTGCGGTAAGGATACCTTCAGCTGCGCGCATCCCTTCAACATCCTCCGGATTGGTCTCTTCACGGATAAGTATGACTTTATGACCTTTACGGTTCCAGGCAACAGCAGCTTCTGCAGTAAAGACTGCCTGTCCTACGGCTGCTCCGGGCCCTGCGGGAAGGCCTTTGACAACCGGTTTTACTTTCTTCTCGGCCTCAGGATCGCATATCGGATGAAGCAGTTCATCAAGCTGTGCCGGATCAACTCTTGTAACGACCGTCTTCTCGTCGATGAGTTTTTCCTTTAACATATCCATTGCCATGTTGAGGGCAGCAGTCCCGGTCCGTTTCCCTACCCGGCACTGAAGCATGTACAGAGTCCCTTCCTGAATAGTGAACTCAATATCAAGCATGTCATGGAATGATTTTTCAAGAATGTCACGTATATCGGAGAGCTCTTTATATGTCCCCGGCATGCTTTCCTGCATACTGTGGAGATGTTCGTTCTGTTCATTTTTTGTATCATCATTAAGGGGATTGGGAGTCCGGATACCGGCAACCACATCTTCACCCTGGGCATTTACCAGCCACTCTCCATAGAAAATGTTATCACCTGTGGCGGGATTGCGGGTAAAGGCAACGCCGGTTGCTGATGAATCACCCATATTGCCAAATACCATTGCCTGTACATTAACAGCTGTTCCCCAATCGTCGGGAATTCCTTCGATACGGCGGTACGACACGGCTTTCTTGCCGTTCCAGCTCTTGAATACAGCCTTGATGCTTCCTTCAAGCTGCTCCTCTGCATCGTCAGGGAATGGTTTCCCGAGAACCTGCTTCACTTTCTTCTTGAATTTCTCTGAAAGATCCTTCAGCTCATCGGCAGTGATTTCAGTATCTGTAGAATAGCCTTTGCTCTTCTTGAAGTTATCAAGCATTTCATCGAGCTGCTTACGGATGCCTTGACCTTCAGGAAGTTCAACTCCTTCGGCCTTCTCCATAACAACGTCGGCATACATCATTATCAGACGACGGTATGAATCCCATACGAAACGAGGGTTGTTGGTCTTCTTAAGAAAGCCCGGGATAGTTTTTGAACAGAGTCCGATATTGAGTACGGTATCCATCATACCAGGCATTGAACGGCGGGCGCCTGAGCGGCATGAAACGAGCAGGGCATTTTCAGGATCGCCATACTTCATTCCCATCGTTTTTTCAGTCTTTTTCATGGCTGCCCATACTTCCGGCATGAGTTCTTCCGGAAGTGTGTGATTGTTCTTGTAATACTCAACGCAGGCTTCAGTGGTAATTGTGAAACCGGCAGGTACAGGTAGCCCCAGCAGACACATCTCTGCAAGGTTGGCTCCTTTTCCTCCAAGGAGGTTCTTCATATCTGCTTTACCGTCAGCTGTCTTGCTTCCAAAGGAGTAAACTCTTTTTACTTTTGACATACTTTTTGATTTTTGAATATAAATTTAATAAATTGTTTTTTGCAAAATTAAGGTGCAAAGGTAATATATAAAATTGAATTCTGAAATATGTGATCAGGAGGAGCGGGGATGGAACATAATCAATGTGTCGCGCAGAAAACTGCGGTCGATATGGGTATAGATCTCGGTGGTAAGAATCGACTCATGGCCCAGCATTTCCTGAACAGCCCTCAGATCGGCTCCTGCCTCTATCATGTGAGTGGCGAATGAATGCCGGAAAGTGTGAGGGCTGATCTTCTTTCTGATACCGGCTTTTACAGCAAGCTCTTTAATTATGGTAAAAATCATTGCTCTTGTAAGCCTCCTTCCCCTGCGGTTGAGAAACAGTATGTTCTGATCAAGTACAACAGGAAGCCTGTTACGGTCGGCCTTGTAGATATCTATCTCCTTAAGGGCTTTCGAACCTATCGGAACGAGCCTCTGCTTGTCCCCCTTGCCTGTTACCGTTACGAATCCTTCACTATAATGGATATCGGTAATACGAAGGTTCACAAGTTCAGATACCCTCAGTCCGCAGCTGTAAAGTGTCTCGATAATCGCCTTGTTCCTGTGACCTTCTGCTTTGCTGAGGTCAATGGCCCCAATTACCCTGTCTATCTCTTCAACCGATAATACCTCCGGCAGTCTTATACCCGTCTTGGGTGATTCAATAAGCGATGCGGGGTTCTCATCTATTTCACCGTCAATCAGCAGGTATCTGAAAAATGATCTTATTCCCGAAACCACACGTGCCTGTGTCCTCGCATTTGCATTTTCTGCAGCAAGATGTGACAGGAATTTCCTTAAATCCGGGTAAGTGACTCTCCCGGGAGTTACATCACCCATATTATCGGCGTAAAACCTCTCAAGTCTCCCAATATCACTTATGTATGCTTCTATGCTGTTGACAGACAATGATTTCTCAAGCCTTAGCCAGGTTTCGAAATTCTTTATTGCCTGTGTCCATGAGAGGCTCATAGGGTTTGATAGGGATTAAACATCTTAAAAGTATTCTTTTTTTAGTTATTTTTACCGTTTAATATGCGACCGGTAACTCTTTTTTAAATG
Organism: uncultured Rikenellaceae bacterium; assembly: GCA_964633195.1. Lineage (GTDB taxonomy): Bacteria > Bacteroidota > Bacteroidia > Bacteroidales > VadinHA17 > LD21. Next base: position 103,614 of record CAZWFL010000005.1, on the reverse strand, counting down.
AATATTCAGATTATAAATGGTCCTAACCTCAACCTTCTGGGAATAAGAGAACCTGAAAAATACGGTTTTAGCTCCTTTGAGGATTATCTGGCAACCCTGAAGTCCCTCTATCCGGATATAAAGTTTGACTATTTTCAGTCGAACATCGAGGGTGAAATTATTGATCAGATACAGAATACAGGTTTCAGCTCGGATGGAATAATACTGAACCCAGGCGGTTACACACACACATCGGTCTCAATTGCAGATGCAGTGGCCGCAATTAAAGCGCCCGTTGTTGAGGTTCATATAACAAATATTGCTGCCCGTGAGGAGTTTCGCCATAAAAGTATTGTGAGCAGGAGCTGCACCGGCACCATCACCGGATTCGGGCTCGATGGTTACAGGCTGGCTGCCGAAGCACTTATCAGGATTAAAAGAGGGGAATAGAAACCTTTAATGAAAAAGAAACGAACAAAAATAGTAGCAACCATTTCTGACAGGAGATGTGATCCCTTATTTATCCGGGAGTTGTTTGAGGCGGGTATGGACGTGGTCAGGATAAACTCCGCTCATCTTGGTATCGAAGGCGCTCTAAAGATAATAGGAAATGTAAGGGAAGTGTCAGATAAAATAGCGATACTGCTCGATACCAAGGGTCCCGAGATCAGGACCACCACCTCTGATTATCCGATAATTCTGACAAAGGGGTCTGCCATGGTGATAGAAGGTGATCCGGAGAAGAAGAGCACACAGGAACGCATCTATGTTAATTACAGTGGCTTTGCGGATGATGTCCCCGAGGGATCGATGATCCTTTTCGATGATGGCGAGATTGAGCTCAAAGCTATGTATAAGGAGGGGAACATGGTGGTTTGCTCCGTGGAAAATGACGGGGAACTCGGGTCCCGGAAAAGCGTCAATGTTCCCGGGGTAAAGATCTGTCTTCCCTCGGTTACGGATAAAGACAGAGCTTTCATAGAGATGGCTGTTAACAATGGAGTCGATTTCATTGCCCATTCTTTCGTAAGATCGAAACAGGATATTGTTGATGTTCGTGAAGTAATAAGCCGGTATGGTGGCGAGATAAAGATCATTGCAAAGATAGAGAACGAGGAGGGTGTGCAGAATTTTGACGAGATAATCGAAAATGTTTATGGTGTGATGGTTGCCAGGGGTGATCTGGCGATAGAGATACCTTATGAAAGAGTCCCGGTTATACAGAAAATGATGATATCAAAGTGTATATCATGCAGGAAACCGGTAATAGTGGCAACTCAGATGCTCCATTCGATGATAACCAGCCCGAGGCCAACAAGGGCCGAGGTAAGCGACATTGCAAGTGCTATCTATTCACAGACCGATGCAGTAATGCTCAGCGGCGAGACGGCCGTGGGCAGGTACCCGGTCGAGGCTGTAAGGACAATGACAAAAGTGGCCATTGAGACCGAAAATAATAAGGAGAAATTCCTTGAGATACCCGCGCTTAACCTTACCGGAGAAATATCATCGTACCTTGCCAAGGTTGCCGTTAAAACCTCGGTCAGACTCGGAGCCAGGGGAATAATAGCAGATACAATTGCAGGAAGTACCATACGCGATATGGCTGCCTACAGAGGATATAATCTGGTTCTTGCACAATGTTATTCCTGTTCGACTATGAGGGAACTGGCTCTATCATACGGGGTTTATGCCAGCTATCAGGAGAAAGGTGAAACAGTTGATAATTTTATAAGGGTTGCACTAATCCACCTGATTGAAGAATATGGTTTCATCGATGAAGATATTATGGTTGTGCTTGCCGGAAACTTTTCAGGAAGCTCCGGTGTATCATTCATCGAGGTAGGCTCTGTTGAATACCTTAAAGAGAGGGTCAGAATAGGCATTGAAAACTGATTATTGGTCTGATTTTTGAGGATTATTATCATTAAAATAACCTGATCTTTGATGTTTAGAACACTGACACTCTTCTTCTTTCTCGTGATGCATCCTGTTCATGTTTCACTTATGAGTGTGGAATATGACGGGTCTGCAGAGTTGTTCAGGGTTTTTGTGAAGGTGTTCTTTGATGATTTCCTGATCGACACAGGTATTGTTGACGCAAACAGGGTGCTGAATATAGATATAACAGATTACCAGATCCCTGATAAGGCAGTAATTGAAGAGTATTTCACCGGAAAGCTGATGATATCAGTAAATAAGGAGCAATTAAATGGAAAACTTACAGGCACGGACCTTTCCGACGGGGAACTGAATGTAAACATGGTTTTTGCTGCAGGACAAAGCATCAATACGGTTACCATCAAGAGCCTCATTATGACGAATATCTTTGATGATCAGGCAAATATGGTAATTCTTAAGGTAAATGATTTTGAAGAAGGGGTGAAACTCACCCCTGAAAAAACGGAAATGACTTTTAATATTAAATAGCTGAAAATTGTGAAGAATTTATTAAAAGGGAAGTTACTCATAATATTGATCTTATTGCTGATGCCGGGAATCCTGAAAGCTACCCACAACAGGGCTGGTGAGATTACCTATGTTCAGCTTTCGGATCTTACCTTTGAGATCACTATAACAACTTTTACCTACACCCTGAGTTTTGCTGACAGAGACCAGCTTGAGGTTGAGTGGGGAGATAATACCAAATCAATTGCCCCGAGAGTGGATATCCTCCTCCTGCCGAATTTCTATAAAAGAAATATCTACAAGGTTACTCATACCTATCCGGGTCCTGGGATCTACAGGATTGTCGTCCAGGACCCTAACAGAAATTTCGGAGTCCAGAATATTCCCAATTCAGTGAACGTTGTTTTTTCAATATCCACAATTCTAACAGTCAATCCATCAATGGGTTACAACAGTACTCCGGTATTACTTAACCCACCCTACGATAAAGCAGCACTGGGATACGTTTTCATCCATAATCCTGCAGCTTATGATCCTGACGGGGACAGCCTTTCTTATCAGCTTACTGTTTGCACCCGGGATGACGGTAAGCCTATAGAGAACTATACTTTGCCTCCGGCCACAAACTCAATAACAGTAAACTCCGTAACCGGTGACCTGATCTGGGATACACCCGCAGATACCGGGATCTATAATGTGGCCATGGAGATACAGGAGTGGCGTAACGGGGTTAAGATAGGAGTGGTTGTCCGGGATATGCAGATCGAGGTTTACAGAACGAGAAACAAGCCTCCGGTCAACTCACCTCTTAAGGATATGTGTGTGGAGGTGGGTGAAAGTATTGAATTCCTGGTTTCAGCCACCGATGAAGACCAGGACAGGGTAAGGCTGATTGCCACATCAGGTATTTTCACTGAAATACCTGAATGTCCGGCTCAGTTTACTGTTGTTGACACAATTCCGGGATACTCCTCTTCGATGTTGAGATGGACCCCCTGCCATGAGGCAGTCAGGAATCAGTTCTACGACGTGATAATAAAATCGGAAGACCTTGGTACGGACCTGCAACTGGTGGATATTGATAACATGAGGATAAAGGTACTGGGGCCTTCACCGGTCCTTATCACTGCAATTCCGGAAGGGAAATTCATAAGGCTGATATGGGAGAATTATGGTACGGATGCAATTGCCGGGTTCAGCATTTACAGAAGAACCGGAGTCTCAACCTTTGCTCCTGATTCCTGTACATCGGGCATTCCGGCCAATACAGGTTTTGTAAAGGTGGGATATATTGACGGAAGCAATACAGTTTCCTTTACTGATACCAATAACGGGGAGGGCCTCGATTTCGGAGCAGAATATTCGTACCGGATCGTTGCCGTTTATCCCAATGGTACAGAAAGCAAGGCATCCAATGAAATTGCTTCGACCCTTGTGTCAGGTGTGCCGGTAATGACGAATGTCAGCATCAGGACCACTCATCCTGATAATGGTTCTGTATATGTTGCGTGGAAAAAACCTGATAACCTCGATACGATACCTGCAAATGGTCCTTATGAATACATTATATACAGGGCAGACGGGACAATGGGGACTAACTATCAGCAGGTAAGATCAATCATTACAGCTGACCTTAACGATACAGTTTTTATCGACACACTGCTTAACACGCAGGCAAGAGGCTATATTTACAAGATTGAACTCTACAATAATGCACCCGGCAACAGATTCCTTATCGGTGAACCGGGTATTGCCTCCTCCATGTTCCTGGATATCAGCCCGGGAGACCGGAAAGCCAGGTTCGTGATCAACCGGAACGTACCATGGATAAATACCAGATACGATTTCTTCAGGCTGAATGAGACCACCATGCAGTATGATTCAGTTGGTTCAACAAACCAGCTCAATTTTGTTGATACGGGCCTGGAGAACGGGAAGGAGTATTGTTACTATGTTCGTTCTTATGGGGGCTACCTCAGGCCGGATATGCCGAAGGATCTCGTTAACTTTTCCCAGACAACATGCACTGTACCGGTCGACAACGAGCCACCCTGTCCTCCCGTAATAACTGTAACAAGCCAGTGCGACAGTCTTACCAACACGGTGCAATGGATTATTGAAGACCCTGAATGCTTTGAGGATGTTGCCGGATATAAGGTCTACTATAAGCTGACATATGAAGAGACTCTGGGACTCATAGCAACTATAAATGACAGGAATATATTCTCTTACATCCACTGGCCCGGAGAGATTGTTGCGGGATGCTATGCCGTGACGGCTTTTGACCTCCTTGGAAATGAAAGCGAAAAATCAGTTATGATTTGTGTTGATTCATGCAATTTCTATGAGATCCCGAATGTTTTTACCCCGAATGGAGATGGTATAAATGATATACTGGTAGCGAAGACATCAGGACTGGTGGAGAAGATAGATCTGAAGATATTCAACAGGACAGGAGTGCTTATTTTCAGGACAAGTGAACCCAGGATTAATTGGGATGGCACCTACAATGGCAGAATTGTATCACCGGGTGTCTATTTCTATCAGTGCGACGTTTATGAAAGGCGTATTACCGGGTTGGAGCTGTTCCATCTCTCTGGCTTCATACATGTGATAACGGAGAAGGGGGCAACTGTGAAACCTATTGAATATTAATAAATTCTGAAACAGACCGGATATGAAAAGGATATTATTACTGTTTTTGTTTGTCATCAGTGCCGGTATGGTTTCAGGGCAGAAGCCGGTCGATTACCTTCTTAAGGCAAAGGCCTTTGCAGAATCGGGGCAGTATGATAATGCGATCAGAGTATTGTCGGCTGCGATTGAACTGTCAGAGGAAAGCTCCCTCTTAACAGAAAGAGCTGAGGCATATATTGCGAAGGGAGACCTGTCAGCCGCCATAAGCGATCTGAATTCTGCCGGCAAGATAACACCAGGTGCAGGAGAATATGGTCTGGCGCGTGTTTACGCAATGAAGAGAGACATATCAACTGCCCTCTATCATCTTGAAAGGAATCTCATGTCGGCTTTTAAAAAGAGTGAACGGGTGATTTTGCTTGATCCTGCTTTCAGTACTCTAGAAAACCGCCCGGAGTGGCGCCAGTTCTGGAGAAAGGAATGGTACAACAATTATGAGAGAGGAATGGCGGAGATCGAATTTTACGTATCAAGAGGTAATACTGAACAGGCCGGGATCGTCCTGAGGGAGCTTTCAGCCACTAATCCGGGTAATGATGAGAACCTCTATGCAGGTGCCATGATAAGCATTGCTGCAGGTAACTTTGCCGGAGCCGGTAAAAGTCTCGTAACTCTGACAACAAAATACCCTGCTGAGGAAAAATATCTGAGGCTTTATGCCCGTATGCAGGAAGAAATGCGGAATTTCTCCGGTGCATCTGTTACTTATTCAAAGCTGATCAATCTTAATATTCCGGATGCCGGACTTTTCCTTTCAAGGGCGGAATGTTTCCGCAGAACGGGCGAGTTCACCCGGGCGCGTGCAGATATTGAAAATTACCTTACCCTCTATTCCGGGAGTAAAAAGGCTCTCAGTATAGCCGGCAGAATTGAATCGGATGCCGGGGATAACCTAAGGGCACTTGAATTCTTCTCAAGGAATGTAAGTCTTTACCCTAATGATCCGGAATGCTATATTGACAGGGCAAATGCCTATTTCTTATCCCGCTCATGGGATCGGGCAATAAATGATTATGCCATGTCCCTCGACATTAAACCCGATAACCCGGATGCCTGGCTCAGCAAGGGGATCGCACTGCTTAATTCAGGCCGGAAAGAGGATGCCTGCATTGATTTCAGGAGATCTTTCCGCCTCGGAAACAAGAGGGCAACCGAATACATAAGCAGAAACTGCATTAAATAGCCTCATCAGCAAAGATCATCGGATGTTGCGGGCTATCTTGTCAAAAAGATCACGCGGCTTAAAGGGTTTCAGCACGTAATCGTTGATATTGAGATCCTGGATCTTATCGTGACTTTCCGACATAATTGCAGCGGTCAGGGCCACTATCGGGATATCCCTGATCTCCGGATTTTCAGATTTTCTTATTATCCTGGTGGCCTCAACACCATCCATCACAGGCATGTGAAGATCCATGATAATAAGGTCAAAGCTCTCTTTTTCAAGTATTTCAAGTGCTGTTTTGCCGTTCTCCGCATGTGTTACCTTTATTCCCCAGCCGGTAAGGAACTTGTTTGCCACAAAGAAATTGATCCTGTTATCTTCAGCAACAAGTACTCTTTTGCCGTCAAGACCCGAATAGGATTCAACAGGCTCCGGAACAGTTATTCCCTTCTCTTTCTCTGCTATAACAAAGGAGAGTGAGAATCGGAATGTTGATCCCTTTCCCGGCTCACTAACAAGGCTTATACTTCCACCCTGCAGTTCGACGAGCTTTTTGCAGATCGTTAGTCCGAGCCCCGTACCGCCGTAATATCTTGTTGTATCTGCTGAGGCCTGCGTAAAGCTTTCAAATATCTCCGACTGTCTTTCCTTTGGGATACCAATTCCGGTATCTTTCACAATAAACTCCAGTCTCGTTATTTTATCCGTGCGTTCAACTTCTCCGATTATGACAGAAATATGACCTTCCCTGGTGAATTTCAAGGCGTTAGAAAGCAGGTTTGATAATATCTGGTTAAGCCTAATAGGATCGCCTATAACGCCTGATGGCAGATCGTTGGTTTTGATGATGTCGAATCCTATGTTTTTTGCCCTTGACCTGAATGAGTAGGATCTCATTATATCGTTCAGGAAATCGTTGAGGCTGAAGGGTATCTGCTCAAAAACGATTTTGCCGGATTCCATTTTATTGTAATCGAGAACATCATTCACCAGTGTCAGAAGATGATTACCGGAAAACCTAAGCGTCTTTATATAGTCCATCTGGTCTTCACGGGGATTACCCTGGAGCAGCAGATTGGTTATTCCGATCACTTCATTGAGAGGTGTTCTGATCTCATGGCTCATCGTCGACATGAACTGTTGTTTCGACTGGGCAGCTTCTTCAGCTCTCTGCCTGGCAACAATAAGATTGTCGAGCATGTTCCTCCTCTGGATGGCAATAGCCACCTGGTTGGATATGAATTCCAGAACATTCACATCATCCTGGGTGAACTTATCCTCATTGTTATAGTCCTGGAGGCATATTACTCCAATGATCTTGTCGTCGGCCCTGAGGGGAACACCCATCCAGACTTTGCAGGGAGTGCCTACCAGATCTATCTCGCCTGCATCCTCAAGCACTTTGATGTCTTTCTCCCTTAGCAAAGCAGATTTATTATTGTTGATAACCCAGCCTGTTATTGTATTCTTTGCCGGTATTTCACCGAATTTATCCTTTTCATCAGCAAAGAAGGGAAGTGAAAGCATGCCACTCTTGATGTCATAAAGGGCTATAAAGAAATTATTAGTATCCCAGATCTTACTCAGTTCCTTTACAATGATCGGATATATGTCCTTTATATCTGACTGGTTCAGGGCAGCCGATGAAATATTATACAGGATCTCCTGTACGAGATGGTTTTTTCTTTCGGCGGTAATATCCCTGTAAATGCCTATATATGCTACTGTTTCTTCATTTACGACGATCGATGTGGCAATAAGCGACACATATATTTTATTACCTGTTTTATCCTTTCTGACAGTCTCCTTTATCTCGGTACGTTTCTGAGATGCAAGTGTGCTGATCGTCATAGCCTCTTCCTGCAGGTCGTCAGGGACAATGAGGTCGTCAACATGTCGTTTGACAGCCTCCTCGCGGGTATAACCAAAGAGTCTGGTGAACTCCTTGTTAATCATTGTTATTCTGCCTTCAAGGTCAGTAATGCCAATGGCAACCGGATTGGAGTCGATCAGATGCTCGAGGTATGCTTTCTCCTTTTTTCTCTGAAGCTGACCCTGTTCCCATGTTATCAGGATATTTCCCGATGACATGCGGAAGCCCATGTAGTAACCTTCGGAGTCATTTCCCTCGGGAGATGCCGCAAGCTTATGGGCATCGCCGGTTATCCTGACGTGATTGAGCAGTTCCAGAAGCTTGGATCTGTTTCTTAACGGGGTTTCATCTATGTATTTCCCTATTACCTCTCCTTTAGAAATGAATTCAACCTCTTCAGCTTTTGTGTTGAGGTCAACAATAAAAAAACGGTTATCTTCCGTATAGCTGTAGAGGGCAAAATAGCTGGTCACCGTTTCAAATATCTCGTCGAGGATGGCACCCTGGCTCTCTCTTATACGCTTGCTCTTTTCTTTGGCCGGATCGCTGTGGAGCTTATCATCATCTGCTGAGTCAGGTACAGTGACCCTGGCACGAAGTATCCGGATCTCCTCCTCAAGCTCACGGTAAGAGCTAAGCAGCTCCTCATATTTCTCCTTAAAATCATCCATCAGGACCTCGGGTTTTGACGTGCTAAAATAGGAAAATTCACAATAAGTTTTTTAGTATTTGATCATGATTACTTTAGTTTGATTAGTCCGGCATAGTAGCGGCAGATAGCTGTGAGGCCACATTGGTCGCAGAGAGGTTTGCGTGCCTTGCAGACATACCTTCCGTGAAGGATCAGCCAGTGATGCGCCTTATGCATGAGTTTTTCAGGAATATGTTCCGACAATTGCTTTTCAGCCTGCAGGGGCGTCTTCGCATTCCTTACGAGGCCAATCCTTACCGAAACCCTGAATACATGAGTGTCAACAGCCATAACAGGCTTCCTGTAGATAACCGAGGCAATTACATTGGCCGACTTTCTTCCCACGCCCGGCAGATGTTGAAGAAGGCAGGGCTCCGACGGCACAATTCCTCCGAACCCGGTTACAAGAGTCTTTGCCATTCCCGAAAGATGCCTTGCCTTATTATTGGGGTAGGAGCATGATTTAATAAAGGGGAAGATATCTGAAGGATCAGCCTTTGCCATAGATTCCGGATCAGGAAACTTTTCAAGAAGACCCGGTATGATCAGATTGACTCTCCTGTCGGTGCACTGAGCCGAGAGGATGACAGCAACAACAAGCTCAAAAGGGTTCGTATAAACCAGCTCTGTTTCTGCAACCGGCACATTAATGAGGAAATATTCAATGGTTTTTTTATATCTTTCCTTCAGCGTCATGCCTAAAAAAAATAAAATAGTGTTTGTAAAGTAACACTTTTTATCTTTACAAAATATTTAAGTCCCGGCCGGATTACTGAAAGTGACGCAGCAAAATAAAGCGGTGAATTAGTAACTTTAACAATTATAAAATAAAATAAAATAATAATCACCTTTGGAGAAAATAGCAATAAATACGGGGGGTAAGAAATCCGAAATACTGGTTGGAGAACAATGGGAACATTCCGGCGATCTGTTATCGGGGAATGAGGTTGTAATTATAAGTGATGATAATGTAATCAGGCTGTATGGGGATAAATTCCCGCAGTTTCCGGTATTTAATATCAAACCGGGAGAGCCGAGCAAGAATCTGGAAACCGTTGAATATCTTGCCGAGAGGCTATTGGTGTCAGGCATGGACCGGAACGGCTACCTGCTGGCAATAGGTGGCGGTGTGGTATGTGATATCACAGGGTTTCTGGCTTCGGTCTATATGAGAGGAATAAGGTGTGCATACGTTTCTACAACACTTCTGTCGCAGGTTGATGCAAGCACAGGCGGCAAGAATGGTGTCAACCTGGGTAACACCAAGAATATCATAGGAACATTCTTCCAGCCTGAATTTGTCATTTGCGACCCTGCAATGCTCGACACACTGCCGGAGGATGAGTATCTTTCCGGACTTGCTGAGCTTATCAAGACGGCTATTATCGGAGATGAAAAGCTCTTTGAGCTTATTGAAAGGGGATATAATGAGATCATGAAGCGTGACCGTGAGCTTCTTTCCCTTATGATATCGATGGCAATCAACTTCAAGGCATCTGTTGTATCTGAAGACGAAAGGGAGACAGGACTGAGGAGAATACTCAATTTCGGCCATACATACGGCCATGCCATCGAGATGTACAGGCCTGTAAAACATGGTTTTGCTGTTGCTTCCGGTATGGTGCTGGCAACAGAACTCTCCTTCAGGAAGGGATTGATCAGCCAGGATCACAGGTCAAGGATAACGGGACTTCTCTCAAAATATGGTCTGTTAAGGTATCATGACATTCCGGAAAATCATCTTCGCCAGTTTATTGTTCATGATAAAAAAAGATCAGGATCGGATATATGGTTCGTATTTGCCACGGGTATAGGAAATGCAGTAACGGAAAAGGTGGCGGTTGAGGAGCTGACAGCTTTCTACAGGGAGTCTAAAGGCAAAAGTAAAAAATAACAATATGAATTCATTTGGATTGATATTCAGGGTCTCGATATTTGGTGAGTCGCACGGGCCGGCGACGGGAATTGTTATTGACGGTTGTCCTGCAGGCATCAGGTTGGGAGAGGGTGATTTTACCGGCGATCTGTCAAGACGCAGGAGCGGAGCCAGAGGTACAACGGAGAGGCATGAGAGCGACCAGCCGGAGATCCTGAGCGGATTATACAGCGGTGTAACAACAGGTTCTCCGATCACTGTCATAACCCGTAACAAAGACAGGATCTCGTCCGATTATGATGAGTTCAGATCTGTTCCAAGGCCGGGGCATGCAGATTTCACAGCACTTAAGAAATACTCGGGTCACGCAGATATGAGAGGGAGCGGACACTTTTCGGGAAGAATTACCTGGGGATTGGTTGCGGCCGGTGTAATAGCAAAGAAAATAGTCCCTTCTGCTATAATCTCTGCCTCTCTGATAAGTGCAGGAGGGTCGGCTGATATTAAAGGAGCAGTAGACGAAGCTGTAAATGAAGGAGATACAATAGGAGGGATTGTGGAGTGCATTGTCAGGAATCCGCCATTAGCCCTTGGAGAACCATTTTTCTATTCTGTTGAATCTGCTCTCAGCCATCTTATCTTCTCTATCCCCGCGGTGAAAGGGATAGAATTCGGTGCGGGTTTTGCCGCTTCAGGAATGAAAGGATCACAACATAACGATCCGTTTACCGGAAGTGACGGTAAAACATCGACCAACAATGCAGGTGGAGTAAACGGGGGTATTACCAACGGTAATGACCTGATCTTCAGGATTGCTGTCAAACCTGCCTCTTCAACAGGTACTGAGCAAAGGACACTTAACTTTAAAACCGGTGAGATGACCTCACTTAAGATAAAGGGCAGGCATGATGCCTGCATTGGTCTGCGCATGCCTGTTATAGTTGAAGCAGCAACGGCAATTGTAATGGCCGATCTTTTTCTTGCTGACCGCGGAATACACGGAAACAGGTAATATCAGAAGTTCAGGTTTATTACCAAAGCTCTTTTTGTTGTCGCGGTGATACGGAAGCGGTTATCGATTCTTCTTCCGGCCAGCCAGAAGATCCTGCCCGCCGACTCCATAACAAGTGCACTCTCTCTTTCAGGCAGGGGACATCTTATATCTGTCAGGTAATCACTTATCTTCTTCCTGTGATCCATCCCCAGGGGATAGAAAAAGTCTCCCGGCTTCCATTTTCTGATGATCACGGGCCACTTTATATTTTCACTGTCAAAACAACCGGTCATTGGGTCCCGTGAAATAGAAAAATCTTCTGAAATATCAATTATTTTTGCCGATTCCACCCTGCTTATGCTATGAAAATCGTTGATCTCATTTACTCTGAAGGATAATATCTTTTTCTGTGCATGACCTGTAATAAGCAACTCCTCCCTGTTCCTGATTATTCTGAAGTTGTCAGTGATAATTCTGGTTCCTGTTTTTCCCTCTATCACATCAATCAGGTCCCTGACCTGTGATCCGGTTATTCCGTAGGGCCGGAACAGTTCGAAAATAAGTGTCTGATTGTGCAGCCAATGGTTCAGATCGCTGAGATTTACTGATAAATAGCTTTTCTTCTTACTGATCAGCTTCTTTCTGAGCTGATCAGTATAGAGGTTTACGATTTCATCGGCTCCGGCCATGCGGAGAGCCGTTTCGTTAAGGGTTGCCTCAACCGACGGATTGATTTCCATCAGTAACGGCAAAATCTTATGGCGTATCCTGTTACGTATATATTTGGTTTCAGCGTTTGATTTATCCTCCCTGAAGGGGACATCGAACGTATTTGCATAATCAGCTATCCTGTTGCGTGTTGCGAACAGAAGGGGCCTGATTATGTTGTTGCTGAGAGGCTTCATGCCTGCCAGCCCGGTGATCCCTGTTCCGCGTGTAAGGTTAATAAGGAGGGTTTCAATGTTGTCGTTAAGGTTGTGTGCAACCGCGATCCTGTCAAAACCGCCTTCTTTTCTCAGCTCTTCAAACCATCCATATCTGAGGTCTCTTGCTGCCATCTGTACTGAAATGTGATTTTGCGAAGCATACTTCAATGTATTAAACCTTTTTGTGAAGATGCGGATATTGTTGGCAGCGGAGAATTTTATGACAAGTTCTTCATCCAGATCGGAATCTCTTCCCCTGAGAGAGAAGTTGCAATGTGCAATTGCAATTTTCCCCCCGGTTTTTACGAAGAGATCGGCCATAACCATTGAATCGATGCCTCCGCTCACAGCAAGAAGAATGTTATCCTGCAGTTTAAACAGCTTTCTATCTTCAGAGTATTTCAGGAAATCATTGATCATTGTTACAATTATCTGTATGGAAGAACAGCCGGAGGTCCGGGGTCAAAATTATCAGGTTTCAGTAATTGTTCGCCGGAAAATATAATGTTTGTCGTTCTTGACCAGTCAGGAAGATTCGGAAAGAAACCCAGCCTTATCTGGAAAGTACTGAAAATAAGATTGTCATTACGTATCCTGATCCCGAGGCCTATGCCCGATACAATATTGCCGTCGCCAATCATCTGGTTTGGGGCCGAAAGCAGCAAGAAGTCCGTAAATGCGAAAGGTGCAAACCTGAAACCATAGAAGAAAGTCTGGCTGAAGAGTACCGATTCAAAGCTCAGGTACAATCTCTGACGTCCCAGCACAGAATCGTTTCTGAATCCCGACAGGCCATTAACGGACTCAAAACGGAGATATTCGTCAGTATACCTGTCAAATCCCCTGGTGTATTCCAGGGTGACGAAATTCCTTATTCTGGAACGTCCCGTAAAGAGAATGTTGCTGAAGTACTTTAATCCTGCAGAAAAGAGGCCCTGTTCTGTATGCTCTTCACTGATAAATGTTGACAGACCAGCCTTCAGATAAAGGTGTCCCAGAATATTGGTCCGGATCCCCGAGGAGGCATCAAGCCCGAAATAGCTTCTTCTTTTGAATTCGCTGTACTCTTTACCGGCTGTTATCCTTATCATTCCCCCGTATGGCACATCTTCTGTCCTGCCATAGTTATACAAAAGATTTGTTTTATAATATTTCTGAACAGAAAAAGCTGCAGACCCCAGATAGAGACGGTAGTTCTGGAGATGATAATATGAATCGGGATGGATGAATGGCCTGGCAGATACTATATTATTTGTATATCTGGCACCTACTATCATTCTGGTTGCTGATTCCATGTCGATAAGGAAGGATCTCGATATCCAGTAATCCTGAAGGTTGTAGCGCAGAGGCTGTGGTTGTGACAGGGTATCGAGGTCTTCGTCTGTTATTACCTGCCTGAAGGAGATACCCCCGGCATATTTTGTTGTGGTGCTGAGTAACCTGCGTGAGAGTGCAAAGCCATATACCTTTTCTGTGAGCCCGTTCAGGAAAAAGAGATTGAGATCTGCAAAGCTCCTGCTGATATTGTTTATGTTATATTTCACACCGAATCCAGGTGAAGATGGGTGATCAAGGTCGTAAGGCACTTCAATGCCGAATTCATGACCCATGCCGAATATATTCTTCTCAAAGAGCGACACGCGGCCTTTATTTATTTTTGAATAACTGAAGTCAGCTCCAAGAGAATAGACATCCCTGGTCACTACAAGAACGTCAACCTCTCCGTCTCCGGCATCAGATAACAGGATGCGTGCATCACTGATATAGGGAAGCTGCCTGATAATCCTTTCATTATCACTCATTATCAAGGGATTAATGGAATCTCCTTCTGAAAAGAGAAGATTTTTCCTGATAATTGATTCATTTGTGTTGAAATGGGTTTTGTTAAGAAGCTTTTCGATTTTTGCAGGGTCGAAATAGTTGGGATTGTTAATGTTAGTACCGAAAACTTCAAGCCTGTTAACCACTATTTTCCTGATCCTTCTACCGGCATACCGCGAATAGCGAAGCTCAGTATCCTCGTTAGATATCCTTAGCGGTCCCGGATTATCCGGGATTACTAAAATATTATATATTTTACTGGCTATTAGTGATTTTGAAACATAGCTCCTCAGAGAGTCAAGTAAAGGATGGTTTCTTTCGCTACGGGTATGAACCGGAGGTATAAGATTCATGCTTAGTCGCGCTGTTTTTTCAGGAGCAAGAAAGAGGCAGGTGCCGTTGAAACTCAGTTTTCTTTCCCGGATTTTTTCTATTGGTTCCTGCCTGACCACTTCCTGGGAGGATGCTGAAAGGCAGGTGATGATAAGTACAGGCAGGAAGAAAAACCGGTACAGCTCCCGTTGTCGGATAGTAAAATACACATCAGGTTCCTTGAGAATTATTTCCCAGCACATCATCCGAATTGAACTGGAATCCGAGGCGTTTGCCAGTAATGAGTTTCGAGTGCTGGATTTTTGCTTCTGCCTGTCCTACCGTGGCAATTTTCACTGTATCGTACGGTGGGACAAGAAGGTCGAACTCCAGTGCATACTGAATTGCAGTCGAGATTATTATCTGAAGCGAAGCCCTGTTAATCTCTTCCTGTCCGTAGTTAGTGAAGAGCATACCCATCTGGCGCTTACCTTCCACGAAATATTGCTTTTCGTGATTTATGAAAACCCTGGCAATAAGGTATCCGAGATCATCCAGACGGGAATATTTGAATGAATCAGCCAGAAAATTATATATGTTTATTATTCCCGAATAGGCATTATACTTGTTTTTCTGAATGTAGGGTGTTTTCCAGGCAGGGTGTTCCCTGTCGAACTGGAAGATGTTTGAATGCATACTGAAGAGAAGTATATCTCCGGCAACCCTAAGCTGTGCGTCAAAACTGCTCCGGTCGCTATATTCAAGTTTTATTCTCGGATCAGCATTCTCGATGTTCTGGTTGACCTCTTTCGAGAGGGATCTGAGGATATCTTTAACGGTATTAAAAGATTCGAGAGTGTTATCGTAAACCTTTTCCTTTAAAACGGATTTCTCCTTGAGGGTTCCGATTATAGCAGCTTTTTTTTCTTCAGGGTCCGGCATTGGTTGCGCTATTTATTAATATTAAAATAGGAGGCAACTAATGTAGTAATTATTGGCGAAAAACAAAAGAGGAGCAATCAGTATGCTCTGGCAAACAGCACGCGCCTTTCTGATGGTTTCCCGGTATATATGCATGATCCCTTCTCATCGGGAGAATCAAACGGTATAACCCTGATAGTTGCTTTTGTTTCTTCCTTGATCTTTTCTTCTGTTTCGGCTGTTCCGTCCCAGTGAGCCATAATAAATCCTCCCTGGTTATCAAGGATATCAACAAAATCTTCCCATTTGTCGATGAAAAAGGTGTTCTCTTCACGGAACTTAATGGCCCTTGCGTATATATTTTTCTGGATTTCTTCAAGCATTTCAGGGACCAGTTTGTAAAGAGAGGATGCTTCTATTGTCCTTTTCTCAAGGGTATCCCGGCGTGCTATCTCGAGAGTATTGTTTTCAAGATCCCGCGGGCCTATTGCCACGCGCAACGGAACACCTTTAAGTTCATAATCCGCAAATTTCCACCCGGGTTTATTATTATCACGATCGTCATATTTAACAGATATACCTGCCTTTTCGAGCTTTGTTTTTATATCTGCGGCTTTCACTGATATTGCGGCAAGCTGGTCAGCATTGTTATAAATCGGGATTATGACCACCTGAAGCGGAGCGAGTTTTGGCGGAAGGACCAGTCCGCGATTGTCGGAGTGTGCCATTATCAATGCTCCGATAGTTCTTGTTGAAACTCCCCACGATGTGGCCCATACATAATCCAGTTTACCCGATCTGTCCGTGAACTGGACATCAAATGCCTTTGCGAAGTTCTGCCCGAGGAAATGGCTGGTTCCTGACTGAAGAGCTTTGCCATCCTGCATAAGGGCTTCTATTGCATAAGTATCGAGTGCTCCGGCAAATCTTTCGCTGACAGACTTATATCCTTTGATCACCGGCAGTGCCATGTAATTCTCGGCAAAATCGGCATAAACATTTATCATTTTCTCAGTCTCGGCAACTGCTTCTTCTCGGGTGGCATGTGCAGTATGACCCTCCTGCCAGAGGAACTCGGTTGTCCGGAGGAAAAGACGTGTGCGCATTTCCCATCTTACAACATTGGCCCACTGGTTAATAAGGATGGGCAGATCGCGGTAAGACTGTATCCAGTTCTTGTATGAGTTCCAGATGATTGTTTCTGATGTTGGTCTGATTATGAGCTCTTCCTCAAGGCGGGCTGACGGATCAACAACAATACCTTTACCTTTTTCGTCGTGCTTAAGACGGTAATGGGTCACAACTGCACACTCTTTGGCGAAACCCTCAACATGAGCCGCTTCTCTCGTGAAGAATGACTTGGGAATGAATAAGGGGAAGTACGCATTAACGTGCCCTGTTGCCTTGAACATCCTGTCGAGTGCCGCCTGTATATTTTCCCATAATGCAAAACCGTATGGTTTAATGACCATGCAGCCTCTCACCGCTGAGTTTTCAGCAAGATCAGCTTTGATTACCAGATCGTTATACCATTTTGCATAGTTTTCTTCCCTGTCTGTCAAAAACTTCGCCATCGTTTGGTAAGGATTTCGTTTTTATTCGTTTAAAAAAGTTAAGCTTCGCAAAAATAGAGAAATCTCAGAGATAACAAAAAAAGCTCAGCAGATCAACAGCGGAAATATGTCATGGGGAATCACAGCTCCGGTAATCAGCAGTAACAGCAGTAACAGCAGAAGATAAGAGAACCCGGATTGCATTTGAATTAAAAAAGTATTAAATTTGTTGTAAAGTTGTTACTATTTCCACTCTTCAGATTATCTGTTTTAATACTTTGGTATAATATTTGATCGTAATTAAGTAAACTAAAGGGAGAAATTAAAATGAAAGCAATCTATTATTTCACGGCCATAGCGATTCTGACTCTGACGCTGGATTCATGTTCTTCGGGCCGGTATGTGGCCAGGGAATATGACGATCTTTATTTCATTGCCTCAGACCAGCAGGCAGTCAGTGTCGTGGTAACTGAGGCGGGCAGGATCCCTGAGGGAACCCTGAGGGCAGAAGAATATTACGATAATATTTATGCCGCCGATACACTCGTTTCAGAAGAGTACTCAGATGCCGTTGATTACGATGATGCTCTTATATATAATTACGATGACAGGGGCAGACAGTATGATTATTACGGCGGAAATTATTATTCCGGCAGACTGAGCAGATTCTACGGCAACTACTTCAATCCTTACTGGAGAGATCCATTCTACTACGGATTTGGCTTCTCACCATTCTCTTACAGCTTCGGGTACAGGGGATTCCCTAGCTATTACGGCTTCTACGATCCTTTCTATTATGATTCTTTCTACTACCCGTATTCAAGTTACTACAGCGGTTATTACGGAGGATTCTACTCACCATACTACTACTCGCCCTACTACTCTCCAAACTACTGGGGAGGTTATCCTTACTACTCATTCAGGGATGAGATAAATTCAGTGCCTTACGGCAGGAGAGAAAGGGCCAGCAATCTTTCTACCCGGTGGACAGGAGGGGATGCAACACCCACAAGTTCAACAAGGAGAGATCCTTACATCTCCACTCAGACAGGCAGGTCAACCTCAGGACAAGCAGTCGCAACCGATTCCAGGAGGACGGTTACAGCAACAAATCCTGTCGACAGGAGCATTCCGCAGGATCAGATAAGGACCGGAACACAGAATGCCACGGCTGCTCCTGACAGGCGATCAACAGTGACCAGACCGGAGTACAACCAGGTAGACAGAACATACACACCAAGTTATAACAATCCTCGTATGAGCACAAGGCCTTCATACAATAACAGCAGGATTAACCAATCTGTAAACCCTGCAATTAATAACAGCAGGACCAATGTTAACCAGGGAAGAACAATCATTAATCAGAATACCGATACAAGGAGCAGAACCAATTCATCAATATCAACCGGTCAGAGCAGGACAGGAGGAACATCATCATCCGGCTCTTACACAGTTCCGGCACGCAGGAGCGTTGAAAGCGGCTCACTCAACTCAGGCCGCTCCTCATCTGGCTTCTCCTCGGGCTCCGTTTCAAGAAGCATCGGCTCCTCATCGGGTTCTTCCTCAATATCCTCATCTTCCGGTGGCGGAGTGTCAAGATCCTCAGGCTCCTCCTCCTCATCCTCCTCATCGGGCGGCACAAGGAGATAAGGATACAAATTATTAACGTTATACCGGCAGGTTCATTCTTTAGAAGAGTGGTGGTATGCTTATAACCAAAAAGTAAAAAAATGAAGTCATGAAACGAATTACATTAACCATAATAGCAGCGTTGACTATGTCTGCCGGAATATTTTCCCAGAACGTCGACGACGCATTGAGATACTCTCAGCTATTCTATAACGGAACGGCCAGGTTCATGTCCATGGGCGGAGCATTTACAGCCCTCGGGGGAGATCTCTCATCCCTAAGCCAGAACCCGGCAGGGCTTGGTGTCTACAGATCATCAGAGATGTCATTTTCACCCCAGCTCTTCCATATCAATACCTCAGCTGACTTTAACGGGCTGAGCGATGACTATATATATAATTTTAACCTGGGGCAGGCAGGTATTGCATTAAACCTTATCAATAACACCAATCAGTCGGGACTCATTACTCTTAATGCAGGCTATTCATTCAACAGAACCAATAACTTCAACTCGTCAATCAGGATACAGGGCAGAAACAATAACAGTTCAATGGCTGATTACTGGGCTGATCAGAGTTATGGGATTCATTATACCAACCTGGGAGGTGCTGCAGGAATTGCCTACGATGCCTGGGTAATGGATACAATCACCTGGTCGGGTGGAACAGAATATGGAACAGTTTTCTCCAATTACGGAGATAATCCGCCTTCAGTTTACGGGCAGAGCGTGCGGCGCCGTATCTCATATGAGGGATCTACCGGCGAGCATGCCTTTTCAATTGGCGGCAATTTTTCCAACATGATATTTTTTGGAGCCACCCTTGGTATAAGCAGTCTGAATTTCACAAGTCACTATGAGCATCTTGAATCGGCAAACTTTCCTCTTGCTTCAGGATTCAGCAACTTTACATATACCGATCATTATGAGAACAAGGCAACAGGATACACCTTCAAAATGGGTGCTATAATAAAACCCATTGAATACCTGAGGATTGGTCTGGCATTTCATTCGCCGACCATCTATAAAATCAATGAGTATTATTATGATAATATTACCTCATATTTCGACGACGGGGACAACTATAACTTCTCCAATGAGCCCATGCGTTACAGTTATGCCCTTGCAACTCCTTTCAGGGCTCTTGCAGGCGTGGCAGTGCAGATACAGAAACTGGGTCTGATAAGTGCTGATTATGAATTTATTGACTATGGATCTGCAAGATTCTCGGAAACGGGCGATGATTATGACTACAGCCAAAAGAACATGGAGATAAAGGGCACCCTGAAACCAGCCAGCAACCTGAGGCTGGGAGGAGAACTAAGACTAAATAAGTTCTACCTCAGAACAGGTTTTGGCTACTACGGCAAGGCATTTAAGGAAGGAGAAGATAACGAGGACCTTGATCATGTTTCACTCTCCTTTGGCGGTGGGTTCAGAGAGAGCAATCTTTTCATTGATCTGGGCTTTACAAACCTCAGGAACACACAGAAATATTACCTCTATCCTGTGGGAGAAGGAATTGTGCCGGCACAGGCTGATTTCTCCGTAAACAGAAATATTATTGCGGTAACTTTTGGTTATAAATTTGGCTATTAATTCTTTGATTGACTTCCTTTTAAAGGGGCTGTTCCATATTTGGACAGCTCCTTTTTGCTATTGAATCCGGCTTCTCAGAAATTTCAAGGATTCCGGTCCCAGATTAAAAAGAAGATCAATTATGCTGAGTCCGGGTACGAATCCCGACTTATAACTGAAAACCTGAATATATTCCCTGGTCTTAAAAAAAGGCGTTTTCCCAGGTCTTATAGTGTACCTGTAATCATTACCGGCAACAGAAACCGGATCGAAGAAGCCTGTATACTCAATTTGTGTCTTTATTCCGAGCAGATCCATGATTGTCCGCAGAAGATTATGGTTAAGATCGATCAGAAATTCCTCTCCTGAGAGGATTATTTCTTCGAATCTCTCAAAATAGAACTGGAACCAGGGTGCAGAGCCATAGGAGGAGAGGATGGCTCTCAGGTGCACCTGTTGCCATCTTTTCGTATAATCTATCATCACACTGCTTACCGGGTTCTTCAGGGAATCTCCTTTCTTTACAGGCACTGTTAGTGTCAGGGGGCCATTTGAAGAGAGAATTCTGCATCTGTTGCGCCAGGTCTGTTTAATATAGTTTTCTTCCTTTTCGATAAATATTTTATCTGCACCGGCGATCAGCAAAAAATAATCCAATGGAGGCAGATAGGCTGTCGATAGAAGTATTTTGCCGTCCATCTGCAGGAGGGTCATTTCATTCTGTTGATCATGCTGGCTGAGAATCCTGCTCCGAATCCGTTATCGATATTAACTACTGTCACTCCAGCCGCACAGCTCGTGAGCATAGCAAGAAGAGCGGAAATGCCACCGAAATTTGCGCCATATCCCACGCTGGTTGGGACCGCAATAACAGGTTTATCGACAAGTCCTCCTACTACGCTTGCCAGAGCGCCCTCCATCCCGGCAATAACCACTATTACCCTGCAGCTTTTTATTTCCGGCAGTTTATCTACCAGCCTGTGAATACCTGCCACCCCGGCATCGTATATCCTCACGACATTGTTTCCCAAAAGCTCTGCTGTGACAGCAGCTTCCTCCGCAACAGGTATGTCTGACGTCCCGGCAGTTATTACGGCGATGTTTGTTGCCGAAACATCAGGTTTCTTCTTCTGTATGCATA
Source organism: uncultured Rikenellaceae bacterium (assembly GCA_964633195.1). Classification (GTDB taxonomy): domain Bacteria; phylum Bacteroidota; class Bacteroidia; order Bacteroidales; family VadinHA17; genus LD21. Next base: position 82,051 of record CAZWFL010000005.1, on the reverse strand, counting down.
TTATCCTTGCATCCCTGAAAAAAACTGCAGCAGGCTCAATGCTCCTGACAGCTTCATACATTTCTTCAGTTGCCCTTGTGCCGATAATGTTTGTTTCACGGAGAGCCATAACCCTGAAAATGCCGGCTACCTGGTCAATACTCTTCCCTGAGCAGTATACTATTTCAGGATAGCCTGTGCGTATTTCCCGGTGATGATCAATCTTTGCATATCCGAGTTCTGTGTAGGGAAAATTTTTCAGCTTTTCAAGGGCATCTCCAACGGTTGTTTTCCCGTTTTTTACCTCTTTTAGCAGCTTTTCCAGATCTTTTTGTGTCATAATCAAATTGTTACTTTATCGGGATCGTTTCTCTTGTATCCTTCAAGATCCAAAGTTATGTATCTGAATCCTATTTTTTTCAGGTCTTCAATTATTTGTTCCTTCCCGGGGTTTTTAATGATCTTTTCCATGAAACCCGGGAGGCACTCAATCCTGGCAAGAGTTCCGTGTACTCTTACACGTACACCCGGGCATCCTTTTTCCATCAGCATACTTTCAGCCTGTTCAACCATCTTCAGAGTTACCTCTTCCACTTTGACGTTATGTGGCAATCTTGTCAGAAGGCATGCATTTGCAGGTTTGTCCCATATTTTAATACCTTCATTATGAGATATCTGCCTGACGTCATCCTTTGTAAGCCCTGCTTCCATGAGAGGACTCCTTATTCCAAGCTCGCGTAATGCCTTAAGTCCGGGACGGTATTCATACACGTCGTCTGCGTTGGTGCCGTCAGTAACATATTTATATCCATTTTTCCGGGCATAATCTGCTAATATTGTGAAGAGAATTCTTTTGCACAGGTAGCATCTGTTGTCAGGATTTGAAATTATCTCTTCGGGTATTGGCATTTCCACTATTTCATGAGGTATATTTCTTTCGACCGCAAATCTTAAGGCTTCCTCAATCTCCTGTTCCGGAATATAGGGAGTTTTAATTGTGACTCCCTTAATATCTTTTAATTTAAGGGAACGGGCACGGTGAAGAAGGAATGTGCTGTCAAGCCCTCCTGAAAAGGCAACGATAAAGGAATTGAGCTCCTTCAGGATTGAATCAAGATGTTTCAGTTTTCTGGTTGTCATTTTTCACAAATTTCGCCGGGAAAGGATGGCCATAATATTATTATAGACCTCTTTTACCGGTATGTTCTTTTCCCCGGCTATCCGTTTACATTCTTCGTATTCAGGTTTATAAGAAACCTCTTTGCCTTTATGGAATGCCCGTTTTACTTTTATTCTGCCATAGATGGTATCGACGGTTTCAAGTTTTCTGGCTAGCGTCTCTTTCCTGAAAAAGAATGTACGGATACCTATTGATGTGGATTCTGTAAATATTATTTCCTTTACAATATCCAGAGATCCAATTTCGCAGATCACATTAAGCTTAATGCCCGGGCGCCCTTTTTTCATTATTATATTTGAAAAAAACACATCGGAAGCTCCTGCTTTAAAGAGTCTTTCCGACAGGAAGTCACAGAATTCCGGATTCATATCATCGATATTGCATTCGACAAGAACGGCATCGTGTCCTGTTGAGTTATTATCCGACACCTTTCCGGTAAAAACTCTCAGCAGGTTTGGTACGTCAGGGTGTTCTTTCTGGCCGATTCCGTATGCTGTTTTTTCTATCTCGTAAATATGACCGCTGCTGAAATGGGTACCAAGTGCTGCAATAATTGCTGCTCCGGTAGGTGTAGTAGCTTCAAAATCGACCCCGCCTTTTTTTACCGGTATACCCTGTATAATTTCCGCAGTAGCCGGAGCGGGAACAGGGAGCATACCATGATCGCACTTCACGAAACCACTCCCCAGTTCAACAGGTGATACATGTACCTCATCGACATTAAGAGCATTGAAGCAGATCGCTGCGCCTGCTATATCGATAATGGAATCGACAGCGCCAACCTCATGAAAGTGAACTCTCTCCAAAGGTACTCCATGTACTTTGGCTTCTGCTTCTGCCAATTTCATGAATATTTTCATGCTTAACTCCTTTGTACGGTCATCAAGCAATGAGTTGTTTATTATCTTTTCAATATCAGAGAGATGCCTGTGATGATGTTCGTGTTGTGTCGCCTTTACCGTTACTTTGGTGCCGGATATTCCATGTCTCTGATCTTTCTCAACAATGATTTCCCATCCGTGCAGATGAAGTTTTTCCAGTTCGCCACGCAGGAAATCAGAGCTGACACCCAGATCGATCATGGCTCCAAGGTTCATATCTCCGCTTATTCCCGAAAAACAGTCATAGTATAAAATCTTCATGGTAATAATTATGCGTTTAGTAAAAGAAACAAATGAACCAACTGATTGTTATCTCAAAATGAAAAAATCAGGCGATCATTCTTTCGATGCTAAGATACTATTTAACATCATTTTCAAAAAAACAAAAAAAAGTCGTATCTTTCGGCCCTTATTCCTTAACCATCACTATATTCTGTGTAAAAAATGAAGAGAAGAGAATTTTTAAGAAAATCTGCCGGAGCGGGAATTGTTACAGGAGCTGCTATCTCCCTTGGAGGGTATAATAAGGTATGGGGGGCTTCTACTCAATCGAACAAGTACGATGTTGTCGCGGTTATGGGAGGCAATCCGGATGCAATGTTTGACCTGGGTATCCAGGAGCTGGGAGGTATGGGGACTTTTATTAAGAAAGGACAGAAGGTTCTGATCAAACCTAACATAGGATGGGATGTTATACCTGATCTGGCTGCAAATACAAATCCTCTCCTCGTTCGACGGATTATAGAGCATTGTATCAGAGCGGGTGCAAAAGATGTATACGTTTTTGACCATACCTGCGATAACTGGGTCAATACCTACAGGAATTCAGGGATTGAGCGGGCTGCAAAAGCAGCAGGCGCCAGGGTACTTCCGGGTAATACGGAGAATTATTACCAGCAAATAGAAATACCAGGCGGGGTAAAGCTGAAAAGGGCTAAAGTTCACCAGTTACTTCTCGAGACAGATGTATGGATCAATGTACCTATTCTGAAGGACCATAATTCAACAAGGATGACAGCCTGTCTTAAGAATACCATGGGGCTTGTATGGGACCGCGGGTGGTGGCATGCCAACGATCTGCATCAGTGTATTGCCGACTATGCTCTCTATGAAAAAAAGCCTGTGCTCAATGTAATAGACTGCTATAATGTGATGGTTAAGAATGGTCCGAAAGGTGTATCCAAAGAAGATGTTGTGCAGATGAAATCTCAGATACTTACAACCGACTGGGTTGCAGGTGATGCAGCTGCCGCAAGGATGCTTGGTCTGGAACCTGAAAAGATCGATTATATTCCGATTGCTCACAAGACTGGGCTGGGAAACATGAAGCTCGAAAGCCTGAGCATTCAGAGAATTAAAATGTAAATATTAATGACATCTTCATTTTTACGGACTTTTCGCATAGTTTTTTCAGCGATCGTTCTGATATGTTTTTTATTGGTTTTCATCGATTTCAGGTACAGGATACCTGAAGAATACATAAATGTCCTGGTCTGGCTGCAGTTTATTCCTTCATTACTCAAATTTATTGATCTGGGAACAATTGCAGCAGGCGGATTTATTGCTGTCATTATTCTCACTCTGCTGACCGGACGCTCCTATTGCTCTTTCCTCTGTCCGCTTGGAATAGGTCAGGATCTCTTCAGCAGGGTGGGGGGTAGCTTCAGGAAAAAATTCAGACGATACGGTTATAAAAGACCCCATACCGTTATCAGGTACTCGCTTCTGGCAATAACGTTGATTGTTTCAATTGTCTGGGGAATTTATCTGCTGACGCTGCTCGATCCATACAGTATCTTCGGGAGGTTCACCAGTTATTTTATTAAACCCGGGATGATGCTGCTGAATAATCTTGCTGCGGGTATTCTTTCCAGGTTTGATAATTATACCCTTCATCATGTAAATATAAAAGGCTGGCAACTTATCTCATACTCTGTCCCTGCAGCATTCCTGATTCTTATCGGAACGCTTTCATTCGTTAAAGGTCGCCTTTACTGCAACATGATATGCCCGGTCGGTACTCTCCTGGGTCTTATATCTAAAGTTTCCATTTTCAGAGTAAAGTTTGATGAGGAAAAATGCACCCGTTGCGGAAGGTGTGCAATCGTATGCAAATCGTCATGTATAGATTTTCTGAAGCAGGACATAGATTACAGCCGCTGCGTTGATTGTTTCAACTGTATAAGGATCTGTCCCGACAAGGCTCTCTCTTACGGTCTTGTGAGGATCGGCGGGCACAAAGTGCACGAGACTGACAAGACAAGAAGAAAAGTAATAGCAGGCGCTATTCTGGGGCTGGCAGGCTACGGTAGTATGGCAAAGGCACAGGAAAAGACGCCCATTCCGCAGAATGCCACCACGGTAAGGGAAGAGAAGACATGTCCCGTAGCACCTCCGGGAGCAGGTTCCATTGAAGAGTTCAACAAGCTCTGTACGGCATGTTCACTCTGTATAACCCAATGCCCTAACCAGGTTCTCGTACCTGCAATCATGCAATATGGTCTGGCAGGTATTATGCAGCCGGTAATGGATTTTCACAAAAGCTTCTGTACATTCAACTGCACAAGGTGTACCGAAATATGCCCCACTAATGCCCTTAAACCTCTTGAACTGGAAGCCAAGAAACTGACTCAGCTCGGTAAAGTCTACTTTATTAAAGATAACTGTATAGTCAAGACCGAAAAAACAGCCTGCGGAGCCTGCTCAGAAGCATGTCCGACAAAAGCGGTTTATATGGTCCCCTATGAGGGTAATCTGTTGATCCCGGAAACAAATGTTGATATCTGTATTGGTTGCGGGCATTGTGAATATGCCTGTCCCACAGTACCTTATAAAGCTATTTATGTCGACGGGAACCTTGTCCACGTGGCAGCTGAAAAACCTGTTATTAAGGAAGCTGAGATCAGCGCTCCTGAGGAGTTTCCCTTTTAGGAAGTTTGCAGTTGGCAATTGGCAGTTGGCAGTAACTGTTTCGTTGTTTATTTCATTTTTTTTCCTATATTAAACCTCTTATTTGTTATAAGGCAGATGAATCCTACACATATTGAACATATCGGTATCGCCGTCAAGGATCTGGAAGGCGCAATCAGCTTTTATGAGGAAGTACTCGGACTGAAATGCTATAATATTGAAGAGGTGCCGGATCAGAAGGTGAGGACAGCTTTTTTCATGGTAGGACAAACGAAAATAGAACTTCTTGAATCTACTGATCCTGAAGGACCAATAAGCAAGTTCATCGGGAAGAGAGGAGAAGGGATCCATCATATTGCTCTTGCCGTTAAGAACATTGAAGAGAAGCTTACTGAAGCCGAAGGCAAAGGGGTAATACTTATTGATCAGAAACCAAGGAAAGGGGCTGAAGGGCTTGATATTGCATTTCTCCATCCCAGGTCAACAAATGGTGTTCTGATAGAGTTTTGCGAAGATAGACTATTACATACCGGGGATGAATAAAACCATTGCAGTAACAGGAAATGCCGGACCTAAGGTACGATCCGACTGTGAGATCATACTTGATCTCAACACCGGAGAGGGGATAACACTGGATATTACATCAAAGGTAAAGACCCTTTATGGTGAATCAATCGCTGATCTTTGCCGGCAGATCTTCACTTTTTACGGAATAAGTAATGCTGACCTGAAAATAAACGATTCGGGAGCCCTCCCGTTCGTTATTGCTGCCCGCCTCGAAGCTGCAATAAAGAAACTTACGGGAACGGAGAGGGATTATCTTCCGGATTTTCTTCCCGGAAACAGTTACACTACAACTCCAGACAGGTTCAGATTAACCAGACTCTATATACCGGGGAACAATCCTTCACTGATGATAAATGCAGGCCTTCATTCAGCAGACGGGATAATCCTCGATCTTGAAGACTCTGTTGCACCTGAAAGGAAGGATGAGGCAAGGATCCTTGTAAGAAATGCCCTGAGAAGCGTCAACTTCCACGGAGCAGAGAGGATGGTCAGGATCAATCAGGGATCACCCGGGCTTGAAGACCTTGATGCCGTTGTCCCCCAAAATGTCAATCTGATCCTGATACCCAAATGCGAAGACCAGGAAAATGTCAGAATTGCTGACAGGAGGATTACAGATATCAGAAACAGAACCGGATCTGCAAACCCGCTGTTTCTGATGCCCATCATCGAAAGTGCGCTTGGCGTTGAGAATGCATTTGAAATAGCTAAAGCATCTGATAACGTGGTTGCTATAGCCATAGGACTTGAGGATTATACTTCAGATATCGGTGTTCAGAGGACGAATGAAGGACTCGAATCTCTGTATGCCAGAACAAGGCTTGTAAATACTGCGAAGGCAGCATCTGTTCAGCCAATAGACTCGGTTTTTTCCGATGTGGCTGACATGGAAGCTCTTGAAAGTGCCGTCAGGATATCCAGATCGCTCGGTTTTGAAGGGATGGGATGTATTCACCCGAGACAGATTGCAGTGATAAAAAAGGGATTTGCTCCGTCAGCAGAGGAGATTGAGAGGGCTGAAAAGATAGTTATAGCCTGGGAGGAGGCTGTTAAGAAAGGTCTGAGTGTTGTCGCACTCGGATCAAAGATGATTGATCCTCCGGTAGTGGCCCGTGCACAGAAGACAGTTGACCTGGCAATTCGTCTGGGACTGTTACCTGCTGACCGGATTGACATAGAGGAGAGCAGGTAGGGGTTAATCGGTAATCAGTATTCGGTAATCAGTATTCGGTAATCAGTATTCGGTAAAATACAAGATAAGATGCGGGCAAAGAGTGTGATAAATGCAGCAGGCAGGGAAGTGCCGGTTGAGATAAACGGAGAGCCTGCCATCCCTTTTAAAGGTGTCGGGAAGCATCGTCCGAAGGGCAGGAAATATGCTCCTGAAGTTCCGACCTTTATTGATTACCCTGCCGATGGCAATAAAGAGGTTTCATCACTTGAAGAGGCCCTCAGAAGATGTGGGCTGAGAAGCGGGATGACGATCTCAACGCACCATCATATGCGCGATGGCGACCTGATCAGTAATACTGTTTTTGACATTGCTTCCGGTCTCGGTGTAAAGGACCTCGTATGGTTTCCTTCCGCCTCCTTTCCGTGTAATGAGCCATTGATCAGGTATCTCGAAGATGGCACCATCAACAGGATAGAAGGGAGTATGAACGGACCGTTGGGCCGCTTTGTGTCGGAAGGAAAAATGAAAGGAACAGCTGTTCTGAGGTCACACGGCGGGAGAGTACAGGCCATTCAGGATGGCGAGGTGAAGATTGATATTGCAGTGCTTGTTGCACCGTCAGCCGACCCGTTCGGGAATGCGCGAGGGACAGGCGGACCCTCCCCGTGCGGAGTGCTGGGATATGCCAAAGCCGATTACCTGTATGCAGACAAGGTGATTATTGTCACCGATAATCTCGTGGAATTTCCATGCTTCCCTATGGAAATAGAAGGTAATTATGTTGATTATGTTGTTGTTACAGATAATATAGGTATACCGGAGAAAATAGTCTCGGGCACTACCCGGATTACAAGAAGTCCCGACAGGCTGCTGATAGCTGAAATGACCGCCCAGTTTCTCGAAAAGTCAGGTTTGCTTAAGGATGGTGTAGCGATGCAGGCCGGAGCAGGGGGTACTTCACTCGCAATTGCAGTCTTTATTCATGAAATCCTGAAAGAAAGGGGATGGAAATCGAAATTCGGATTTGGCGGAAGTACAAAGTATATGGTGAAAATGCTTGAAGAGGGCCAGTTGGGGTATATACTTGATGCACAGGCGTTTGATCTTGATGCTGTCAGGTCCGTTGAAGAGAACAGCAACCATGTTCCCTACCCGGTCTTTAATGCTTATAATTATCATTCAAAGGGTAATCTGACCAGCATGATGGATATAATGATCCTTGGCGCTACTGAAGTTGACGTGAAGTTCAACGGCAATGTTGTGACCCATTCTGATGGTTATCTTCTGCATGGTATTGGCGGCTGGCAGAACTGTCTTCATGCACGGAATGTTATTCTTCCGCTTCCGCTGTTCCGCGACAGGATTCCGGTAATAGTTGATGAGGTGACAACCCTTTGCGGCCCTGGCGAACTGATAGATGTAATCATCACCGAGAGAGGTATAGCTATTAACCCATTGAGGGATGATCTTCTAAGGAGTGTTGAAGGAAGCGGATTGCCACTACGGAGCATTCATGATCTTAAGGAGGAGGCAGAGAAGATCTGTGGCAAGCCCCGGAAAGCTCTTTTTGAGGAGGATATCGTGGCGGCAGTAAAGTGGGTAGACGGCACGGTGATAGATGTTATAAGAAAGATAAAAACACAATAGAAGAATGAAGAAGTATCAGTGTATCATTTGCGGATACATTTATGACCCTTACGAGGGCGAACCCGGGGTGGGTATAGAACCAGGCACGCCGTTCAATGAGCTGCCCGATGATTATTTATGTCCTGTCTGTGGTGTCGGAAAGGAAGATTTTGAGGAAACAGATGAATGATCAGAGAGTTCTGAAAATGTTCTTCATTTTCCTTCAGGTATATTCCTGAGCACGTCGGTCAGCAGATCCCAGAACATCTGAACCGTATTGATCTCAATCTTCTCTTCAGGAGTATGAGCGCCCTTTATGGTAGGTCCGAAGGAGATCATGTCGATACCGTCGAACTTCTTGTATATAAGTCCGCATTCAAGTCCTGCATGTATTGCCCGCACCAGCGGTTCTTTCCCAAAGAGCCTCAAATATGAGTCGCGGGTGATCCTCAGTATCTCTGACTTAAGGCTTGGTTTCCAGCCCGGATAGCCATCGGATTGGTTCACTTCAGCCCCCGCCAGCTTCAGGCACGATGCAACTGATCCGGAGGCATCGGTTTTTGCAGATTCCAGGGAACTTCTCTGTGTGGTGACTATCTTGATTGTATTGTCAGTATCGAATCTGACAGATGCCAGGTTGGTGGATGTCTCAACCAGGTCCTCCATCTCTTTCGACCATGCTATGACACCGTGAGGGCAGCAGGCAAGTGCGTCTATAAACTTAGTCTGTGTCTCTTTATCCATAATATATGATGGAGGGTCTATAACTCTCATCGATATCTTCATACCCTTCTCGACGGCTCCATACTCTTCAGCCACATCTGCCTGGAAATTGTCGACCGATCCTCTGACAGGGTCAGCAAATTCTTCCCTGAATACAATTTCGGCAAATGCTTCACGGGGGATGGCATTGCGGAGATTTCCTCCGTCAAACCTTGCAACGGAAATATCGTACCTGACAGCAAGATCCCGTAAAAGCCTGTTCATTAGTTTGATGGAATTGGCGTACCCTTTATGTATCTCGTCTCCGGAATGTCCGCCGCGCAGACCGGTTATCGATATCCCGAGAGCAGCCGATCCTTTTTCTGAAGGGTGAGGCTTGAATTTCAGCTTGCCTGTGGTATCCATGCCACCGGCACAACCTATGAAGAGGATACCTTCATCTTCTGAGTCAAGGTTCAGAAGTATCCTTCCTTCAAAAAAGTCAGGCTGAAGATTTGTTGCACCCGTCATCCCCGTCTCCTCATCAACGGTAAACAGGGCCTCTAATTTGCCGGTCTTCAATGTTTTGTCGGTGAGGATCGCCAGCTGGGCCGCCATGCCGATTCCGTCATCGGCTCCAAGGGTGGTGCCGGCAGCTGTTACCCAGGTGCCATCTATAACAGGGGTGATGGGATCCTTATGCCAGTTATGGGGGTGATCGGAATTCTTTTCTCCCACCATGTCCATGTGACTCTGAAGAACTACTGTTTTTCTCTTCTCCATACCCGGATATGGAGGCTTTATTATCAGTATGTTCCCGACTTTGTCCTCTTTTGATTCCAGGTTATGTTTTTTTGCAAAACTGAGAAGATACCTGCGGATCTTCTCCTCATTTTTGCTCAGACGGGGTATTTTGCAGATCTCTTCAAAATAGATCCAGACAGGTGAAGGATTTAATTGCGACAGCAGACTCATCTCGGATTGTATAACACTGCCACAAAAATAGTATTTTTAACTTAATTCAAGTACAAAGATAAAGCCCGGGTATTTATTCAATTGTAACCTTTTTGACTGCCGTTACATCACCCAGCCATATCCTGCCTGATCCCTGAATCAGATCTTCCTTTGATATCTGGGAAGATAATCCCGGATATTTTATATAGAAATTGTATTCCCCGGCACTCAGAGGAGAACTGAATTCATAGTTAAAGGTGAATTGTCTGACCTCTCCAGGTTGTAAAACAGTCAACCAGTCCGGCGACCAGGTATTCAAAGGCGATGGTGCCTCATAATCTTTAATACTGTATGTAAATTGTTCTTCCGTTACTTTTCTTACAAACAAGCCATTGGTGAAATAATGAAAAAGTTTGGTGCCCATTTTATCCGGATCAAGGATTAAGAGTGCAGATTCATCCATGTTTGTGATGGACAGTGTGAGTACGTAGACAGGATCCTGCCTTACGGATGAATTGATCTCTGCCCTTAGCCCGGAGTGTAACAGATTCTGATCTTTTAGTTTCTGAATGATTTGGGTATGATTTCTCGGATCAGGTTTGTTTTGCTCCCTGTTCTCAATCCTGATGGAATAATCACGGAACAGGAACGGCCAGGTAAAAATATAGGGCCGGGTTGGCAGATCTGAACGTATCGAGGGCCAGAAATCTCCTGTGTATACTGTGTCACCATCGGTTATAAATGCAAATGTAGAGGATGAATACTTATCCAACTCGGGATGATTATCACTGAAGTACAGAATGTGTGTGGAAGAATCATACAATTCTATTTCGCTGAACTTATAGCTGAGGTCTTTTCCTATGTTAATAAGGACATTCTTGTCGATGGCATCCGGGATATCATCCTTATCAGAACCAGGATCACTCCCATTTCTTTCACAACAGGTCAGAGAGACCATGATCGCTGTTGCAAATACAATAGTCCGTTTCATTTTTGATTCTGTTAAATGTCTATTGGTTGTTAAAATCAGCAGTTAGCCCGTATGTCTCAGGAGAGACCAGTACAAACACATTTTCCCGGAAATTTTCAAATCCCCGGGTAAAGCACAAAAATATAGTGTAAAGATACGCAAAAAAAAATAAATCAAGTGTTTACACAAATTTTTCGTACGGAAAAACAATTTTGTTTATATAATCTCACGGGTGGTTATTTGCGGAGCCGTATGGTGAAAAATAATTATCTTTAAGGATTAAGTAACTAATTACATATTCAGTAATATTTTTATGGCAAAACGTAAAATTGTAACGCTGCCGGGTGATGGCATAGGTAAAACGGTCCTTCAACAGGCTTTAAGGGTGCTTGATGCAGCGGGCTTCGACGCCGAGTATATTCATGGCGATATCGGTTGGGAATTCTGGTGCCGGGAAGGTAATCCTTTGCCGCAGAGGACTCTGGACCTTATCGGAGAACATAAAATTGCACTCTTCGGGGCAATAACATCAAAACCCTCCGAAGAGGCCAATGCAGAGATCTGTCCCGAACTACGGGATAAGGGATTCAAATACTCGAGTCCCATTGTGGGACTGCGGCAGTACTATAACCTGGATATATGTGTAAGGCCATGCAGATCTTATAAAGGCAATCCTCTGAATTTTGTAAGAAGGGGGAGGGGAAACACTATCGAGGAGCCTCTTGTCGATGTGGTAATTTTCAGGCAGAACACCGAGGGTCTCTATTCGGGTGTCGAGTGGACAAATCCACCGCCCCAGGTTTACCAGGCGCTGATGACACATCCGAAATTTGCACAGAATTTTGGTAAAGTTCCACCGGAAGAGCTGTCGGTATCGACGAGGATCTTCACGAAAAAAGCAACGGAAAGGATCATAACGGCTGCATTTGAACATGCTGTCAGATACGGCTATAAATCGGTCACTCTCTGTGAGAAGCCCAATGTGATCAGGGAGACATCAGGATTGATGTGGAAAATGGCGAAGGATATTCAGAAGAGGCTCTTTCCCGGCATCCAGCTTTTCAATACAAATATTGATGCACAGATGATGTGGCTGACGAAGAATCCTGAGGATTATGGTGTTATCGTTGCCGGCAATATGTTCGGCGATATTGTGTCGGATGCTTTTGCGGGACTGATAGGCGGGCTCGGTTTTGCCTGCAGCGCACAGTTCTCATCCGACGGCATTGCAGTTTTCGAGCCGACTCATGGATCGGCCCCGAAATATGCTGATTATGAAGTGTCAGTCGTCAATCCCATTGCCATGGTAGAATCGGCTTGCATGATGCTTGAATATATCGGCGAAAATGATCTAGCACTGAAAATAAGAAAAGCAATAGCCTCGGTGATAGAAGAGGGAAAGGTAAAGACTTATGATATGATGAAGCTTCCGGGAAGACCCGATGTGCTTCAGAATGGTGCTGCATCGACGGTTCAGATGACCGATGCAATAATTTCCAGACTATACTGATTTAAATGAACAGCCAATGAAGGAAGAATTAAAAGCATTGTGGCCCGAACTGGAGTGGATCAGAGATCCGGAGCTAAAGGAAAAAACTGCTGTTACATGGGAAACCGCACTTGGAAGAAGTGTGCTCACTGCTGATGACCTCACCAGGATCCCGTTCACATTGCTGTGCGGACCAGACCTGAAAGTCAGTTTTATGGATCATAAAAGATGTGTCGTCCACATAGCAAAAGAGAGTGGGGAGAAGATCAACTCATTTTTCGGGAAGGATTTGCCGGTCAACATGGATGTGCTGATATCGGGCGCAATCCTTGCAGATGTAGGAAAACTTCTTGAATACGAGTTGGATGCAGAAGGCAGGGCCGTACAGGGAAAATATGGTCAGTATCTGAGGCACCCATTTTCCGGAGTGTCACTGGCGGAAGAGTGTGGAGTGCCACCGGAGGTGTGTCATATCATTGCAGCCCATGCTCACGAAGGCGAGCTCGTGAAGCGAACCACGGAAGCCTATATAGTGCATCACGCCGACTTTATGACGTTCCTGCCGTTTAAAAGCAGACTGATAGTCTGATCATTTAAAATAGACCCGGGTTCCGCGATCAGAGGTTGAATAGACCAGCAGATCACCTGCATCGACCCTGTAGCCTTCAGGTATGTTACGGGCTTTCAGGGAAATGGCATGTTTTCCCTCAGGCAAATCGTATTTCCAGGCCACCTCGAGCCTGCGGATAAGTGATTGTGTTGGCATTTTTACAGTTTCAACAAGCCGGTCATCTGCAAATATGTCCACTTCCAGCACTACATCCGGTAAAAGTGCTTCTTTAACAGCTCTGCCGGTTACTACATATCCGCATCCTTCCAATTCAAAAGAGATCTCCTCATTCCTGGTTGAAAGAGATCTGCCCACTCTTCTCCGTTCGACGGGGAAGAGTCCCTCAAATGCCATCTCAAGAGGAACAGTTTGAGGAACCTGGTATTTGACCAGGAAATCGTTGCCCTCAGCATTGCCTCCGTTTCTTTTGATCATTTCCGATGCATGGCGGAAACCGATATCGTAGACTTTCTTAAGGGACATGTCGGTATATTGAAAATCCATATCCTCCACCTTGTCGATTCCCTGTTTCCAGTAATCGGGAATCCTGCTGTACCCGATCATTGTTCCGAGGATCCCGGCAGCATTGGCCGGATTGCAGTCCGAATCGTACCCGCACCTGGTGCTGATATCGATTGTTGCGCCAAAGTCGCCATTCCCGTATAGCAACCCTGTTACAATATATGCGGCATTGATTTTTGCATCGATATTAAACGGTCGAAATACACCGTCGGGACACCCTTTGTCGAAGGTCCATCTTTTTTGAGCTTCGAACCAGGTGCTTTTCCAGTCGTCGGGATATTTTTTGTGCCATTTGATGATGTCGGCGATACATTTATAAAATTCACTTTCGGGTGGAATGGTTTTGAGTGCCTCTTCAACAATAAATACCATATCACTGTAAACAAAGGCCAGTGAATACATGGCGGCAACGTAAATTCCACCGTAGACTCCGTCGCCATAATTCATTATATGCCCTATGCGGTTGCCGATCCCGGCAGCCGTATTGGCCATCCCGGGTGCCATCAAACCGGCGAAATCGGCCTCAATCTGGAAATCGATGTCATCGGCGTGCGGATTGTTTTTCCAGTGACCGGAGGCGGGAGGCATAATTCCGTTCAGAATGTTATAGCGGGCCGCCTGGTTAGCGTGCCATAGCGGGTATTTAGCCCGGGCAAAAGCCAGTGCATGAAGTGAGTCGGGCGCATCAAGGCCATGTTTTTCAAAGACTTCCACAAATGTCAGATCCATATAAACGTCGTCGTACAAACCAGGAGAATTTTCGTAATACCACAACATACGGGTATCATCCCACGGAATGGGGACATGGTCGCCAATCATGGTTCCGTTCCACTGGAATTCTGTGGGCCCTCCATAAGTACAGCCAATGACCTGTCCGGCCCAGCCGCCCATGATTTTATCCTTCAAATCCGCCCCGGATATTTTTACCGTTTCACCATCGGTGAAAGATGATCTCGTCTTGTCACCTGACTGATCATAACATCCGGCAAGCAGTAAAGACAGTGCAAGGGTTAAAAATAAATTCTTCATATTAGAAATACATATGTTGTTTATCTCTTTCTTTTCGGTGCCCGAAAGTGCAAATGAAAGAACAAACAGCAGTACAGGTTGTCTTATGTAATTCATTGTTTGGATGTAATAGGATTAAAATTTGTCTATCCCAGTTTCATTTTTTCAACCTGTTCGATGTTTCTTTCGTTTGAAACGGCTTTGGCATCGAGTGTATAAAGGTATTCTATGAAATCTATGTATTTATCCATTATCTTACCTCTTATTATTTTCATTGTTGAGTTCATTAGTCCGTTATCTTCGGTAAATCCTTCTTCCAGGACCCCTATGGCGACCGGAAGCCATCTCTGGGGGAACATCTGACCATATTTGCCATGAGAGCGGTATTCATTCACCTCATTTTCAAGCAGCAGCAGTACGGCTCTCTTTCCGTCGTATGAATCGGCTGTTAGATTCCTTTCCTCCAGATAAACTTTCAGGGCATGCTGGTTAGGTACGATCAGGGCCACCGTATATGGACGCTGGTTGTTATAAAGCATGCACTGATCGATATATTTCGACTGCTCCGATATAGCCTCTTCAATGCCTTCGGGGCTGAATTTTTCGCCATCGTCTGCTATCAGCAGGCTCTTGAATCTGCCCATGACATACAGAAAGCCATCTTCGCTCATATACCCCATATCTCCTGTATAGAGCCATCCATCTTTAATGGCCTCTTTTGTTGCAGCCTCATTTTTCCAGTATCCATGCATCACATTTCCGCCCCTGATTACAATCTCTCCTTTCTGCCCCACTGGCAGTTCATTTCCTTCGTCGTCGCAGATCTTAAGGTCCATATTATTGACAAGGACACCGGAAGAACCCAGCTTATGTCTCCCGGCCGAGTTTGAGGATATCACCGGCGAAGCTTCGGTTAGTCCGTAGCCCTGGTACATTGGAATGCCAAGTGCGTAGAAGAATCGCTGGAGCTCAATATCGAGGAGTGCACCTCCGCCGATGAAATAATCGAGTTCTCCGCCGTAGGCTTCGCGTATCTTACTGAACAGGATCCGGTCGTACAGTTTCAGCAAGGGATTTTTCAGCTTTTGTATTCCCTGACCTTTGTTCCAGCCCTCCTTATTATAAGAATATGAGATCTTGAGCGCATGATTGAACAGGAAATCAATCAATTTTCCTTTTTCCTTGATCCCTTTTTCAATATTCTTCCTGAAATTCTTGGCTATTGCCGGAACGCTCATAAGCAGATTAGGCTTGATCTCCTTAAGACAGACTGGCAGGTTCCTTAGTGTCTCCATAGGTGTTTTGCCTGTCTTTACCGAAGCTATGCTTGCTCCCTTTCCCATAAAGGCATAAATACCGCATGTGTGTCCAAAGGAGTGATCCCAGGGGAGTATCAGCAGTGTTTTGTAGAAAGGGGGAATGTCCATGAGACTGTAAGCCTGGTAAACATTGGTCACGTAATTTCCATGTGTAAGAATGATACCCTTGGGATCGGCTGTTGTGCCTGATGTATAACAAATATTGGCAAAATCAGAGGGGGTAATGCTTTTGTATATCTGCTCGAAACGTGCCATGTTCTCGGGTATTTCAAGCCATTCCCTTCCGATCTTCCTTACTTCATTAAAATGTATTTCTTCAGGAGCGTACTCCTCCTGTGTGTCGAAATGGATTACCTTTTGTATTGTCGGGCACTCCTGAATAACTGTCGTGAGCTTTTGAGCCTGCAAATTCGATGTCAGGATCATTTTCGCCTCAGAGTGGTTGATCCTGAACCTGATCTCTTCAGGCTGCAACTTTGATGAAAGGGGAACATTAACAGCTCCGGCGTAAAGGATACCCAGCTCGCCAATTACCCAGCTGTTACGGCCCTCAGATATAAGACAGAGTCTGTCGCCTTTCTTAATTCCCATTTTCAGCAAACCTGCCGCAAACTCCCATACCTGTTTACGGGTATCACTGTAAGTTGTACCCTCGTACTTATCGTAAGGCTTTTCCCACAGATAAACATTGCTGCTGAAGTTCTCAACACTCTCTTCAAAGAATTGGATTATCGATTTCATAAGTAAATGGTTAGTTTGATCGGGTAAGTTTTCAGGTATTTCGTATTTTTCCGTCTAATATACAAAATACCTTTAATTAACAAGGTAAGATTACTTTTATAAATATTTTTTGGAAAGCGTCTTAAAATTTTGTACCTTTGATATTTAGAAGGTTTCGTAATAAGAACAGAGATCTTTTTTAATCACTAATTGCTTAGTTATGAGACGCTTAACATCCCTGGTTCTGATAACCCTGCTAATCACGGTTTCTTCCTGCAACTATCTGAAACAAAAGGGTTGGTTTGGTATTGGCAAGAAAGAGAGGGAACTTGCGATGCTGAAAGCCCGCCAGGACAGTATACGGGTTGTCGATTCCCTGAAGAAGATCGAAAACCGTATCAAGGCTCTTGAACAGGCCCGGCTTGACTCTATAAGGCTTGCAGAGGAGGAGAAACAATCATGGGAGCACAGATACAGGTACAATATAATAGTAGGAGGCTTTCTTACCCCTGAATATGCCAGGGAGTGGGCAGAAGAGCATCTCAGGATGGGATTTGCGGAAACCAGGATAATAAAACCGGAAGGAAGCGGTTTTGAGCTGGTTGCGGTGGAGGCCCATGAAAATTATAACAGAGCCGTGATCCGTCTCGAGCAGTTCAGGGACACCGTCAATTTAGACAGCTGGCTCTATGTTTACAGATAAGCAAGCACTCTTATCTATCTGAATATAATTTCTTCCCTGTCGGGTCCCACGGAGATAATCGTTACGGGGATACCGGTTTCTTCTTCAATAAACCCGATATATTTACGTAGTGAATCCGGAAGAGTTTTGAACTCTCTTACCGGTGAAATTTCTTCCTGCCAGCCGGGCAGTTCCTGATAAACAGGTTCGACGACGGAATCATTACTGAAAGGTAATTCGTCTGATCTTATCCCGTCAATAATATAAGAGGTACATACTTTAATTGCATCGAAGCCCGAAAGCACGTCCGGTTTGGTCAGGATTAGCCTTGATACTCCATTTACCATAATGGCAAATTTCAGAGCAGGCAGATCGAGCCAGCCGCATCTTCTCGGGCGACCGGTTGTGGATCCAAACTCACATCCTCTTTTTCTGAGCCTTTCGCCTGTTTCATCAAAGAGTTCGGTAGGGAATGGTCCGCTGCCAACCCTTGTACAGTAAGCCTTGAAGATTCCGAACACCTCGCCCGTTCTTGCAGGCGGAATACCCAGTCCGGTGCAGGCCCCCGCACTGATCGTATTTGATGATGTGACAAAAGGATAAGAACCGAAATCGATATCGAGCAGAGTACCCTGGGCCCCTTCGGCGAGTACTCTTTTGCCTTCTTCTATCATCTTGTTAATGAGATACTCGGTATTGATTATCCTGAACTTCTTAAGCAATTCAATACCTTCGAACCAGCCGGCTTCATATTCTTCGGTGTCGTAAGCAAAAGAATAATTCTTAAGGATCCTGAGATGCTCATTCATATGGTCATGGTAGAGTTTCAGAAAATCCTTCCGGAAAATGTCACCTGTGCGGAGTGCATTCCGGGCAGCTTTGTCAGTATAGGCAGGACCAATACCCTTAAGGGTTGATCCTATCTTCAGGTTACCTTTCTGATGTTCATAAGCCGAGTCGAGTATCCTGTGGCCCGGGAGTATAAGGTTGGCCCTTGAAGAGATGATCAGTCTTTTTACAAGCTCTTCGACAGGAGGGCCAAGCTCTTCAATCTCTTTCCTGAATACCGCAGGGTCGAGCACAACCCCGTTTCCGATAATGTTGAGTTTGCCGGGATGGAAAATCCCCGAGGGGATCAGGTGCAAAATATGCTTAACATTGTTAAACTCAAGTGAATGACCGGCATTAGGTCCGCCCTGGAAGCGGGCAATAACATCATATTCAGGGCTTATTGCATCAACAATTTTACCTTTACCTTCGTCACCCCACTGGAGTCCCAGAAGAATATCCATTCTCATATAACCGGATTATCAGAGTATTAAAAAAAAATCAGATTCCAAGTTACAAAATAATTGCACCCAAAATCACGTTAGTTACAGATTGTTGATAAATGGCACACCGGAGTCGCCATTTGTGAATAAAGGATTTCAGTTGTTAATAAAATGTGAATCTCAGCTTTTTTTTATGAATTAAATTTGGATTTATTTAAATAAAACTAACTGTTATGAGAAAAGCGATTTTGTTGATAATAACCGGGCTGGTACTTTTGCTGCATGCAACTCCGGTTTCTGCTCAGGGTTCATCAGAGGAAAAGGAATACAATTTTACGATCAAGACAAATCCGCTGGCGGCACTGGGAGGTCCTTTCTGGGTGATAGTGTTGCCTGTTACAGGGGAATACAAGGTACTCTTTGAAGCAGCTGTAGCTGAAAAAGCCTCGGTTCAGATCGGAGCAAGCTATATTGGTCCGAGCTTATTGCTCAACCTTGACGAGCTGACCAGCGAGGGCGAAGAGATCAGCGGAGTAAAAACAAGCGGTTTCAGGATACAGGGAATGTTCAAATATTTCCTGAGCCGTGACCTTTCGGCTCCCGAAGGATTTTATCTGGGTCCGCATGCATCCTATGCAACTGCTACATTAAAGAGCAAGGATGATCCTCAAAACAATATTAAGGCACAGAAGGTTAATCTCAATGCAGTAATTGGTTATCAGTTGATTACTGCAGGAGGATTTGCCCTTGACATCTATACCGGCATGGGCTTTGTGTCGAGGACCTGGGACATTTCGGGAACCGAATTTGATACTGAGACGTTCAAGAACAGGAGTTCTGTAACGATACCGTTTGGATTCTCATTTGGCTACGCCTTCTGATAAATAATCTTAAACATCCTGCTCTTCTGCGGTCTTTTTAAGAGATCCGTAAATAATAAGGGAGTGGTAGGCCGGTGTGAAGTTGTTAAGTTCACATGCGGTGCGTATAATATCCTGTATTCGGGGGTCACAGAATTCAATCACCTCACCTGACTCAAGGTCAATAAGATGATCGTGCTGACTGCAGAGGTATGCTTTTTCGTACTTCGCAATATTCTTTCCAAACTGATGCCGGACAATCAGGTTACAGTTGAGGAGCAGATCTATTGTGTTGTAAAGGGTTGCCCTGCTGACTCTGTATTTTTTTCTTTTCATCAGGACGAAGAGTGAATCGACATCAAAATGACCGTTCCCTGAATAGATTTCTTCCAGTATTGCGAATCTTTCAGGTGTCTTGCGGTGCCCTTTCTTTTCGAGATACTCGGAGAATATCTTTCTTACCGTTACTTTTGTGGAGTTGCCTGCCATAAGCTGACTGAATATAAACCGGAACAAATTTAAGGTTTTCAGTCTATCCGTCAAAAGGGAAAAGGTACACTATTCCGAAAATTCTTCCACCCTGTTCACACTTTCTATACCATTGATGTTAGATATTTTGAGTATGAGATTATTAAGGTCGCGTGTATGGTGGACATAGAGATCGATAGTCCCTTCGAAAATTCCGTTACGGACACTGATGTTAATATTGGTCATATTGACTTTAAGCTCTGATGAGATTATGGTGGTAATATCGTTTACAAGTCCTATCCGGTCCACACCCGACATTGCTATTCTTGCGAGGAATGATACCAGTTTGTGTATGGCCCATCTGACGGCAATGATCCGGTTTCCTTCGTTGGACATTATCCTTATTGCGACCGGACATTTGGGTTTATGTATGATAACGGTTCCTTCGGATGAGCGGTAACCTATCACTTCGTCACCCGGAATGGGATTACAGCATTTTGCTATCTCGTACGACTGCTCTGCGTTCTCAATATTCTCCCTGAGCAGGAAGGGTGCGCCGGCATCTCCCGGACCCTGCGGAGCAGATACTTCTTCCTTCTTCTCTTTCTTTGTCCCGAGAAATTTAAGTTCCCAGTATTTAATTACATTTTTTGACGGGCTCTTTTTCAGGATCTTCTTCAGATTATCAAGATTAACTATACCCAGCTCGATACCTGAATAGAGCTCATCTTTATTCACAACATCATATGAGAGCATCAGTTTTCTGATGACCTCAGAATTAGGTGTGAGCCCAATTTCATTCAGCTTATTTTCAAGTATTTCCATGCCTTTCTGGATCCTGTTTCTAGATTCGGCTCTCAGCACTGCTTTAATGGCCTCCTTGGCTTTCGATGTTCTTACGAATGACAACCATTCCCTTTCGGGTTTCGCAATATCGGATGTGATTATTTCGACCTGATCGCCACTCATCAGGGTTGCATTGATCGGATTGAGCTTGTAGTTTATTTTTGCTCCGATGGCCTTATTACCCACCTCAGTGTGTATCTCGTATGCAAGGTCGAGGGCAGAGGCCCCTTTAGGGAGGCTTATTAGGGTGCCTTTCGGTGTGAATACCATTATCTCTGAGGAGAAGAGGTTCATTTTAAACTCGTCGAGAAATTCGATCGGATCTTCGAGAGGATTCTCCAGCATCTGCCGTATCTTCTTTATCCATTTATCGAGTTCGCTCTCCGGGGAGTCATCACCCTTGTATTTCCAGTGGGCGGCATAGCCTCTTTCGGCTATCTCATCCATGCGTTTGCTTCTGATCTGCACTTCCACCCATTTCCCTTCCGGTCCCATTACGGTGACATGAAGAGCTTCATATCCGTTGGGTTTGGGCCTGCTTATCCAATCGCGCAGCCTGTCGGGTTTAGGGAGATATGAATCGGTAATGATTGAATAAATATTCCAGCAGGTTGTTTTCTCCGGGACGTCCGGCACAGGTTCGAATACTATTCTTACAGCAAGGACATCATATATCTCTTCGAAAGGAACATCTTTTGACTGCATCTTTTTCCATATAGAAAAGATAGATTTAGGCCTTCCGCTGATGTCGAAAACCAGGCCAGTGTCGGTCAGCCTGTCGATGACAGGCAGTGAAAACCTGTTTATTATGGCCAGATATTTTTTTTCGCTGTGCTTGAGCTTTGCAGCAATTTCTTCATAGATCTGTGGTTGGCGGAACCTGAAGCTGAGATCCTCAAGTTCACTTTTTATCGCGTAGAGGCCGAGCCGGTTGGCCAGGGGAGCATAAAGGAAGATTGTTTCCCCGGCAATCTTCATCCTCTTGTTTTCTGGCATCGAATCGAGCGTACGCATGTTATGGAGCCTGTCCGCGATCTTGATAAGGATCACTCTTATGTCATCAGACAGAGTCATCAGCATCTTCCTGAAATTCTCTGCCTGCATCGAGGAGGAGGCGGGCTTATTATAGGTACCGGATATCTTGGTCAGACCATCTATCAGCGAAGCTATTTTCGGTCCAAAATCCCTCTCTACATTTTCAAGCGTGTACTCGGTATCCTCCACCACATCATGCAGAAGGGCAGCGGCAATGGATCTTGCTCCGAGCCCAAGCTCATGATTAACGATTTTTGCTACTGATATGGGATGTATAACATAGGGTTCGCCTGATTTTCTGCGCATGTTCACATGCGCTTCGTTGGCTATCCTGAAAGCTTTTTCAATCAGCTCCCTGTCTCCCGGCTTGTTGCATCTGTGAAGGTTCCCGACCAGTGAATCATATTCCGCCTGAATCCTTTGAAAATCTTCCTCATCAAAAAAATCCTTCTTCCCCATTGATTGCCATTACAGTTAAAGCGCCTTCTGCAAAGATAATTTTATTGGCCAAATATTTTAAATGTGGTTTGCAACGTGATTGACTAATTTTTCAATTGCTTCTGTATATTGTTATAGTCCCGGTCCTTGAAAAGGTTTTTCCCGATGGTGTAGTAGTTCTCAGAAACCAGAGATAGACTCCCGGGGGCATAGCCCGTCCTCCGGAAATTCCGTCCCACGATTCCATATGATCCCTTGTCTCAAACAGTGACCCTCCATTCCTGTCGCTTACAATAAAGTGGTAGGAGACGGGTGTAAATGAAAGCACCGGCCTGAAGAGATCATTTACATTATCCCCGTCGGGTGTGAAAAGATTCGGAACAGTAATATTTTCAATTACTTCCAAACAGGCAATATTGGAACGGCTGGTTCCTCCGGCTGTCCAGGGATTATCCGATTCAGAAGCCGATACAATAAAGCATATCTCGGGTGATGTCGCCTCATACATAAGGTCGGAATACGGAATGGTAACTGAAGTGTCGGATGGCTGGATAACAGCCTTTTCAACAAAACCGCTTCCGGTATTTACCAGGAGGGTGTATTGTGAGATGGTGCCGGCCCACGCCCTGTATGAGGTCCATGATAACAGAATATCGTATCCCGGCCTTTGCAGGTTCAGTACAATATTGGAGCAGAGGTTTGAGGTCAGCAGTGGATTATTGCAGTTGTTAACCGCAGAGAGCCTGTAGTAATTGGTCTGTGTTACATCCGCCTGGCTGTCACTATAGCTTATTGACCCGTTCAATGCCGTTAAAAGGGCGATCTGCCGGAAGTCTGTGTCGCTGAAGCTTTTCTTTTCAAGGCGGAATGACTCTATCTCCGACACCGGATCGACAGTAAATGACAGATCAATACCACCGGAGCTGTTCACTGTCGCATAATCGGCATTTATCCATTGAGGAGGCCGCTGCATACGAGTGCTGACACACGACTTGTTTGAATAGGATGCACCGCCTCCCTCAAGGCTGGCTCTGACGTAGAAGCAGTACTCTGAGCTGGTTATAAAATCGTCGATCACAAGACTTAAAGTATCCGGTTCTGTAGATCCGGCTTCCTCAAAACTGCCGTTATCCACCGAGAAGAAAACGGAATAGCCTGTTACCGGCCGGGGATAGGAAGGGTAACTGTTCCAGCTGATACTTATTCTGCCCGTGCATGTATCTATCGTTGCTTCCGTAAAGATAGTGTTCAGATCATTTGAAAGCAGGCTGGTGTTTCCTGATGTATCGAAAGCTGCAACAACGTATGATTCAATGCGGGAAGCAGCGCCGGACCCGTAATGAAAATATGATGTAGCGAGTGGATCATACAGAGTGTCAATGGCAAAACCTGCATCGTTCCTGTATGAATAGACCACATATCCGGCAACATCCGGCGAATTGCCGGGCTCCCAGATCAATTGAGGGATGCCTGTCTGATAATTGACGGATAAACTGACAAACAGAGGCGAGGCCGGCGGAACTGAATCATTCTGGCCGGAAAGAGTAATTCCGGAGTGCAGAAGGGAAATTGTCAGCATCAATAACAGGCTTCTTTTCATGGTATACCTGCAATAATCTCGTACAGATCTTCAGTTTTATAATACGTTCGGGCAAGCTCGATTATTTCATCAGAATTGATACTTTTTATCTTTTCCGCGAAACGGTAGTAGTACCCGGTGTCAAGGCCGAATAGATGAAGAGCTTTAAAACTCTCTGCTCTGGCGAAGGGGCCGTCAAACATTCTTACCATCTCTCCGAGCATAAAATTTCTGATGACGTTAAGTTCTTTTACTTCAACAGGCAGGTTCTGAAGGATATGAATTTCTCTGTATATTTCCTCTATCGCATTCCTGGTATTCTCTCTGTTTACTTCAGCGGAGATGACCTTGAATCCTGTCAGATCCAGAGATGATACGCCAGATCGTATACCATATGTTAATCCTTTCTCTTCCCTGAGGTTTTTCATTAATCTCGAGCCGAAGTATCCCCCCAGTATAGTATTGACTATTTTGAGTCCCTGATAATCGGGATGCCTTTTATTTATTGAAGGAGAGCCTATTCTGACTGAATTTTGTACCGCACCCGGTTTTGGTACCAGAATTTTTCTGGTAGCTTTTCCTCTGAGCAATGAAACGGGTTCTTCAATATAGATTGAGTGTGAAGGGAGATTTCCAAAAGTATGGTCAAGCATTGAAGTCAGGTTTCTGCTAATCCTGCCAGCTGCTATAACAGACATATTATCAGGAGTATAATACTTTGAATGGAAATCCTTTAGCAGTGCCGGTGTAATCTTTCTGAAATCAGTTTCCCTTATCTGTCTTCCATAGGGATGTTTACTTCCGAACACCGATTCGAAGAATCTTTCCATTGCCAGTGTCTGGACTCTTTCGCGGCTTATTCTGTAGTTTTGAACTCTTTTTTGTATCAGGTTATTGAGTTCTTTTAACGGAAAAACAGGACCAAAAAGAATTTCCCGGACCAGCTCAATAATTTTGGAAGCGTGCCTGTTCAGGGTAACTACAATTAAACCTGCCCGGTCATTATCCGCATAGAGATTGATAAATGCCCCGTAATAATCGATCTTACTCAAAAGCTTCTCGGAGGTATGGCTTTTTGAACCTTCGGTAAGCATCATACTGGTAAATGATGCCAGGAGAGGGAGGTCCTCTTTAACCTGCCCTGCACTGAAGATAAACTCAAGGCGCACTATATCCTCAGTTGCTGAAGGAATAAGATAGACAGGCACATTGTTTGACAGATGAAGCAGCTCTGCTTCAGGGATCTTCCCCGGCTCAACCGGGAATACCGGTGGTTGTTTATTACCAGGACGATCCATTTCAGGTTTTTTGTTTGGACTTATAGAAGAGTGTGCTGCGGTTAGAGGTTGTAAAGTACTTTATGGCTGTGTCCATTATGGACTCGCGGCTTATTTCCCTGTACAAAGATACTTCACTGTTTATCATACCTGCATCACCCAAAAGCTCAAATATCGAGAGGCTCATTGCTTTATTAAGAGCTGAAGTGTTTGAAAGAAGAGTTGAAGCCTCATACTTGTTTTTAACCTTATTTGTCTCCTTTAATGGGAGCTTCTTGTTTTTCAGATCATCGAACACCTCTTCGACTGCTCTGACAGCTTGATCAAACGATTTCCCCTTCATCAGCTTTCCAGACAGTATCGCAAGACCCGGATCGGTGTCGGATGTCAGCCATGTGTTGATCTCGCTGAAAATGTTCCTCTTCCTTACCAGTCTGTTATATAATCTGCCCGATTCACCTCCGGCAAGAATATCCGTTATCAGATCGAGGGCACGGAAATCGCTGCTGTTCCGTCCACATATATGCCATGCCATGAAAAGTGCATCGGAAGGAACATCTCTTTCAGCTGACATTATCCTTTCTTCTTTCTGCTCCGGCTCCTGGGGAATTCCTATTTGGGCCCCGTCTTTTTCTTCAATACGACCGAACCATTTAACTGCCAGGTCGTGGGCAAGTTCAGGAGGGGTGTTTCCTGATATGGCAAGAATGGCATTCCCGGGAGTGTAATGTGACAGGTAAAAATCCTTTACTCTTTCAAGGGTTGCATTCTCCAGGTGTGAAACATTCATCCCTATTGTCGGCCACCTGTAGGGATGAATCCTGTAAGCCAGTGGTCTGAGTATCAGCATTGCATCTCCATAAGGCTGATTAAGATAGCGCTGCCGGAACTCTTCGATAACGACATTTCGTTGAATATCAAGGCTTTTTTGTGTGAGTTTCAGGCCTCTCATCCGGTCTGATTCGAGCCAGAATGCGGTTTCAATGTTATCAGAAGGGATAGTAATATAATAATCGGTTACGTCATTGCCTGTAAAGGCATTATTTTCACCTCCGGCAATCTGGAGTGGTAAGTCATATTCAGGGACCTCTTCTGTGCCGGTAAACATAAGGTGTTCAAGAAGGTGAGCCATTCCGGTCATTTCCGGATCTTCGAGCCTTGATCCTGAGTTATAGAGCAGGTTGAAAGCTGTAAGAGGAGTAGAATCGTCGTGGTTTACGATAACCTTCAAACCGTTATTGAGCATGAAACGAATAAAGCTGACCATCCCTGGGGTGAAAAAGTTAACAAATGACAAACTTAATTAAAAAACGGAGACGCTTCAGTATTGTTTCTATATTTGCAGATTATGTTTAACAGCAGGCTCTTCAGAAAATTGGGAAAGATCAGCCTGATCGGAATTGATCAGGTAAAGCTGCTCTATTTTCTGAGCCTTCTTGTAGGACTGCTCAGTGCTCTGGCTGCAGTAATATTCAAGAATTCTATCCATTACACACATAAGCTGCTGACAGAGGGTATTGCAGGCTCCGGTAATCTGCTCTACCTGGCTTATCCACTGGCAGGAATGCTTATCACATTGTTGTTTGTCAGGTATATAGTCCGTGATAATATAGGGCATGGAATAAGCAGGGTACTTTATGCCATATCGAAGAAGGAGAGCAAGCTGAAATCGCATAATAACTGGTCTTCGATGGTGGCAAGCACCATTACCATCGGATTCGGCGGATCGGTGGGCGCAGAAGCACCCATAGTGCTTACCGGGTCATCCATTGGTTCCACAATAGGTACATTCTTTAAGCTGAATTACAGGCACATTACCCTTCTGATCGGATGTGGCGCAGCAGGGGCCATCGCAGGGATATTTAAAGCACCCATTGCCGGGATCGTTTTTACACTGGAGATACTCATGCTCGATCTCACACTCTCATCTATTGTACCCCTGCTGATATCATCGGTTACTGCTGCTACTGTTGCCTACTTTCTCATGGGAGATGAGGTGCTCTTCACTTTTACAGTTACTGAAGCATTCAATATCAGTAATATACCCTGGTATCTTCTACTGGGGGTTGTGTCGGGACTGATTTCGCTCTATTTCTCAAAAATGACACTATATCTTGAAAGGCAATACGAGAAGATAAGCAATCAGTTAGTCAGGCTCGTAATCGGAGGAACGGTTCTTGGAGTGCTGATCTTAATATTTCCACCACTCTTTGGAGAGGGTTATGATACCATAATGAATCTGCTCAAGGGTGATACAGGTTCACTCTCGGGTTACGGTATCTTTGGAGATCTGTCGGATAACTTTCTGATGCTTGTGCTCTTTCTCTTCGGTCTTGTTATGCTAAAAGTGATTGCCACCAGTTCGACGAATGGTGCGGGCGGGGTAGGAGGAATTTTTGCACCTACACTTTTCCTGGGAGGAGTGACCGGCTTCCTGGTGTCCGTTCTGCTGAGGAGTTTTCTGAATGTTGATATACCCGATAACAGGTTCGTTCTTGCCGGTATGGCCGGGACAATGGCCGGGGTGATGCATGCCCCGCTGACAGCAATTTTCCTTATTGCCGAGATAACAGAGGGGTACGCCCTTCTGCTACCACTTATTATAACATCAACGGTTGCATTCATAACGGTGAGGAGCTTTGAACGCCACTCAATTTATCACGTGCAGCTTGCTGAGAGAGGCGAGCTTATAACCCACGATAAGGACAAGGCTGTGCTAACGTTCATGGACTGGAGGAAAGACATAGAGACAGATCTGCTGACAGTTAAGCCCGATGATAGTCTGAGAGATCTGATCGGGGTGATATCAAGATCAAACCGCAATATTTTCCCGGTAGTTGACCAGTACAACATCCTTGAAGGAATTGTGTCGCTCGACGATGTAAGGGAGATTATGTTCAATAGTGAATTATACGACAGTGTGCTTGTAAAGGATCTGATGACCCTGCCTCCTTCCTATATAGATAGGAAAGAGGCCATTGAAACGGTGATGGAGACCTTCAGGAAAACCGGAGCATGGAATCTCCCTGTGCTTGATAACGGACTATACGTCGGGTTTCTTTCAAAATCAAGGATTTACAGCACATACAGGGAACTGCTTATGCAATTCTCCGAAGAATAACCTGATCCCAGGCTCATCTTCCGTTCCGCTGTCGCGGAATTGCGTCTCCGCCAGCCGGCGGATCCTTATCTTCGGACTTCTCTCCATTTCCTCTCCCGATATCTTTTATAAATTAATTTACCTATATTTGTATAGGAGGGCTGTAAAAATATTACTTATCAGCCCTGATTTGTTTTACTTTATATTGTTGTTAGTAAGTATGTTATGAACAGGGATATTTTAATATTCGATCTTATTGAGAAGGAGCGTCAGCGCCAGCTGAACGGCATAGAGCTTATTGCTTCGGAGAATTTTGTCAGTCAGCAGGTTCTGGAGGCTATGGGGTCTGTAATGACAAACAAGTATGCTGAAGGTTATCCTGGAGCGAGGTATTACGGTGGTTGTGAGATAGTTGACCAGTCGGAACAGATTGCTATTGACAGGTTGAAGCAACTATATGATGCTGAATATGCGAATGTACAGCCGCACTCCGGGGCTCAGGCAAATATGGCGGTCTTTATGACTGTTCTGAAACCCGGTGATACCTTCATGGGTCTTGATCTGGCTCACGGGGGACACCTCTCCCACGGCTCACCGGTAAATTCTTCAGGCATCCTGTACAGGCCTGTCTCATATGGTGTTAAGGAGGAAACGGGTTTTGTTGACTACGAAATGATGGAAGAGTCAGCTCTCAGGGAAAAGCCGAAGATGATTATCGGAGGGGCTTCAGCCTATTCCCGCGAGTGGGACTATGAAAGGATGAGGAAGATTGCGGATGCCACAGGGGCTATTTTTATTGTCGACATGGCACATCCTGCCGGCCTTATAGCTGCCGGGCTGCTGAAGAATCCCCTTGAGCATGCACATATAGTAACTTCAACCACACATAAGACACTGCGCGGGCCAAGAGGCGGTATCATCCTGATGGGAAAGGATTTTGTCAATCCGTGGGGTATCACCACTTCGAAAGGTGAACCGAGAATGATGTCGTCGCTTCTTAATTCAGCAGTTTTTCCGGGGGTGCAGGGAGGCCCGCTGGAGCATGTCATTGCATCGAAAGCAGTAGCGTTCGGAGAAGCACTCGACCCGGCATTCAGGAAATATCAGGTTCAGGTTAAGAAGAATGCAGAAGTAATGGCTGAAGCATTTATTGAGAGGGGTTATAAGGTAATATCAGGAGGTACGGACAATCATCTGATGCTTATAGATCTGAGGACTAAATTTCCTGAGATATCAGGAAAGAAGGTTGAGAACCGCCTTGTGCTTGCTCATATTACAGTGAACAAGAATATGGTTCCGTTTGATACGCGTTCACCCTTCCTGACATCGGGTTTGCGGGTTGGAACTCCTGCTGTAACAACCAGGGGTATGAAGGAAGAGCACATGAAGATAATTGTGGATCTGATAGATGAGGTGATCTCGGATATTGAGAATGATGATACCCTTAAAAGGGTGGGGGAAAAGGTTCTGGAGCTCGTTAAACCGTTTCCTCTCTTTAGCGTGTAGTCACAGGTGCTTCGTAATGTCTTGACTACTTTCTTGTTAGGAGTAGAATAAGTAAGTATAACTTAACAATAAATGACAAGTTATGAGTAGCCAAAGAGTGATATTTGTCGTTGATGATGATCCTGTCATCAACACCCTGATAGTTAATCGTTTCACAGCTGAAGGGTATGTTGTGGAAGCATTCACTTACGGTGAAGATTGTCTGGAAACCCTGTGCGATATTCCGGACCTGGTTATCCTTGACTATTTCTTTATGAAGGAGGGTCACAACGTAATGGGCGGCATGGAGATCTTCAACAGGATCAGGGAGCTGAGACCCGATCTTCCGGTTATTATTCTCTCAGGTCAGGACAAGGGTGAGGTTGTTCTTGAGCTTGCACGGAAGGGCATTGACGATTACGTTATCAAGGATGTCAATCTGTTGGACAATCTATCTGCTGCAATAAGGAATGTTTTTGAACGGAAAGGCTGATAATTATCTGAGAACGAAGTTATATGTAATTGTTCCTTTTTGTGTCAGCGGGGCATCGGGTTTTGGTTCAAACCGGGCCAGCAGTGCTGCTTCCCTGGCGACCCTTAAAAGATACTCATCGAGTGTGGTAGATCCTTTGATACCGGCTACTGCCGCTGTAACCCTGCCGCTCCTGTCGACACTTACCTCTACAACTACTCTTCCCTCTGCCTGGTGCTCGTATTTCGGAGTGGGTAACGATTGAAACCCTCTTCCCTGGAGGTCGTATGAAATGCCTTTATCTCCGAGCCCGCTGCCTTCGCCGCGGACCTTTGAGTCAGGTGATCCGGTGGGCACACCCTGGTTTCCTGTTCCCCCGGCAGTTCCTTCGCTGGTTGCTTTGGTACCTGCTTTCTGGGAACTTGCGAGTGCCTCCCGTGTTCGGTTCATGATATCAGTCTGTCTCTTCTGTTCCTCTTCAATCCTTTTCCTTTCCAGTTCCTCCTGTTCCCTTTTGATCCTTTCAGCTTCCTGCTGTTCCCTGAGCCTCCTGTCAGCTTCAATCTTTTCCAGTCTCTTTTTTTCAGCCTCGGGGTCAACCTTCTTTACTTCGGGGGCATCTTCGTTGTTCTGTGTCAGAAGCGCTTTCTCAGCAGGGTCGGGAGTGACAGTCTGTGGCAGGGGAGGGGATGACTCCTCCACTACCGGTGGAGGAGCTGACGGCTCAATCGATCCTGATCCTGTAAAGTCAGTGCCAAAATTTACGATTATCCCCTCCTCGATTTCGGGAGGTGGCGGGACCGTCAGGCCCAAAATAAGCAATAATACCAGAACAACAATATGTATGACTGCTGTTCCGATAAATCCTTTCTTCCTTTCGGAAGGGAAGGTCCGGAGATCGTTATTTGGGTGAGGTCGCAATTATTAGTCTATAGTTATTGGCCTGTGCAATGTTCATTACAAAAACGGCATTCTCAAAAGGAACACTCCTGTCAACGTGGAGTGCTATATAAGTATCGGGATCAGCTCCCAGTTTCTCTCTGAGGACAGCCTCGAGGTTATCAACGTTAACCTGCTGTTGCTCAACATAGTATTGCAGGTCTCTGGTTATTGAGACGGTAGTCTGCGGTTTTGCCGATGTCTGCGTGCTGCCTTTAGGCAACACCAGCTTAAGGGCCGTAGGGTGAACCAGGGTCGATGTAAGCATGAAGAATATAAGCAGGTTAAATATAACATCTGTCATGCCTGCGGCACTGAAACTGATGCTTACCTTGCTTCTTTTTGTGAGTGCCATTTTAACGTTCAGATTTTATTGGTTCATTCAATATATCCATAAATTCGGTAAGAGTTGCCTCGAGGTTAAAGACCACTCTTTCGACCCTTACCACCAGCGTGTTGTAGGCGAAGAAGCAAAGAATACCCACGATGAGACCGGCTGCAGTTGTTATAAGGGCTGTGTAAATACCATCGGAAAGAAGGGAGACTTCAACGTTGTTGCCGGCCTGTGACATTGCATAGAATGAGCGTACCATACCTATTACTGTGCCGAGGAATCCGAGCATCGGCTCAGCGCCGGCAATGGTGGCAAGGGTGGGGAATCCTTTTTCGAGCTTCGATATTTCAAGTTTGCCCGTGTTCTCAATAGCGGTTGTTATATCATGTAACGGCCTGCCCAGCCTGTTTATCCCCTTTTCGATCATCCTGGCAGACGGACTTTCGATTGATTTACAAAGGGCCATGGCTGCTTCTATTTTGCCGTCGTGGATATAATCTTTTATCCTGTTCATAAAATTCTGATCCTCCTTCGCAGCTTTCCTGATTACATAAAACCTCTCAATAAATATATATGCTGCCACAAAAGATAAAAGCACAATAGGGATCATTACCCATCCACCCTTGATCGCCAGATCAAGCAATGTCAGCTTCATGGCACTTGTCCTTTCGGCAGCAGCAGGAATTTCCTGCATCGCGAACTGTAAAAAAATCATTTTTCGGTCTTTTTAGATTTATAAAAAGTTAATACACAATTCATCACAGGTGATGATTTTCACGTGCGAAGATATTAAAAAACGTAATTTTGCTGCCTTCTATTATATATGGTTAATAACAATGGTATATTATTTATTAACCATTTGTCATCCGGTGAACTGAGATGATCGCAAAGGCTCAATTTTCCATTGCGGCAGTCTCTTCCTCCTGTCTCATCTCAGATTTCTCTCTTCTTCTGAAAATGTCGGAAAACCTGTCGAAGTCCTGTTTGAAGAAAAATCCTATTCCCTGGGTGTAGGGTACCCCTTTACCTGTATAGGGATTATTGAATCTGTTAAAGACCCTGAACCGGAACCTTTCCGTAAGCCTGTATTCGAGGTCAAAGTCTCCGGTTATCGGGTTTGTATTGCTTGCAGAGCTCTCTGTTCCTCTCACGTCGAAGTTGCTGTTTATAACCACTCTGTCGTTCAGCAGCTGGGTTGAGAGGGCTACCTGCAGTTCCTGGGGATTGATATCCCTGTCGCCGGGCCTGTATGCAAAACCGATATCAAAATCACTGCTTATCTGGGAGAGCCAGTTGCTTACCTGATTGAAAAGCATTTCGGTTGTTGTAACCGCCATTGCTGCAGTTCCCGTAGTTGTGGTACCTCTTGAAGTGCCGAGGGGATCAGCATAGAAACTGTTCATAACAAGAAGGTACAGAAACTGGCGGCTGAGCTCCTCATCGGTGGTTATCACGTTCCGCAGATAAGTTCTTGTCTCTTCGTCAGCCATTGGCAGGAAAATGTCAAAGCCGACCACGGGATTAAACAGTTTTCCTGAGAGTTTGAGATGACATTCAACCGGTATTCTTTCGGTGAAGCGCTCGTCGTTGAGTATTTCG
Organism: uncultured Rikenellaceae bacterium; assembly: GCA_964633195.1. Lineage (GTDB taxonomy): Bacteria > Bacteroidota > Bacteroidia > Bacteroidales > VadinHA17 > LD21. The sequence continues at coordinate 49,055 of CAZWFL010000005.1, read as the reverse complement.
AACAGCCTGGCCCTTAGTTTGTAGATCGCTTTTATATCGACATCAGCATCCTCAATATCTCCGTTAAAAGTTATCCTTCCCCCGTTCTCCACCGTAAAGGACTTATTAAGGATATTTCCGAGTGTAAAGAGGTAATCACCCTCTTCGACGATATAATCTCCCACAATCCTGAAATCTCCTGCAGGATTAAGAGTAATATTGAGGTTACCTGCTCCGTGTGCCCTCATCACATCGCCGGCCTTCAGATCGAGAATAATCTGAAGTTCAGCTTCCGGTGTTGCTTCAAGATCAAGATTGATGTTAAGCTTTGTTTCTGTCGGAGGTATTACCTGTTCTTTCTTAATGGCAATGCCAGCGGCTGAAATTGAATCGGGTTCCACGAACGAGATAAAGGGGTATTCCGAAACTGACAGGCTGGTGTTAAGGGATATGAAGAAACGGGTGTTGCTTGCTGTCCTGGCAGATATGTCGAACGAGATAAGATCGGTGCCGGCTTTAATGGTTGTCACACCACTGGCATAGGCGGTCCCGTAGAAGAGCTCATTGTCTTTAGGCCTTGTGTTAAGTACCTGTGTCTCCTTCATATTGATAAGCAGGTCGGCGCCGAAATCGTCAAAGTGCCTGTGAGTGACACTTCCTGTCAGTGTTGCTATGTTACCCCTGTCATCTGTGAGCCTGATGTTATTGAACTTAATACCTGATCTGTCAAATCGTATTGAGTCATTCACCCTGTATCGCGTCTGCAGGTAATCTATCCTCATGGATGCATTGTGAGCCATTACAGAACCTGTCAGCACTGGTTTGCTCAATTCCCCCGAGAGTCTGAGTTTACCTGACGCATGACCGCTTATCTCCGAAGCGAAAGAGCTGAGAAGCGGGTTCAGAGCCTCAACAGGCAACCTGTCAGTTTCTATACTGATATCGACATTAGCTGTTTCAGGATCGTAAATACCGCCTACATTGAACATCTGGGTCCCATTCAGGTTGTTCCTGGCCTCTATATCGACAACCTTGCTGAGATTGTTCCAGACAGAGGTTATGAAAATATCCCCGTATTCACTGCCGAGAAGCGAAAAGCTCTCTAATTCTATTCTGCCCTCAACCATGGGATTCCTGTACATGTTTGTTAATTGGATCTTTCCGCCTATAAATCCTCTGAGATCAAGAGGGATCTCTGAACCGCCCGTTTCCTTTTTACCTATGTTATTAACGGGTTTAAGGTCGTGTCCCCTGAATTCGAACATCAGCGTGTCAGACAGCTCTTCAGTGAGTGCTCCGTTTATGAGGTAGAAATTCTCGTTATTGTTGATATAAAGGTTATTTACTTTTATTGCATTGGAGTCGACAACTATATCCGACCGGTTGATTCTCCACAGGTTGTTAACCGAATAGATCTCTGATGGTTCGATGTTGATCTTAAGAACAGGCCGTTTCTGCTCTCCGGTCCTCTTATTAACCGACCCGTTTGCCTGGAACCGGCCTTTATTAAGTACTTTTTCCCTGTTGTCCCAGTTAATGATAAAATTGAATGTATCAGGCCTGGTATTGAAATCCATAGTCAGATCTTTAAGCTCCGACTGGAAGGGGAGTGTCAGGGAGGTACTTTTCAGACCGGCTTTGAATATATCTCCGGAGATTCCCGCTTCAACAACCAGATCCCTGAAAACATTTTTCTTAATCTCCAGCATCCGGGCACTACCTTCAATTTTAATTATGCTGTCGGCCATCACTGTTCCGCTGATCCGGCTTTTATCGGCAATCAGTATGCCCGTGTGGAAGAAGTTGTTTATCCTGTCGCTGTTCCTGAAGTCAATATTGAACGTAAAATGGTTACTGCTGAGGTACCTGCCGTCGGGCGGAGACGAAAACACCGATGGCATAAGTGTTGAGAGGGTATGCTTCATCAGATTCCCGATCTCGGCGAAGCTGTAACGGCCTCTTATGTCGGCATTTACAAAATCGGTGCGCAGGCTTATTGCCGGATTCTCACCTTCTTTAAAGGCTCTGACAGAGAAATCATAGAGTTCAAGCTGATTGCCAAACTTCCTGAGAGTGGAATTCAGAAGCTTTATCTCACCGTTAAGATTATCGATGCTGTTACCGCTGAAATTAGCTGTAACCAGAGCTGTGGCTGAGGATGTTGAATCTTTCCTGTCAAAGTTAAGACTGAACAGGTCGGCCTCCGCAAGGTTAAGGGTAAAATCGAATTCAGGCAGTTCTTCCCTTAGGTTGAACATTCCGAGAAGGTCCAGCTTAATATTTTTGTCAGTCACATTAATGCTTCCGTCCCACATCTTTTCGGTGAAACTGCCGTTGAGAGTGACATTTCTGTAACTGTACCGGTTAATCTCAATACTGTCTATTCTGCCGGCCAGACTGCCGGCAAATTCTTTTTGTGATGTCGAGTATCCGTCAACGTCAGCGGACATACTCAATTTCCCAAAGAGATCGCTGTTGCCTGATATAACGCCCATGTCGATATTGCTCACGGTTACCAGACCACGAAATCTTAACCTGTTTCTGCCTTCCGGCCTTAACGAAAGGTCGGTCCTTATGTTTCCGACAGATGTCCCTATCTTTCCGTAGGTGACAAAATCGGTGGTAAAGCCTGTAAAATTACCGTCGAAGGAAATTACACCCAGATTGTCGGTAAACTCAGGTACTGTGATGTTCTCCCTGCTTATATTGCTCAGCGTCCGCAGATCTTCAGCATTGGTTACGAGTGAGTTGACTCCCAGAAAAATAAATGCATCCCGTATATCCGGCAGACCTGAGATATCAAAGTCGCAATCGAGCAGACTTGATTTACCGTAAGTCACTTTAATATCGCGTCCTCTCAGCTCAGAGATTTTTCCGGTCACCCTTCCCGAAAGCCAGAGAGACTCGCCGGGATCTTTTATGAACGGAAGAAAGTATTGCAGGTCGGTTGTGTTTATCAGCGATTTTTGAAGGAGAATGCTGAGTCTCACTTCATCGGTGAAATTGCCGAACGATCCCGTTGTGTCGGCAACGAGAGCCGCATGATCAGCGTAAATTATACTGCTGTCGCATTTTATAAAAAGAGGGCCAAAACTTATATACTGCCCTGTTATTACGGAAGAGGTCTTCATTTCCTTCACTGTAAAGCCTCTTTGTTCAGTAAAACTCAGGTTATCGATATTAAAGAAGATTGTATCGTTCCTTATTTCGAAGTTCCAGAGGATACCGTTTATATTCTGCAGGTTAAGGTCGTTGAAATCGAGCATCGGATTCGTGCCGGTTGCACTCCTGTTAACAAGTGAAAACCTTCCATCGGTGAGTTCTGTCTGGTTAATGGTCAGATTCAGTTTACTTTTTTTTTCGGCTTTCCCGGGATCGCCTGATGCTCTGAGAAGGTCGAGGTACCAGTTAAGGTTCATCAGTCCCGAAGAATCGGTTATCAGCGCAAAAACAGGCCGGACCAGTTCGGCCTTTCCCAGTTTGATTATATTATTTCTGAAATCTAAACGCCTGATACCGGCTATGGCACTTTCAGCGTAAATAAGAGTGTCATTATTGTGATCCCGCACAAGCAGATCGTTTACTTTCAGCCTGTTAAAGAATGAGAACTCAATTCTGCCAACCGAGATGGTTGATTCGATATCTGTCAGCAGGGAGCTGGTAATCCTGTTGACCAAAAAGGTTTGTACTTCCGGTATGCGTATTACTGCCGAAAGGGCTGTCAGGAACAGAATAATCACTCCGGCCACGACAACCAGTAACTTCAATATTCTTCTTATAAATACCAGCATACTGCCTGAAGGAGTCTCATGACAAAAAATGGCAAACCTCACAAGACCTGTTGCAAATATAACAAAAACAAAGCCAAATTTTTAAACGCATGGTTTATCTGAAAGATGATAATTACCAGCTCTTTCAGAGCAAGTTGCTGCAGTTGATTTATCTCCCCCTTAAACCGCGCAGCGATTCCACAAATAATGGCCAGGGGAACCTGTTACTCATTTGATAATATTTGATTATAATTGTCGCTGTATTAATATTTACGTCAAGATTTTGCCAACAGTATCAATTCTGGCTCTTGAATCGTCGTGCGACGATACCTCTGCGTCGGTAGTACGCGATGGCCGCGTGTTGTCGAACCTGATAGCCGGTCAGGCGGTGCACATGTCGTACGGCGGAGTAGTGCCAGAACTGGCATCGAGGGCTCATCAGGCCAATGTCGTGCCGGTTACCGACCAGGCTCTTAAGCAGGCAGGAGTCACTAAGGAGGAAATAGATGCCGTTGCTTTTACCCGTGGACCGGGCTTGCTTGGATCACTGCTCGTGGGAACCTCTTTTGCAAAGGGATTCGCTCTTGCAAGAGGGATACCCCTTATCGGGGTAAACCATTTGCAGGCTCATGTATTGACCCATTTTATTATCGGGAAGGAGAAAGAGGCCAGAGTTCCTTCGTTCCCTTTCCTGTGCCTGCTGGTTTCGGGGGGTCATACCATGATGATTATACTGAAGAACCACCTCGACATGGAGGTTATAGGCAATACCAGGGATGATGCAGCCGGTGAAGCCTTCGATAAGTGCGGGAAACTAATGGGATTCCCTTATCCGGCCGGCCCGGCTATTGACAAACTTGCCGCAAAAGGTGATAAAAATGCTTTCATCTTCTCAAAACCGGTCATCAAAGGGCTCGGCTTCAGCTTCAGCGGATTGAAGACAAATTTTCTCTATTTCCTGACAGACAGAATAAAAGAGGATCCGGGTTTCATCGAAAAGAATAAGGCTGACCTTTGCGCCTCCCTTCAGCATACAATAGTAAGTATACTATTAACAAAACTTGTTAAAGCATCTGAGCTGACCGGAATAGCAGAAGTCGGTATAGCCGGGGGGGTTGCAGCAAACTCAGGCCTGAGGGAAGCAGTTGCCCGCGAAGGAAGGAAAAGAGCGTGGAATGTTTTCATCCCGCCGGTGATTTATACATCCGATAATGCTGCAATGATTGGAATAACGGGATATTATAAATATCTTAGCGGTGATTTTGCGGACCAGGACATTATACCTCTGGCGAGAATGTAGTCTCTGAAGATCATCTTTGGTACGGAGAAGGAAAAAAAGGGGATATTATTCAATTATTATGGTATTATAGTGTTAATTATATCCGGATGGAAGAACTAAGGATATTACCCACAAAGAATTCTCCTGAAGTGATCATGACCTCCGAGGGAATCATCAGAATCAGAGGGCGTTCCATACATGAGAATGTTATAGATTTTTTTGCACCTGTGGAAGCATGGATCAATGAATATATCAAGACTCCGGCTGATCTGACCTGTGTTGATATAAATCTCGAATATTTCAACAGTGCCAGTGCAAAGGCGATCATTCATCTTCTCCAGCTTGTCACCTATGTTCAGCTCAAGCACAAAAAATTCATTTTCAACTGGTTTTATGAAGAGGGGGATGAAGATATACTCGAACGGGGTGAGTACTTTGCATCAGTCCTTTCTGTCCCTTTCAATTTCATCAGGCAGAGCTGATAACATTTATACTGCAGCCCTGTTCTTTTTTCTTCGTTTCTTTGATGAGCGGATGAATGCCCTGAGGTAGAGCAGAGAGACCGTAAACAGAATCAGACTGAGCGTCAGTAAAAGGAGGAAAGAGAAGATTGGAGGAGTGTCAAAATCGGGATCCGGGTTTTTCAGCCTGAAGATATATCCGAAGATAGTATATGCAAGTACCATTACAGCCACGATAAAGCTGAATATTATTGTTGTGCCATCAAGTATTCTTGTCGATTTATATAGTTTTGATTTTCTGAAACGTATATATGATGCCCTTGCATAAGCCTGTGCCTGCCGCCTCGATCTGTCCTTGCGGTACTTAAGCCATTCCTCTACTGCCTGATCGTAGGCTTTGTTGCCGGTAATGAACCGTTCGTGGTATGATAAAAGGAAATCATAGGCTTCGGTTGCAAGGATGAATTTGTCCCTTGCGCCGGGTGACTGGTTGATGTCGGGATGAAAAAGACGTGCTTTCTTTCTGTAGGCTTTCTTTATTTCATCCACCGATGCATTGAATGGCAGATCAAGTACCTCGTAATATTCTGAAATGGTCATATTTCCATTACACTATCCCGGTGAATCCCATAAAGGCAAGAGCCAGGATACCTGCAACGATAAGCGATATCGGGGCTCCTTTGACCCCTTTCGGCACGTCAAGCAGCTCAAGCTGTTCACGTATCCCTGCCAGTATGATGAGTGCCAGGCCGAAACCAATAGCTGTAGCGGCGCTGTAAACTACTCCTTCAAGAAGGTTATACTCCTTTTTAATAACCAGTATTGCTACTCCCAGCACGGCACAGTTGGTCGTAATAAGAGGCAGGAATATGCCGAGTGCCTGATAGAGTGGCTGGCTTATCTTTTTAAGGATAATCTCGACCATCTGTACCAGCGAAGCTATTATAAGGATGTATGTTATGGTTTGCATAAAGACTATCCCCAGCTTCTGCAGGATGAAGGTATAAATGAGATAGGTGACAATTGCTGCAAGGACCATCACAAATGTTACAGCACCACTCATCCCGACTGCCGTGCTTACCTTGTTTGAAACGCCCATGAAGGGGCATACTCCCAGAAACTGTGCAAGCACAATGTTGTTTACCAGAACTGCCGATATGATTATTATTATGTATTCCATCTCAGACTTGTTTTAGGTATTTCTTATTCTGTTAATAAAAGCAATCAGGTATCCGAGAGCTATAAATGCACCGGGAGCCAGAACGAAAACCAGGATGCCGTCGCCGTTGATGAATTTGTAGTTGAATATCGCGCCGCTGCCTGCAATCTCGCGGAAAGCGCCCAGTATCCCCAGCGCCATTGTAAAACCCAGCCCCATACCCAGACCGTCGAGGACGGCAGTGGCAAGTTTGTTCTTGCTGGCAAATGCCTCTGCACGGCCCAGAACGATACAGTTAACAACGATAAGAGGGATAAAGATGCCAAGTTTTTCATAGAGTTCGGGTACAAAAGCATTCATCAGCAGGTCGACAATGGTAACAAATGATGCTATTATGACGATGAATGATGGTATCCTTACCTTGTCGGGAATGAATTTCGAGATAAGTGAAACGACAGTATTGGAACCCAGCAGTACAAAGGTTGTCGCTATTCCCATGCCGAGTCCGTTAATAGCCGACGTGGTGGTTGCCAGCGCAGGGCAGAGACCCAGCACCAGAACAAAAAGGGGATTCTCCCTGAAAAAACCTTTTGAAAAATTTTGTAACTGATTCATCTTTTGATTGCTTTATTAATTTCCCTTTTTATCCGGCTCATTGTTTCCTGGACTATCGTTACTGTCCGTGGCGCCTGAAGAGCCATCCCATTCACTCCCCGTAAAAAGGGAGTTGTAAGCCCTCTGAACAGCATCACAGAAAGCCCTGGAGCTTATTGTGGCGGCTGTGATCGCATCTACCGGGCCGCCGTCCTTGTTTACCCTGAGTTCGAAATCTGCAGGATTCTTCCCGATGAACTGGTTCTTGAAAGCAGGCTCATCCATCTTGGTTCCCAGTCCGGGTGTCTCCTTGTGCTCAATTACTGCAATGTTGTTTATTGTGCCATCAGGTTTGAAACCGGCCATTATGCGGATATCACCGCTGAACCCATTTTTTGTATAACTATTTACAGCATAACCTGTTATTGTACCATCTTTCTTTGCCGGGTAAACATCAAGGCTGTCTCCCTCACCGGTAGCAACCCTGAACATCTCCTCATCCGGATTATTTGTGAATTCCGGGACAACCATCATTATTGCATCAAGCTTCTTCTTCAGTGCCGACATCTCAATCGGCTTCCTGGTAAGCTCGTAAACGAATCCGAGGCATGTTGCTGCAACAAAGGCTATCAGCGTAAGTGTAAGAAGCATATTCTTAAAGGTCGATTCTGTCTTAGCCATTCTTTACCTCCTCTCCAAATCGTTTTGGTTTAATATACGTGTTCATCAGCGGAACAAAAGCATTCATGATGAGTATGGCGAATGAGACGCCCTCGGGGTATGCTCCGAACACCCTGATAATGACTGTTATTATCCCAATACCACAACCGTATATGATCATCGCTTTCGGATTCATAGGTGAAGTAACATAGTCAGTCGCCATGTAGATGGCCCCAAGGAGTAATCCTCCCGTCAGCAGATGAAAGAGGGGATCAGCATTCTTTTCGGGATTAACCAGCCAGAGAATTGCAGTAAAAATGGCAAAGCTTCCGATAACCGAGACGGGGATATGCCACGTGATGATCTTTCTTATCAGCATGTAAGCAAACCCTATAAGCAATGCTGCTGCTGCAATTTCTCCCATGGAGCCTCCCATGTAACCATAGAAGAGTTGCATATGAGAAGGAACCTGGTCCATCAGTACTGAAATCTCCTCACCGCCCTTGAGTCCGCCTTTTATAATGCCAAGAGGTGTAGCTCCCGTTACTGCATCGGTATAACTTGTGTTAAACCCTGATGGAATAGGCCATGTGGTCATCTGTACCGGGAAGGAGATTAGAAGAAAGACCCTGCCTACCAGTGCCGGGTTGAAAGGATTATTGCCCAGTCCTCCGAAAGTCATCTTTGCCACACCTATTGAGACTAAGCTGCCAAGTATTATTATAAACAACGGGATGTTGGAAGGCAGGTTGAAGGCGAGAAGAAGCCCGGTAACCACTGCCGATCCGTCATTAATGGAAAGAGGTTTTTTCAGGATGAACCTCTGGATCAGGTATTCAAAAATGACACAGGAGAGGATCGCCGTGAGTGTAACAATTATAGCACCCAAGCCGAAGAAATATATCGAAGTGATAAGAGCCGGGACCAATGCTATCACAACTCCCAGCATTAATTTTCCTGTTGTCTCCTTTCCGTGCGCATGAGGCGACGGTGTTACAGTTAGAAGATTGCTCATATAAATGTATTAATTGCTCCCTATTTTAAGTTTCTCTCCCGGGCCATTTTCAGGACTGTAGTTTTTCCAAGTCTTATGTAATCAAGCAGGGGCCTTGAGGCGGGGCATGTATAGCTGCATGAGCCACACTCCATGCAGTCAGTGATTTTTTCCGCCTCAGCCTTTTCAAAGAGTTTGAGTTCCGTAAGGGTCATAAGAAGATAAGGTTCGAGACCGAGAGGACAAACTGCAACACATTTGGCACATCTGATACAGGGTTCTTTTTCCTTACGCCCGGCCTCATCCTGAGACAAAACAAGAATTCCGGACATACCTTTTACGACAGGCACCTCCGGGCTGCTGACAGCTTTCCCCATCATAGGGCCTCCTGCAACGATCTTTCCGGTATCTTCAGGCAATCCACCGGCAGCCTCGATAAGTCTGCTTACAGGTGTTCCTGTTCTTACCAGGAAATTGCCCGGAGATTTCAGAAATTTTCCTGTAACTGTAACAACCCTTTCAATAAGCGGCTTATTCTTCTGGACAGCTTCGTAAACTGCAAACGCAGTACCTACATTATGAACAACTGTGCCGACGTCAAGAGGCAGCCGTCCGGATGGTACTTCCCTTTTTATGAGTGCCTTAATAAGCTGTTTTTCAGCTCCCTGTGGATACTTGACCTTCAGCCCGTGCACGGCTATTCCCTTGAATCCCGTTGCCAGCCTGGTCATGTGTGCCAGGGCATCGGGTTTATTGTTCTCAATCCCTACAAAGGCTTTGTCAACATTAAGGGCTCTCATCAGGATTGTTATGCCGATCAGGATCTCTTCGCCGCGTTCAAGCATCAGCCTGTGGTCGGCAGTCAGGTAGGGTTCACATTCCACCCCGTTAATAATAAGGATGTCACATTTTTTACCTGTCGGCACTGTCAGTTTTACATGGGACGGGAAGGTGGCACCTCCCAGACCAACTATACCGGAATCCAGACATTTCTTAATTATCTCTTCCGGGGTATGATTAAATTCCTGGACTATGGTATCACTTCTGTCAATCGTATCAACCCATTCGTCGCCTTCAATATCAATAAAAACAGCAGTCTGCCTGTAACCGGTAATATCAGTCACATTGTCAATCTTGTTCACCTTACCCGAGACTGAGGAGTGGATGTTTGATGTAACAAATCCCTTCCCGGCAGCAATTATCTGTCCTGCCTTTACTATGTCTCCCTTATTGACAACCGGTGCAGCAGGGGCCCCGATATGCTGTGATACAGGAATCACAACCTGTCCGGTTACCGGAAGAGGCCTGATCGGGGCGTTTGCCGTTATCTTGTTTTCGGGTGGATGAACACCTCCTGTGGGAAATGTTTTCAATACTATTATTATTTATTTTAAATTTAACATTCTGATTTTATGGATTTAGTGCAGCTTCAGCCTCAATTTTCTGCTTCCTCGGAGGGAAGTTTATTTCAAGTATGCAGTTGGTTGGGCACTCGATGGGACATTTTCTGCAGAAGGTGCATTTTGCAGCATCAATATAAGCAAGGTTGTTTTCAAGTGTTATTGCATCAAACTGACATACTTTCACACATTTTCCGCATCCGATACATGCTACCTTGCATGCTCTTCTGGCAGGTCCACCCTTGTCGCAGTTGGAGCAGGCAACATATATTTTACGATCCTTTTTTGCTTTTTTGCGCAACTCTATAATATTTCTGGGACAAGCTTTTACACATGCTCCGCATGCAACGCATTTTTCGTCGGATATTACCGGAAGTCCGGTAGCCGGATCCATGTACATTGCATCGAATTTACATTCTGTTACGCAATCGCCATAACCCAGGCAGCCGTAGCTGCAGTCAGTTACACCAGCATACAGATTATGAGCAATCCTGCAATTGGCAACACCTCCATAGACCGATGTTTGCGGGCAATATTCCGGCGTTCCGTTGCAGAGCAGAACAGCCACCAGAGGTTCAATCTCGGGAGCCTCCTTCCCGAGAATCCTGGCGGCATCTTCCATTACCGAAGCACCGCCTACGGGACAAACGAGCCCGTCGAATGTGTCGGCCTTAACCAGGGCTTCAGCGAAGTTGCGGCAGCCGGCAAAACCACAACCTCCGCAGTTGGCCGCCGGGAGGATCTCCTGTACCTCATCGATGCGGGGATCCTCAAAAACCTTGAACTTTTGTGCAATGAACCAGAGGATCACAGCTGCCAGACATGCTATGGCACTAAGAATTAATATTGTAAGCGGAATAACTGAATTCATTAATTATTTCTTTATTGTAAATGTGAATTTTTTGTCTATTCTCCTCCTGAAGATGTAAATGACAAGATAGTAGGGTATAAGTATGGCTATAGAAAGCAATCCTGCCAGGGCTTCGGATATTGAGAGTGAGATAAAGATGATCAGACCAGATATGAGGAGTATAAACGGTATTATGTAACCGATTGCAACTGCATTGTATCCCATCGATTGTTTCATCGTTACCGTAACGGTTTCCCCCGGTAATACATTATAGCTGCCTTTTACGAGTACGTTCTTTTCCACATTCCCTGCAAGCGAACAGTATCCTTCTGCATGGCAGCCTGAACAGGCGGCTCCAGATACTATCTTCACCGTTACACTCCCGGGATCCACCTTTTCAACTCTGCCCTTGTGCTGAACAGAGCTCGTATTGTCCGTATTCCCCATAACCTGAAAGGTAAAAATGCAGCCGACAAATTTAGTATTCCTTCGCTAAGATTGTCTGCTTTTTATCAGTTTTTATCGTTTTACTCTTATTTCATTCCTTTCTTTCTCCCTGCCATTCAGCTGATGTTGCTCCACGATTGCCTGGTACTGAACAGCCTGGTCAGTTCGGATCTCAATATAAGGTTTTCTTCATTTTCAAGCAAAGGATCCTTTGTGATTATCTCTTCTGCTATTCTTCTGACATATTCGATTATCTGTCCGTCTCTGCCCAGATCAGCTATCCTCAGGTCAAAGGGGATTCCGCTCTGCATTGTTCCTTCTATGTCGCCCGGTCCTCTCAGCTGAAGGTCGGTTTCGGCAATCTCAAATCCATCGCTGGTCCTTATCATTACCTCTATCCTTTGAGCGGCCTCCTTTGAAAGTTTATCGGAACTCATAAGGATACAATAGGACTGTTCAGCCCCCCTGCCGACCCTTCCTCTCAGCTGATGAAGCTGTGAAAGACCGAATCTTTCAGCGCTCTCTATCACCATTACAGTAGCATTGGGAATATCCACGCCAACCTCTATCACCGTGGTTGCAACGAGAATATGGGCATGTCCATCCTTGAAGAGCTTCATCGATGCCTCCTTTTCTGAAGGTGTCATTCTGCCGTGAACAACACTGACACAATACTTCGGCGGGGGGAAGACCCTTGTTATTGTATCCCACCCGTCCTCAAGGTCTTTGTAATCCATTTTCTCAGATTCCCTGATCAGCGGGTACACAATGAATATCTGCCTTCCTTCAGCAATCTGGTTTCTTATGAACCCGTAAACCTTGTTTCTCTCCGGATCGGTAAAATGCATTGTTCTTACCGGGATCCTCCCGGGAGGCAACTCATCGATTACCGAAACATCGAGATCGCCATAAAGAGTCATTGCAAGGGTTCTCGGAATAGGGGTAGCCGTCATTACCAGTACATGAGGCGGATTGAGGCTTTTTTCCCACAATCTTGCCCTTTGTGCCACGCCGAACCTGTGTTGTTCATCAATTATTACAAGACCGAGATTACTGAACTGCACATTTTCCTCAATAAGTGCATGCGTGCCGATCAGTATCCTGAGAGATCCGACAGCAAGGGATTCTTCAATAACCTTCCTGTGACTTTTTCTGGATGAACCGGTTAGAAGCTTAACTTCGATATCGATGCCGCTGAGAAATTTTGTTATGGTGTTAAAATGTTGTCCGGCAAGTATTTCGGTAGGGGCCATCAGACATGACTGATATCCGTTGTCAGCTGCTATAAGCATGCTCATAAGTGCTACGAGTGTTTTGCCACTGCCTACATCCCCCTGCAGAAGACGGTTCATCTGTTTTCCTGATCCGAGATCTCTCCGTATCTCCTTCATTACCCGCTTCTGTGCCTCTGTAAGAGAAAAGAGAAGATTGTTATGGTAGAAGCCGTTGAAAAGGTCCCCGATATTTGAAAACACAAAACCTTTAAGTTTCCTGTTTCTGTTCGATTTATATCTGAGCAGGTTAAGCTGGATATAAAAGAGCTCCTCGAATTTGAACCTGTATCGCGATCTTTCCATTTCGTCGTAACTGGCCGGGAAATGGATTTTATGGAGCGCATCATGAAAATCCATCAGTTTATACCTCTCAGTGAGCCAGGCTGGAAGAGTTTCGGGTATCCGCACCCTGATCTGTTTCAGCAGTGTCCCTGTCAGCTTGCTTATGGTTTTGGAAGAAATGTAATTGCTCTTAAGATTCTCTGTCATGCCATACTGTGCCTGCAGGGCTGACTGAAGCTTCTGATCGGTTCTGCTTACTGCTTCAATCTCAGGGTGTATTATATTTATTACGCCATTGAAGACCCCGGGTTTTCCGAAAATTATATACTCAACACCCGGAACATAACTGCCTGTTATCCACTTTGTACCCCTGAACCAGACAAGCTTAACAGTGGCTGTCTCATCTCCGAAATCGGCGACAAGACGTTTACCTGTTCCATGTCCTTCAGTAGAGTATCCCTTTATGAATCCCCTTACCTGGACATAAGGGAAGTCAGGATCTATCTCGGCAACCTTGTAAAATCTTGTCCGGTCGTAATATTTATAAGGAAAATAATAAAGAAGGTCCCGGAATGTTTTGATACCTAGTTCTTTGCTCAGGAGTTCTGCCCGCCTCGGGCCAACCCCCTGCAAATAGGTAATATCGGTATCGAGAAAATCCTTTATCATAACAGCCGGATATTGGCAGAAAAAATGTATCCGAAAAATAGTTATTTTTGCGAATCTGTCCTAATAGCCGGTTTTCGATAAGTAAATGGATTATTCAGCAATCTGGTCATTTATAAGATATTTTATCTTTGCACGTCACCGAAGAGGGCACGGGATTCACAGTCCTTTTGTATTTAATCTTGTTTCAAAGGTTTTCAGGAATAAAACCGATCCTGCTATTGTCTTTAATATTGAATCGATAAGAAAAGAGCTTTTATCTTCTCCGGCATCAGTTTGTGTTAATGATCTTGGAGCCGGACCGGAAAGGGTTAAAACAAATATCAGGAAAGTGTCAGATATAGCCAGATACTCATCTGTACCCCGTAAATACGGGATTCTTCTCTCGAACCTCTCGGCAGAATTCGGTAAACCGGCTATCCTTGAACTGGGAACCTCATTAGGCATCAGTGCAATGTATATGGCATCCTCTGCAACAGATATTACAGTTCATACAATTGAGGGATGCAGTGCAACAGCAGCAATTGCTTCTGCCAACTTCCTGAAAGCAGGCATTGATAACATAAAGATTTATAACGAACCTTTTGACAAGGTAGTGCCTCGTCTGAAGAACGAGATGCCTTCTCCGGGACTTGTCTTTATTGACGGTAATCACAGGAAAGAGCCGGTGGTGCGCTACTGCAGGGAGATTGCCCGATTCACGGGTGACCAGACTGTTATTGTAATTGATGATATCCATATGTCGGAAGAAATGGAATCAGCCTGGAAAGAGGTGATGAAAATGGAAAAGGTTACACTTGCAATTGATATCTTCCGTATGGGATTACTGTTCTTTAGTAAGGGTCTGAACGGGGGATATTACACTATCAGGTATTAACATAAATTAAGATATAATTATTCTGTATTTAACTAAATTAATCTATTTTCGCAAATCCAAATAAAGCATGCCATGAAGAACAGAGTTATTGAAATTCACGATATTGTTAAGAATTATCAGATCGGAACTATTATTGTCCGGGCATTAAGGTCGGTTACAATCAATATTGAGAAGAATGAATATGTAGCCATCATGGGACCCTCGGGTTCCGGTAAATCGACACTCCTCAACCTTCTTGGTTGTCTTGATACACCAACAAGCGGTTCATATATTCTGAACGGAACCGATGTATCGAAAATGGAGGATGATCACCTCGCAGAGATAAGGAACAAGGAGATAGGCTTTATCTTCCAGACTTTTAATCTGCTGCCGAGATATACAGCACTGGAGAACGTAACTCTGCCGCTTATTTATGCCGGGATACCAAAAGCTGAAAGGGAGAGGCTGGCGATCGAAACTCTTGATCATGTCGGACTGGCCGACAGGATGGAGCACAAACCCAATGAGCTTTCCGGAGGGCAGAGGCAGCGTGTGGCCATTGCAAGAGCACTGGTAAACAATCCTGCCATAATACTTGCTGATGAACCAACAGGTAACCTCGACAGTAAAACAGCACTCGACATTATGGGCCTGCTCGATGATATACACCGGGAGGGAAACACTGTAATTGTTGTTACTCACGAGGAAGACATTGCAAAGCATGCGGCCCGCATAATAAGATTATTCGACGGTGAGGTTGCACAGGATGTCCCCAATGAGAAGTATGTTAAAGCCTGACAGTTACAAAGCTGTCACGGCTCTCTTTTAATCTTTCTGTTCTGTTTCCCGAATGAAAATATACACCCGCACAGGTGACGATGGCACAACATCGTTATCAGGAGGAAAAAGGATCGCCAAACATCACGTTCGCGTGGAGGCTTATGGTTCCGTTGATGAACTGACGGCATGGATAGGTCTTCTCCGCGATCACAGGGAAAATGAGCCCAGAAAAGAGACCCTTGTTTATATCCAGGATCAGCTTATGAGGTGTGCAGCCATTCTTGCATGCGAACATAATTCCCCTACAATGCAGAGATATTTCCCTGACGAGGGATCGGTGGAAGTCCTGGAAAAGGAGATCGATAAAATGGAACTAATGCTCCCCCCGCTTAAAGATTTTTTGATCCCTGGCGGGCATCAGCTTGTATCTTACTGTCATTTAGCAAGATGTGTCTGCAGGAGGGCTGAAAGGGCTGTCCTGCGGCTAAATTTGACGGAAGAGACCCCCTTAATTATACGCAAGTTTCTGAACAGACTCTCCGATTATTTGTTCATGCTTGCCAGGCTTCTCTCGTTAGAGCTTGACATAGAGGAAGTTATATGGACAATCTGATATCTCCAAAAACTTTATTTCTGGTGTTGTTTATTAAGTAAAATATATATATTTGCAGCTTTAGATAAGAGGTTAATATAATAGGGAAATTATGTATTGGACACTTGAATTAGCATCGAAACTGGAAGATGCTCCGTGGCCAGCCACAAAGGATGAGCTAATTGATTTTGCCATCAGATCAGGTGCCCCTCTGGAGGTTATTGAGAATTTGCAGGAGATTGAGGATGAGGGAGATATTTATGAAAGCATTGAAGATATATGGCCTGATTATCCAAGCAAGGATGACTTTTTTTTCAATGAAGATGAATATTAAAACCGGCATTTATTGTTTTTAGCCCGGTAAATTATCTCTCGAAAATATCGCTCATTTTTTTAGGTCTCAGATTATCGAACCATTCAAAACCTTCCAGTTTCAGTACATCTCTTACGTCAGGATCAGGGGGGTCTATTATTCCTGAAGGGTTCTGGTGTTCAATTATCTTCGTTATTTTACCATCTTCAACAAATATTTCAATTCTCGAACATTTTGCACTGTTGATGCCTACAATCTCATCGCCGTCAACCAGGTAATAGATTGTTTCACCGTTACCTTCAATATTTATTCTGTAAAGCTTGTTATCGGTGAAGTATCCTGTTAGCATTCTTCCTTTGACCTGATTGAATCTCAGGTCATCGACCTGGCTAATCACAAATGCGGAATTATAGAGTTCCATCCTGTCAGTCTGACGGTTAACGGTAAATATTGCCATGGAATCCGCAGTGAGCTGGTTCTCTTCATTCCATATAACCGGGTAATGGTATAGTCTTATCACGGAATCCCTGTAGGAGTAGGAGAGGGAATCGCATCTGGCCTGTATCTGTTCCCCAAACACGCGGCATCCCCTGTATGCCCGCATAAGCCTGTAACTTACTGCTGCAGAATCATTAACGGTTATGGCAGTAATAGTATCGGCATGCAGGAAGAGAGAATCTCCGTTTGAAATCTGAATGAAAAGAGCCTTATCGGTAACAAGGAACTCCTCAGGCTGTTTGTAATACCAGGCATAATTACCACGGATAATAATATTGTTTGTGGTATCTGCAATATTTATGCTGCCAAATGCTTCGCCATAACCCGTATTATTATCGTAATAGAGTGAATCGCCTTGTATTACCTGCTTTCTGTTGTCGATAACAGCATTTTTCCATAACCGGGAGAGATCATTCTTAGTATCGTACCATCCTTTCTCACAGTAAATGTAGATGCTGTCTCCTTCAAGCACTGAAGGTCCGGTAAAGAATGCCGTCTCGGTTACGGTATTGTAATCCATGGTATCGGCAATCATTACATAATCAGGATTTACTATCCTTACGCTATCCTTGAAGTGAAATGTTTTCTCTTCAGCATAATAGATACCCGTCCTGCTTGTAAGAGTATTATCCCCGTTGATGATCCTTCCATTTGTGGTATATCTGGCTATCCTGTTAGTAACATCATAATTAATCGAGTTGGTAAAGAGGTGGGTTTCCCTGTCAATAAGTTCAACATTGCCATCAACAATTGCTATTTCAGTGGAACCGTCATAATTGAGATAATTGCCAGTAAGGTGAAGGGTATCTCCCTGGCGTATGTGTATTCTGCTGAATGCCTGTACCTGGTTCATGCCGGGGTAGAAATGTGCACTGTCGCAATTCATGGTTATTTCATTATGCTCCATTTCTACATTTCCAAGAAGTCTGGTAAGCTTTCTTCCGGTTCCTTTTTCAGCTTCATCAATACCCTCGTCGGCGTGTTTCACAATAATCTTTCTTTTCACACTGCCTTCCCGGCGGGCCTCTTCCTGTGCAATCAGCTGCGAAGAAGAGAATAGAAGCATCAGGAGGATGAGGATTCTCCCGAATACTTTAATAGAGTAATCTTCAGGTGTGATTATTAGTCCAGCCATCCCTGTGAAAGAAAGCTGCATGATCTGAATTCCTCGCTTATTTTTATATATGTTGTCTCAATCTTTTTACTGATCCAGTCGCTGTATGCTTTTCTTACTTCCTGCTGAAGTGCTGCATTATAAAGAATCTGATAATCTTCTTTCAGGTTTGCCCTGTGGGCAGGAATCTCATCGTCGAGCCTGACGATCCTGAAAACAATGTTGCCGTCTTCATCTGTTGTGCGGAAGGGTTCTGATATTTCACCGATTTTAAGGTCTCTTACTTTAAGGTACATTTCTGTACCGAGTTCCTCGAGAGTGAACCAGTTGATCCTTGCCGAGGGATTGGTGCTGACCAGCTTGCCGCCGTTTATGCGGCTGTCTTTATGGCTCGAGAAGCGTAAAGCTGCCTCTTCGAATTCCATGGTCCCTTTTCGAATCAGGCCGGCAATACTGTCGAGGCGGTGAATGGCCAGCTGGGCTTCTTCATCCTTGACTTTGGGTCTTATCAGGATGTGACGTGTATTTGCCAGGTCGCCTTTTCTGTCAATCAGCTGGATAAGATGAAAACCATACCTCGTCTCCACTATTCTTGAAACCTGGTTTTTTGATATGCTGAACGCTGCATCAGCAAACTCTTTTTCAAGTTCTCCCCGGGTTCTGTAACCCACTTCGCCGCCGTTGGTGGCAGATCCGGGATCCTCCGAGTTCAGTATTGCGAGCACGCTGAAGCTTTTTCCCTCAAGTATCTCGCTGCGGATATCGAGTAATTTCTGTCTTGCTTCCGCCTTGTTCTCTTCGTTGGCAGGAGGATCAAGCTGAATTATACTAACCTGGACTTTAGAGGGGATTAACGGCAAGCTGTCATTAGGTATTGATGCAAAAAATCTTCGCAGTTCGGCAGGAGTAACTGCCAGGTTAGCAGCGATGCTTGATTGTACCTCCATGGCTATCTGCTGTTCTTTAAGGGTTTTTCTTATATCCCTTCTGATCTCTACCATGCTTTTTCTGAAATAGTTCTCCAGCGCCTCTTCGCTTCCTACCTGTCTGATTGCTTCATTTATCCTGACATTAAGGTCACTTTCCACCATGTCGTCGGTAACGATTATACTGTCGATCCTTGCCTGATCGAGAAAAAGCTTGCTTATAAGCAGCTCTTCAAAGACTTCGCATCTGATCTGCTCGACCGGTTTCCTGCTACCCTGCCTCCTCATATCGTATACCATATTTTCTACATCCGAAAGGAGTACTACTTCATCTCCCACGATTGCAGCGATGGATTCGACAAGCACCTGGGATCTGACGGAGGCAAAACCGGTTAATAAAAGCAATAGTATCAGCAGACTGAATCGTTTGTGCATCATATTCAATATATCTTAAGCTTGTTTTCTTTAATTGCGTCATTATAAATGCCGTTTTCCAGCGACTGAATAAATTCAAAACGGCGGTTATTCAGAATGATTCTTTTAATATCCTCCCTGACATAATCAAAGGGAGCAATGGTTGACCGGAGTCTGTAATCCCTTATGTTGAGCAGATAAACATAAACAGAATCAGATGTCTCATAGAAGGAGTATCTTTTAAGGAAGTTTTGCTGGTCGGTGATCCTCTCACGTATCTCAAGGGCAAGCCGGTCGAGTGTGATCCAGTTCTCTCCAAAGTCATCAAACTTCTCTGCGAACTGAAAACTGTAACTTTCAAGTTCCTGGAGATCAGATTGGTTATTTGACCTGGCAAGCAATCTGATCCTGTACAGGTTTGGCGTTTCAACCGGCAGTTTGAGAAAAAGGGCCTTTACAATATTTGAGCTCAGGGTAAAACTGTTTGGATTCAGATTGTAATGGTCTTCTATCTCCATTTCTGTTACGACAGTATCCATCTTCTCGATCATCATCTGCCTCTGGTACTGGTAAATGATAAGATCGGTCCTGGTTTCATTGATCTGTCTTTCAATCTCATTTCTGAGATCCGTGGAGAGATTCTCCCTGGCCTTCTGGTAAATGAACTCTCTTTTCGCCCATCTGTTAATATAATTCTGAATGATAGCCAGACTATCGGGGGTGCCTGTTCCCTGGATAATGTTACCGGGTATCTGGTCGTAATATAGTACTTCATCGAGAGCTTTTGCTACCGGGATCCGCTTATCTGCATTCCTTAACCTGCCGCATCCTGATACAGAAATGATAACAATAAGAAATAATAATATTTTATTCATTTTCCAACCTTTGCCTCACTTCTTTAAGAACTGCATTGTCAATTTTAACGGGATATTTTTCCTTTAATTGTTTTATCCATTCATTCTCCAGTTCATCCTGATACATCGACATTATTTCACCTTTCACCTCATTCAGGGGCATTGGTGCTGAATCGTTGACCCTGCTTATCAGAAGGGCTGACGGATAACCGTTCTTCCTGAAGAAATGTATTCCCCTGTTCCAGTTCAGCTTATCCAGTTCAGGATCATCGCCTTTTCGCCAGTTTCCTTCAGTAATATACAGAATGGTGTCTGCCCCGGTGTTGTATTTTTCTTTGATTCTCCTGTCACCGTCGGACCTCCGGGAGTTTCTCCTGATAAATGTACGGAACTGCTTCTCCGCCTTTCCAGTTAATCTCTCCCTCAGAGTGTATTCTTTTGCGTCGATTGATCTGGGAGAAGGAAACTTCCCTTTATTCTCATTGTAATAATCTTTCAGGCCTGCAGAGTCAGTCTGAACCCTGTTCCATATTTTGTCGGCAGAAATCTCAAACATCAGTATACCGTCGTGGAACTCCTTAATAAGATATCCGAACTCAGGATATTTCTTTTCCAGGAGAGATTCTTCATAATCAATGATGTGATCATCCGACATTGCTTCAATCGCTTTTTGAATGAATAGTTCCGGAGTACGTGCATTTATCATCGAACCTCTTCTTTCAATATAGTCAGCGAATTCAGAAGTTGTCCGGCTCTGGTCGGCAAATTGATATATATCTCCTCCGGGGATGTTAGTCCTCGTGTACCCTGATATGCCATTGATTATAAGTGTATCGGTATTTCTGACAAACCATGAGAAATTGTCGGTGTTAATGGAGAAGTTGTATTCTTTTCTGAGTCGTGATATCAGAGATTTCTTACTCAGGGATGAGAGGTACGACTGATTTATTTTGCTTTCAAGAAATGATTTTGTCTGTTCAAATGTTCCCGGGTCTCTCTTTTCCAGAAGTTTTATAATATGCCAACCATACAATGTCCTTACGGGTGGGGTGATATCTCCTGTATCTTTCAGTGTGAAGGCTGCTTCAGAAAAATCGCTTATAATTTCACCGGTTCCGAACCAGTTCAGTTCACCACCTCCAGGTGACGATTCCCTGTGATCGGAGCGTTCTTTTGCAAGCCTGCTGAAAGAGGCTCCCCGGATGATCTGTTCATAAATACCTTTAATTTCTGCTTCTGCCATTGCAGCTTCCTCCTCTCCTATACCCGGAGGAGCGGCCTTCATGATATGAGCAACCCTTACCTTGCCTCTTGAGGGGCGTCTGTCGGCAACTTTAATAATATGATATCCGTACGAGGTACGTACAGGCATTGAAATTGCCCCCTTTTTAAGAGAGTATGCAGCCTCTTCAAATGGCAATATCATCTGAAATACAGTGAAGTATCCAAGATTGCCTCCATTATTGACAACTGACGGATCTTCAGAAGTACTTCTTGCAACAGATTCAAAATGCTCGCCGCTCAATGTTCTTTCCCTTATCTCAAGAGCTTTCCTCCTTGCTTTGAGCGTATCGGAGGGGGATGCATCGGGAGGGCAGGTTACAAGTATATGCCAGGCATTGATATCAGTAAGATACCTCTCGTAGGCTTTTTTCAAGAGGTTCTCCCTGGTATCAGTATCGGTAAGATAGCTTTGAGCAAGCTGTTTCCTGTAGCCACTGAGTTCATTTATAAATGCAGATGTGGTGTCGTAGCCGTTGGCAATTGCATCAGCCACTTTCAGGCGGAATGTTATGAACTGTTGGAGGTACGCATCAAACTCATTCTTATCCACGGTTGCAGGTGCCTTATTGTACATCCTGATAAACTCTCCGGCCTTTACTGCGTGCCCTCCTGCAGTCATTAGTATCCTTTCATCGGGATTCTGGGCATTACTAAGTGCAGGTGCCAGCAGCAAAAAGACGAATATTAATCTTAATGTATTGGTAATCATCAGAATAAACAAAGATTATTAATCAAAGATCTTCCTGCTGTAATTAGGAGATTCTCTTGTTATCGATACGTCGTGTGGGTGACTTTCAATAATTCCCGAGTTTGTAATTCTTACAAATTTCCCTTCCTTTTTCAGGGTATTGATGTCTTTCGCTCCGACGTATCCCATTCCTGCCCGCAGTCCTCCTGTGAGCTGGTAAACTACTTCTGCGAGGGTCCCTTTATAGGGCACTCTTGCAGCTATGCCTTCGGGCACTAATTTCTGTATGTCGTCTTCCATATCCTGGAAATAACGGTCCTTTGACCCCTGCTGCATAGCTTCGATGGAACCCATGCCTCTGTATGATTTAAACTTGCGGCCACTGTATATTATTGTTTCACCGGGTGATTCCTCAACTCCGGCAAAGAGCGAGCCGGCCATGATCGAATCGGCGCCCGCCGCGATTGCTTTGATAATATCTCCGGAATATCTCACGCCTCCGTCAGCAATTACCGGTATGCCTGATCCCTCAATGGCCTTTGCCACGTTGTAGATGGCTGAAAGCTGAGGTATGCCGACCCCGGCTATTACCCTTGTGGTGCATATGGACCCTGGGCCAATACCTGCCTTGACGGCATCAGCTCCCTGGTCGGCTAGTTTCCGGGCAGCCTCGGCTGTTCCCACATTACCTGCAACAATATCAATATCGGGAAAACTCCTTTTAAGTTCTCTCAGAATACTCAGAACATTTTTTGTATGAGCATGTGCCGTATCGATGACAATTGCATCGGCATTGGCACTCACCAGTGCTTCCGTCCTCTCAAGGGTGTCGTATGCAATGCCTACCGCTGCTGCCACTCTCAGCCTTCCCTTGCTGTCCTTGCAGGAACCGGGACGATCCTTCGACTTGGTAATATCCTTGTAGGTTATCAGCCCTGTCAGCTTACCGCTGTCATCCACCATCGGCAGTTTCTCAATCTTATGTTTCTGAAGGATCCTTGCCGCAGCTTCCAGATCTGTATGGTGAGTTGTAGTAATAAGGTTTGTGGTCATCACCTCTGTTATCTTGCGGGAGCTGTTGTTCTCAAACCTGAGGTCCCTGTTGGTTACGATGCCTTTTAGGATCCCATTATTATCTATTACAGGTATGCCTCCGATTTTATACTCGGTCATCAGGCTTATGGCTTCTGCAACTGTCGCATCGAGATTTATCGTTATCGGGTCGAATATCATAACGTTTTCAGCCCTTTTAACCCTCTTAACCTGGGCAGCCTGCTTTTCAACAGTCATATTTTTGTGGATCACACCTATGCCACCCTCCCTTGCTATTGCAATGGCCAGCTCATCCTCAGTTACGGTGTCCATGGCAGCAGATACTATAGGAGTGTTGATCCTTATGTTCCTTGTGAACATGGAACTTATATCAACTTCGCGGGGAAGCACTTCAGAGTATAGAGGTATTAGAAGAACATCATCAAAAGTGAGTCCTTCAAAAACTATTTTTTCAGATGTGAATGACATTGAAGGGATGGTTTAAATTTTGATGCGCAAATTACGAAAAAAATAACGACTCCTGAAACAACTCAATCAATAAGACCTCATAAAAAATTGAAATACAGTTATTATTTTTGTATAACAAGCGAATGTGACAGAGATGGAAGAGTTCAGGACGATACTGACCAGATACTGGGGTTTTACAAGCTTCAGACCGCTCCAGGAGGAAATCATCAGGTCGGTTGCCGGGGGCAGGGATACTCTCGGTCTGATGCCTACAGGCGGAGGCAAGTCAGTTACCTTTCAGGTTCCCGGGTTGGCCCTCGAGGGTACCTGTCTCGTGATAACTCCTCTTATTGCGCTTATGAAGGAGCAGGTTGAACGTCTGAACAGAATGGAGATAAGGTCCGTTGCCATCCATTCAGGCATGTCGAGGGAGGAGATCGATATTGCTCTTGAAAACTGCATATACGGCGATTATAAATTTCTTTATGTATCACCCGAAAGGGTATCGATGCAATCTTTTCAGGGAAGACTCCCGAGGCTCAGCCTGTCGCTCGTGGCCGTCGACGAGGCCCACTGTATTTCACAGTGGGGATATGATTTCAGACCCTCATATCTTAAGATAGCACAATTGAGAAATTTTATTCCCGCGAATGTGCCTTTTCTTGCCCTTACAGCCTCGGCAACTCCCCAGGTTATTGATGATATAATCGAAAAACTGGAGTTCCGCGGGAAGAATATTCTCAGAACCAGCTTCAACAGGAAAAATATTTATTATCTGGTACGGAAAGTTGATGATAAGGGATCATACCTTGTTAAAACTATCAACAAGGTAAAGGGATCGGGTATAGTATATGTCAGGAGCCGTAAACGATCGGCTGAGATTGCCAGGCTTCTTGTTGAGGGCGGAATAAGCGCTGATTATTATCATGCAGGGCTTGATGGGGAGATAAGAGACAGGAAGCAGGCGGCATGGTCGTCAGGAGAGATACGTGTTATTGTTGCCACGAATGCTTTCGGAATGGGGATAGACAAGGCAGATGTCAGGTTTGTGATACACTGGGACATTCCCGATTCAATCGAAAGTTATTTCCAGGAGAGCGGCAGGGCCGGCAGGGACAACAAGCCGGCGTTCGCAGTCCTGCTCTATTCACCCGCTGACAAGAGCCGTCTGAACAGCTCGCTCAGGCAGAAGTTTCCACCGGTGGAAAGGATAAAGGATATCTACGAGGCTCTTTGCAACTACCTTCAGGTGCCCCATGGCTCGGGCAAGGATAATGTGTTCGATTTCAATATGTACGATTTTGTCTCGAAGTACAGGTTACCTGTCATTGAAGCTTATAATAGCCTGCAATTCCTTCAGCGGGAGGGATATATGGAGTTTACCGAGGAGATAAACAATCCCTCCAGAGTACATTTTGTGGTAAGCCGCGACGACCTCTATAAGTTTCAGGTAGCAAACGAATCATTTGACGGATTCATAAAGCTTCTGCTCAGGTCCTATACGGGGATGTTTACCGGATTTGTTGCAATCAGCGAAGAAGCCCTTGCAAGGAAGAGCGCACTGTCAAGAGATACGGTATATCAGTTTCTTGTTAAGCTTTCATCACTCAATATAATACGCTATATACCGGGGAAAAAGAGTGCACTGGTGATTTTCACAGAGGAGAGGCTTGTGAGAAAGGGCATACTTATTTCTCCGGAAAATTATCTGTATGTAAAGGAGAAATATATTCAAAGGCTTGATAAGATGACAGGCTATGCTGACACACAAACACGGTGCCGGTCGGTAATCCTTCTCGAATATTTTGGTGAGGAGTCAGAGAGATGTGGCAGATGTGATACCTGCCTTGAAAGGAATGAGCTTGAGCTCAGCAGGTATGAGTTTGATCTTATTCTTGAAGAGATAAAGGGGATCCTCAGTGATGGCACTCCTGATGCAGAAGAGCTGGTAAGGCTGGCCACACACCCTGAAGAGAAAGTTATAAAAGTGATACGCTGGTTACTTGATCACAATAAGATATTACAGGATGAGGAGAGAAAGCTCAGATGGAATAGCTGAGAACTATCTCTTTCTCCATAATAAGGTCAGTATCAGACCCGTTGATACAGTTACCAGTGTGCCGATAAGCGTATACCAGGTCCAGGCAATCGATGTGAAGAGTATAATATATACCATCACCATAATGCCTGTGATGAAAGCCGGTATGGCATGCCTGATCTGAGGTTTCCTGAAAAGTACGCCCAGGATAAAGCTGCCGAGCAGGCCCCCGTAGGTAAATGATGCAATTGAAAGTGCCAGTTCTACAACCGCCTGGGAACTTTTCATGAATATTATAGCTGATCCGATCAGAAGCAGGCACCAAAACCCTGTTATCAGCCTGGAGATCATGACCTCATTTGATTCTTTCAGCTTTTTATAAT
This sequence comes from uncultured Rikenellaceae bacterium, assembly GCA_964633195.1. GTDB lineage: Bacteria > Bacteroidota > Bacteroidia > Bacteroidales > VadinHA17 > LD21. The sequence goes on along the minus strand of CAZWFL010000005.1, from coordinate 23,000 downwards.
AGGGCATAATAAAATCGTACATGGTAGTCGATCCGAGCGCCGTGATGGAACTTGACAGCGTCGACATTGCGGCAGCAAACAATGCTGCAACGATAAACCCCGATAATCCTGTTGGCATCTCCTCGATAATGAATTTGGGGAACACTTCATCTGATTTGATATTGGCTCCGCCGTAGAATACGTAAAGAAGGGTGCCGAGGAAGAGAAAGAGGGCAAACTGAAATATTATTATGCCTCCGGTCGTTACTATCGCTTTGCGGCTCGCCGCCAGCGATCCTGTTGAAAGCAGCCTCTGTACTATAAGCTGGTCAATGCCGTGAGATGCCATCGACAGGAAAGCACCTCCCAGGACGCTGGCAATTAATGTGTAGGGTGTTGAAAAGAAACCCTTCAGTCCCCCTGCGAAAGAGAGATTGAATATTTTGTATTTACCGGCTTCCGTTGCTTCCGAGATCCCGCCCAGGATTCCCCCGTTCAGCTCACCGCTGACTATAATAATCGCAGTTACTGCACCTGCAATATAGATAGCAAGCTGAACCATCTCCATCCAGACCACCGATCGTAAACCTCCGAGAAAGGTGTAACTGTAGGTCACCAGCGCTATGATAATTATTGAACCTATGTATATCTGTCCCGTAGAGAGGCTCACTGCCAGGGGAGTGTTTTTCAGGATAAGAGCCAGTGGTATTGCCGTGGCAAAAAGCCTGACACCGTCCGCCGCCAGCCTGGTCAGCATAAAGACTCCTGACGCGAGATTCTTCATTGGTGTCCCGAAGCGGTTTGCAAGGACAGTGTAAGCTGTTCCCAGTTCTCCCTTGAAATAGGAGGGAAGGATTATCCATGCAACCATTATCCTTCCCAGGAAATACCCAAGCGTGATCTGAAGAAAATTAAGATTGGTAAGATAGGCAAGCCCGGGGATGCTTATGAAGGTCAGGGTGCTTGTTTCCGTTGCCACAATGGAGAAGCATACAACCCACCAGGGTATCTTACGGCCGCCAAGGAAGTAATCTTTTGTTGACATTTGTTTTCCTGCCAGCCTGATCCCGAATAGAGTTATTCCTGCCAGGTAAACAATTACGATTATGGTATCGAGAAAAGTGAAATTCATCTTCGTGACGTTAAAGTTATACTTCCCGGCGGGAACATATGTTCCTCCTGATACTATAAAATATGTGAGATTGGAGTATTAAGGCTCTGTAAGAATCAGGTTCCTCCATCTTACCTTTATGCCCCCGCCGCTATGTATCTGCAGCATTATCCGCCCTTTGCCCTGACCTATCTTCTCATCGGTAAGATCCACCATTTGTTCCCCGTTGAGCCAGGTAGTGACATTGTCGCCGTTGAGCCTGATGCGCATTGTATTCCATTCACCCATCTTAATTATATTCTCTCTCTCATCGGGTATCTGAACAAGCCATCCCCTGCCATAGGATTCATAAATTCCTCCTGTGTCACGACCGGGAGGAGCAACTTCAACCTGCCATCCGGAGATATTCACACCGGTACGGATATAGGAGCGGAAGAATACCCCGCTGTTACCATCGGAAACCTGCAGGAATTCAAGGCTCAGGTCGAAATCGTCGTAGTATTTCCTCGTTCCCAGGTAGCCGTATCTTTTGTCGGGTCCGCTTTCGCAAACAAGCTCCCCGTCCTCGACATACCAGAGTTCTGTACCATATACTTCCCAGCCGGTAAGATCCTTACCGTTGAACAGTGTCTCGGATGCTGGTTTTCGGGGTAATTCTTTTAGTTTCATGTTCCTGTACCATACCCTGCTGCCGTGATCCTGCAGTGCAAAAAGCCCGCTGCGTGCCAGCCCGTATTCCGGTGCAAAATCCCATTTACCGCTCGATTTTCTTTCGAACCAGTCCTCGGTCCATGCCTCAAACTCAAGTACCTTCTCCCCGTTAAGCCAGTGTTCCACATGTCCGTTGTCAAAAACTATCCTTGAGTTATTCCATGCCCCTGCTTTCTTGATTATTTTCTTTTCAGGATCACAGGTATACATTGCGTAATCAGCCCCTGTCTTCTGCCATTCCTCAAGAGGAGAGGCAAAGCCGATATCATCAAGAACCTGGTATTCCGGTCCGGTTACATAGGGGACCTTATATTCGGGTCTTTCCACAACATGATAGAAGACACCGCTGTTTCCCCCTTCACCAATCTTCCAGTCGAAGTCGAGGATAAAATTAGCGTACTCCTTATCGGTTACAAGGTAACCTGTGCTGTCGCTTCCCAGGCCAAGTGATGCAAGGGTTCCTTTTTCTGCTTTCCAGGGACCGGTTACCCCTTCGCCATGATAGTCGCGCCATCCGTCAAGGGTTTCGCCGTCAAATAACAATATCCATCCTTCGTCGATCTCCTGCTGAGTGAGTTTGTTGGGCTGAGAGCAACCCGTGAAGATCAATACGGGGATGAGGAATAAGAGCCACAGAATAGTTTTGGTTTTCATAATTGTTCTTTTTATGGTTGTTAAACATGTTTGCTCAATACATTTAATTCCCGGAACAGGGCCCGTTTTGGAGTCTTTAAAGTTAAAATTTTATCGAATAAAAAACATTGGCGGTATAAAAATATGATTTTTCAAGATAAACATGTCGCACCTACGGAGCTCACGTCATTATAATTAACCCCTGTTTTCTACAAACATGCCGTCCCTACGGGACTCATAACGTTATCATGAAACTCACCTAATCTACAAACATGGCGTCCCGACGGGACTGAGCCGCGTTGCGGCGATATGTTTGTAGAAGGTTAACATTTAAGGATGATTGCGAGCCTCGTAGAGGCGACATGTTTGTAGAAATGTGAACGAATTATACTATTGTGAGCAGCATAGCTGCGGCATGTATGGTAATTTATTGGGTAAATAATTTGTGAACCTGTCACGGATCAACATATCGCTCCGACGGAGCTCACAAGGGTATGGGTCGATACCCTGCTACAAACATGGCATCCCTACGGGACTACAAACATGGCGTCCCTACGGGACTACAAACATGGCGTCCCT
>CAZWFL010000005.1:0-19887 GCA_964633195.1 uncultured Rikenellaceae bacterium | reverse complement strand
TCCCTACGGGACTACAAACATGGCGTCCCTACGGGACTACAAACATGGCGTCCCTGCGGGACTCATAGCGATATCATGAAACTGGTCTTTTAATCTTTCCTTATCTTCCGGTGCTTTTTAAATCAAATTGGCTAATTTTGCACGTCTTTTTATTGTTAATATGAGTAAAAAATCAGATGCTGTTTTGTCAAGAGGTGTACTGGAGTTCACTGCAGCAGCAAACGAATACTGCAAATATGCCGAACACGTTAAAGAGCTGAAAGGTGATGAGATACTGAAGATAATGCAGCGTCTTCTGCCTTTTATTTACCTCAAGGCTTCTCTTCTGCCGGCTCTTGAGCCCTTTTTCGAAGAGGGAAATGAAAAGTTTGTCAGAGAGACTGACTGGTTGAGGGTTCATGATGGTCTAAGGCAGAAACTGGGTTCGGCAAACGATTACCTGGAAGTGTTTGATGAGAAAATGAGTGATTCTGAAGGACCGGTTACATGCAGCCTTGCGGAGAACATGGCAGATATTTACCAGGATCTTAAAGACTTTCTTATCCTTTATCAGACCGGAACGAACGAAGTGATGAATGATGCAATTTGGGAATGCCGGATGAATTTTGAGAATTACTGGGGACAGAAGCTGGTTAATTCCATGAGAGCCATTCATAGTTTCATTTATTCCGGCGAGGAGATAGGTGAGAGGGACGAACAGGCGGATAAAGAAACAGATATTGAACGCAGAACAGATGAATGGTTCATTTCCAGAAGACAGAAAGAATACAGGAAAAGTGATAAACAATAAATATATTAAAAACATAACAGCCGAGGAACTTGCTGCATACGAACTGTCATGGTTCAGGGGTGAGATAAAAGTGATTGATAATCTGAAAGTTTTCAGGAAAGTAGTCGGACAGTTCCCGGAACATGGTTTATTGGGATTTGACACGGAGACCAGGCCATCCTTCCGGAAGGGCCGAAACAACAAGGTATCACTCATCCAACTGGCAACTGCCGATCAGGTTTTCCTTTTCAGGGTCAATAAGATCGGAATACCTGATGAACTGATTCAATTATTAGGAAATAAAGAAGTTATCAAGGCAGGTGTGGCGATTCACGATGATATAAGATTCCTGAGAAAACTGAAACGGTTTACTCCGGAAGGATTCATCGATCTTCAGACAATGGTGAAAGAGTATGGGATACAGTGCTCGGGATTAAAGAAGCTGGCCGCCATCGTACTGGGTTTCAGGATTTCGAAGAGTCAGCAGGTAACTGACTGGGAAGCTGATGAGCTTTCTGAGGCCCAACAGATCTATGCAGCTACCGATGCCTGGGTTTGTTACGAGATATACAGGAAACTTAATGGAAAATATACAGGGTAATCCTGTCATCAAAATGATTAAAATGACTATCGGTTATCAATAATAAAGAATAACATAGTATCTGAAAATCAATTATTTGCCCCAATCCTAAAGGGAGTAATTGATTTTCTTCGCACCCTTTAGGGATAGGGGCTAACGAAGAAAATCAATGAAAGCATATTATTGATTCCGGATACTCATTATGATTAATAACACTTTGTCCTGGAAAGAATAAAGATCATATTAAAATCCGGCAAGGATCGGTCAATACGACGATACCATCCGTGGATCTTCTCCGGTGCAGTCAGTAAAATTCATGGCGACCCGGTTGAAGGTGATGTGGTGGATGTTTATGACAATAAAGATAGCTTTCTTGCTATGGGGCATTATCAGCCCGGCTCAATTGCTGTCAGAATTCTTTCATTTGAACAGCTTGAACCCGATATTGACTTTTTCAGGGACAGAATAGCCAAAGCGATAAAATACAGGATATCGCAGGATCTCACAAAAAATGAGGAACTTAATGTTTTCAGGCTTGTTAATGCCGAGGGTGATAATCTGCCGGGACTGATTGTGGATTATTACAATGGAGTGGCAGTAATGCAGATGCATTCTGTCGGCATGTACAGGCATAGAAGAGAAATTGCTTCAGTGGTAAAGGAATTGATGGGGCAGTCGATCACAGCAATATATGACAAGAGTGAATCCACAATACCATACATGTCGGGTATAAAGGCTGAAAATCAGTTTCTTGAAGGATACTCCGACCCCGTTATCGTAACTGAAAACGGTTTAAGATTCAAGGTTGACTGGTCAGGAGGTCAGAAGACAGGCTTTTATATTGATCAGAGGGAAAACCGGAAGCTGCTGGGTAGTTATTCCCTCAACCGCCGTGTGCTCAACATGTTTGCATATACGGGAGGATTCTCGGTATATGCCCTTAAGGATGCAGCCATGGTTCACACCATTGACTCCTCACAATCAGCCATTGAAATGGCTGAAGAGAATATCAGTCTCAACTATGGAGATGAGACCAGGCATAGATCCTTTGTGGAAGATGCTTTTGGTTTTCTCGACAATATGAAAGGCGAATACGATCTTATCATACTCGATCCGCCCGCCTTCGCAAAGCATAACAATGTTCTGTCCAATGCTCTTCAGGGGTATAAGAGGTTGAATATGAAGGCTATTGAAAAAATAAGGCCGGGGGGGATCATTTTTACCTTCTCATGCTCTCAGGTTGTATCGAGGGAAAATTTCAGGAAGTCGGTCTTTGCTGCTGCTGCAAATACAGGCAGGAATGTAAGGATCCTGCACCAGATGGGTCAGCCCCCTGATCATCCTGTAAGTATTTACCATCCGGAGAGCGAATATCTTAAGGGACTTGTTTTATTTGTTGACTGATTATGGGCACAGACAAAAATATTGCACTGGTTGCGAATAGACTCGGCCTTGCTGTCTGGCAGGTCGAAAACACCATAAAACTAATGGATGGTGGAGCCACTATACCCTTTATCAGCAGGTATAGAAAAGAGATGACCGGCACGCTGGATGAGGTGCAGCTCTCACATGTAAAAAAAGAGTTTGAGCGTCTAAAGGAGCTTGACGCAAGGAAGGAGGCCATAATAAAATCTGTCGAAGAACAGGAGAAGATGACCACTGAGTTGAGGCAAAAAATTGATTATGCTCTCACTATGGCCGAACTTGAAGACATATACCTTCCTTACAGGCCCAGGCGGAGAACAAGAGCAACCGTAGCCCGTGAAAAAGGCCTCGAACCCCTTGCATCTCTTATTATGGAGCAGAGAGAAACTGACCCCGGGAGGAGAGCCGGGGAGTTCCTTAATGATGAAGTCGAAAGCGTTGAGGATGCTATTTCCGGTGCCTCTGATATAATTGCAGAATGGATAAGTGAGAACGAAGAGGCACGAAAGCGGCTAAGGTCCTTGTACAATAAAGAGGCAGTCATCTATTCAGCGGTAATAAAGGGTAAAGAAACTGAAGGAGCCAAATTCCGTGACTATTTTGAGTGGTCGGAGCCAATGGCCAGATGTCCTTCTCACAGGCTGCTTGCCATGAGGCGGGGCGAGGATGAGGGCTTCCTGAGATTGTCTGTTGAACCCGATGAGAGGAATGCCCTGAGGATCCTTGAAACACTTTTTGTCAAAGGATCAGGCAGATCATCTCAGATAGTTGCCGAAGCGGTCAGGGATTCATGGAAAAGACTTCTCTCGTCCTCGATGGAGACAGAATCCCGCAGAATATCAAAAGAGAAGGCTGATGAGGAAGCTATAAAGGTTTTTGCAGAAAACCTCAGACAGCTTATGCTGGCCCCGCCTCTTGGTGAGAAGAATGTACTTGCCATTGATCCGGGATACAGAACCGGATGCAAAATTGTATGTCTCGACCGTCAGGGCAACCTCCTTCATAATGAGACGATCTACCCGCATCCTCCACAGAATGAGACTGCAAAATCGGTAAGGAAGATATTGTCACTTACCGATGCCTATAAAACGGAAGCTATAGCAATAGGTAACGGTACTGCCAGCCGGGAGACCGAACAATTCATCAAATGGATAAAATTTGACAGGGAAATTCAGGTGTTTGTTGTCAATGAGGCCGGAGCTTCTGTTTATTCCGCCTCAAAAACCGCACGCGATGAGTTCCCCGATTATGATGTAACTGTAAGAGGTGCTGTATCGATAGGCAGAAGGCTTATGGATCCGCTGGCCGAGCTGGTGAAGATTGACCCTAAATCGATAGGAGTAGGTCAGTATCAGCATGATGTTGACCAGCAGAAACTGCAGGAATCGCTTGATGGTGTTGTGATGAGCTGTGTAAATGCCGTGGGAGTTGAGGTCAATACAGCAAGCAGCCACCTGCTTACATATGTTTCAGGACTTGGTCCCCAGCTGGCACAGAACATAATTGATCACAGGGCACAGAACGGACCCTTCAGGTCACGTGCCGACTTGCTGGAAGTGAAACGGATGGGAGCAAAAGCTTTTGAACAATGCGCAGGATTTCTCAGGATAAGGAACGCTGATAATCCACTTGACTCCAGTGCTGTACACCCGGAGAGTTATCATGTGGTGGAGAGAATTGCCGGAGACCTGGGTGTTCAGATACCTGATCTGATTTCCGATGAAGCTAAAAGAAAAGAGATAAAACCGGAAAAGTATGTGACCGGTACAACAGGCCTTCCTACCTTGCTTGACATAATAGAAGAGCTGGCTAAACCCGGACGGGATCCGCGAAGTAAAATAAAAGAATTCAGCTTTGCAGATATCCATTCAATTGATGATCTTAAACCCGGAATGGTAGTTCCGGGTATTGTGACAAATATCACAAAATTCGGTGCCTTTGTGGATATCGGAGTAAAACAGGATGGTCTGGTGCATATTTCAAACCTGGCTAAAGGCTTTGTGAAAGATCCTGCCGCAGTGGTAAAACTTAACCAGCACGTAAAAGTAAAAGTAATTGCCGTGGATACTGACAGGAATCGTATACAGCTATCTATGAAAGATGTAGATAAATAATAAAATGGTACGGGCGTTGCATCTGATGATGGTACGGGCGTTGCATGCAACGCCCCTACATTAATAATAATTTAAGATTAATACCATGAAAACCACAAAACTTTTTCTTCTGATCTTCCCGGCCCTGCTTTTTGCGGCCTGTAACAAACAAACGGTAAAACCGCCTGTGGCGGAGAAAATACCACATGAGGTCTTCGATGGACGCATAGATAACTACTACTGGATGAGACTGAGCGATGAGCAGAAGAGTGCAGAAACATCCGATGAGCACACATTAAAAGTGCTTGATTACCTGAACGGTGAAAATGAATTTACCACGGCAGTCATGAAGCATACCGAAGCTCTTCAGCAGACGCTTTTTGATGAACTGACGGGAAGGATAAAACAGGATGATGAATCAGTACCATACCTTGATAACGGGTACTATTATTACACACGATATTCGGAAGGGAAGGAGTATCCTGTTCATTGCCGCAAGAAAGGCTCACTGGATGCACCGGAGGAGATAATACTTGACGTCAATAAGCTTGCTGAAGGTAAAGATTACTGTTCGGTCAGTCAGATAAGGGTAAGCCGCGACAATAAAATGGTCGCATATGGTGTCGACTTTGTAAGCCGCCGGCGCTATACGATTCATGTGCTTGATCTTGAGTCGGGCAGACTTCTTCCCGATATGATTGAGAATACTACAGGAAACCTTGTCTGGGCAGCAGATAATATAACTCTTTTTTATACCAGCAGGGATTTCGAAACATTGAGAGCCGACAGGGTAATGAAACATAAACTTGGTTCACCGGCTGAGGAAGACAGGGAGGTTTACTTCGAGCAGGATGAAACATTCAGTGTATATATTTCGGAGACTAAAAGCCGTAAATACATTCTTCTTAACTCAACTCAGACATTGTCGAACGAGGTACGCTTTATTGAGTCAGCCAGGCCCGACGGTGAAATAAAAATTGTTGAACCGAGAGCTGTAAACCATGAATATAGTGTTGATCATCTTGGTGATTATTTTTATATCAGGACAAACCTGGATGGTGCAACCAATTTCAAACTTGTTAAAACACCTTATAATAAAACCACCAGGGAGAACTGGACAGATGTTATACCACACAGGGATGATGTGTTGTTTGAAGATTTCGGACTGTTTGATAATTTTATCGTTAGTGATGAAAGGATTAAAGGACTCAGCAACCTGAGGATAATCAATGTGGCAGATAATACGGAACACTATCTTGATTTTGGAGAGGAGGCCTATACGGCAGGGATAAGTGTCAATCCCAATGCTGATACCGAGATACTCCGGTATGCCTATTCTTCACTGACAACTCCTTCTTCGGTTATCGATTACAACGTGTTGACCAGGGAGAAGAAGGTGATGAAGCAGGAAGAGGTACTTGGCGGATTTGATAAGAACAATTATGAGTCGAAACGTCTCTGGGCAAAGGCAGGTGACGGCACCATGATCCCTGTTTCACTGGTTTACAGAAAGGGTTTTGTGCAGAACGGTAAAGCCCCCTTGCTGCTCTACGCTTATGGTTCTTACGGCAGTTCAACTGACCCCGGCTTCCGGTCAAATATCATAAGTCTGCTTGACAGGGGATTTGTTTATGCAATTGCTCATGTCAGGGGTGGCAGTGAGATGGGACGTTACTGGTATGAGGATGGAAAACTCCTGAAGAAGATCAACACCTTCACCGATTTCAATGATTGTGCACAGTTTCTGATCGATGAAAAATATACCAATGCGGGCGGACTGTTTGCCAATGGAGGAAGTGCAGGGGGTCTTCTTATGGGTGCTATTGTAAATATGAGACCCGAACTCTATAAAGGTGTAATTGCAGCCGTCCCCTTTGTGGATGTTGTAACCACCATGCTCGATGCCTCTATCCCTCTTACCACGTTTGAGTGGGACGAATGGGGCGATCCGAGGAAAAAAGAGTACTATGATTATATGCTCTCCTATTCACCGTACGACCAGGTAAAGGCACAGGATTACCCCAATATGCTTGTTACAACAGGTTACTGGGATTCGCAGGTGCAGTACTGGGAGCCTGCAAAATGGGTAGCTAAATTGCGCGACATGAAAACTGACAGGAATATTCTGATAATGGATTGTAATATGGCGACAGGTCATGGCGGTGCATCGGGAAGATTTGAGCGATACAGGATAGTTGCCCTGCAGTACGCATTTATTCTCGACCTTGCAGGAATAAAAAATTAAACTTATCACAGTATAAAGATGAAAAAGCTTCTTCTTTTCTCGCTTATTGCCGGACTTTTATCATCCTGTACCGGCGTGTCTGATGGAATTCTTATTGAAGCGGAGAGCTTCACCGATAAGGGGGGCTGGGTGGTTGATCAGCAGTTTGTAGAGCAGATGGGTTCTCCATATCTTCTGGCACATGGAATGGGTCAACCGGTCAGGAATGCCTCGGCCGGGCTCGAACTTGTGCATAAAGGAAGATACCATGTATGGGTCAGAACCAAGAACTGGGCTCCCGGCAACTGGGACGCCCCGGGCCGTTTTAAGATTATTGTCAACGGAACTGAACTGAAGGCGACACTGGGGACTGAAGGGGAGTGGGGCTGGCAATACGCCGGTAAGGTAAGAATGCCGGAATCTCTTGTCAGGATTGAGCTGAAGGATCTTACGGGTTTTGAGGGAAGATGCGACGCCGTATACTTCGGTCCTTCTAAGAAATCCCCTCCGGAAGACCGGGGGGAGCTGGCTGAATGGAGAAGGGTCATTGCAGGAGAAAGAGATATCCCGGAGGAAGAAGAGCAATTCGATCTGGTAATTGTGGGAGGTGGTATTGCCGGTTGTGCGGCAGCCATAGCGGCAGCGGAGCAGGGGATGAATGTTGCCCTGATACATGACAGGCCGGTTCTTGGAGGAAACGCCAGCGGGGAGATAAGAGTGCATACCGAAGGAATAACCTGGAAATCAGATCGGATAATAAGCATGCTTAATACAGTCTGGTGGCCAAACGGATCTCCTGATGCTCTGCACGATGATATTAAGAGGCACGATAATATCAACAGGTATGAGAATATTAAACTGTTTCTTGAGTGGAGGGCATTCAGGTCAAATAGTGTAAACAGCTCTGTTACATCTGTTGATGCAAGACATACAATAACAGGGAAATCAAAAAGGTTCACCGCACCTCTTTTTGCAGATTGCACAGGCGACGGCTGGATAGGCTACTGGGCAGGCGCTGAATATATGTATGGAAGAGAAGATTCAACAAAATATGGAGAGAACTGGGAAAAGCACCGGGAACTCTGGAGCCCGGCCGAACCCGATAACAGGGTAATGGGATCGTCGGTATTGTGGCGTTCATACGACACGGGAAAGCCCGCTGAATTTCCTGAGGTGCCCTGGGCTATGGAGGTTGCAGGCGATCATGCGGCAACAGGAGGCACATGGAAGTGGGAATTCTCACGTAATGATATTCACCAGGTTGATGATGCAGAATACATAAGGGATCATTTGCTCAAAGCTATCTATGGATCGTTTTACAATGCAAAGCAGAATCTTGATAATGAGAATCTTGCACTTGAATGGGTTGGTTATCTCGCGGGTAAAAGAGAGTCGAGAAGACTTAAAGGTGATTATATCTATACCTTTAATGATGCAAGATACATGAGGGAATTTCCCGATGCCGTGGCAATGGAGACGCGAGATGTGGATGTCCATTACCAGCAGAATCTGGCTGATCCCTCACAGCCCGATTTTCTCTCGGAGGCTCTCTTTTATGGTGTTGACTACTATTATATTCCGTAGCGGACTCTTTATTCGGTGAATATTAATAATCTTTTTATGGCCGGCCGTTGTTTCAGTTGTTCACACGTTGGGCTCGGGGGACCCAGGGTGATGCATACCACCGGCCAGATGGGAGTGGCTGTCGGATATGCCGCATCGTTGTGTAAGAAATACAAAACTTATCCAAGGGGTGTGTACCAGAATCATATTGATGAACTGAAAGATTTGATACACACCTCCGATTCATATGTGCAATAACGTAAAGACGCGCAATTTGCGCGTCTTTACCCATATATCAAATCATCCAAAGGTTATTGCATCATCATTCTCATCATGTCCGGAGCATCGGCTCTTGCCTTCATGGCCGGTTTTCGCGGGATCTTCGCATCGCGCATTGCGGCGTTATAGACAAATGATGCAGTAATAACGGCATTATGTCTTAGATCTGACATTATCAGCCTCTCATAGGTATCCATCACTGTGTGGTATCCTCTGCCGTATTCAAGAGGATCCTGGATGAACTGGAAGCCGGGCAGTCCCACTGCGTCGAATGAAAGATGATCTGTCCCGCTTGTATTCCTGATAGCAATCGTAGATGCTTCCATACTCTCAAAGGGCTTCAGCCATTCTTCGAATATCGGCCTGACGAGCTCATTTTCCTGCAGATAGATGCCTCTGTATCTGCCGCTTCCGTTATCCATGTTGAAATATACGGAGAACCGGTCGAATTCGGGCTTGTTTTCCCTGGTCTTTGGATCAACAAGATATTTCTCCACATAACCCCTCGATCCATGGAGACCCTGTTCCTCACCACCCCAGAGGGCTATCCTGATTGTTCTTCGTGGTGCAACGTCAAGGCTTTTAAGAATACGCATCGCCTCGAGCATCACGATGCATCCTGAAGCATTATCGGCAGCACCTGTGCCGCCGTGCCATGAATCGAGGTGTGCCCCGATCAGGACTATTTCATTTCTCAGATTTTTATCGGTACCTGGTATTTCCCCGATGACATTATATATTTTCGGGCTATCAAAGAACCTGTTCTGTATCTCAACCTCCATCTCAACAGGGATGTCACGCCTCAGCATCCTTTCCATCCGTCCGTGGGCCTCAACGGGAATATTGAGTTCTGCTACCGGCTCCGGATTTCCGGTAGTGTGGCTTGCCCCTGTCGCCCTTGGTACATTAAAAGTACCTGAACTATTGAGTATTACTGCAACACCTTCTGATGCAAGTAGTTCTACGATCTTGTTTCGCAATGTCCGCTGAGCTGCAAGAGCGGCAAAATCACCCATGGGTCTTCTTCCTCCCATTGCAGGTGACGAGGCCAGTGCAATCTGTAGCAGTTGCTCGTCGGTATACCTTGTAGCCAGGGGATCAAAACTCATTGTGTAAGTGGCTGTTGAAGGCATGAGGACTATCTTGCCTGCCAGTTTTCCTTTATATTTCTCGAGATCGGTCTCGGAATTAACGTTGAGTAATATAACATCTCCCTTTACAAGTCCCTTTGTACTTCCTGTCCATGCAACAGGGAGGCAGGCAAAATTAGTATAATAGGGTGCGGTCATGGCTGCATAGGTCTTAATATTGTCCCAGCCTCCGCGGCTAAATTCCCTTGCCTCGTCTATTCTGACATTTACCAGTCCGATCTCTTCCATCTTTTTCATGGTCCATTCGTAACCCCTTTCAGCCCCTGTAGAACCTGTGAGTCTTGGTCCTGTCAGATCAGTGAGCCCGAATGCAAGATCTTCAACGGCCGAGTATCTGTTAGCTTCCTGCTTGATCTTATAGATCATGCCAAGATCAACCGTTTCGGTCTGCGCCAACAGTAATCCTGAAAGAACTAAAAGAAGGATCATACTGCTATAAATTCGTTTGTTTCTCATAATGGTGAATATTTAGTTACAGAATTGAATGGCTAAAAGTAGAAAAAAAAGTATACCTGCCATATTCTGTCCCGAAATGTTTTAACAATAATTAACTTTGGACAAAAATACGCTGAACGCTTTTCGCCTATGATCTACCCGGCAAATTTCGAATCGAAAATCGGTTTTGACAGGATACGATCCCTCCTGAAGGAAAAATGCCTCAGCCCGATGGGTGCTGAAAGGGTCGATAATATGCGGTTTCTGTATGATGCCGGGGAACTTGATGAGATGTTGTCCGTTACTTCCGAGTTTCAGCAACTACTCAGGTTAGAGGAGAATTTCCCGGCTGATAACTATTTCAATATCTCTGATTGTCTCGACAAGATCAGGGTAGAAGGTACTTTCCCGGAGGTCAGGGAGTTGTTTGATCTTAAACGTTCGCTTGAGACTGTAAAATCAATACTTCAGTTTTTCAGGAGCAGGGATGAAGAGAGATACCCTCATCTGAAGAAAATTTGCGGCAGTGTTAAGACTTATCCCTATGTTCTTGATTCTATAGACAGGATAATAGACCGTTTTGGGGTCATTAAGGATAATGCCTCGCAGCGTCTGAAGGAAATAAGGCAGGAAATCATATCAAAAAACAGTCAGGCCGCCAGAAGGCTCAACGCCCTGCTTCGTCAGGCTAAGGCCGACGGTATTATTGATCCGGACACTGCTCCGTCTGTAAGGAATGGGAGAGGAGTTATCCCGGTAAGCGTATTTGGCAAGCGTAAAATCAAGGGGCTTATACACGACCAGTCTGCTTCGGGTAAGACGGTCTATATTGAACCGGAGGAGATAGTTGAGATTAACAATGACATTGTTGAACTGGAGTATGAGGAGAAAAGGGAGATAGTAAAGATTCTTGTTCAGTTTGCCGATAATATAAGGCCTTATATTGACGATCTGATCAGTTCCAATGAGTTTCTGGGTGAGATTGATTTTCTGAGAGTCAAGGCGTTAATGGGCAACCACTTTAACTCGATCAAACCATCACTCTCAGAAAAACAACTTATAAGCTGGAAAAGAGCAGTCCATCCCCTTCTCTCTCTCACCTTTGAAAATATCCCGGGCAGGAAGGTTGTACCTCTCGATATTGAGCTTGACGAAAGTAACAGGATCCTTTTGATATCCGGGCCCAATGCAGGCGGCAAGTCGGTGTGTCTGAAAACAGTCGGACTACTTCAGTACATGGTTCAGTGCGGACTTACCATTCCTGTTGCTGAGGGATCAGAGACCGGTATCTTCAGGGATATACTGATCGATATCGGCGATGAGCAGAGCATTGAGAACGATCTGAGCACTTACAGCTCCCATCTGATCAACATGAAGCATTTTCTGAAACACGCGGCTGGCAGCAGTCTTATTCTTATTGATGAATTCGGAACGGGGACCGAGCCTATGCTGGGGGGAGCCATTGCTGAGGCTATTCTGGGAGAGTTGAATAACAAAAAGGCTTTCGGGGTGCTTACAACTCATTATACGAGTCTTAAACATTTTGCCTCAGTTACCGAAGGTATCGTCAACGGAGCCATGGCTTTCGATAACCATCTCATGCAGCCCCTTTTTCAGCTCTTTATTGGCAAGCCGGGCAGCTCATTCGCTTTTGAGATTGCCAGGAAGATTGGTCTTCCCGGTGATATACTTGATGAAGCAGCCGGAAAAGCCGGAGTAAGAAATATCGATTACGACAGGCACCTGAAAGATATAGCACGCGACAAACGATACTGGGAGACAAAAAGGAAGAAGATAAGACAGGACGAGAAGAAGCTTGAGGAGCTGATTGCCGATTATGAAAAAGAGCTTTCAGGCGTTAAAACAATGAGGAAAGAGATTATTGCGAGAGCAAAGGAAGAAGCTGAAGAGCTGCTGCGGGGATCGAACAGGGTGATCGAAAACACCATACGTCAGATACGTGAGTCGCAGGCTGAGAAAGAGAGGACGAAGGAGGCCAGAAAGAAGCTTGATGAATTCAGGAGTGCAACGGATAAAGATACAATGCCGGCAGAATCGGAAGCAGAAAGGCGATTATCAGAGCTGGCAACCCGAACAGGAAGAATCAGAAAGAGCAGTATGCAGGAGAAAACTCCGGCATATCAACCTGAAGATAAGCCATTGAAACCGGGCGATGCCGTAAGAATGACAGACACAGAGGCAATGGGAGAGATAATGGAACTTAAGGATAATATGGCTCTGATTGAGTCGGGCAGCTTCAGGTTCCGGGTGTCTGTTGACCGGATAGTCAGGATCAGCAGGGGAGAATTTCGGAAGAGTCTTAAATCTGTTTCCGGCACTGTCATGGCAGATTCGCTGATTACACAGCGCAAGCTCGGGTTCAAACCCGAGATTGACATAAGAGGGGTCAGGGGAGAAGAGGCCGTTAATCTGGTCCGCGACCTGATTGATACTGCAATAATGGTGCAACACAGGAACCTGAGGATCCTTCACGGTAAGGGGAATGGGATCCTCAGGGAGCTTGTTCGCCAGTATCTTGCAACTGTCGATCTTATTAAATCATTCCGTGATGAGCACGTTGATATGGGCGGATCCGGTATTACTGTTGTGGAAATGGATTTCTGATCAGTTCAGCCTTATCGAGCCGTATGATGCATTTACCGTTACGGTGGCAGAGGGAGAACTCTCTGTTCCCACAATTCCAGAGGTTTCATTCGTATTATTCTGAACGATCCGCCTCTGGTGCTGAAAGTTATCTTCATTAAATCTAAGACCACCGTAGGATACTTTAGCATCGAGCTTATAACTGGCTGAATTATTGATGCCGAGCCTTACCCCTGTATATCGGGATTCGACCTCAACCGCTTCAAATCCATCCGGGATATCATCCACATTGACCGAACCATAACCTGTTTCGATCTTAAGCTTTTTTGTAAGTGTACCGATACCCAGATCTGTATAACCGGTATTTATTACCAGATTGTTGATGACACGTATTCTTATATTATCATACTTTGATTCAGCAACCACCGAGCTTGTTTCATCTATATTCAGCTTTGAGTATCTTGTATCTATCAGCAGGGCCTGGCTCCTTGATACTTCAAGTCCGCCGCTGTATCTTGATATGATATCGAGCCAGCCGGCTTCATCTATTCTGGCTTTTCCATAAGCCAGATTAAGTTTGTTCAATGGTTTTTCATTGCCTCTCGTAAGCTTAGAGGCTGTAAGATTTCCATATCTGATGTCAAGGTCCACTTTACCGCGTAATTCTTCAAGATCGACATCTCCGTACCTGTTAGCAAGAGTCAGATCCATCTGATAAGGCATATTGATAGTGTAATCAATCCTGAATCTTCTTGAACCTGATCCCCATCCTGTAAATCTGAATCTCGAATCGATTTCAGTCTTTGCCGATATGAGCCCTTCTGTGTCTGAGAACTGGACATCAATATAACTCAGATATTCTTCAGCCCTTTGTCTGCCTGGCATTTCCACAAGTACTTTTACATGTATTACGACTGACTGCTTATCCCAGGTGTGCACCAGCACATCGCCATATTTGTTTCCGATATTCAGTGCCGTTGATGGTCCCGGTGTATACTCTTTATGAAACTCCTTTGTCACTTCCTGTCCATAAGCTGTAAAAGCCAGGAGCAGAAGTGTAAAAGTAAGGAGCGCTCCTGTTTTATAAACTGACCTTTTCATTTTCGTAAGTATTTTGTTTTTCATCCCTGATGTTCTTTAACTGATCCACAATGAAGGCAAGGACTTCAAGCTTGGTCTGATAGTGTTCTATCATGGCGTTGACAATCCTTTCATCGTTGGGGTTTGCCTTAAGTTCCTTCTGGAGCTGAACATAAATTGAATCCATGCTGCTCATTTCCCTGCGAAGCATCTCCTCCTGCTCAGGACTTGTGGAGAGTCCGGCAGAGAAAATCTCACCCTCCATAAGATTGACCTGGTACAGATAATAGTTCTCTACTTCCCTGTGCTGAGGCGAGACCTGGCTGAGTGTCATTCTGGTTTTTTCGGACCTCAGAAAATTATCCCACACCCACAGTGAAGAGAGTGTAACCAGAAGAGTTACGACAGCAGCTCTAAGAAGATACGGTACTATGCTTCTTTTAACTGCGATGGCATGGAACCTCTGTTCGAGTTTCCGGTTGAATCTCTCAAAATGACCCTCCGAAGGCTCTGCCCCTTCGAAGAGATCCTTGTTTTGCCTGATTATGTCTTCTATATTTTTCATTTCTGATACGATTTTCTTTTTTCATTCAGTTCAGCAATGAGTTTCTGCTTTGCCCTGGAGAGTTGTGATCGTGAGGTGCTGCTGCTGATTGCCAGTATTTCGGCAATCTCATCATGGTCATATCCCTCCAGCAGATAAAGTGAGAGGATGATCCTGTAACCATCCGGAAGTTTTTCAATTGCTTCCCTGACCTCTTCAACCTTCACATCCATCTCCTTTTTCCTCATGGCATCATCATCGCTTTCATCCCTGAGGCCTGTGTGCTGATCAATATCTTCAAAGATCCCCTTTCTCCTGCTAAGTGAGTCCAGCGACCTGTTTATCACAATTTTCTTGAGCCATGCGCCGAAACTCACAGTTCCTGAATAGGTGTCTATCTTCTCAAAGGCTGAAAGAAATGATTCCTGCATTATATCTTCTGCCTCCATCGAATCGTTCACAATTCTCAGACTCGTGTTGTACATAGCCTTGTAGTACAATTTGTAGATCTGGAACTGTGCCCTCTGATCACCAGCTTTACATCCGTCAAGTAGATCCTGGTGTAAATTCCTGAATGCTGCTTCTACATTTGACATCTTATTGTTGTAAAGACTAGTTCTTATCTTTAATGCGGCACCCACTTTCTATGAATTTTTCTATTCAATAGACGTGAGTTATTCCTTAGTGCTGCATACAAGTTAAGAATTTCGTGTAAATTTCAGTAAAGAAAGAAGTAAAAAACCCTGTATGACTTTACCTGTTTCATAATCAAGCTCTGATCCCATCATACTATGCGGGATTGAATAGATTGCCAGCAATACTATGGCTGCAAGAAGAGAGAAGGCCGGCCTCTCTTTCTTCCTGTTGGCTGCAACGGCTGCCACCCAGAAGATGAATGCTATTAGTGTCTTGTTGTCTGTCAGATCCCATCCGAAAGGGATACCGGCCCAGAATTCTCCGAAGGCAAATTTCTGAACAACCGGGCCCAGTATCATCCCTCCTGCAGTAAGTAATCCAAGGGTCCATCCTGAGTAGATTCTGATCCCGGGCATTTTTGTGATGCATAACAGTCCGGTAAACGTTGAAAAGAGCATGGCTGCAAACATTATGAGGACGTGTGGAGTAAGAATATAAGCAGGAACACTGCCCTTGAACCTTACGACAACAGGGTTATCCCTGAACAGGTCCACGGTTTCCATAGAATCCGTAATCTCTATGTAATACTCTAGTTTGCCTGCGGGAGGCTGGGGCGGAAGTTCTGCAAATAATCCCCTCTCGTGACTCATTCCGAATATTTTGTTCATGACAAAAGAATCCAGGGGATAGATTTTGTAAGAAAACTCAGCCACCCTGAATTCATTGTCCGTTCTGAACCTTCTGTAGAAGATCCTGGCTTTTACAGTTGTGTCTCTTATCGCCAGCTTCACTTCAGAGCGTTCGTCAAGGCCCAGGCTTCTGACAAGTTTTAAAGTATATTCACTACCGTTAATTGTAACGTCAACCTGCTTAGGATAGGTAGGACCTGTTTTCCTCTGATAGTAAGCAGCGGCAATAGTGATTATGAAAGCCAGAAACCAGAGAAGGAACTTTTTCATTGGCAGAGTTATTGAAACAATTTAAAAGCCTCCTTAATAAGATCTATTGCTTCTCTCAATTGCATCTCTGTTATTACGAGGGGTGGGGCGAAGCGTATTATGTGCTCATGGGTTGGCTTGGCTATCACTCCCATCTCCTTCATTGCCAGGCATACATCCCAGGCTCTCTTGTCACCCTTAGGCCTGATTGCCACAGCGTTGAGTAATCCCTTTCCCCTTACAATCTCAATCATCTCCGATTTTATACTCTTCATTTCCCTGCGGAAGATCTCCCCGAGACGTTCAGCAGACTCTGCAAGTTTCTCCTCCCTGATAACCTCAAGGGCTGCAATGGCAACCTTTGCGGCAAGCGGGTTGCCCCCGAAAGTTGAACCGTGTTCCCCCGGTTTGATTGTCAGCATAATATCATCATCGGCAAGAACTGCTGATACGGGCATCACACCTCCTGAAAGGGCTTTGCCCAGAATCAGGATATCGGGGCGGACATTTTCGTGTTCACATGCCAGCATCTTTCCTGTTCTTGCAAGACCAGTCTGAACTTCATCAGCAATGAAAAGAACATTATGAGCCTTGCACAGATCGTATGATTTTTTCAGATAGCCGTCATCAGGGACAAATACTCCGGCTTCACCCTGAATCGGTTCCACCAGAAATCCGGCAACATCCGGATCCTTCAGCGCTTCTTCAAGTGCTTTAGTGTCATTGTAGGGTATTATTGTGAAGCCCGGGGTGAAGGGACCATAATCATTTCTTGCATCAGGATCGGTCGACATTGATATAATAGTAATGGTCCGGCCATGAAAATTGCCTTCACAAACAATGATCTTTGCCTGATTCTCTCTGATCCCCTTTTTCTTATAGGCCCATTTCCGGCAAAGCTTAAGTGCTGTTTCGTCTGCCTCGGCACCCGAATTCATGGGAAGTACCTTATCATATCCGAAGCACTTTGTTATGTACTCTTCGTATTCGCCCAGCACAGAATTATAGAATGCTCTTGATGTGAGTGTGAGCCTTGTTGCCTGTTCGGTCAGCGCCCTTATTATTTTTGGATGGCAATGGCCCTGATTCACTGCAGAATAAGCTGACAGGAAATCAAAGTACCTCTTGCCCTCCACATCCCATACAAATGGTCCTTCACCTCTTTCAAGAACTACGGGAAGAGGATGGTAGTTGTGTGCACCATACATATCCTCCCGGTTGATGTAATCCTGTGTGTTCATGTAATTGATTATTAAATATTTATAAAAATAAAAATATAGTTCACAATTTTAATAAAGCTTTTTATCATTTCCAAATTGCCGTTTTTGCTCACCGCTCATCGCTCTGTCGCTCTGTCGCTTTGTCGCTTTGTCGCCCCCTCGCCCCATCACTCCATCGCCCCCTCGCCCCCTCATTCTTCTTTCAGCAGACCCGGTCTGAGCAGACGAGTTCTCTCCTCCGCCCTTTCGTGTCTCCATTTCCCGATCTCTGCCGTGTTGCCCGAAAGAAGGATTTCAGGGACCTTCCATCCCATGAATTCTGCCGGTCGTGTATACACAGGAGGGGCCAGCAGGTCGTCCTGGAACGAATCGGAGAGGGCTGATTGTTCATCGGAGATAGCACCGGGCAATAGCCTTACAATAGCATCTGTAATTACCGCCGCAGGAAGTTCACCTCCTGACAATACATAATCCCCGATTGATATTTCCCTTGTTATAAGATGCTGCCTTATTCTATGATCGATACCTTTATAATGCCCTGCGAGTATTATGATATTATTCTTCAGGGAAAGAACATTGGCACTCTTCTGTGTAAACTGTTCCCCGTCGGGTGAGGTATAAATAATTTCATCATATTCCCTTTCGCTCTTAAGCTTTTCTATAGCTCTGTAAACGGGTTCTATCATCATCACCATTCCTGCACCGCCACCGAAGGCATAGTCATCCACACTCCTGTACTTGTCTTTGGCAAAATCCCTCAGATTCAGTATATTGATCTCAACAAGCCCATTTTCCTTTGCCCTCTTTACAATGGAATGGTTCAACGGACTTTCAAGTAATTCCGGGAGAACAGTCAGAATATCAATCCTCATGTTATTTAATTTTCTCAAAAGTACATAAAAAGCCCCAATGTGACTTTCTATTCTTCTTTGAGAGCTCTGGCAGGATTAAAGCCGGCTGCTTTGATTGTCTGATAACTTATGGATAGCCAGCCTATTGCCAGCATGATCAAGGTTGCCAGAATAAATATCAACGGATTGACTGAGATCCTGGTGGCAAATCCTTCCAGCCAGTATCGTGAGCCGAAGAAAGCAACAGGATAGGCAACCAGGGAGGCGATCATGATAAGACAGATCACTTCTTTTGAGAGTAATCCGAGTACACTTTCCGAAGATGCTCCATATGTTTTTCTTATCCCTATCTCTCTTGTCCTCTTATTTGTGATATATGTCACCAGGCCGATGAGTCCGAGGCATGCAATAAAAACTGCCAGGAATGAGAAAATGATGAATATCTTACCTGTTCTCATCTCAGCCAGATATAGATTATCCCATAAATCCGTGAAGAAGTCGAACTGGAATGGCTGGGTGGATGTAAATTTACTCCAGGTCTCCTCAATAGCTCTGAGAGTACCGGGTATATCATTGCCCGTAAGCCTCACCGTTGCGTACTGGTCGCCTCCTCCGGCACCCATTACCGTAAAACAAACCGGAGTTATTGCCTTGTGCATTGATTCAATATTGAAATCCTGCATGATCCCAATTATTTGAAGTCTCTGGAATTGCTGTGGCCCCCTGGGCTGAAGGATATATTTGCCAACCGGGTCGATGAGCCCGAGAGATTTAACAGCGGCTTCGTTAATCATTATTGCCAGAGAGTCTGTTCCGAATTCACGGGAAAAGAACCTTCCAGCTGCCAGTCTGACTCCCAGAGCTTCCGGAAAATCGAGGCTAACCTGTCCCTGGTTTATAAGATATGTTTTCCTCTCAGGATCATTATCATTGAAAAAGGCATTGTTACTGAAATTTGTACCCGGTATATTTCTTGAGAATCCCACATTTTTAATCCCGGGGATTTCAAGAAGCTGATTCCTGAAAGCCTCCTTTTGCCTCCAGAATGAATCAACCCTTTTAAGGATTATCAGGTTGTCCTTCCCGAATCCTAAATCTTTAGTTGTCAGGAAATTTAATTGTCTGTAGACTATGATTGAGCCGACAATAATTATTATTGAAACAGTGAACTGGAATATTACAAGTATTGCTCTCAATCGTTTTGACATGGAACCAGGGCTCATTGTTCCCTTGAGTACTTCAACGGGATTAAATGATGCCAGAACGAACGCAGGATAGAATCCTGAGGCAATGCCGACAAAAAACAGCAGCGCGATAATGGCTATTAGCCCGCTTATGCTGAATATCACCGACAGGGAAATCTGTTTCCCGGCTACCTGGCTTAAAACCGGTAAGCAGGCATATAACAGGAGCAGTGCAATTAATCCCGCGATAATTACAATCAACAATGATTCTGAAAGGAATTGTATTATGAGCCCGGTTTTACTTACACCTG